>NZ_JAZEWV010000001.1:0-740178 GCF_036353415.1 Actinacidiphila polyblastidii
AGTGCGAGCGGCACCAACGCGCACGTCATCATCGAGGCGCCCGCCCCGCAGGACGCGGCGGGCAGCGCCGCGACCGCGGCGGAGCCGGACGGACCGCCGCGGGCCGTGCCGCTGCTGCTCACCGGCCGGACCGCGGCCGCGCTGGCGGGCAACGCCCGGCGCGTCGCGGCGCTGGCCGCGGCGGGCGCGGACCGGCCGCGCGCCCTCGACGTGGCGTTCTCGCTGGCCACCGGCAGGACGGCGTTCGAGCACCGGGCGGTGGTCGTGGGCACGGACGGCGACGAGCTGTGGCGGTCGCTGGAGGCCGCGGCCGCGGCCGTCGAAGGGGACGGAGCCGGGGCCGGGCCGCTCGCCGCCTCCGTGGTCCGCGGTGTCGCGCCGGAGGGCGGGCCGGGCACGACGGTGTTCGTCTTTCCCGGCCAGGGGCCGCAGTGGACCGGCATGGCCGTGGAACTCATGGAGACCGCACCGGTGTTCGCGGCGTCCATGCGCGAGTGCGCGCAGGCCCTCGACCCGTATCTGGACGTGCCACTGCTGGAGTCGCTGCACGACGAGGCCCTGCTGGAACGGGTCGAGTCCGTGCAGCCCGCGCTGTTCGCCGTCATGGTGTCGCTGGCCGCCCTGTGGCGCTCCTTCGGGGTCGAGCCGGCGGCGGTCGTGGGCGCCTCGCAGGGCGAGATCGCCGCGGCGCACGTCGCGGGCGCCCTCGGTCTCGCCGACGCCGCCCGGCTGGTGGCGGTGCGGGCCCGGCTGATCGGCCGGCGGCTGTCCGGCAGCGGCGGGATGCTCTCGGTGGCGCGGCCGCGGGCGGAGGTCGAGCCCTGGCTGGAGCGGTGGCCGGACCTGCTGGCGGTCGGCGCGGTCAACAGCCCCGGCACCACCGTGGTCAGCGGCGACTCCGACGCCCTGCGCGAACTCACCGCGCTGTGCGCGGAGCACGGGGTGCGGACGGTGGTGGTCCCGATCGACTACCCGTCGCACGCGCCGCAGGTGGAGGCGGTCCGCGAGGAGTTCCTCGAACTGTTCGCACAGCTGCGGCCGCTGCCGGCCAAGGTGCCCTTCTACTCGACCGTCGAGGCGGACTGGGTGGAGGGCACCTCGCTGGACGCCGCCTACTGGTACCGGAACCTGCGCACACCGGTCAGGTTCGCCGACGCGGTGACCGGGCTGGCCGCGCAGGACCACGCGGCGTTCCTCGAGGTGGCCCCGCACGCCGTGCTGACCACCACCGTGCAGGAGACCCTGGCGGTGGCCGGCTCGGACGCGCTGGCCACCGGGACGCTGCGCCGCGGCAAGGGCGGCATGGACCGCTTCCTGCTGTCCGCCGGGGAGTTGTGGTCCCGCGGCGTGCCGGTCCGCTGGGACGCGGCGCTCACCGGAGGCCGGACGGTCCCGCTGCCGTCGTACGCCTTCCAGCGCCGGCGGTACTGGGCGATGCCCGCGCGCCGGCCGGCCGACGCCGCGGCGCTGGGCCTGTCCGACCTGCGCCACCCGCTGCTCGCCGCGTCGCTGGCGCCGGCGGGGCGCGACGAACTCCTGCTGACCGGACAGCTGACGCCGCGCGTGCAGCCCTGGCTGGCCGACCACGCCGTCGACGGCGCGGTGCTGCTGCCCGCCTCGGCGTTCCTCGAACTCGCGGTCAGGGCGGGCGACGAGGCCGGCTGCCCGGTGGTGGAGGAACTGGTGCTGGCCGCTCCCCTGGTGCTGTCCGGGCACGCCCCGGTGCGTGTCCAGGTGACCGTCGCGGAACCGGACGAGGCGGGCCGCCGGGCGCTGAGCGTGCACGCCGCGCACGGCGGCGGCGACGCTCCCTGGGCGCTGTGCGCGACGGGTGTGCTGACCCCTGAGGGGGGCGCGGCGCCGCCGTCCGCCGATCTGACCCGGTGGCCGCCGCGGGACGCGGTACCGATCGATGTCGAGGACCACTACGCGCTCCTCGTGGCGGCCGGCTACCGGTACGGCCCGGCGTTCCAGGGGCTGCGCGCGGCGTGGCGGCGCGGGGCGGAGACGTTCGCCGAGGTCGAACTGCCGGAGGCGGAGCGCGCGTCGGCCGGCGGCTACGGACTGCACCCCGCTCTGCTGGACGCGGCGCTGCACGCGTGGGGCGCGGGCCAGGGTCCGGTGCGGCTGCCGTTCCGCTGGTCCGGGGTGCGGCTGCACGCGGCGGGCGCCACGGCCCTGCGCGTCCGGCTGGCCCCGGAAGGCCCCGACACGGTGGCGCTGACCGCCGCCGACGGCGAGGGCAACCCGGTGATCTCGGTGACCGCCCTGGAGGTGAGGGAGGCGGCCGCGGCGGTGCCCGCGGCGTCCCTCGACGGCCTCTACACGGTGCAGTGGAGCCCGCTGCCGGTTCCGTCGGGCGACGCGCCGCAGGCCGAGCGGCTGGTCGTGGAGACCGGCGCCGCGGCCGTACGGCCGGGCGGCGCCGCGGCGCTGAGCGATCCGCGGCCCGGCGCGGCAGAGAGCGCCGCGGCGGCCGCGAGGACCGCCACGGCGCAGGTGCTGGCGCGGCTGCGCGAGGTCACCGCGGCCCCGGCCGCGCCGCCGGGGCCGCCGCTTGCCGTGGTGACCTCCGGCGCGGTGCGCACCGGGCCGGACGACGCGCCACCGGACCCGGCGGGCGCGGCGGTGTGGGGTCTGGTGCGTTCCGCGCAGGCGGAGCACCCGGAGCGGTTCGCCCTCGTCGACGTCGACGGGGACCCGGCGTCCGCGGGGGCCGTGGACGCGGCGGTCGCCACCGGCGAGCCGCAGGTGGCGGTGCGTGGCGGGCGGGTGCTGGTGCCGCGGCTGGCGCGGGCCGCGTCCGGCGCGGGCCTGCCGGTGCCGCAGGCCCCGGCGTGGTCGCTGACGGCCCGGCCTCCCGGCACACTGGAGAACCTGGCGCTGACCCCGGACGCCGAGGCGACGGCCCCGCTCGCCGAGGGCGAGGTACGCGTGGCGGTGCGTGCGGCGGGTCTGAACTTCCGCGACACCCTGGTCGCCCTGGGCATGTACCCGGACCCCGAGGCCTACCTGGGCGGTGAGGGCGCCGGCGTCGTGACGCAGACCGGTCCCGGTGTGACGGGCCTGGCGCCGGGCGACCGGGTGACCGGCGTGCTGCGGCGGGCGTTCGGGCCGGTCGCGGTGGCCGACGCCCGTATGGTCGCCCGCTTCCCCGACAGCTGGTCGTTCGCCACCGCGGCGTCGGTCCCGGTGGCGTTCCTGACCGCGTACTACGGGCTGCGCGACGTCGCGGACCTCAAGGCCGGGCAGGCGGTGCTGATCCACGCCGGGGCGGGGGGCGTCGGCTCCGCGGCCGTGCAGCTCGCCCGCCACTGGGGCGCCGAGGTGTACGCCACCGCGAGCGCCGGCAAGCAGCACCTGCTGCGGGCGGCGGGGCTGGACGACCGCCACATCGCCGACTCGCGCAGCACCGGCTTCGAGGCGGCCTTCGCGGAGGCGACCGGCGGCCGGGGCGTCGACGTGGTGCTGAACTCGCTGGCGGGCGAGTTCGTCGACGCCTCGCTGCGGCTGCTGCCGCGCGGCGGGTGCTTCGCGGAGATGGGCAAGACCGACCCGCGCCGGCCCGAGCAGGTCGCCGCGGAGCATCCCGGCGTGGCCTACCGGGCGTTCGACCTGGTGGAGGCCGCCGGGCCCGACCGGGTGGGCGAGATGCTCGCGGAGGTCGTGGACCTTCTCGACCGCGGGCTGCTCGTCCCGCCGCCGCTGCACGCGTGGGACGTCTCGCGGGCCCCCGAGGCGTTCCGCCTGCTGGGGCAGGGCGCCCTCGCGGGCAAGGCGGTGCTGACCCTGCCGCGCCCGATCGGGCCGGCGGGGACGGTGCTGGTCACCGGCGGCACCACCGGGATCGGCGCGCACGTCGCCCGCCATCTCGTCGCGGCCCACGGGGTACGGGACCTGCTGCTCGTCAGCAGGTCGGGACCGCGGGCGCGGGGCGCCGCCGCACTCCTCGACGAGCTTCGGGCGGCCGGCGCCCGCGCCGTCGCGGTGGCGTGCGACGCCGCCGACCGGGAGGCGCTGCGCGCGGTGGTCGCCGCGGCCGATCCGCCGGTCACCGCCGTGGTGCACAGCGCCGGTGTGCTCGCCGACGGCACGCTGGACTCGCTCGGCGGGGACGACCTGGCGGCGGCGCTGCGCCCCAAGGCCGACGCGGTGGCCGCGCTGCACGACGCGACCAGCGGCCTCGACCTGTCGGCCTTCGTGCTGTTCTCCTCGGCCGCCGGCGTGCTGGGCAGCCCGGGGCAGGCCGGGTACGCGGCGGCCAACGCCTTCCTCGACGCCTTCGCCGAGCAGCGCGCCGCCGCGGGCCTGCCGGCGGTGGCCGTCGCCTGGGGGCTGTGGCAGGAGGCCGGCGGGATGACCGCCGGCCTGGACGCCGCGGACCGGCAGCGGATGACGCGCAACGGGGTCCTGGGCCTGACGACCGAGCGCGGGCTGCGGCTCCTCGACGCCGCCGCGGGCTTCGGCCGCCCCGCCGTGGTGGCGGCCGCCCTCGACGTGGGGGGGCTGCGCAGGCGCGGCGAGCGGACACCCGCGCTGCTGCGCACCCTGGTCGGCCGCACCCGCGCCGCCGCGGGGCAGGGCTCCGTCCCTGGGGGGCGGTCGCTGCCGCAGCGTCTGGCCGCGCTGCCCGGCGCCGAGCGCGACCGCGTCCTGCTCGGCGCGGTCCGCGACCACGCGGCGACCGTGCTCGGCCACAGCGGGCGTGAACTGATCGACGCCGACCGGCCGTTCAAGGACCTCGGCTTCGACTCGCTGACGGCGGTGGAGCTGCGCAACCGGCTCAACGCCGCGGGCAGCCTGCACCTGCCGGTGACGATCGTCTTCGAGTCCGGCAGCGCCCGCGAGCTGGCCGCCCTGATGCACCGTGAGCTGTTCCCGGAGCCGGAGCCCGAGCCGGAGCCGGACGGCGGCGCGGCGGGCGGACCGGCGCGCGGCGGTCCCGTCCCGGCGCCGGGCACCGGGGGCGCCGCGGCGGCCGACGGCGACAGCGCCCCCGTCCAGGCGGCGGGCGGCCTCGACGACATGGGCGCGGACGACCTGATCGCACGCGCCTTCCAGGCGGCCGGCGCGGCGTCCCCCGCCGCCCGCGCGACGCGCACCGACGACCTCGACCAGCCTGCGGAGGGCACCGATGACTGACTCGGCGGACCGTCTTGTCGAGGCCCTGCGCCTCACGCTCAAGGAGAACGAGCGCCTCAAGCGGCACAGCGAGGAACTGGCCGCGGCCGCCCGCGCGCCGATCGCGATCGTCGGCATGGCCTGCCGGCTGCCGGGCGGCGTCCGTACGCCCGAGGAGCTGTGGGAGCTGCTGCTGCGCCGCGGCGAGGCCATGACGCCCTTCCCCGCCGACCGCGGCTGGACCATCGACCGGATCGAGGACCAGGACCGGCCGGGGCGGGCGTTCACCACCGGCGGATTCCTCGACGACGCCGGCGAGTTCGACGCCGCGCTGTTCGGCATCAACCACCGCGAGGCGCTGGCGATGGACCCGCAGCAGCGGCTGCTGCTGCAGACCTCGTGGGAGGCGGTGGAGCGGGCCGGCATCGCCCCGTCGAGCCTGCGCGGGTCGCGTACCGGCACCTTCGTCGGCCTGGGCTTCCACGACTACGGCCCGCGGCCGGGGGACGCGCCGCAGGGGCTGGAGGGGTACATCGGCAACGGCAAGGCCGGCAGCATCGCGTCCGGCCGCATCGCCTACGCCCTCGGTCTTGAGGGGCCGGCGCTCACCGTCGACACCGCCTGCTCCTCGTCGCTGGTCACGCTGCAGCTCGCGGTGCAGGCGCTGCGCCGCGGCGAGTGCGATCTGGCGCTGGCAGGCGGCGCGACGGTACTGGCCACCCCGGACGGGCTGATCGAGATGGCCAGGCAGCGGGTGCTGTCGTCCGACGGCGTGTGCCGGGCGTTCGGCGCGGACGCCGACGGCACCGGCATCTCCGAGGGCGTGTGCATGCTGCTGGTCGAACGCCTCACCGACGCGCAGCGGCTCGGCCACCCGGTGCTGGCGCTGGTCCGGGGCGTCGCGGTCAACCAGGACGGCCGGTCCAACGGCCTGACCGCGCCCAGCGGCCCGGCGCAGCGCCGGGTCATCGAGGCGGCCCTCGCCGACGCGGGGCTGGACGCCCGCGAGGTGGACGCCGTCGAGGCGCACGGCACCGGCACGTCGCTGGGCGACCCGATCGAGGCGCGCCAGATCCTCGCGACGTACGGCCGGGACCGCGCGGGGCGCGAGCCGGTGGCGCTGGGCTCGGTGAAGTCCAACCTGGGGCACACGCAGTTCGCCGCGGGCGCCGCCGGGGTGATGAAGATGGTCCTCGCCATGGAGCACGGCACCCTCCCGGCGACCCTGCACGCCGAGGTGCCGTCCCCGCACATCGACTGGTCGCTCGGCTCCGTGGAGCTGGTGACGAGCACGCGCCCCTGGCCCGAGACCGGAGCGCCGCGGCGGGCCGCGGTGTCCTCGTTCGGGATCAGCGGCACCAACGCCCATGTCGTACTGGAGCAGGCGCCGGCGCCTGCGGTGGGCGAGGCGGGCGGGGGCGACGCGGACGGGGCCGTGGCCGGGAAGGCCGCGGGGGACGCCGCGGGGCCGGCCGTGCCGTGGCTGCTGTCCGGCACCGACGGGCCCGCCCTGCGCACCCAGGCGGCCCGCCTGCTGGAACACGTCGCGGCCCGCCCGGACGCGGACCTCGCGGACGTGGGCCACACGCTGGCGTACAGCCGCTCCGCGCTGGCCTCGCGCGCGGTCGTGCTCGCCGCCGACCGGGCCGGCATGGTGGAACGGCTCGACGCGCTGGCCCGCGACCTGCCCAGCCCGGGAGTCGTGCAGTCCTCGGTCACGCCCCACGACGGGGTCGTCTTCGTCTTCCCCGGCCAGGGCGCCCAGTGGCCCGGCATGGGCCTGCGGCTGCGCGAGGAGTCAGCGCACTTCCGGGCCCGCTTCGACGAGTGCGCCGCCGCCCTGCGCCCGTACACCGGCTGGGACCTGCTGCCGGTGCTGCGCGGGGACCCGGACGCGCTGCCGCTGGACCGCATCGACGTGGTGCAGCCGGCCCTCTTCGCGGTGATGACCGCGCTGGCGGAGATGTGGCGGGCGCACGGAGTGGCGCCGTCCGCCGTCGTCGGGCACTCGCAGGGGGAGATCGCCGCCGCCTGCTTCGCCGGGGCGCTCAGCCTCGACCAGGCGGCCCGGCTGATCGCGCTGCGGTCCAAGGTGCTGCGGACCCGGTCGGGCAGCGGCGCGATGGCCTCCTTCGCCCTGCCGCTGGCGGAGGTCGAGGAGCTGCTGCGGCCCTGGAGCGACGCGATCGGCGTCGCGGCCGTCAACGGGCCCGGGTCCGTGACCGTGTCCGGCCTGCCGGGCGCGGTCACCGAGCTGGTACGGCGGTGCGAGGCCGACGGCGTGCGGGTCCGGCTGCTCGACGGCGACGTCGCCTCGCACGGCCCCCGCATGGAGGTGCTGCACGACGCCCTCGCGGAGCGGATCGGGCCGGTGACGCCCGGCGCGGCGGCCACCGCCTTCTACTCGACCGTGGACGCCGCGCCGCTGCCCGGCGAGAGCCTCGACCTGGACTACTGGTACGCCAACCTGCGCCACCCGGTGCGCTTCCAGGACACCGTGCGCGCGCTGGCCGCCGACGGCCACGGCGTGTTCGTCGAGGTCAACCCGCATCCGGTGCTGGGCTCCAGCATCCAGGACACCCTGGAGGACGCCGGAGCCGCCGGCACCGTCATCGGCACGCTGCGGCGCGGCCAGGGCGGGCTCGACCGCTTCCTCGCCTCCGCGGGAGAGCTGTGGGCCTCGGGCACCCCCGTCGACTGGTCGCCGGAGCTGGCGGGCGGTCGGCGCGTCGCCCTTCCCACGTACGGCTTCCGCCGCCGGCGCTACTGGCTGGAGAGCGACGAACGGCCGCGCGGCGCGGGCGCGTCGGCGGACCCGGCCGACGGCGCCTTCTGGGCCGCGGTGGAGAGCGGCGACCCCGGGGAGCTGGCCCGCCACCTGGAGTCGCGGGAGGAGGACCGCGCCGCGGTCGCCGAGGCGCTGACGCCCGCCGTGCCGGCGCTGTCGCGCTGGCGTCGCGGCCGGCGCTCCGCCGCCCTGCTGGAACGGTGGCGGTACGGCGTCGGCTGGCGCGCGTGGGCGCCGCCGGCCGCCGGCCGGGTGGAGGGGACCTGGCTGCTCGTCCTACCCGGGCCTGAGCCGGAGGTCGAGCCGGAGGTCGAGCCGGGGGGCAGGCCCGAGGTCGAGCCGGGGCTTGCGTCGGGGGCCGGTTCCGAGGGCGGCCCCGGTGCCGGCGCCGCCGGCGCCGCGGCCATGGCGGCGCTGGTGGCGCGCGCCCTCGAAGAGCGCGGCGCCGACGTCGTCCGGGTGCCGGTGGGCGCCGCGGCCGGGCGTGACGCGCTGGCCGCCGCGCTGCGCGAGGCGCTGCCCGACGGGGTGCGGCCCGCGGGTGTCGTCTCCCTGTCGGCCCTCGCCGAGGGCCCGCACCCCGACCATCCGGTCCTGCCGCTCGCGCTCGGCGACACCCTGACGGTGATCCAGGCGCTGGGCGACGCGGAGATCGGCGCGCCGCTGTGGTGTGCGACGCGGGGAGCCGTGGCGGCCGGGCCCGGCGATCCCCCGCCGGATCCCGCCCAGGCCGCCGTGTGGGGGCTGGGCCGCACCGCCGCGCTGGAGTTCCCGCACCGCTGGGGCGGCCTGCTCGACCTGCCGGCCGTTCCGCTGTCCGGTGACGAGGAGGCGGGCGTACGGGAACTGGTGGCCGCCGTGGTGTCCGGGGCGGCGGCGGGCGGGCCGTCCGCCGCGCGTGAGCCCGACGTCGAGCCGGCGGAGGACCAGGTCGCGGTGCGGCCCTCCGGCGCCCTGGTGCGGCGGCTCACCCGGCTGACCGCCCCCGGCGCGGACCGCCCCGCCGGCTGGCGGGCCCGCGGCACCGTGCTCGTCACCGGCGGCACCGGGGCGATCGGCCCGTACGTGCTGCGCTGGCTCGCCGGGCACGGCGCCGAGCGCGTCGTCTGCACCGCACGGGCCGACGAGCCCTCCGCGGCCTTCACCGCGCTGCGTGCGGAACTGGCCGTGACCGGCACCGCGTTGACCTGGGCGACGTGCGACGTCGCCGACCGCGCCGCGCTCGCGGAGCTGGTGGCGCGCACGGAGGCCGAGAGCGGTCCGATCCGCGCGGTGATCCACGCCGCGGCCGACATCCGCCTGTCTCCCCTCGACGTGACCGCGGCCGACGAACTGGCCCGCGTGCTCGCCGGCAAGGCCGGGGGCGCCGACCATCTCGACGCGCTGTTCGCCGATCGCGACCTGGACGCCTTCGTGCTCTTCTCGTCGGTGTCCGGCGTGTGGGGCAGCGGCGACCACGGCGCCTACGCCGCCGCGAACGCCCATCTCGACGCGCTCGCGGAACGCCGGCGCGGCCGCGGCCTCGCGGCCACCTCCGTCGCGTGGGGTCTGTGGGACACGCCCGACCGGTGGGGGCAGGACGGCCCGCCGCAGGTCGTGCTCGCCGCCACCCGGCAGGGCCTGCCGCTGATGGCGCCGGAGCCCTCGATCGCCGCGCTGCACCAGGCCATCGACCGGGGCGAGACGTGCACGTCGGTGGTCGACGTGGACTGGGACCGGTTCCTGCCGGTGTTCTCCTCCGCCCGCCGCCACCCGCAGTTCGGCGAGATCCCCGAGGCCGAGCGGGCCCGCCTCGGCGCGCCCGAGTCCGGCGCCGGCCCCGACGGCGCGGACCCCGACGGCACGCGCGACGTCGCCGGGCAGTGGCGGAGCAGGCTCGCCGGGCTGTCCGCCGCCGAACGGGAGCACGACGTGCTGGAGGTCGTCCACGCCACCGCGGCCGCGGTCCTCGGCCACACCGACCGCGACGAGGTGGCGGTGGACCGCCCGCTGGCGCAGCTCGGCGTCGACTCGCTGACGTCGGTGGAGACCCGGAACCGGCTCAACCGGGCGTTCGGCCTGCGCCTGCCGCCGACGCTCGTCTTCAGTCACCCGACGGTGCTCGCGCTGACCCGGCGGGTGCTCGCCGACCTGGTCGGGGACGCGCCCGCGGGCGGGTCCGCGGAACCCGCGGGGGCTCCCGCGCCGGGGCAACTGCCCGCTTCGGCGGTCGCGTCCGTGTCCGTCTCCGCCTCCGGTCCCGGCGCGCGGAGCGCGTCCCAGGACGAGGACGCGGTGGCCATCGTCGGCATCGGCTGCCGGCTCCCCGGCGGCGTACGGTCCCCCGAGGACCTCTGGAAGCTGCTCGAAGCGGGGCGCGACGTCACCGGCGGCCTTCCCGAGGACCGCGACTGGGACGTCGAGGGCGTCTACCACCCGGAGCGCGGCCGGCGCGACACCAGCTACACACGGCGCGGCGGGTTCCTCGACGACCCGCAGGGCTTCGACGCGGACTTCTTCGGCATCGGACCCGACGAGGCGCTGGCGATGGACCCGCAGCAGCGGCTGATGCTGGAAGTGGTCTGGGAGGCGCTGGAGCGCACCGGCATCGACCCGCACACGCTGCGCGGCAGCAGGACCGGGGTGTACGTCGGCAGCCGCCACCAGGGCTACGGCGCGGGCGCGGACGTGACGGTCGACCTGGCGGCCCACCTCGGCGCGGGGCAGCTGATCAGCGTGCTGTCCGGCCGGGTCTCGTACACCCTGGGGCTGCAGGGTCCCGCGATCACCGTGGACACGGCGTGCTCGTCCTCGGTCGTCGCCCTGCACCTGGCCGCGCAGGCGGTGCGGCGCGGGGAGTGCTCGCTGGCGCTGGCGGGCGGCGCCACCGTCATGGCGCAGCCCGCCGAGCTGATCGGGCTCAGCAGCCTCGAACAGCTCTCGCCCGACGGCCGGTGCCGGTCGTTCTCGGCGGACGCGGACGGCATGGGCATGGCCGAGGGAGTGACCGTGGTCGTCCTGGAACGCCTCGCCGACGCGCGCCGCAACCGCCATCCGGTGCTGGCGCTCCTGCGGGGCTCCGCCGTCAACCACGACGGCGCCGGCAACGGCCTGACCGCCCCCAACGGGGAGTCCCAGCGGCTGGTGATCCAGGCGGCGCTGGGCGACGCCGGGCTGTCCGCCCGCGAGGTCGACGCCGTGGAGGGGCACGGCACCGGCACACCGCTGGGCGACTCGATCGAGGCGCAGGCGCTGCTCGACGTCTACGGCGCCGACCGCCCCGACGGCAGGCCCCTGCTGCTGGGCAGTCTCAAGTCCGTCATCGGCCACACCCAGTCGGCGGGGGGCGTGGCCGGTGTGATCAAGATGGTGCTGGCGATGCGGCACGGCGTGCTGCCGCGCACGCTGCACGCGGACCGGCCGTCGAAGCAGGTGGACTGGCCGGCCGGCGGCGTGGACCTGCTCACCGAGGCGAGGGCGTGGCCGGAGACCGGGCGCCCGCGGCGCGCGGGGGTCTCGTCCTTCGGGATCAGCGGCACCAACACGCACGTGATCGTGGAGGCGCCGCCGCTGGACGAACCCGCCCTCGGGGGCGGGGAGTCCGGGTCGGCGCCGGCGCCCGCCGGGCAAGCCCCCGACGGCCCGCGACCGCTGGTCGTGTCGGCGCGCAGCGAGGCGGCGTTGGCCGCGCAGGCCGCGCGGCTGGCGGATCACCTCGCGGCGCTTCCCGGGCTCGGACTGGACGACACGGCGGTGTCCCTCGCCTCCCGGACCGCCTTCGAGCACCGCGCCGTCGTACTGGCCGACGGGCACGACGGCGCGCTCGCCGCGCTGCGGGCGCTCGCCGCCGGGCAGCCGGGCGACGCCGCGGTGACGGGCGACGGCCCGGTCCCGCGGGCCGGCCTGCCGGTGCCGGTGTTCGTGCTCGGGCACGGGGGCGGGGGCGGGGCGGTGGGCCTCCCCGATCCCGTGCAGGTGGCCGAACTCCTCGCCCGCTCGGCTGCGTTCGCCGAGTCCATGCGGGCCTGCCACGACCTGCTCACCGACCTGTCGGCAGGTCCGCTCCTGGACGGCACCGGCAGCGGCCTGCACCCGTCGGCCGCCGCGCCGCACGCGGCGTTCGCGGTGCAGGTGTCGATGGCGGCGCTGTGGCGCTCCCTCGGCCTCGCGGACCGGGGCGGCCGCGGCACGCGGGTGGCGGGCGCGGGTCCTGCCGCCGACCACATCGCGGGCCGGCTGTCACTCGCCGACGCCGTCCGGGCCCTGCTCGCCGCTGACGGCGCCCCGGCGCGGGAGCAGCCGGCCGACGAGGCGCCCCCGTCCGGCCCGGTGCTCGCGCTGGACGCCCTCCCCTGGGCCGACCTCCTGCGCACCGCGGCCCAGCTCTGGACCCGGGGGCACGACGTCCGCTGGTCCGCGACCACGCCGACCGGCGCGCGGGTGCCGCTGCCCACCTATCCCTTCCAGCGCACCCGTTACTGGCTGTCGCCCGTCTCCGGCCGCCACCCCGCGGCGCCGCAGCCCGCGGGGTCGGTGCGGGCCGCCGAGTGAGCCGGCCCGCACGGGGGACGGGCGCCGGCGACACCGTGGTTGCCCGGGGTGGTGAGGGCGGCCGGGCGCTGAACCCGGTCGCCTTCGCCGGCTGGCGGCCGACCGCCCCAGCGGCCGCCGCCCTCGGGGGTCGCCCCCAGCGTTCGGTGAGCGCGCCGGTCACTTCACCCGCGCCCCGCGTCCGAGGCGGCCCGCGCCGAGTTCATCGACCGGCCGGTCATCCCGGGCCTCGGCGTTCGCGCCCTGCCTGACCGGTGTCAGCGCGATCGGGGTCACCGACGACCGGGCCCACGTGGCGGCGAATTCGCGCGGGGCGCGCCACCGCTTGACTCTCAGGTAACGAGAGACGGCAGGGTTCTTCCATGGACAGGACGAACCTGCTGCCGATCGGTCAGTTCGCGCAGGCGAGCGGCCTGGCGGTCTCCGCCTTGCGGCACTACGACACCAGCGGCCTGCTGGCTCCCGCGCTGACCGATCCGGTCAGCGGATACCGCTACTACCACCGCGACCAGGTGCGGACGGCCCAGGTGGTCCGCGGGCTGCGCCAGTTGGACGTGCCGCTCGACCGGGTCCGGCACCTCCTGGAGCGCCGCGCCGCCGGCGAGGACATCTCCGCCGCCCTCCGCGACCACATGGCACGCGCCGAAGACCGACTGGGTGATCAGCGCACCGTCCTGCGCAACCTGCTTGCCCACCTGTCAGGAGGAGTCGAGATGAACCACCACGTCACCCTGCGCGACAACGCCCCCATACGTGCGCTGGCATGCCGGGCCGACGTCGACGCGGCCGGCCTGGACGCCTTCATGCGCACCGCCTTCCAGACCCTGTACTCCGCCGCCGGGATGGGCCCGCTCACTCTTCCGGCCCCGGCGTTCGCCCGCTACCACGGCCCCGTCACGCAGGAGAGCACGAGCGAGGTCGAGGCATGCCTGCCGTTCGCGGCGGATGCCGCGCAGCCGGGTGATCTCCCCGACGGGGTGTACGTACTGGACATCGCCGCCACGACCGTCGCCGCCACGGCCGTGGACGGCCCGGACGCGGCCTTCCCGCAGATCCTCAGCGCCTACGACGCGCTGGCCGCCTGGATCACCGAGCACGGCTTCGGTTTCGCCGGACCCGTCCAGGAGACCTACCACCGCTGGCACGGCGCCCCCGGCCACCCCGGCAACAGCCTCGAACTCGTCTGGCCCGTCGACGACGCGGAGTGAGGGCGTCCGCGCGGTCACCCCGCGATCGGCCTTCGGCCCGAGATGCGGCTCCTGCCGCCTGATGGTGGGATGGATCCGCCGGACGAGGCGCCCGCGGGGGGCCACCGAACGGAGCCACGGATGACCGACGCCGATCTGCCCTTCGAGGACACCACCGATGTCGCGAACGCGGACCGCGGCTTCGTCGACGCGCTCGTGCCTGCGGTGGTGAAGACGGCCGACGGGCGGGTCGTCTACGACAACGACGCCTACGGTTTCCTCAGCGCGGACTGCCCCGACACCGCGCACCCCAGCCTGTGGCGCCAGGCACAGCTCTGTGCACGTCAGGGGCTGTACGAGGTCACCGAGGGCATCTACCAGATCCGCGGCCTGGACCTGTCGAACATGACGCTGGTCGAGGGCGAGCGCGGCGTCGTGGTCATCGACCCGCTGCTGAGCGTCGAGACGGCCGCGGCGGGCCTGGCCCTGTACCGGAGCCACCGCGGCGAGCGTCCCGTCACCGGCCTGATCTACACCCACTCGCACGGCGACCACTTCGGCGGCTCCCGCGGCGTCCTGCCCCACGGCGCCGGGCAGGACGTGCCGATCCTCGCCCCGGCCGGGTTCCTTGAGCACGCGGTGAGCGAGAACGTCTACGCCGGCAACGCCATGACCCGCCGCGCGATCTTCATGTACGGCGACCGGCTGCCGAAATCCCCCCAGGGCCAGATCAGCGCCGGTCTGGGGATGACCACCTCCGACGGCACCATCAGCCTCATCCCGCCGACCCTCGACGTCACGCACACCGGTCAGGAGGAGACGGTCGACGGTGTGCGCATCGTCTTCCAGCTCACTCCCGGCACCGAGGCGCCGGCCGAGATGAACTTCCTCCTCCCCGACCGGCGCGCCCTGTGCCTGGCCGAGAACGCCACGCACACCATGCACAACATCCTGACCCTGCGCGGCGCCGTGGTCCGTGACGCCCGTGTGTGGGCCAGGTACCTGGACGAGGCGATCGAGCTCTTCGCCGACGCCTACGACGTCGCGTTCGCCTCCCACCACTGGCCGACGTGGGGCCACGACAACGTCGTCGGTTTCCTCGCCGCCCAGCGCGACCTGTACGCCTACCTGCACGACCAGACGCTGCGGATGCTCAACGACGGCCTGACCGGAGCGGAGATCGCCGAGCAGATCCGGCTGCCTCCCGCCCTGGAGCGGACCTGGCACGCGCGCGGCTACTACGGTTCCGCCAGCCACAACGTCAAGGCGATCTACCAGCGCTACCTGGGCTGGTTCGACGGCAACGCGGCCCACCTGTGGGAGCATCCGCCGGCCGAACTCGCCCGGCGGTACGTCGACGTGGCGGGCGGCGCCGACGCGGCGCTGGACAAGGCCCGCGGCTACGTCGACGCCGGGGACCTGCGCTTCGCCGCCACCCTGCTCAACCACGTCGTGTTCGCGGAGCCGTCCCGCACCGACGCCAAGGAGCTCCTCGCGCAGGTGTACGAGCGGCTCGGCCACGGCGCCGAGAACGGCACCTGGCGCAACTTCTACCTGACCTCCGCCCTGGAACTGCGGCACGGCGTCAACCCGATCTCGCTCGACACCACCAACCCGGAGATGGCGGTGGCGCTGACCACGGACATGCTCCTGGACTCCATCGCCATCAGGATCGACGGCCCGCGCGCCTGGGACGAGGACCTCACCATCGACCTGCACCTCACCGACGAGGACCGCCGCCACCGGCTCACCCTGCACAACGGCGCCCTCACCCACCGCACGGTGTCCCGTCCCACGAGCGCGGCGGGCCTCACGCTCACCCTCACCAGGCAGCAGCTGCTCGGCGTCCTGGCGGGCAGGGGACTCGACGGCGTCACCACGAGCGGCGACCCCTCCCAGCTCACCCGCCTCCTCTCCCACGTCGTCGAGTTCGACAAGGCGTTCCCGATCGTCACACCCTGAGACGTTCGTGGTCCCGGGCGCCGCGGGAGCCGACCACCTCGACCGAGGAGGAGGCGTCACCGCTTCCTATACTCCCGGCATGGCTGACACGTCGAGCTTCTTCCACGTTTCGTCCGTGCTCAATCGGCGGTCGATCGCCCGGCACGGCCTGGACTGGACCCGGATGGGCGCCGCACCGGGAATCGCCGGCAGCGCCCGCCCGGAGGCGGAAGGGGTCTTCCTCTGTCGGGGCGAGGAGACCGAGTTCTTCCTTCGGATCAACAACACCGGCGGGCCGGTCGACCTCTGGTCGGTGGACGGCGTCGACGAGGAGCTGCTCCTCGACAACGGCAGCGGATTCTTCTACCTGCCCGGCCGCATACCGGCCGCACGAGTCCGACTCGTGCGCTCGGACGTCCCTCCGCTGGACGGTTCTTGACGTCGCGCGACGGCGCGACCGGGAGCCGGCCCGTACGGATTCCGCCGGCCGCCGCCGAGCGCCCGATGCCGCGGCGGCCGCGGTCAGCGGCTCGGCGCCGGTGCGTGCCCCTGGTTGTGGGTGATCACGAAGTCACCCACGGGCGTGGTGCCGTCGAGGGCGTAGACGGTGAGGGTCCGGGCCTGTCCGGCCAGCCTCGACTGCGTGGCCACCGCCTGCCGCGGTGACGCGGGCGTGGGCTCGGACTCCAGGTCCGTGCGCTTCACGTATCCCAGCCGGCCGTTCGTCGCGTACGCCTGCATGAGGTCCGGCTCGTTCTCGGGCTCCGTCGCCTCCATGCCGGAGCCGTACGTCAGCCCGGTCGCGTTGCGTGCCCAGGTCGGCCCGGCGGAGTTCCGGCCGGGCGCCGCCGTGGGCGTGCCGGCGTCGGCCGTCACGACGGCCCCGTGGACGAGACTCGGGGAGACGAACGTGTAGAAGGCGTTGTAGCTGCTCCCGTTGAAGGCCTGAGACACCCCGTAGCTGTGATACGTGCCTGATCCGCAGCCGTTTCCCTGCGTCGGGATGGACCAGCCGGGCATCGGGGCGGTGTTGTACGTGTAGCCGTTCGACGCGCACAGGGCACTGCCCTTGTAGAGCCGGGCCAGGACGCCGATGTATCCGGTGGGGACATTTCCACTTCCGGCGTTGTACGCCTCGGTCACCGCGTACACCCGCGACGACGTGGTGGTGACCGCCGCGAGGTTCTCATAACGGTAGCCGTGCACCGGTCCGTAGGCACCCCAACTGCTGGACGCCGTGGCCGCGGACGCCTGGGGCACGAAAGCCCCCACCAGCCCAGCGGCGAAGACTCCGACAAGACCCGCTCTCCATGACACGCGCTTCGCACTGCTCACAACAATCTCCCCCTGAATCCCACGCTCGGTTCAGCCGTTTCAGAATGGCCCAGTCTGAGATGGCGGCGCGCCGTCCGTCAACGCCGTAATACGCGCGCCATAGCTCTTTCGACGGATTCTTCGCGCATCTTCGCTGGCGGGGATAAAACCGGAGCGTGCACGGTCGTCTGAATTCCGTGAAGCGGAATCACGAGGCCATGCGGTCCGCCCCGGAGGTGCGGAAACGGCTCGAGTCGAGGACGGCTTCACGCGACGCCCGCGGGCAGGCCGGCGGCCGACGGCGTGCTGAGATCGGCCGAAAGGCGGCTGCGATCCGCGGGGTCCGCGAGGGTCGGCTGCCGCGCCCTGGGAGCGGGTGGTGCGCCGGACCTCGGGGGTTCCGTTGCACCACCCGCCCCACGGGTAGCGAGTAATCACTCAGATGCAGCAATCAGGAAGAAATCAGGGTCTCCTTCAAGCCACCAGACTGACGCCATGACTCAGAGCCGGGACCGTGCCATCGTGCTGGGGGGCAGCATCGCGGGGACCCTTGCGGCCCGCGTGCTAGCCGATTCGTATCGGGAAGTCCTTGTCGTCGACCGAGACAGGCTGCACGGGGTGCGCGAGCCCCGCCGCGGCGCACCGCACAACGTGCACGCCCACGGTCTGCTGGCCCGCGGCCAGGAGATCATGGAGGAGCTGTTCCCGGGCATCACCGAGGAACTGGTCGGCACCGGGGTCCCGACCTACGACCTCGGCGAGATCCACTGGTACTTCCACAACCGCCGGGTCCAGCTGGCCCACACCGGGCTGCTCGCGGTCGCGGCCCGCCGGCCGGTGCTGGAGGCGCATCTGCGGGACCGGGTGGCCGCGCTGCCGAACGTCGTCTACCTGGAGCAGCACGACATCCTCCAGCCGCAGGCCACGGAGGACGGCTCGCGGATCACCGGCGTGCAGGTGCGCCGGCAGGCCGACGGCCCCGACGCCGCGCCCCAGACGCTGGAGGCGGACCTGGTGGTGGACGCCACCGGGCGCGGCTCGCGCACTCCGGCCTGGCTGGAGCAGCTGGGGTACCAGCGTCCCGAGGAGGAGCGCATCCGTATCGGCCTGGGCTACACGACCCGGCACTACCGGATGCCGCGCAGCTCTCCCGCGATCCACGTCATCCCCTTCGCCGGACACCACCGCGGCGCGTTCTTCGCCCCGGTCGGGCCCGACACGTACATCGTCTCGCTCACCGGGATGTTCGGCGACCACTCGCCGACCGACCACGAGGGGTTCGAGGCGTTCCTGCGCTCGCTCGACGTGCCGGACATCGCCGAGGCGCTGCGGAACGCGGAGCCGATCGACCAGCCGGCCCGGTTCGCCTTCCCGGCCAGCGTGCGACGGCGCTTCGAGCGGCTGGCCGCCTTCCCCGACGGCCTGCTCGTGATGGGCGACGCGGTGGCCAGCTTCAGTCCGGTCTACGGCCAGGGCATGAGCGTCGCCGCCCTGCAGGCACTGACGCTGCGCGCGCACCTGGCCCGGCCGGGCCGGCCCTCCTCGGCGGCCTACTTCAAGGACATCGCGGCCGTCGTGGACCTGCCCTGGGAGATGTCGGCCGGCGGCGACCTGGCCTACCCCGAGGCGGAGGGTCCGCGCCCGCCGAAGGTGCGGTTCTTCAACGCCTACATGGCACGGCTGCAGCGCGCCGCCTCGAAGGACCCCAAGGTCACCGAGGTGCTGATGCGGGTGGCCGGTCTGCTGGACCCGCCGCAGGCGCTGCTCATGCCCGGCATCCTGCTCCGGGTGCTGATCGGCGGATTCCTGCGGCCCGCCGTGCCCCAGCCGGTCGCACCGCCCAGCACGGACCGCGCCGCGGACCTCCCCGCGGACGTCCCCGCCGCGGTCTCCACGCCCATCAGGCCCGAGCCGACCCCCGCCGCCCCGCCGCAGACGTAACCCTCCTGGTACGGGCGCACCAGCTGCGGCTGGTGCGCCGCGGAGGCACCGCTGAACGGGCCGGGCCCCCGGTGTCGTCCGCGACGGGGACGACGGGGCGGCGGGGAGCTGCTCGCGTGCTACGCCGCTCCGGCCGCGGCGGCGCCGGGCGGTGCGAACGGGATGTCGCGCATCCCGCGCAGCGGGGAGAAGAACAGCCACAGGCCCGCGGAGCAGCCGCCGCTGACGGCCACCCACAGGGTGGTCCGCACCCCGAGGAGGGTGGCGAGTCCGCCGCCGGCGAGGCTGCCCAGGGGCAGGGTCCCCCAGGTGATCCAGCGCGCGGCGGCGCTGACCCGGCCGAGCATGTCCGGCGGGCAGGCGGACTGCCGGTACGTGGTCAGCGAGATGCCGGCGACGGTGGAGGAGAAGGTCCAGGAGATCCAGCCGAAGGCGAACAGCAGCACCGTCCATCCGGGCCCGGCCGCCGGAATGAGCAGTCCGGGCAGCGCCAGCACGGTCATCGCGATCCAGCTGATCCGCGCCGAGCCGACCTTCCGTGCCAGGTACTGCGCGGCCATCCCGCCTGCGAGCCCGCCGGCGGCCCCGAGCGCCAGCAGCAGTCCGACCAGCCCCGGACGCAGGTGCAGGGTGCGGACGAGGAAGACGGTGCCGAGGGTCTCGACCATGATGACGAAGAAGTTCGCCGTGCCGTTGAACGCGACCGAGTTGCGCAGGATGGGGTCGCGCAGCACGTAGCCGAGTCCTTCGCGGATCTGCCCCGCCATGCCGGGGCGGCGGACACCGTCGGGTCGGGGCCGGCGTGGTTCACGGCGGCGGACGGCCGTCAGCAGGGCCGCCGACGTCACGAACGAGATCGCGTCGGCCACCATCGCCCCCGCCGCGCCGATCAGCGTCACCAGTGCCGCGCCGGAGCCGGGCCCGGCGATCTGCGCGACCGACCGGGAGGCGGCCAGTTTGCCGTTGCCCTCCATCAGCTGGTCCTGCGCCAGGACGACGGGCACGTACGCCTGGTACGCCACCTGGAAGAAGACGGCCAGCACGCTGGAGGCCAGCGCGACCGCGTACAGCTGGCCGAGCGTCAGCACACCGAGCGCGTGCGCCACCGGCACCGAGCCGATCACCAGGAACTGGGCGAGGTCGGAGCCGATCATCAGCCGGTGCCGGACCACCCGGTCCACGACGGCTCCGGCGGGCAGGGCGACGAGCAGGTACGCGCTCGTCTGCGCCGCCGCCAGCAGCCCGACCTGGAAGGCGGAGGCGTCCAGCAGCACGACGGCGACCAGCGGCAGTGCGAGGACGGTGACCTGTGACCCCATCTCGCTGACGGTCTGGCTGCACCAGAGCAGCAGGAACTCGCGGTTGCGCCAGACCGACGCGTCTTTCCCTTTGCTGTCCATCCGTCAGATGGTGTCACCGCCCCCCCGCGCCGCTATCCGCGGCCCCGGCGCCGCTCGCGCTCCGCCAGCTCGATCCCCCGGATCCGCCGCACCCAGCGCGCCAGCACGAACAGCCCCCCGCCCAGGCCGGCGCACGACTGCCAGTCCGCGGTCAGCAGTGCGTGCACGCCGTCCGTCCTCGCGAAATACACCGCCAGCGCCGTGCACGAGACGGTGATCAGAGCGTTCGTGCGCTGCTCTCGCGAGACCAGCCAGTCCACACCCGACCAGACCGGGGCGGCGGCGTCGCTCGCCCGCATGCGGCACGCGGCGACGACGAATCCCGCCGCCATCACCAGGCGCTGCCGTGCGGAGAGAACCGCCCCCGCCTCCGGGTCCCCGGCCAGGTCCGCGGTCCACACGTCTCGCAGATCCCTGCGCTCGCCGGCGATCGCGGCGGCCACCGCCACCAGGCGTGGGGCAACCGCGTTTCTGGCCAGGCGAGTCGCCCGACGGGCGACGACCCGGACAGTGACGTACCCGACGCAGAGCAGAGCCGAGACCGCGGACGAGATCGCGACGCACTGGCCGGCGAGACTCATCCCGGCGGTGAGATCCTGGTACGCGGCCTGGACGGCGGACGAGACCGCGAGGACCGGGCCGCCCCATCGCAGCGTGCGCGCCGTGGTGATCAGGCGGCGCCGTCTCCTGCTGCCGGTGGACGATCCGAGGGCGACGGCGACGAGTGCGGGAAGGGCGAGCGCGTAGGCGGGGCCGAGCATCACGCCCGTGAAGGCCAGGATGTGTAAGGCGATCACGGTCTCACGCCCTCGGGTGCGGGAGTCCATGAACGCATGCGCTCGCGGCGCGCGTTCAGCGCCGCCCGGGTCGCCGCCCGTCCCGCACCCGTCAGCCGGTAGTAGCGGCGCGCCGGCCGGCCCGGGTGGGGACCGGTCTCTTCGTGGGACTCGACCCAGCCGACGTTGAGGAGCCGGTCGAGGATGGGGTAGACGGTGCCGGAGCCGAGGTCGGCGTCCATGCAGATGGACAGCCCCCAGGGGGGCTGGTCGTCGGTCGCGGCCAACAGGACGTCGAGCACGGCGATGGTGGGTCTGGTGAGGCGGATCGGTGCGGCCATGCACCCAGTAGAGCATGTGTCGAGAACGAGTGTCGAGGGGTGCCGGTGCTCCTGCCGCGCAGGAGCACCGGATCGTCACCTGCCGGTGCCCCAGGCCGGACTGCCGGCGATGGCGGTGAGCTGGTCGATGGTCAGCACCGGGGTGGGGCGGGTGCGCGGGCCGTCCACGCCGACGCTGTTGAGGGCGACCACCACGATGCGGCTGTGGCCGCGCAGCACCGCGACCCAGTACTGCCCGGTTCCGGTGCCGCCCTTGCCGGTCACCTTCTTGGTGCCGAGCCAGTCGCCGTTCGGCAGGAGGGTCGCGTTCGGGTAGTCCTGGCGGAAGCCGGTGACGTAGCCGGCCTCGCTCGTGGCGCCGCCCGTGAGGACGCCGCTGAAGACACTGCCCCTGCCCTGGGCGTCGGCCAGCACCATGGTGTTGCCGAGCAGCGGGTCCTGCGCGTCGGCGAAGCCGGACCGGGTGAAGCCGGACGGCATGAGCCGGTAGAAGATCGCTCCGACGCCGTCGGGGCCGAACGGGGTGGTGGTCTGCCTGCTCTGGCCGCCCGCGGCGGGGATGGCGGCCAGCTGCTGCCGCCACAGCGGGCTGGTCACCATCTGCCGGAGCTGTGCCGCGTCGAACGGCGGCTCGCCGCGGGTGGGCGCTGACCCTTTGCCGTTCGGGGCGTTGTCCTCCTGGATCACCACTCTGGCGCCGTCCGGCGCGGCGTAGGTCGCGGTCCACTCCGCGTTCCAGGCGCCCTTCAGCGCGTCCATCCTGCTCAGCTGGAAGACGCCTCCGCCGGGCAGCAGCACCGTCTCGCACTGGTCGGGCTTCGGTTCGTCCCGGCCGACCGCGCAGGTGAACGGTGAGGTCGTCTTGTCCGGGTCGCCCCAGCGGCTCATGACGACGCGGACCAGGACCGCACCGTGGCCGTCGTCGTACACCACGGCGGCCGACGGCTCGAACCGGCCGCTGCCGAGCGGGCTCGGCAAGCCCTTGTCGTGCAGGCCCTGGCCGCTCACGACGGTGACCCTGCCCGGCGGCAGAACGCGCTCGAACAGCTCCGCCACCTGCCGCGCCTCCACGTCGAGCCTGCCCGGTGCCGGCGTCGTCAGGCTGCCCTGCGGCCCCTGCTGCGCGGGGCGAACGGGACCGGCGGGGCCGGCGGCGCCGTCACCGGAGGCCAGGTCCGGCAGCAGCCACCCGCACGCGGCCACCAGTGCCACCGCGGTGGCGGACACGACCGCGAGCCGGGTGCGGTGGCGGCGGCGGATACGGCCGCCGAGGGCGTTCAGGTCGATCTGGTGCGGTCCCGCGAGCTCGGCGAGCTCGCGCAGTGCGCGCTCGATGGGTTGCTGCTTCACCGGTTTCCTCCCGTGGTGAGGTGTGCGGGGTCCTCCAGGAACGCGGCCATGCGGGCGGACGCGTCACTGAGGTGCCGCTTGACGGTGCCGTCGCTCAGCCGCAACCGGTGCGCCACCTCGCCCACCGGCAGGTCCTCCTAGAACCGCAGCACCACGCACGCCCGTTGACGTGGCGTCAGGTGGTTCAGCGCGCCCTGCAGGTCCAGCCGCTGGTCGGCGCGCTCACTGGGGTCGGGGACCACCTCGGTCGGCGACCCGCCGCCCAGACGCGGCAGCAGCAGACGCAGGCGGCGCTGCCGGCGGTACTGGTCGAGGAAGCGGTTGAGCATGGCCCGGCGGACGTACCTCTCCACGTCCTGGACCGTCCATCCGGCCTTGGGATGGGTGAAGACGCGCACCAGCGCGTCCTGGAGAAGATCGGCGCCCTCGGTGCGGTCGCCGCAGAGCAGGAACCCGTAACGGTTCAGCTCGGTGCCGCGGGCCTGCACCAGCTCCGCGAGTTGTTCGGACCATGTGGCCACTCGTCCCTCCCTGTGCCTTCACCCCCTCATACGAACGGCGGCGGGATTCGGTTGGGGTCGTCCCTCCGCGAGCGGCAGGGACAGACGCCACGCGGCGTCGCCCCGGTGGCCGTGTCCGGTCGCCGTACCCGGTGGCCGTTTTCTCCAAGACCGCTCCGCCGGGGGCTCGTAGGTTCAGCGCGTCCGGCAGCCGGTGCGGAGCACATCCCCACCGGCCATTCGACGAATGGGAGACACCACCATGGAACGCCGCACCGCACGCATAGCCACCTTCTCCGCCTCGGCGGTTCTGGCGGCAGCGTCGCTGATCTCCGTCGCCCCGAGCGCGCTGGCCGCCGCGCCGTCCGCGGCGGCCGCGAGCACCTGCGACCAGACGGGGACCAACAAGGACGGCGGGTCGGGCACCGTCACCTCCTCGGCGCTCGCACGCCGCCCGGGCCCGTACACCACCTGCTCCCCGCTCGGGCAGGCCGACCACAACGCGCTCATCTACTACTGGTGCTACAAGGTCGGCGGTTACACCCCGGACGGCCTCTACGACACCTGGACCTACGGGCGGATCTCCGGCACGAGCCAGCAGGGCTGGTTCAGTGACGAGTACCTGAGCAACCACGGCGCGACGCACCTGTGCTGAGCCGCGGGAACCGGGCCTGACAGGTCCGGCGGCGCGTACCGCGGCCACGGGGGCCGCAGGTCCGCGGCCGGCGACAGGACGGGCAGCCGCTCCCCCCGGCCCTCGACGCCGGGGGGAGCGGCCATCCGTGCCGGTGCCGTGCGCACGTGACGGCTCACGCCTCCAGGACGACGGACGTGACCTCGTGCTCCAGCCGGTCCACCGGCTCCGCCCCGGCCGCGCCCCCGGCGCGCTCCGCGAGGAAGCGCCCCGGGGTGAGACCCGTCATCCGCACGAACTCGCCCGTCAGATGGGCCTGGTCGTAGAAGCCGGTGCGCGCCGCCGCCGCGCCCGGCGCCGTCCCCTCGGTGAGCAGCCGCGCCGCTCTGCGCAGCCGCAGCACCCTGGCCAGCACCTTGGGGGAAAGGCCGATCTGCTCGTGGAACCGCCGGTCCAGGTGCCGCCGGCTCCAGCCGGTCCGGTCGGCGAGATCCTCGATCGCCATCCCGCCCCCGGCGCCCACGAGGTCCCGCCAGGCGCCCGTCAGCCGGGGGTCGGGCCGCCGCCCGACCCGGGCGAGCGAGGTCAGTTCCGCGTCGAGCACCGCGAAGCACTCGCCCCAGCCGTGGGCGTCGTGCAGCCGCTCCGCCAGGACCCGCGCACGGCGGCCGATCACCTCGTCCAGATCGAGGGCGCCGAGCGCGAGTTCGCTCATGGCCACCCCGAACAGCCGGTACGCCGCCCAGGGCGCCATCAGCACCTCGACGCCGGCCAGCCGGCCGCTGTGCTCTCCCACCGAGGCATGGCTGCGGGCACCGTTGATGAGCGAGGTGAACGTGCGCGGCTCGGGCCGCGCGGGGTCGTGGATCCGGATCTGCTGGTCGAGCGCCACGAAGACGGTGACCTCGCCGGTGGGGAGCTCCAGCCTCCGCCGCGGGCGGCCCAGGTCCAGCCGGGAACCGCGGTACCCGTACACCCCGTTGGCGCCGAGCTGCGGGCTCGCGCCCGACCGGGCCAACTCCCAGCCCTGCTCCGCGCTGCTCCGAGAACGTATGGCAGCCTCCCCCCGACCGGCCCTTCCTGCCGTTCATTACGGCACCGCGGGCCCCCGGGGGGCAAGGGCCATCCCGGCAACCGTCCGGAACTCGCCCCTCGGCCACGGCGTTCCGGAACCGCGCTCCCGCAGCCGCGCGCTCCCCCGCCTCGGCACGCCTCCGGGTGCGCCGCCGCTACCGGTTGCGGGACTCGACCGCCCAGGCGATGACCGCCGCGACGGCCACGCCCGCGCCGCCCATCGCCGCCTGGACCCTGCGGCGGTCCACCACCCCCGGGACCTCCTGCCGCGGGGGCGGCGCGTCGGTGGCGGAGGCTTCGGACCGACGCCCGGTGTCGGCCGGCGGCCGCGCCGGCGGGCGGACTGACCACCTTGCAGGAGAAGACCCACTCGGGGATGTCGCCGGCCGTCGTCGAGGGCGGCCAGTCGGGGCCCGGGGCGGCGATCTGCCGGAAGACCTCCTCCAGGCGGTTCTCCCTGCGGACGTCGTCCAGGCTCAGGTGGCACAGCAGGCCGGCGTGATGGACCTTCAGCGTCTGCCACAGCGCGGCGAGGCAGACCGTCTTGCCCGCCCCGGACGGCCCCAGCGTGACCACGGTGCAGGTGGCCGGTTCCTCCACGTCTGTCCCCCTGGGCGTCGCAACGGCGCTTCGCCCACCCTAGGGGGACGGCGGCCCCGCCAAGCGGAATCCGCGACGACCCGTCGCGGCGGGCGGGCGGCGGCTTCCACGGAGACCGTAGACGTAGCGCGACCACCTGCCTACCCTCGGAGACCCGCTTCAACTCACGACTCGGAGGTATGTCGATGAAGAGACCGTTACGACGGCGGCTCACCGGAACGCTGGCCGCGGCGGCCGCGGTTCTGGGCGGCTTCCTGGTGGCGCCCACGCAGGCGCAGGCGGCCTGGGGGGCCACGTACAACGTCTCCATCCAGGTCACCTACCACGCCCCGACCGGCAGCACCACCCCACTGGGGCGCGCGGACGGGTGGGTGCAGTTGGACGACGGCGGCGACTCGTTCCGCTACTCCCTGACGGTGTGCCGCCAGTCCGGCTACACCACGCCGGACCTCCAGGTCGCGGTGAACGCCGGCTGGGTCGGCTCGACCTGGCAGCAGACCAACCTGGAGTACATCACGCTGCCCAACACCTCGACGGTCACGCCGACCGCGCCCTGCTACGGCGACACCAACACGGTCACCGGCCAGGACACGTACGCGAACTTCTCGAACGTCGAATTCGTCCTCTACGGCGACACGTTCACCTCTTCCGGCTACACCACCCTGAGCCAGAAGTACGTCGGCAGCAACCCGTACTGACCCGGTCCGGGCTCCGGCACGCGCGCCGCGCCGGGGCCCGTCGACGCGGGGCGGGAACTCCGGCCGGTGCGGACGGGGTCAACCGACGCGCGGTTCGCCCCTCCCACCGGCGGCGGCACGGCTGGCTGGCTGGCGTGCGCACGGCGCGCCCGGCGATCCGCCGCTCACCGCGAGCACCACCGCTCCCCGCCGCTCCCCACCGGTCGCGCGATGTCGCGACCGGAACCGCCGGCCCGCGGAGCATCCCCGGGACGCCCGGGGCGGAGCGTCACGCCGAGGCAAGCCCGTCAGCGCGGTTGACATCCCGTCAGTGGGGCGCGAACGTCGTGGGGCCACAAGGGGAGAGCGCTCTCTCGCATGGCGTGCGGGCACCCCACACCTTCGCCTGAAAGGCTCGTCATGCACCCGTCCGGCCGACGCACCACCGCATTCGCGCCACGCATCGCCGCCGTCTGCATCGTCCTGCTCGCACCGCTGCCCCTCGCCTTGCCGGCCTCGGCGGCGGCTCCCGCCGCACGGTACGCCGTCACCGATCTCGGCACCCTCGGCACCGGCAGCACCAGCGTCGCCGACGCGGTCAACAACGCGGGTGTGGTGGTCGGTTACTCCGACGTGACGCCCAACGGCACCCAGCACGCCTTCAAGTGGTCCGGCGGCGCCATGGTGGACCTCGGCACCGAGGCCGGCGGCGGCAACAGCCGGGCGAACGCGGTCAACGACGCGGGTCAGGTGGCCGGGACGGCGGACCGCCAGCCCGGCGGGTACGGGTACCCGGTGCGATGGAGCGCGGCCGGGGTGATCCAGGACCTCGGCGGGCCGATCACCAACCGGCTCGGCGTCGGCAACGCCATCGACCCGGCCGGCCGGGTCGCCGGCGGCCAGCGCCCGGCCGACTCAGAGGGCGGACCGCTGGCGATCTTCTACGACCAGGCGGGCAACCCCACCGAGCTGGGCAGCCCGCCGGACAGCCTCAACGCCGCCACCGGCGTCAACGCGCAGGACGAGGTGGTCGGCAGCCCCGCGTTCACCTGGCACGCCGGCACCCTGACCATGCTCCCCTACCTGCCCGGCGGCGGAGGCGCGGGAGCGAACGCCGTCAACGTCTCCGGCACGGTGGTCGGCACCGTGGCGCTGCCCGGCCCGGCCGGCGGGCAGGACGCGGCGCTGTGGCAGAACGGTGTGCTGACCGATCTGGGAACGGTCGACGCGATCCCGTACAACCAGGCGACCGCGATCAACGCCGCGGGGCAGATCGTCGGCACCGCCGACCCGCTGTGCCAGCCGTGCGTGGCCCCGCTCGCATGGCTGCGCCAGCCGGGCGGCGCTCTGACCACGCTGAACAGCCTGCTGCCGGCCGGTTCCGGCTGGAACCTGCAGAGGGCCAACGGCATCAACGACCGCGGCCAGATCGTCGGCGCCGGACTCCACAACGGCAGCCTGCACGCCTTCCTGCTGAGCCCGGTCTTCAGCGCCACCGTGAACTTCGAGCCGGCCGGAGCGCCCGTACCCACCGGGTACACCGCCGACACCGGCGCCGTCTACGGCCCGAGGTCCGGCGGCCTCAGCTACGGCTGGAACCTCGCCAACTCCGCCAACACGCGCACCCGTACCTCCGCGAGCGCCCCCGACCCGCGCTACAACACCCTGATCCACCTGCAGCGTCCCGGCAGCGCGACCGTCTGGGAGCTCGCCGTGCCGAACGGCCGCTACACCGTCCACGTGGTCAGCGGCGACCCGGACTTCACCGACAGCACCTACCGGCTCACCGCCGAGGGCGCCGTCGTCCTGTCCGGTACGCCCACCGCCGCCGCGCACTGGGTCGAGGGCACCGCGCAGGTCACCGTCTCCGACGGGCGGCTGACCCTGGCCAACGCGAGCGGGTCGAGCAACGACAAGATCGACTACATCGACGTCATCGCCTCCTGACGCCCCGTCCGCCCGCGCCGCCACCCGCCACCGCCAGGTGGCGGCGCGGCGCAGGGCGGTCACGGAGGGCGCGCCCGGCTACCCGGACGTCTGGTCGGCGGGCGCGGCGAGCCGGCCGCGGCCGGCCAGCCGGAAGAGCACGACCAGGGACGGAAGGATCAGCACCCCCGCCGCGACAGCCACCCCGACCTGGACCCAGAGCGTCGCGTCGGGGGCGGCCGCGTCGTCGATCGAGAGATGGGTGCCCAGCAGGTACGGGTACTGGGCGACGCCCCAGCCGAGCACCACCAGCGCGACGGCCGCGCCCGCCCCCTCGCGCAGCCAGGCGGTGCTGTCCTTGCGCAGCACCATGAGGACGATGGTCGCCGCTCCGGCCAGCGCGGCCACGATCACCAGCGGCAGGGCGCGGTAGTCCAACTCGTCGAAGAGGCGGTGGGCGTCACTTCTCAGGACGAAGATGCCCGCGATGCTGACGGCGCCGGTGACCAGCGCGGCGGCCAGGGCCCGGTCGCGGAAGTAGCGTTCGAGCGCGGGGTCGGGCAGCCGGGCGGCCGCGACGCACAGGTAGACGGCCGCGAGGTAGGCGCAGACCAGGACGGCGAGGACGCCGCCGAGCGCCGAGGTGGGGTTGAGCCAGCTGGTCACCGCGTCGCCGTTGCCGCCCGAAGGCACCCGGCCCGAGGCGATGCCGCCGGCGATGGAGCCGAAGCAGTAGGGGGTCAGCAGCGACGACAGCGCGAACGCGGCCCCGAAGAAGCGCTGGTGCGCTGTGCTGATGGACGCGTGCCGGAAGGCGAAACCGGCGCCGCGCAGGACGATGCCGAGCGCCGCGATCCCCAGCGGGAAGTAGAGGGTGGTGGTGATCGCCGCGAAGGCGGCGGGGAAGCCGGACCACAGCATCACCAGGCAGTAGATGAGCCAGGTGTGGTTCGCCTCCCAGATCGGGCTGAGCGAGACGTCGACGAGGTGGCGCGGCGCCCTGCCGCGGGCGGCCCCGCCCGCCGTCAGGTCCCAGAAGCCCGCGCCGAAGTCGGCTCCGCCGAACAGGCTGTAGGCGACGACCCCGATGAAGAGGAAGGCGGCGACGAGTTCCGGCATCACGCGCCCGCCTTCCCGGCGGGCTCCGGGACGGGGCCGCGGGGACCGTAGGGCACGTTCACGCTGTCGCCACCGTCGGCCTGCCAGCGGCGCTTCATCGAGATCAGGACGGCGCCGGCGGTGACGCCGACGGCCGCGTAGACCGCGAGGACGGCGGCGAAGAAGGCCCACAGGTCGCCGTGGGTGGCCACCGCGTCGCGGGTGAGGAGGTGCCCGACCACGATCCACGGCTGCCGGCCGACCTCCGTGGTGATCCAGCCGGTCTCCAGGCAGGCGATCGCCGCCGGTCCGCCGAGCACGCAGGCGCGCAGGAACCACCGCTGCCGCTCGACGGGCCTGCGGCGCCAGCGCAGCCAGGCGTACCACAGGGCGAGCAGGAGCAGTGCGGACGACAGGCCCACCATGACGTCGAAGGCCAGGTGGACGGTGGTGACCTCCTGGTCGGAGGGCCGGTACCGAGCGGGGATCGCGTCCAGGCCCTTGACCCGGGTGTTGACGCTGAAGCCGGAGAGCAGCGACGCGCCGTCCGGGATGCGCAGGCCGTAGCGGACCCTCCCGTCGCGCAGGATGCCGCCGAGCGTCTCCGGCACGTGGGTCCCGGTGGCGGGCAGCATTTCGATCGCCGAGAACTTCGGCGACTCGGCGTCGTAGACGTACCGGGCGATCGAGTCGCCGACCACCATCTGGAAGGGCACGGCGACGGCCGCGGTGACGAAGCCGATGAGGAAGCCGGTGCGGTGGTAGTAGGAGGTGCGGCCGCGCAGCATGCCGGCCGCGTACACGCCGGCGACCACGAACCCGGCCACGATGTAGGCGGCGAGGAGCATGTGCACCAGTTCCCACCAGAAGGCCCCGTTGAAGAAGACCTCCGCGGGGCGGACCGTGGCGACCCTGCCGCCGCGCAGGGTGAAGCCGCCCGGCTGGTTCATCCAGCTGTTGGAGGCGATCACCGCGGCGGCTCCGCCCACGCTGGAGAGCGAGACCACGACGCCCGTCCAGAAGTGCGGCCAGGGCCGCAGGCGCCGCCATCCGTAGATGTAGATCGACACGAAGATCGCCTCAAGGAAGAAGAACAGGCCCTCGATGGCGAAGGGGAAGCCGAACGCCGCGCCGTAACGGCCCATCAGGCCCGGCCACAGGATGCCGAGTTCGAAGGAGAGCACAGTGCCGGTGATCGCCCCGACCGCGAACAGCACCGCCGCCACCTTCGACCAGCGCCGGGCCAGCAGCATCGCCTCCGCGTCGCCGTGCCGCAGCCCGCGGTAGTTCGCCACCAGCATCAGCGTGGTCAGGGCGACGCCGAACGGCACCAGGATGATGTGGAATCCCAGGGTGAACGCCATCTGCTGCCGGGCGGGGAGCAGTTGGGACGGGTCGCCCGCCGCGGCCAGGCTCTCCTGGATCATGCCGGCGCAGAGGGTCACCGCGGCCAGCGCTCCTCGGCCGCCGCGGCGTCCGCAAGCGGGACCGCCCGGTCCCGTCCGTACCTGCTCATCCGCGACACCGTCTTCGTCCGAACCCGTAGCGCCATAAGGCGTCCACAGTATGCGACGCGATCGGTTATGACCGGTATTGCGGTGCGGAGTCGGGATTGCGCCGGTCGGGACGCGACCGGCTACGGCAGCCAGCCGCCGGTGAAGCCGAAGAACTGGCCGGTCACCGGCGCGGCCTTCCCGGAGGCGAGGAAGGCGATCAGCGCGCCCATCTCGTGCTGCTGCCCGAGCCGCTGGAGCGGAACCTCCTTCGCGACCTGCGCGCGCAGTTCGGCGTCCTCCTCCCACCGCCCCGGCGGGAAGTAGGTCGGGTTCTCGAACCAGTTGGGGCCGATCGCGTTGAGCTGGACGCCGAACTCGCCGAGCGCCTTGGCCGCGGCGGTGGTCATCGCGGTGGCCGCGGCGCGCGCGGCGCTGTAGAGGACCGCGGAGGCGTACGGCCGGACCGCGACCGCCGAGGTCATCACGATGATGCGGCCGGACCGGTTGGCCTTCATGCTCGGGATCGCGGCCTGGATGAGCCGGAACGGGCGATACACCAGTTCGCGCATGACGAACTCGAAGTCCTCGGGCGCCGCGGAGTCGAACGCCGACCCCACCACGGCGGGCGGCACCCAGTCGTTGCTCAGGACGACGTCGACGCTGCCGTGGACGCGCGCGGCGGCGAGCATCGCCTCGGGCTCCTGCTCGGCTATGGGCGTCAGCGCCGGGTTCGCCTCGGCGAACGCGGCGCGCACCGCGTCGTCGGTGAAGGTGTAGTCGTGGCAGACCGTGCGGAACCCGTCCGCGGCGAGAGCGGTCGAGCCTGCCGGACCTGCGTACTGCGTCACGTTCGTGACCAGGGCAACCGGGTGCGTCATGCCGGCATCGTATGCACGCCGGCAGCCGCAGGCGGGCGGAATCGGCGGGTCCGGTCAGCCGCACGGACAGCCGGCCGGACCGGCCGGACCGGCCGGCAGTACGAGCACGGGGCCGGCGCCGTCCGAGAGATCGTCAACGTCCTGCTGCTGCATCCGGGCCGCGCCCTCGTCGAGTGCGCCGACCTCGTCGGGGAAGTGGCCGGGCGGCCGCGTACACGGGCACGCCGCGGGCGACTTCCCGGTTGGTTGGATCTTCACCGGGTAGCCGCTACCCCGACCGTGGCACGGTGCGCCCCGCTGACGCCTCGTCGACCCGGCGCCCGGCGGCATCCGCTGGTGCGCGCGGTAATCGGGATATCGTCCGCGTGGGTGCGCCGATCCGGGCCACGTCGAACGCGGAGGAGGATCGTCATGGCCGAGGGCAGCCGGCGAAGGGTGCCGGACGGTGGTCCGGCGGCGCCGAGGCCGCAGGTGCGGCGCCCGGCCCCGGGCACGCACGAGGCGGCGCGGCTGGGCATGGTGATCGGCGCGCTGGGCGTCGTCTTCGGTGACCTCGGGACCAGCCCGCTCTACACGCTGCAGACCCTGTTCAGCCCGGACGACCCGCACCCCGTCCCGGTCTCCGCACGCAACGTGTACGGCGTCCTGTCGCTGGTGTTCTGGTCGGTCACCATCATCGTCTCGGTCACCTACGTGCTGCTGGCGATGCGCGCCGACAACGACGGCGAGGGCGGCATCATGGCGCTGATCACCCTGCTGCGGCAGGGGAAGGCGAAGCGCGGGCGGCGGGCCGTGGTGGTGCTCGCGGCACTGGGGATCTTCGGTGCCTCGCTGTTCTTCGGCGACAGCATGATCACACCGGCGATCTCGGTGCTGTCCGCGGTCGAGGGGCTCAAGGTCGTCGAACCGTCGCTGAACGACGCCGTCGTGCCCATCACGGCGGCGATCATCGTGCTGCTGTTCCTGGTCCAGCGCCGGGGCACCGCGGCGGTGGGCCGCGTGTTCGGGCCGGTGATGATCCTGTGGTTCACGGTGATCGGCGCCTGCGGCGTCGGCGGCATCATCGACCACCCGAGCATCCTGCGGGCGCTGTCCCCGACCTACGCGGTGGGTTTCCTGTGCGGCCACTTCGGCACGGCGTTCTTCGCGCTCGCCGCGGTCGTGCTCGCGGTCACCGGCGCCGAGGCGCTGTACGCCGACATGGGGCACTTCGGCCGCCGGTCGATCACCCGGGCGTGGCTCTTCCTGGTCTTCCCCGCCTGCATACTGAACTACTTCGGCCAGGGCGCGCTGATCCTCGACAACCCGCACCACATCAGCAGCCCGTTCTTCCTGCTCGTGCCGGGCTGGGGGCGGCTGCCGATGGTGCTGCTGGCCACGGTGGCCACGGTGATCGCCTCCCAGGCGGTCATCACCGGCGCCTACTCGCTCGCCTCGCAGGCCGCCCAGCTCGGCTACCTGCCGCGGCTGCGGATCGCGCACACCTCCGAGTCCACCATCGGCCAGATCTACGTGCCCTTCATCAACTGGCTGCTGATGGTCTCGGTCCTCACCCTGATCTTCGCCTTCCGCAGCTCCACGGCGCTGGCGTCCGCCTACGGCATGGCGGTCACCGGCACCATCACCATCACCACGCTGCTGTTCTTCTCCGTCGCCCACGGCCGATGGGGCACACCGGTGTGGCTGCTGGCCGCCGGCGGGACCCTCCTGCTCACGTTCGACCTGCTCCTCGTGGCCGCCAACCTGACCAAGCTCGTCCACGGCGGGTGGCTGCCGCTGCTGATCGGCATTCTCGCCTTCACCGTGATGAGCACCTGGCAACGCGGCCGCCACATGGTCACCGCGCAGCGGGCGCAGCGCGAGGGCTCGCTGCGCGAGTTCGTCGACGACCTGCGGAACCGCGAGGCACCGGTGCTCCAGGTCCCGGGCACCGCCGTCTTCCTCAACCGGGACAAGCACACCACGCCGCTGGCGATGCGGGCGAACGTCGAGCACAACCACGTGCGCCACGACCACGTGGTGATCCTCTCCATCCAGACCGAGCCGGTCCCCCGCATCCCGGACGGCGAGCGGGTCGTCGTCGACGACCTCGGCTACACCGACGACGGGATCATCCACGTCACCGCCCGGTACGGCTACATGGAGACGCCGGACGTGCCCGGCACGCTCGCGCTGATCGACCCCGCCCGCACCGAGGGGAAGCTGGACATCGACGAGGCGTCCTACTTCCTGTCCAAGATCGAACTGCGGCGGGGGAAGTCGCCCACGATGCGGGCCTGGCGCAAGCGGCTCTTCGTCGCCACCTCGCACATCACCGCCGACGCCGCGGACCACTTCGGCCTGCCGCGCGACCGCACCGTCATCATGGGCTCCAACATCGAGGTCTGATCCGGCCGGCGGTCCCCGGGCTCCCCCCAGGGGTTCCTCGGCGCGGCCGCCGGCCCACGGCGCGCGGACGAGCGGCGCAACCGCGGCCGCGGTTGCGCCGGCGGTGAACACCGGCCCGGCACGGCCCGGCGATCCCTACATTCGGATGCCATGACCTCGGTGACGACACGCACGGTCCACTACCCGGCCGACGGCCTGACGATGATCGGGCATCTCGCCCTCCCGGCCGGCACCGGCCGCCGGCCCGCGGTCCTGCTCGGGCCGGAGGGGCCGGGGCTCAGCGACGTCGAGCGCCGCCGGGCCGACGCGCTCGCCGAACTGGGATACGTGGCGCTGGCCTTCGACATCCACGGGGGGCGCTATCTGGCCGACCCCCAGCAGATGCTGGCCCGCTGCATGCCGCTGCTCGCCGACCCCGACCGGATGCGGGACATCGGTCACGCGGCGCTCGCGGTGCTGCGCGCGGAACCGCGCACGGACCCCGGCCGGATCGCCGCCATCGGCTACGGCACCGGGGGCGCCGTCGCGCTGGAACTCGGGCGCGACGGCGTGGACCTGCGCGCGATCGCGACGGTCAACGGACTGATCACCGGCCGGCCGGGCGAGGCGGCGGCCATTCGCTGCCCGGTGTGGGCCGGCGTCGGATCGGAGGACCCGATCATGGCGGTCGCGCAACGCGACGCGTTCACCGCCGAGATGCAGGCGGCGGGCGTCGACTGGCGCCTGGTCGTCTACGGCGGCGCCCTGCACGCCTTCCACCACCCGCCGACACCGTCCGGCCAGACCGTGCTCCCCGGCATCGGCCACCACCCGGAGCACGCGCGGCGCGCCTGGCGCGACATCGTCGACCTGCTCACCGAGTGCGCGCCCGTGCCCGCGGCCCGGTGAGCCGCTCCGCTCCCGTACGCGGGGCGCCGGACTCCCCCGACGCCGGGCTCCCCCAGCGCCGGGCGCACCGCGCCGCCAGGCGTGCGGCCGGGCGGAACGCGCCCCGGACGGCTCAGCGCCAGCCGTGGGCGGCGAACCACTCGCCGCACCACTGGCGCCACCGGGCCACGTACGGCTGCCCGTCGGCGAGCCCGAGGCCGTGCTCGCCGTGCGGCAGGACGTGCAGTTCCACCGGGACGCCGGCCCGGCGCAGCGCCCCGGCGTACCACAGGGAGTGCTCGACGTCGACCGCCCCGTCGTCGGCGGTGTGCCAGCAGAAGACCGGCGGCGCGTCCGGATGCACCGCGTACTCCAGCGAGGCGCCGCGCCGCGCGCCGAGGGTGCTGTCCTCGCCCAGCAGCGCCTCCAGCGAACCGATGTGCGGCAGGTGGGCGAAGGACACGACGGGATAGCACAGCACCGCCAGGTCCGGCCGCTCGCCGCCCTGCGCCTCCGGACCGCCCGCCAGCCGGCCGGCCAGATGGCCGCCCGCGGAGAACCCGAGCACCGCGACGCGCGACGGATCGGCGCCGGGGCCCGCGGCGCCCTCCCGGATCGCGCGCATGGCCTCCCGCGCGTCCTCCAGCGGCGCGCCGCTGCCGTGCGGTTCGGTGCTGTAGCGCAGGACGCACGCGTGCAGGCCGAGGCCGTTGAGCCACTCCGCGACCGGTTCCGACTCGTGCGGGGCGTGCGTGCGATACCCCCCGCCCGGCAGCACCAGGACGACCGGCGACCGCCCGCCGGTGTCCGCGGGGCGCGAGATGTGCATCGTGCGCACCGCGTCCCGGGTCATCGCGCGCTCCTGTGCCGAGCGGTCGGGCGATCCGCGAACCACGTCATAGCCCGCATGATGGCACGCTCCCCCCGCTCCCCCGGCGGAACGCCATGCCGCGCAGGATCTCGTCGCCGTGCACAAGGGCCTCCCTGGACCGCCGCCGCGCGGGCGGGTGTGATGCATCGCCATGATTGAATGCTTTCAACACTCTTCCCCGCCCACGGCCCCGCGTCAAGCCCTCGACGCCCGAGGAGGACGCCACCGGGTTCAGGTCTTCTCCCGGCGGTCCGACCTTGACGCCCAGGACGCGCCCCGCTTACCGTCATGGGGATTGAATAGTTTCAACTCACCTTGCGCACAGGAGAACCACCACCGTGAACGCGTCGCGGCCCGACCGCCCCACGAGTCCCGGCCCGCTCCGGCCGGTCGCGCTCACCACCGAACGGCTCACGGAACCGGTCGGTCTGGACGAAGGCCGTCCGCTGCTCGGCTGGCGGGTGGAGGGCGAGGGCCGCGGCCGCGCGCAGAGCGCCTACCGCGTCGTCGTCGGCGCGGAGCGCGACCCGGTGGAGCCCGGCGCGGAAGCGCTGTGGGACAGCGGGTGGCGGGCCGGCGCGGAGACGGCGGACATCGCCTACGGCGGGCCGGACCTGGCGCGAAGGACCCGGTACGTCTGGCGGGTCCGTGTCGCCGACGAGCACGGCGCACGCTCCGGCTGGAGCGACCCGGCGGCGTTCGAGACCGGCCTCGCGCCGGGCGCCCCGGCCGCGGGCGCCGCCTTCGCCGCCGACTGGATCACCGCTCCCGGTGAAGCAGAACGCGCCGCGCTGCCCGACCTCGACACCCGCGACGGCGAGCACGACATCCACCGCATCCGCGCCGCGGCGCACGGGAACCGCACGGTCTTCAGGCACCGCTTCCCGGCCCGGTCCGGCGCCGTGCCCGCCGCCGCCCGGCTGCTCATCGACGCGTCGGGGCCGGTGGAGGCCGTGCTCAACGGCTTCGCCGTGCCCGGCGACGGAGCGCCCTCGGACGCGCTGGCCGCCGCCCTGGCGGCGCCGGTCGACGGCCGGCACGTGCTGGCGGTCCGGGTGTCCGCCCCGGACGGGGACGGACCGTACCTCCTCGCCGCCCTCACCGACGGCGCCCCGCGGTCGCGTCCCGGCCCGCCCGTGCCGCACGCGGCCGCCACCGACGACTCCTGGCGTGCCCGGGTGTGCGAGGGCGACGACCCGGAGACCGGCCGCTGGGACGACCCCGCGCTGGACGACGCGGACGACGCCCGCTGGCCGCGCGCCGTCTCCGCGGGCCGCAACGGCGACGCACCGCACGGCCGCGCGCCCGTGACGTACCGGCCGAGTCCGATGCTGCGCCGGGAGTTCGACCTGCCCGCCCGCGCCGTGCGGGGCAGGCTGTACGCCGCCTCGCTGGGCGTCCACGAGCTGCGCCTCAACGGCGAGCGGGTCGGCACGGAGGAACTGGCGCCCGGCTGGACGGACTACGACCACCGCGTCACCTACCGCGCCCACGACGTGACCGGCCTGCTGCGGCCCGGCCCCAACGCGCTGGCGGCCGTGCTCGCCGACGGCTGGTACACCGGCAACCTCTGCATCTTCGGGTCCCAGCACTACGGCGCGGTCCGCGCGCTGGCCGCCCTGCTGGTCGTGGACCACCCGGACGGCACCAGCAGCACGCTCGGCACGGGCGCCGACGGCCGGTGGCAGGCCGTGTCGGGGCCGGTCCGCTACGCCGACCTGCAGAACGGCGAGGTGTACGACGCCCGCGGGGAACAGCCGGGCTGGGACACCGCAGGAGGCGCCCCCGCCGGCGGGCAGGCGGCCGTCGCGGCCCCCGTGCCGCCCGGCCTGGAAGTCGTCGCGGCCCTCGCCCCCCCGGTCCGCGCCCAGCGGGAGCTGCCGGCGGCCGGCCTCCGCGAGCTGCCCGGCGGCCGCCTGCTCGCCGACTTCGGGGAGAACCTGGCCGGACGGGTACGGATCGAGGTGCGCGGTCCGGCCGGCGCCCGTGTCCTGCTCCGGCACGCCGAGGCCCTGCGGCACGACGGCGAGCCGTACACCGAGAACCTGCGGACTGCCCGCGCCACCGACGAGTACGTCCTGCGCGGCGACCCCGCCGGCGAGACCTGGGAGCCGCGCTTCACCACCCACGGCTTCCAGCACTGCGAGATCACCCCGCTGCCGCCGGCCGCCGGCGGCAGCGTCCCCGAGGTGCGGTCGGCCACCGCCGTCGCCCTGTGGGCGGACATGCCGGCCACCGGCGCCTTCAGCTGCTCGCACGACGGACTGAACGCCCTGCACGGCAACATCGGCCGGTCGCTGCGCGGCAACTTCCTGTCCGTGCCGACCGACTGCCCGCAGCGCGACGAGCGGATGGGCTGGACCGGCGACATCCAGGTCTTCGCCCCGACCGCCGCCTTCCACCATGACATCCGCGGCTTCCTGCGCGGCTGGCTGCGCGAACTGCGCGGCGCCCAGCACCCCGACGGGGCCGTCCCGCACACCGTCCCCGACATGTTCCGGCGGGCCGTGCCCGGCGGCGACCCGGCCGGCACCGGCGGCGCCGCCGGTTGGGGCGACGCGGCGGTGACGGTGCCCGCCGCCCTGCTCACCGCCTACGGCGACCGGCGGATCGTCGAGGAGTCGCTCGACTCCGTCGCCGCCTGGCTCGACCACCTCGCGGCGCACAGCGAGCACGGGCTGCGCCCGGCGCACGGCTTCGGCGACTGGCTGGCCCTCACCGACACCCCGGCCGACCTGGTGGCCACCGCGTACTTCGCGCACGCCGCCCGCACCGCCGCCCGGCTGGCGGCCGCCGTGGGCCGCGCCGACCTGGAGGCGGACTGGTCGCTGACCTACCGTCAGGTGCGCGCGGCCTTCCGCGAGCGGTGGGTGGGCGGTGGCGGGGTGCTGCGCCCCGGCACGCAGACCGCGTACGTCCTGGCGCTGCACATCGGGTTGCTCGACCCGGCCGAGGTCCCGGCCGCCGCCGACCGGCTCGCCGACGAGATCGCCTCCCGCGGCCACCACCTGACCACCGGCTTCCTCGGCACCCCGTGGCTGCTGGACGCCCTCACCGACGCCGGCCGGATCGGCGCCGCCCACCGGCTGCTGCTCCAGGACAGCTACCCTTCGTGGCTCTACCCGGTGAGCACCGGCGCCACCACGATCTGGGAGCGCTGGAACTCCTGGTCGGACTCCACCGGGTTCGCCGACGCCTCGATGACCTCGTTCAACCACTACGCCTACGGCGCCGTCGGCGACTGGATCCACCGCACCGTGGGCGGCCTCGCCCCGGCCTCCCCCGGCTACCGCAGGGTGCTGGTCGCCCCCCGCCCGCCGGACGAGGTCACCTCGGCCCGCACCGCGCTGCGGACCGACCACGGCACGATCGCCGTCGGCTGGCGGCGCGAGGGGCGCGCCTTCGCCCTCGACGTGACGGTCCCGCCGGGCGTCACCGCCGAGATCCGCATCCCCGAACTGCCGGGCGCGCAGGGCGAGCTGACCGAATCCGGCGGTCCCGCCCGGCTCGCCGACGGCGTACGCGTCCTCGAACCGCCGCCCGGCTGCGCCGCCGCGGCCGAGACCGGCTCCGGCCACTACCGCTTCGCTCTGTCCTGACGCCGGAGCGCCGCTGCCGCCCGCGGTGCCCGCCCGGTCCCAGCGGCCGTCCGGTCCTGATCCGGCGCCCGGTATCCGATCCGGCGTCGCCCTCGACGTCCCGACCCGAAAGGAGTGGTGCCGTGCCGCCCCGCCCAGCCGCCTCCCCCCTTCCCGACGACGCCGGCGACCCGCGGCTCGCGGCGTCCTGGCGCAGGCTGCAGGCGTCCGACTACGACGTGGCCCCGGTGCTGGACGACGGTGTGACCGGCGAGTGGCCCGGTGACCTGCCGGGGCGGCTGATCCTGGGGCTGAGCAGGCTCGCCGCCGTCACCGGCGGAGAACCCCGGCAGCTGGGCACCCTGGTGGACGCGCTGCCGGGCCGCCTGAACGCGGCCGGGTACCTGGGCACCGCGCACCGCGGCGCCGTCGACGAGCAGCAGCTGGCCGGGCACGGCTGGCTGGTCTCCGGCCTGCTCGCCCACCACCGGCTCACCGGCGAGGAGCGCTCCCGCGAGCTGGCCCTGGGCATGGTCGAAGGGCTCTTCCTGCCCGCCGCGGCCCGGCTGCCCGCCTACCCGCGCCGGCGGCCCGGCGACGACAGCGGCGGCGGCGCCTCCGGCAGCCTCGTCGCCGAGGGCGGCGGGTGGCGGCTGTCCTCCGACACCTACTGCGTCTTCATCGCCCTGGAGGGGCTCGTCACCGCCTACGCCGCGACGGGCGACCGCGCGTCGGCCGACGCGGTCGAGGCACTGGCGCGGCTGGTCGACCGCGACGACCTGGTCGCCGCCAGGGCCCAGCTGCACGCCACCCTCACCGCGGCGCGCTGCCTGCACGACTTCCACGAACTGACCGGCTCGCGCGGCGCGCTGGCCACCGCCCGCAGGCTCTACGACCTGTACGCGGCGTACGGCAGGACCGCCAACGCGGCCACCTGGAACTGGTTCGGCCGCGCCGACTCCTGGACCGAGCCCTGCGCCGTCACCGACTCGCTGATCCTCGCGCTCGGCCTGTGGCGCACCACCGGCGAGGTCCGCTACCTGGACGACGCGCATGCCATCGAGCACAACGGGCTCGGCCACGCGCAGAAGCCGCACGGCGGGTTCGGGCTGGACACCGTCACGGGGCCGGGCCGGCCCTGGCTCTCCAACGTCCACATGGACGCCGCCTGGTGCTGCTCGATGCGGGGCGCCGTCGCCCTGGCCGAGGTCCGCGAACGCGGCTACCGGGTGCTGCCCGGCGGCCCCGACGCCGAGCCCGACGCCGGCTCCGGCCTCAACGCCCGCCCCGACACGGTGAGCGTCGACCTGCCCAGGGACGGCACCACGCGCCTCGACCTGCCCGGCGGCCGGCTGGTGCTGCGCCAGCGCACCGGCTGGCCGGTCACCGGCAGGACGGAGCTGGAGGTGCTGCGCTCCTCGGTGGCGGGCCGGGTCCGGTTCGTCTTCCCGCTGCCGTCCTGGGCCGACCCGGCCGCGACCCGCACGACCGCCGGCGGGCGCGGCGCCGTGGTCGAGGCCCCCGGGGTGCTGCTGGCCGCGCCCGCCGCCGGCGACCGCTACACGGTGGAGTTCCCCGTGCGCACGCGCGCGACCCAGGAGTCCGACGACGGCAGGGCCGCGGCCCTGCGGCACGGTTCGCTGCTGCTCGGCGCCCTGCCCGGCGCGGGCGCAGGCGCCGACGCCGGCCCGGCGCTCCCCGCCGAGCTCGAGCCCGTGCACCCCGGCCGGGCCCGCTACCGGTGCGGCGACGTGGAACTGGCGCCGGTGCGGGACGTCTTCGACGGTACCGGGCAGGCCGCGGCCGGCCACCGCTCACGCGTGCTGTTCGACACCTGAGGCGACCGCGCCCGGCCCTTGAGGACAGCCCGGTGGGCCGGCGCGGCGGGGCGCGAAACCCCCGCCGCGCCGGCCCCGTGGCGCCCGCTCAGGGGTAGCGGGAGTCCAGCAGCACCTGCGGGGTGGTGCGCCCGGCGCGGTACTGGTCGATCAGCTCCCTGGCCAGGTTGAGGTAGTAGAAGCCCCAGCCGTCGGAGTTCGGGCCGTCGAGCCGGGTGACCTTCGTCGGCTCGATGTCGTTGCTGCCCGCCACGCTGAACTGGTCGGGCGCGCCGAACTCGTTCCACTGCTGGACCAGGGCCAGCTCCGGCTCGTAGTCGTAGACGCCCTGCACCTGGCGGATCAGCGTGGCGCCGGACATCCGGTTCTGCGCGTCCCAGTTGCCGTAGGAGCCGTAGTACTCGTTGCCGCCGAGCGAGGCGGCCGCGGTCACCATCTCGGCGCGCTGCTGCTGGAGGCCGAAGAAGCCGATCCAGCCGACCGGCGGGCCCTCGGTGCGGTTGCTGACGACCTCGAAGACGACCTTGCGGCCCTTGAGTTCGACGACGTTCCACTGCCGCACCATGAAGTAGGTGTCGGTGCCGGGCGGTTCGGCCCAGCGCAGCACCTCCCCGGTCGCGGCGTCCTTGAGGTAGTACAGGTTGCGGCCGCCGGGATCGGGGGTCGCCGCCGTGATGTGGGCGGCGGGGTCCGTGCCGATCGCGTTGAACGACACGACGTCCTGGGTGAGGACGAACGGGTCGCTGGTGAGGGTGCCGGTCTGCTGCGCGGCGCCCTCGGCGGGCCGGGTGGAGACGAACTGGATGTCCGGCACGCCGGGGTAGGCGGCGTTCACCGACATCGTGGCGACCTTCCACGCCGGGTCGGCTGTCCAGCCCTGGAGGCCGTGGGAGAAGTCGCTCACCGGCGTCGACTCGCCGTTGGCGTACGGGGCGCGGTCGATCCACGACCAGGCGCCGCCCGGGTTCAGCACGATCTCCCGGAAGGCGCCCATGTAGCGCACCGTGAAGTCGGGGTCGTCCCAGGTGGGCGGCTCGGTCCAGCGGGCGCCGGTGTAGACGTTCAGCAGCGGCTTGCCGTCGTACTCCAGGAACAGCGGACGCAGCTTCGGGTCGGCCAGGTACCTCGTCTTGATCCGGTCGATCTGCGCCTTCCAGTTCGCGCTCTCCCCGGCCGTGCCGTTGTCCAGACCGAGCAGCAGGGCGACCTGGGGGCGCTTCTTCAGCCCGGCGTAGACGTCGAGCACCGCGTCGGTGCCCGCCATGATCTTCTCGGCGGTGCCGCTGTCCCAGTTGCCGCCGAGGTTGTTGGACCAGTCCAGCAGGATGAAGTCGTAGCCGGCCCACAGGATCCACTGGGCGTGCTGCTTGATGACCTTGGGGTCGCTGGAGTCGTACCTGCCCAGCAGCGGTTCGGCCTCCGTGGTGCCGAACTGGTTGATGTTCTTCTCGCCGTACCAGGTCTCGTAGCCGATACCGAAGCGGGTCCGGCCGCGGCGGCCGCCGGCCGAGCCGCGGCCGCGGGCGGCAGGACCGGTCAGGCGGGTACCGTCCCGCAGGGACGGCGCGGCGGCGGCGGTCGGCGACTGGGCCGAGGCGGTTGCGGCGCCGGTGCCGAGGGTGACGGCGCCGGCTGCGAGAGCCGTCGCCGTCCCGCTCATGAGCAGCCTGCGCCGCGGCATGCCGGACGGCTGGGGTACTTCTTCAGACATGGGATCTCCGAAGGGTGCGCGCGGACGGAGGAGGGCGGCCGACCGGGCCGACCGCGTCCGTCCGTCTCACTAGAACGATTCATTTGCGCCGTTGCGAACCCTGACGCAGCTCCCGTCGGCCGTCAAGGCATCTGCGCCGATTCGCCCCCCGCGATATGCCGGCCCGCGCGCCTCCTCCTGCGGGAACCGCGCCCGAACCCCGTAGGCCGATCCGTCCACAACAGGCCCTGGCCATGGTTGACGTGCGTCCGGGGAAGCTCGCATGATGGTGAATGCTTTCAGTCGAACAGGAGTAAACCCGCATGCCGCGCTATTGCCTGCAAGGTCGGATCCGTCCCGACCGGATCGACCTCTACCGTGCCCGGCACCGGGCGGTGTGGCCTGAACTGCTGCGCGCGCTCGCGGAGTCCGGCTGGCGTGACTACAGCCTCTTCCTCGGCGAGGACGGCCTGCTGGTCGGCTTCGTCGAGGCCGACGACCTGGCCGCCGCCCAGGCGGCGGTCGCCGCCACCGAGGTCAACTCGGCCTGGCAGCAGGAGATGAGCGACCTCTTCGTCGATCTGGACGGTGCCGCCCCCGACCGGGCGTGGACCCTGCTGGAGCCGGTCTTCGACCTGAACGGACAGCTGGCCGCCGCCGGTTGTCCGGCCCCCGTCGACCTGCGCGTCGAGGACCACCGCGCCGCCGACTGCGACCCCGGCGCCGCCTCCGACCGGTCCCGCGCACTGCCGGTGGCCGGCTCCGACCGCCCGCGGCTGTCGTGGACGGTTCCGCTGGTCCGCCAGGGGCAGCGGCAGAGCGCCTACCGCGTCGTCGCCTGCCACGACCGCGACGCGGCGGAGCCGGCGGCCCTCGCGGACACCCCCGGCGGGCCCGCCCCGCTCTGGGACTCCGGCCGGATCGAGTCCGACCGCACCGCCCACGTGCGCTGGGACGGTCCGCGTCCGGCGGCCCACTCCACCGTGCGCTGGCAGGTCCGCGTCTGGGACGAGCACGGCCAGGAGTCCCCCTGGTCCCGCCCGGCCGCCCTGGTCACCGGCCCGCTGACCGCCGACGACTGGACGGCCCGGTGGATCGAGGGGCCGGCCGGCGGAGGAGTCCGCACCGAGTTCGACCTCGACCCCCGCGAGGTGCTCCGCGCCCGGCTGCACCTGACCGGCCACGGCCTGCTGCGCGCCCACCTCGACGGCCGCCCGGTCAACGCCGACGCCAGCGATCCGTCCCGCACCTCGCTGACCCGCGCCGCCGCCCGCGGCTACGACGTCACCGCACTGCTCGCGGACGCCCCCCGGCACGCCCTGGCCGTCGCCACCGGCATCGGCCACTACCGCGAAGTGCTCTCCCGGCCCCGGCTGCTGGCCGAACTCCTGGTGGAGATGAGGGACGGCAGCACCGTACGGGTGGCCACCGGGCCCGGCTGGCGGCGGGGCCCGACGTCCGTGGTCCGCGAGGACACCTTCTACCTGGAGGAGCACGACGCCCGCACCGGCGACGGATGGACCCGTGCCGGGTTCGACTCCCCGCTGTGGGAACCGGCCGCCGCGGCGGAGGACCCGCCGCGGACCGTGGTCCCCGACGCGGGACCGCCGGTGACCGTCGTCGAGGAGATCCCGGCGACCCGGCTGCCGACGCCCGGCGCGTACGTCTTCGACCTGGGCCGCAACATCGCCGGCCGCAGCCGGGTCGAGGTCCGCGGCGCCGCCCCCGGCACCCGGCTGGAGATCGTGCACGGCGAGAAGCTGAACGCCGCCGGGCACGTCGACACCCTGAACATCCGGCTGCCGCACGACCGGGAGCGCGAGCGCCAGGTCCTCGCCTGGACCTGCGCCGGCGGCAGCGACACCGCCGAGGCCTGGTTCGCCGTGCACGGCTTCCGCTACGTCGAGGTGCACGGCCTGCCGGCCGGCGCGCGACTCGAGGTCACCGGACGGGTCCTGCACTCCGACGCGCCCGTCACCGGCCGGTTCACCAGCGACGACCCGCTGCTCGACCGCCTGGTGGACATGGCGGCCCGCACCCAGCTGAACAACACCCACGCCCACCCCGAGGACTGCCCGACCCGGGAGGCGGCCGGCTGGACCGGCGACGCGTCGGTGTCGGCCGAGGCGGCTCTCGCGCACCTCGGCATGGCCGGCGTCTACCGGCACTGGCTGGACGACGTCGCCGCCGACCAGCGGCCCGACGGCGGGGTCCTCGGCGTCGCCCCGCACCTGCTCGGCGCCATGGTCCAGCCAGCGGACCCGGTGTGGGGCGCGGCGATGACCGAGATCCCGCTCCAGCACTGGCGGCACGTCGGCGACGAGGACTTCGTCGCGCGTCTGCTGCCCGCCATGCGCCGCTGGTGCGACTGGCAGCTGGCCACCCTGAGCGGCGGCGTGGTGCGCCACGCCGACATCAGCTTCGGCGCCGACTGGCTGGCCCCCGAGCGCACCCCGCCGGTGATGCTGCAGACCGCGGCCGTCCTGCGGTCGCTGCGCGCCCTGGCCGAACTGGAGACCGCGGCCGGCGATCCCGGGCAGGCCACGCGCCGCGCCCGGCAGGCCGACGCGCTCGGCGACTCCGCCAGGGCGGTTCTGCACGACCCGGTCACCGGCGACTGGGCCGACGCCGGCCAGGGATCCGCCGCCCTCGCCCTGACCAGCGGACTGGCACGGGACGGCGCCGAGAGCGAGGCGCTGCGCGCCCATCTGCGCGCCGACGTCGCCGCCCGCGGCGACCGTGTGGCCACAGGCTTCTCGGCCACCCAGGCGGTGGTGCGGTCACTCGCCGCCGACGACGGCGGCACCGCGCTGCTCGCCGCGGTCCACCAGCCCGCCCAGCCCGGCATCGGCGCGATGCTCGCCGACGGCCCCGGCACGTTCTGGGAGACCTGGTGGATCGACGACGACAACGCCGGAGTGGCGTCGCTGGACCACATCGGCCTGGGCGCGCCCTTCGCCGCGTGGGCCTGGACCCACGTGGCGGGCCTGCGCCCGCTGACCGCCGGCTACCGGCGCTTCGCGGTGGCCCCGCGGCTGCTGGGACCGGTCGGCCGGGCCCGCGGCTCGGTGGACACCGTGCGCGGCCGGATCGACTTCGGCTGGCGCTACGACGCCGGGACGCTCACCGCGGACCTGGAGGTGCCGGTCGGCGCCACCGCCGAGCTGTCGCTGCCCGGCGTCGGCGCGCAGTGCCTCACCGTGGACGGCGTCCCCGCCGCGGAGCACGAGCACGCCGTCGTCGCCGGGGACGCCGTGGAGCTGCCCGCCGGCCGCTACCGGCTGGCCGCCGCCGGTGTGCCCGCGTCCGCCGCCGCGCCGGCGGTCGCCTGCGTCTCCGACGTACCGGTCGGCGGGACCGCTCGTACGGCCGTGCTGCTGCCGGGCGGCGCCGGGGACGTCACGGCGCGGATCGACCCGGGTTGGAGCGCCGTCCTGGACGGCGACCGGCTGGAGATCGGCGCCCCCGCCGGCGCCGCGCCGGGCAGCACCGCGCGGGTCGAGCTGCGCGACGGCGGCGGCAGGCGGCTCGCCGGCCGAACCGTGCGCGCGGGACGCGCAGGACAGTGGCTCTCCGACGGCGTCCCCGCCGACGGCTGGACCGCCGGAGCCGGCACCCGGCTCACCGTCGTCGACGGCACCTTCGTCTGCTCGCCGGTGTTCCACGCGCCCATCCCCGGACCGATCATCGAGGTCTCAGGACCCGACCTGGCACCGGACACCACCCGCTGGGTGCGGCTGGCGCTCCCCGACGGCGCGGACCTGCGCGAGGCGGCCTTCGCCTTCGCCGACTTCGACCTGTGCGCCCCGGGGCCCGGCGGCCGCACGGTCGTGCCGGTGCTGCGGCTGACCGCGGCGGACGGCACCACCGCGGAGGGCACCGAGCGGCCGCTGCCCGCCTGCTGGAACCGGGTGTGCGTCGACCTGTCAGGACTGGCCTCCCGCGGCGAGATCGTCGAAGTCGCGGTCGGCGCGCGCTGGCTCGACACGCCCGATCCCGCCCGCGGCCCGCTGACCCCCCTCGACGGCGGCGTCAGCCCGCTGGACTTCCGGGTGGCCAGGATCGGCTGGACCAGCGGCCCGCGCACCTGGTGACCCGGCACCCGCACCGCCGGCCGGCGCCCCGCGCCTCACCGGGGCGGTCGCGCCGGCCCACCGCGACCTCCGACCACAGCAAGGAACCCAGTGACCACGATCTCCAACCCGGTGGTGCGCGGCGTCGCCCCCGACCCGTCGGTGTGCCGCGTCGGCGGGGACTACTTCCTCGCCACCTCCACGTTCGACTTCCTTCCGGGGGTGCGCCTCCACCACTCGACCGACCTGGTGAACTGGCGGCTGCTGGGCGGCGCCGTCACCCGGCCCGCGCAGTACCGCAGGGACGGCCGGCCGGGCGAGGTGACGCTGTACGCGCCGACGCTGCGGCACCACGACGGCCGGTTCTACCTGGCCTGCACCAACGTGGCCGACGGCCAGGGCAACTTCGTGCTGAGCACCGACGACCCGGCCGGCGAGTGGTCGGACGCCGCGTGGGTGGACACCCACGCCTTCGACCCGTCACTGCTCTTCGCCGACGGCACCTGCTACTACACGCGCCGCACCCTGGCGCCGCTGCCCGACGGCCGGCTCGGCCCGGTGGTGCAGTGCGAGATCGACCCCGCCACCGGCGCGAAGCTGGGCCCGATGCGCGAGCTCACCCCGGACTACGCCGGGTTCAGCTCCAACGACATCGAGGGTCCGCACCTGTACAAGATCGGCGCCTGGTACTACCTGTTCAGCGCCGAGGGCGGGTCGTGGAAGGGCCACATGCAGACCTGCGGACGCAGCCGGTCGCCCTGGGGGCCGTTCGAGCCCTGCCCGGACAACCCGGTGATCACCCACCGGCACCGGGTCGGCCATCCCATCCAGACGCTGGGGCACGCCGACCTCGTCGACGCGCCCGACGGCTCCTGGTGGGCGGTCATGCTCGGCACCCGCCACCTGGCCGACGGCGGCTTCGTCTTCCACCACAACCTGGGCCGCGAGACGTTCCTCGCGCCGGTCGAGTGGCGGGACGGCTGGCCCGTGGTCGGCGCCGAGGGCACCATCGAGCTGCGGACGCGGACCGCCCGGCCGCTGCCGTCGAACCCGGCGAGCACGGTGGCCGGGCCGCGGACCCTGTGGGCGGCCGGCTGGTCCACCCAGGGGCTGCCCGCCGCGGGTCTGACCGGTGACGCGTCCGCCGGCTCCTTCACCCTGCCCTACGGCCGCCCGCTGGACAGCGAGGAGCGCGCGGCCGGCGTCGGCGCGCTGTTCCTGCCGCAGCAGGAGGACGACGCGCGGTTCACCGCCGTGCTGGCGGCCGCGCCCGAGGCGCCCGCCGCGGCCGGCGTGGCCGTGCACGCCTCGCCCCGCCACCACTACACGCTGCTGGCCGGCACCGGACCGGACGGCGTCCGTGAGGTGGTGCTGCGCCGCACCGTCGACGACATGGCCGTCGAGCAGCGCGTCGCACTGCCCGGCACCGGCCCGGTCAGGCTGCGGATCGAGGCGACCGTGCAGCGGTACGCCTTCTTCGCCGCCGACGGCGACCAGCCCTACGAGAGCGTCGGCGCCGGCGCCGCGCGGCTGCTGTCCGCCGAGACCGCCGAGTCCTTCGTGGGCTGCCAGTTCGCCCTGGTCGCCGCCGGGGACGCCGGGCTGCCCGCGGCCTGCTTCTCCGGCGTGCACGCCACCTGGGGCGCGGCATGATCGACCCTCCGGAACCCGGCCGCCACGGCCGGCGCGCCGTGGCGGTCGCCTCCGCCACCCAGATGATGGTGGTGCTGGACGGCGCGGTGCTCGCCATCGCCCTGCCCAGGATGGCCGGTGACCTCGACGTCGGCACCGGCTCCCTGCCGTGGGTGATGAACGCCTACGCCCTGCCGTTCGCGGGCTTCCTGCTGCTCGGCGGGCGGATCGCCGACCTCGTCGGCCCGGTCCGCGCGCTGCGGACCGGGCTGGCCGTCTTCGCCGCCGCCAGCCTCGGCGCGGGCCTCGCCCCGTCCTTCGGCGTGCTGCTGGCCTGCCGGGTGTTCCAGGGACTCGGCAGCGCCCTGCTGTCGCCGGCCAGCCTGGTCCTGCTCACCAGGGCAACCTCGCCGGGCACCGAGCGGGAGCGGGCCATCGCCGTGTGGAGCGTGACGGCCGCGATCGGCGCGTCGGCGTCGGCGCTGTTCGGCGGACTGCTCACGCAGACCCTCGGCTGGCGCTGGGTGCTGCTGATCAACGTGCTGATCGCGCCGGCGCTGTTCGCCGCCGGCCGCGGGGCCGCGCCGCGGTGGGAACCGGACGAGCGCCGGCCGAAGGGCCTGGACGTCCCGGGCGCGCTGCTGTTCGTGGTCGCGTTCGCCGGCCTCGACCTGGCGGCCACGGTCGACGGCGGCGGCTCGCAGACGCTTCGGTCGGCGCTGGCCGGCGGCGTCGCGGTGGCCGCGCTGGCCGCCCTGGTGGTGACCGAGCGGCGGGTGCGGCACCCGCTGCTGCCACTGCGCCTGCTGCGCTCGCCCCGGGTCGCGTACACCAACGCCGCCGCGGTGGTGCTGCTCGCGGGGACCGCGGCGACCGGGTACTACACGACGCTCTACGCGCAGGACGTGGCCGGGCTGGCCCCGCTGACGACGGCCCTGTGTATGCTCCCCGGTACTGTCGCGGGTGTGCTGACCTCGCGAAACGTGCCACGTCTCGCCGTGGTGCTGGGCGAGCGGAACTGCCGCACCATGGGACCGGTCCTGGTGGCCGCCGCCCAGTTCGGGCTGGCCGGGTGCGAGCGCGCCGGCGCGCCGTTCGGCGCGCTCGTACCGCTGCTGGTGGTGCTGTCGATCGGCAGCAGCATCGCGGTCATCACGCTGACCTCGTCGGCGACCCGTTCGCTGCCGTCCCACCAGGCGGGGCTGGCGGGCGGCCTGATCACCGCGTCCGGCCAGAGCGGCGGCTCCATCGGACTGGCCGCGCTGACCGGTGTGGCGGCGGCCTTCACCGCCGCGCCGGCGGCGTCGCCGCACGCGGGGGCGTCCGCCGCGATCGTGCACCAGGTGGGTGTCGCGCTGCCACTGGGAGCCGCGCTGGCCCTGGTGGCGACCGTCCTCGCCCGGCGTATCCCGCTGGGCGCCGAGTCCGGACTGCCGGAGAACGCGGGGCACCGGCCCGCGCCGCGGAACGTGCGGCCGTGATGTGCTTGAAACAATTCAATATCCCTGAGGCAACTGGGGCGGAGGACATCGGTCCCGCGCCGCTCGGACAGGGTTCGCCCAGGCCGGTCGCGCCCGGGGAAGTCCCCGCCCGCAGTCCAGGCGAGCAGCGAGAGCAGGCCCCTACAGGGCCCAGAAGGCCCGTCGACCGGTTACCTGACGGCAACCTATTGACACGCGGGAAACATTGGGACATGGTCAATGAAAGCTTTCACTGAAGCTGAATGTGGCGTGCGGAATCCCGCAGGCGGTTCTCCGTCGAAGCCCGTCGGCGGCCGGTGTGCCCTGCGGGCTCCCGGACGGTGACAAGCGCATCCCGTGGCCGAGCCCGTCCAACCGTGCCGAGCTGGGGCGGGGGTGGGAGCGTCACCCCGACGCGCGGTGCGGTGCGGGGCAGACAGTCAGGTGACGGTAGAGAGGAATGTTGAGATGACCAGAACGGCCGGGCGTCGCAGAAGTCGCTCGTGGGCAGCAGTGGCCGGGACGGCCGCGCTGCTCGCCCTGGTGAGCGCGTGCGGCAACTCGTCCTCCGGCGGCGGCGCCGGTTCCGTCGAGGGCAGCAAGATCACCCTTTCGGTACAGGCCGGCCTCGTGCCGCAGTTCAAGAAGTACGTGGCGGCGTACGAGGCGGCGTACCCGAACCGGAAGATCACCGTCGAGTCCCTCCCCGACGACGCCACGCAGTACGTCCAGCAGCTGGTCACCGAGCGCCTGGGCAACAAGCTCCCCGACGTGCTGATGAACGTGGACTACGCGGCCAACCAGCTCGCCGACGGCAACATCACGCTGGACGTCGCCGACCGGCTCAAGGAGGGCAAGCTCGGGCTCAAGGGCAGCAGCTTCCTGCCGCAGTTCCTCGGCCAGTACCGCCCGGTGTCCCACCCGGAGGAGATCACCGGCCTGCCGGTGAGCGCCGACTCCACGACTCTCTTCTACAACAAGACGATCTTCCAGAAGGCCGGCGTCACCGAACTCCCGAAGGCGACCTGGACCTGGGACGACCTCTACCGCGTGGGCGCCGAGATCCAGCAGAAGACCGGCGGCAGGTACGCCGGCCTCTTCCCGCCGCTGGGCATCGGCGACCAGGCAGCGGTCTACAACCCCGTGATCCGTGCCTACGGCGGCTTCGTCTACGACCCCAAGACGAAGAAGTCCGGCATCGGCGAGCCCGCCGCCGTCAAGGCGTGGACCCAGCTGCTCAAGGCGTACGGCACCGCCGCGCCGAAGTACAGCGCCAACTCGGCGGGCCTGCCCAAGTTCGAGCAGGGCCAGACGGCCATGGCCTTCAGCGTCCGCGCCACCGTGCCGACGCAGAAGGAGACGCTGAAGGACGACTGGGACGTCCAGACCATGCCCAAGATCGACGGCAACCCCACCGTCGGCGGCGGCTCGTACGGCCTGTCGATCAGCAGGGCGAGCAACCACCAGGACGCCGCGTGGGCGTTCCTGGCGTGGTTCTACAGCCAGGACGGCGGCATGAAGCTCGCCCAGGCGACCGGCCAGGTCGTCCCGCCGACGCTGGAGGGCGTCGACAACGGCGCCTGGCGTCAGCTGCCGGCTCCGCCGCAGAACGAGGCGGCGTTCGCCCAGGACGCCAAGGACGCCTACCTGCCGCCGGCCCTGCCGGGCGCCGCGCAGAAGGCGCTGACCGACAGTGTCATCAAGGCGGTGCAGCAGGTAGAACTGCAGCACAAGTCCGTCGCGTCCGCCTTCGGCGACGCCGAGAAGGCCGTCAACCAGGCCCTCCAGTCCGCCAAGTAGCCGGACCGCCCGCCGGGACGCGCCCCGCACGTCCCGGCGGGCAGCCGGTGCAGCCGGCCGGTGAAAAGAGAATGGTGCAGTAATGGCTTCGGTTTTGGACAACGGGACCCTCCGGCGGACTGCTCCGCCGGGCTCCGGATCCGACACGAGGACGCGCGACCGCCGCAAACGCCGTGACGCGCTCGCGGCCACGGTCTTCCTGACGCCCAGCATGGTCGCGTTCACGCTGTTCGTGATCATTCCCGCACTGGGGGCCTTCGGGCTGAGCTTCTTCTCGTGGGACCTGTTCGGCAGCCCGCAGTGGGTGGGCGTGGACAACTTCACGCGGCTGTTCAAGGACGCGCAGATGTGGACCTCGCTCCGCGTCACCGTGGAGTTCGTGGTGCTCGGCGTCATCCCCACCGTCGTGCTCGGCTTCGTGCTCGCCGTCCTGATCAACAACAAGATGCGCGGCATGGGCGCGCTGCGCATCCTGTACTTCGCGCCCATGGTGGCCTCCTCCGCGGTGGCCGCCGTGCTGTGGTCGTACATGTACGACGACCGGGCCGGTGTCGCCAACCGGGTGCTGGGCTGGGTGGGCGTCAGCGGTCCCGCGTGGCTGTCCAGCACCACCTGGGCGCTGCCCGCGCTGACGGTGATGATGATCTGGCTGGCGCTGCCGCTGGTGATGATCCTCTACCTGGCCGGCCTGCAGCGGATACCGGCGGACATCTACGCCGCGGCCTCGCTGGACGGCGCCGGGCGCTGGCGGCAGTTGTGGAGCATCACCTGGCCGAACGTCGGCCCGACGACCATTCTGGTCACCACCCTGCAGGTGATCAACTTCGTCAGCGGTTCGTTCGAGATCTCGCTGATCATGACGAACGGCGGGCCGCTCGGCCACACCCAGAGCCTCGCGCTGTACTCCTACCAGGTCGCCTTCCACCAGACGGAGATGGGTTACGCGAGCGCGCTGTCCCTCTTCCAGCTCGCGCTCATCGGCCTGGCCGTGGGCCTGTTCAAGCTCCTCTCACGGATTCGGAGGTCGGCATGACCACGATCACCGCTCCGGCGGCGCCCGGCCGCCGCGGTGCCAACTGGTCCGCGGCGGGCCGCTACGCCGTGATCGTCCTGTGCGGTCTGATCATGGCCCTGCCGCTGTTCTACCTGCTGTCGGCCTCGCTCATGTCGCAGCACGACATCCGCGCCTACCCGCCGCATCTGCTGCCGCCCAAGGTCGTCTGGCACAACTACACCGAGGCCTACCACTTCCTCACCGCGCGGGTGATCGTCAACTCCTTCGTCTTCAGCTTCGGCATCCTCCTGGTGCAGCTCGTCATCACCATCCCCGCCGGGTTCGCGCTGGCCAAGATCCCCTTCCGGTGGTCCGGTGCGATGCTCGCGGTGATCGTCGTGCCGATGTTCGTGCCGAGCAACATGACGCTGATCCCGCTGTACGTGGTCACGCACCAACTGGGCCTGGTGGACTCCTACGCGGGCATGATCCTTCCCATCGCGGGCCAGACCGCGTTCGCGACCCTGCTGTTCCGGCAGTTCTTCAGCAGCCTGCCGGCCGGACTGATCGACGCCGCCCAGCTCGACGGGGCCGGCTGGACCCGCACCCTGGTGTCCGTCGCGCTGCCGCTGGCCAAGCCCGCGCTCGCCGCGTACTGCTCGATCAGCTTCCTGACGGCCTGGAACACCTACATCTGGCCGCAGGTCATCGCCCCCGACCACGAGCACGCGGTGATGACCGTGGCGCTGGCGCCGCTCGCCTCGGGGCAGTACACCCTGATGTCGCCGAGCGTCGGCATGGCCGCGGCGGTCATCAGTATGCTGCCGGTCCTGGTGGTCTTCATCGTGTTCCAGCGCTGGTACATCAACGGAGTCGTCGGTACCGGTCTGGAGTGACCGGTAGCGTGATGTCCCCAGCTCGATGAACTGTTTCAATGGGGAAGCTCCCGGTCCGCCGCCGACGGCGTGGGCCGGGAGCCGAGGCGAGAGCCCCCGAGGAGAGCGTGTAGGCATGGTCGGAATCAAGGACGTCGCCCGCCGGGCCGGAGTCTCCGTGGGTACGGTGTCGAATGTGATCAACCGTCCCGAGCTCGTCTCGCAGGAGACCCGGGACCGGGTGCACGCGGTGATCAACCAGCTCGGCTACGTCCGCAGCGAGTCGGCCCGCCAGTTGCGGGCCGGCCACAGCAGGATCATGGCCCTGCTCGTCCTCGACATGGGCAACCCGTTCTTCGTGGACGTCGCCCGCGGCGCGGAGTCCGCGGCCCGCGAGGCGGGTCTCGGCGTCATGGTCTGCAACAGCGGGCAGAGCGTCAGCGAGGAGGCCACGTACCTGTCGATGTTCACCGAGCAGCGCGTCCGCGGCGTGCTGGTCACCCCGGCAGACGCCACCGGCGCGAACCTCGACCGGCTCCGGCAGCAGAAGGTGCCCTTCGTCCTGGTGGACCGGGTGGCCGCGGGGTCCGAGGAGTGCTCGGTCTCCGTGGACGACACCATAGGGGGCGCTCTCGCGGGCCGGCACCTGGTGGGCGCCGGGCACCGCACCATCGCCTACATCAGCGGGCCGCCGCACCTGCAGCAGGTCAAGGACCGCCGCGAGGGCCTGCTGCAGGCCCTCGGCGAAGCGGGTCTCGGCCCCGAGGCGCTGCTGGAGATCCCCGCCCAGCGCCTCGACGTCGCCGCGGGCCGCGACGCGGCCTCCCGGCTGCTCGGCCTCGCCCGCCGGCCCACCGCGGTCTTCTGCGCCAACGACCTGCTCGCCCTGGGCGTCCTTCAGGTGGTCTACGCGGCCGGCATCGCGGTCCCCGCCGACCTGGCGATCGTCGGGTACGACGACATCGAGTTCGCCGCCGCGGCCGTCGTACCGCTGACATCGGTGCGGCAGCCCGCCGCCGAGATGGGCCGGATGGCGGCGGAACTGCTGCTCGAGGAGACCGGCCCCGACGCGGCGGAGCACCGACACCAGCACGCCGTGCTGCTGCCCGAACTGGTGGTCAGGGGATCGAGCCTGCCGGGCCGCTGAGCGGCCCGGCAGGTCCCTTCACGTTCCGGGTCCCTGGACCAGGACGACGTCCAGGGCGCGCGGGCCGTGCACGCCCTCCACCCGGTCCAGCTCGATGTCGCTGGTGGCCGAGGGGCCGGAGATCCACGTCTGCGGGCGCGCCGGGTCGAGCCGCCGCAACGCCTGCGGCACCGAGGCGACCACCTGCTCCGGGACGCGGACGACACAGACGTGGTGGTCGGGCACCAGCGTCAGGATCCGCCGCCCCTGCCCGTCGGCGCCGTCCAGCACGAGGGTGCCGGTCTCGGCGACCGCGACCGTGCACCCCGTGACCACGCTGTCCACGGCGTCCAGCCGGTCCGCGCCGAGCGGCCCCGGCCCCGACTCCCACCCCGATCCCGATCCCGATCCCGCCAGCAGCTCCACACCGGTGACCTCGCGCAGCCACCGCGGGGGCAGTCCCGGCGGTACGACGGCGCTGCGGGTGCCGTGTGCGGCGAGCAGCCGGGCCAGCGTCGCGGGGAGCCCCGCCTCGTCGGTGCGGTGCACCCGCGCACGGTAGTCGGCCAGGTTCTCGGCCAGCAGGTCCACCAGGGCGGCGGGATCGTCGGGCAGGTGCGCGTCCCGGTAGCCGCGGGCCACGGGTGCCGCGGCGGTGTCGTCGGCGGGCGGCACGTCGCCGAGCGCCGCCCGGACCCGGCCGAGGACGACGTCGCGGGCGGATGCGCGGTGGGATGCGGGGTGCGATGCGGTCATCAGGGTGTGTCCTTCTGCTCGTGGGGTGAGCGCGGCGGCTCCCCCGCGGCGGCCTGGCGGGACCTCCACCAGTCGCGGAACGGCTCCTCGGGCACCGCGGGCAGGTCGCGTGACCTGCTCCACGCCTTGACGGGGCCGGGCAGCGGCAGCCGGCGCGGGTGCAGCCGGCGGGTCCTGGAAGCGACGCGCTCCGCGGCGCCGAGGGCCGCGGGATGGTCGAGCAGCCAGGTGGCGGCCCCGATCACGGCCCGCTCCGCCCGGTGGCCGTCGCCGTGCTCGGCGACCTGCTCCCGGAGGTGGACGAGGACTTCGGGGATGTCGATGGCGACGGGGCAGACGTCGTAGCAGGCGCCGCACAGCGAGGAGGCGTAGGGCAGCGAGGCGTCGAGCGGCGTCGTGGTGCCGCGCAGTTGCGGGGTGAGGATGGCGCCGATGGGCCCGGGGTAGGCGGAGCCGTAGGCGTGGCCGCCGGCCCGCTCGTAGACGGGGCAGACGTTCAGGCAGGCCGAGCAGCGGATGCAGCGCAGCGCCTGGCGGCCGACGGTGTCGGCGAGGGTGTCGGTGCGGCCGTTGTCGAGCAGGACGAGGTGGAAGTCCTGCGGGCCGTCGCCGTCGGTGGTACCCGTCCAGGTCGAGGTGTAGGGGTTCATCCGCTCGGCGGTCGATGAGCGGGGCAGCAGTTGGAGGTAGATCTCCAGGTCCTGCCAGGTGGGGATGACCTTCTCGATGCCGACCACGGAGATCAGGGTCTCCGGCAGGGTCAGGCACATGCGCCCGTTGCCCTCGGACTCCACCACGACCAGGGTGCCGGTCTCCGCGACCATGAAGTTGGCGCCGGAGATGCCGACCTTGGCGCGCAGGAACTTCTCCCGCAGGTGCAGCCGGGCGGCCTCGGCGAGGTCGGCCGGGCGGTCGCTGAGGCCGTCGGGCGCGGGGCGTCCCCAGCGGCCCATCGCCTCGGTGAAGACGGCGCGGATCTCGCTGCGGTTCTTGTGGATGGCCGGCACGAGGATGTGCGAGGGCCGGTCGTCCCCGAGCTGGACGATCAGCTCGGCGAGGTCCGTCTCGTAGGCGGTGACGCCCTCTGCCGCCAGGGCCTCGTTGAGCCCGATCTCCTGGGTGGTCATGGACTTGACCTTGACGGCCTCGGTCTCGCCGGTGGCCTTGACCAGCCGGGCCACGATCCGGTTCGCCTCGGCGGCGTCGGCGGCCCAGTGCACGGTGCCGCCCGCGGCGGTCACCGCGGCCTCCGTCTGCTCCAGGTAGTGGTCGAGGCGCCGCAGCGTCCGGTCCTTGACGGCGGCGCCCGCGGCCCGCAGCTCGGCCCAGTCGTCGAGTTCGGCCACGGCGGTGGCCCTCTTGGCGCGGATGGTCCGCGTGGCGTGGGTGAGGTTGGCCCGCAGCGTCGCGTCCTGGGTGGCGGTGCGCGCGGCGTCGGGGAAGGACGGCATCCCGAGGTCGGTGCGGCTCATGTCCGGCTCCTGGCTGCGGCGTGGGAAGGGGAAGGGGAAGGACCGGCGGTGCTCCTCGTCGAGGCGAGGATCTCGGCCAGGTGGAGGGTGCGCAGGGGGGTGTCCTGGCGGCGCAGCATGCCGTCGAGGTGCATCAGGCAGGAGTTGTCGGCGCCGCACAGGATGCCGGCGCCGGTGCGCAGGGCGTTGTCGACCTTGTCCTGGCCCATGGCCGCGGACACGTCGGGGTTCTTCACCGCGAAGGTCCCGCCGAAGCCGCAGCACTCCTCGGCACCGGGCAGTTCACGCAGCTCCAGTCCCTCGACGGCTTCCAGCAGCCGCCGAGGCCGGTCACCCAGGCCCAGCGTCCGCAGCCCGTGGCAGGAGGGATGGTAGGTGACCTGGTGCGGGAAGTACGCGCCCACGTCGGTCACCCCCAGCACGTCCACCAGGAACTCGGTCAGCTCGTAGGTCCTGGCGGCCAGGGATTCGCCCGCTTCGGCCAACTCGGCCCCACGGCCCTCCGCCTGGGCCTTCGCCCCGATCCGCGGGTAGTTCTCGCGCACCATGGCCGCGCAGGAGCCGGACGGTGTCACGACATGGTCGTAGCCGTCGAACGCGGCGGCCATCCGGCGCACCAGCGGTTCGGTGGCGTGCCGGTAGCCGGTGTTGAACTGCGGCTGCCCGCAGCAGGTCTGCGCGGCGGGAAAGTCCACCTCCACCCCCAGCCGCTCCAGCAGCGCCACCACGGCCTGGCCGGTCCGCGGATAGAGCGCGTCGTTGACGCAGGTGAGGAAGAGTGCGATTCGCATGGGACTCCTTCGAGGGGTTTCGCGTCCTCGGGCGTCGCGAGGCGGGTGCCGGTCGCGTGGTGCCCGCGGCCCGGCTCAGCCGAGGCCGATCCGGGCCGCGGCGGCGGCCCAGTCGCGTTGCTCGCCACGTGGCCGGTAGTGGCGCAGGCGCTGGGTGCCGGCGACCAGCGACCGCATCTCGTGGAGAGCGCCGACGGCGCCGTGCGCCCGCGCCTGCACGAGGATGTTGCCCAGGGCGGTCGCCTCGGCCGGGCCCGCGACGACCGGCAGGCCGGTGGCGTCGGCGGTCAGCTGGCACAGCAGGTCGTTGCGGCTGCCGCCGCCGACCAGGTGCACCACCGCGATGTCCCGCCCGGCGAGTTCGGCCGCCGTCCGCAGCACCCGGCGGTGCGCCAGCGCCAGGCTCTCCAGGATGCAGCGCACCATCGCGGCCTGGTCCGCGGGGGCCCGCTGCCCGGTGCGTGCGCAGTACGCGGCGATCCGCGCGGGCATGTCGCCGGGCGGGAGGAACTCCGGCGCGTCCGGGTCGATCACCGCCGCGAACGGACGGGCCCGCGCCGCGCCGGCCAGCAGCGGCGGCAGGTCCGCGGGCAGGCCGCCGGCCGCCCAGGTGCTGAGCGTCTCGGACAGCAGCCACATCCCCATGATGTTGCGCAGGAACCGGAAACCGCCGTCGATGCCGCGCTCGTTGGTGAAGTTCGCGGCTCTGGACGCCTCGGTGATCACCGGCGCGTCCAGTTCCAGCCCGGCGAGCGACCACGTCCCGCAGGAGATGTAGGCGAAGTCCGGTCCGGTCGCCGGCACCGCCACGACCGCCGAGGCGGTGTCGTGCGACGCCACCGTGGTGACGGGCGTGTCCCGCGGCAGCCCGGTCTGCTCGGCGACGTACGGCAGCAGCGTGCCGGCCGGATCACCGGGCCGGCGGACCGGCGGGAGCAGCGCGCGGTCGACACCGATCCGCTCCAGCAGCGGCCCGGACCAGGCGGCGGTGCGGGCGTCGAGCAGCGCGGTGGTGGAGGCGTTGGTGATCTCGGCGCCGACGGTCCCGGTCAGCCAGTGGATGAACAGGTCGGGGATGAGCAGCAGCGTGCGGGCGGCGGCCAGTTGCGCGCTGCCGGCCGCCGCGGCGAGCTGGAAGACCGTGTTGAACGGCAGGTGCTGGATGCCGGTGACCTCGTACAGCTCCCGCGCCGGAAGGCGGTCGCGCAGTGTCTCGGCGGTCCCGGCGGTCCTGGCGTCCCGGTAGTGGTGGGGAACGCCGAGCAGCTGCCCGTCGGCGTCGAGCAGACCGTAGTCCACCGCCCAGCTGTCGATCCCGACGGAGGCCGCCCCGCCCGAGCGCGCCACCTGCCGCAGCCCGTCCAGGACACCCTGGAACAGGGCGGGCACGTCCCAGTGCAGGCCGGCGCCGAGGCGCACCGGCCGGTTCGGGAACCGGTGCGCCTCGCTCAGGTCCAGTGTCGCCGGGCCGACCCGGCCGACCATCACCCGACCGCTGGTCGCCCCCAGGTCGGCGGCGGCGAACGCTGCGGGGAAGGCGGACGACGGGCTGCGGGACGGCACGGTGACGACCTCTGGTTCGGCGGATCGGACGGGACGGGCGGGACGGGCGGGACGGGCGGGATCTGGCGGCTCGCGGGCGGGCGTCAGCGCAGGAAGGCCGCGGCGACGCCCGCGTCGACGGGGATGTGCAGGCCGGTGGTGTGGGTGAGGTCGCCGCCGGTGAGGGCGAAGACCGCGTTGGCGACGTGCTCCGGCAGCACCTCGCGCTTGAGGATGGTGCGCTGGGCGTAGAACGCGCCCAGCTCGGACTCCTCGATCCCGTACGTCGCGGCCCGCCGGGCGCCCCATCCGGCGGCGAAGATCCCGGAGCCGCGCACGACGCCGTCGGGGTTGACGCCGTTGACGCGGATGCCGTGCTCGCCCAACTCGGCGGCCAGCAGCCGGACCTGGTGGGCCTGGTCGGCCTTGGTGGCGGAGTAGGCGATGTTGTTGGGCCCGGCGAAGACGGCGTTCTTCGACGCGATGTAGACGATGTCGCCGCCCAGTTCCTGGCCGATCATCACCCGGGCGGCCTCGCGGGACACCAGGAACGAGCCGCGGGCCATGATGTCGTGCTGCAGGTCCCAGTCGCGGGCGGTGGTCTCCAGCAGCGGCTTGGAGATGGAGATGCCCGCGTTGTTGACCACCAGGTCCACCCCGCCGAAGGCGAGCACCGCCGCGTCGAAGGCGGACTTGATCTGCTCCTCCGAGGTGACGTCCACGGTGACGGCGACGGCCTTGTCGGGGCCGCCCAGGTCCTTGGCGACGGCTTCGGCGTTGGCTCCGTCGAGGTCGGCGACGACCACGCAGGCGCCCTCGGCGGCCAGCCGCCGCGCGGTGGCCTTGCCGATGCCGGAGCCGGCGCCGGTGACCAGCGCGATCCGGGCGGCCAGCGGCCTGGGCGCGGGCATCCGCCGCAGCTTGGCCTCCTCCAGCTCCCAGTACTCGATGCGGAACTTCTCCGACTCCTCGATCGGCCGGTACGAGGAGACCGCCTCCGCGCCGCGCATCACGTTGACCGCGTTGACGTAGAACTCCCCCGCGACCCGGGCGGTCTGCTTGTCCTTGCCGTAGCTGAACATGCCCACGCCGGGGATCAGCACGACCGCCGGGTCGGCGCCGCGCATCGCGGGCGAGTCGGCCGCGGCGTGCCGCCGGTAGTACGCGGCGTACTCCTCGCGGTACTCCTCGTGCAGCACCTTCAGCCGGGCGGCCGCCTCGTCGAGCGGGGCAGCGGCCGGCAGGTCGAGGACGAGCGGGCGGACCTTGGTGCGCAGGAAGTGGTCGGGGCAGGAGGTGCCGAGCGCGGCGAGGCGGGGGTGCTCGGCGCGGGACAGGAAGTCCAGCACCTCGGGCGCGTCGCAGAAGTGGCCGACCTGCGGGCGGTCGGCGGAGGCGATGGCGCGCAGCAGCGGGGCCAGGGCCGCGGCGCGGGCCTGGCGCTGGTCGTCGGGCAGCGGCTGGTAGCCGTCCAGCACCGGGCCGAACGGGTCGGCCTTGCCGTGCGCTTCCAGGAACGCCTCGGCGGTGCGGATGATGTGCAGCGAGTTGCGCTCGCACTCCTCGGACGTCGCGCCCCAGGCGGTGATGCCGTGGCCGCCGAGCACGCAGCCGATCGCGCGGGGGTTGGCCTCCTTGATCGCGGCGATGTCCAGGCCGAGCTGGAAGCCGGGCCGCCGCCAGGGCACCCATGCCACCGTGTCGCCGAAGCACTCGGCGGTCAGCTTCTCGCCGTCCGCGGCGCAGGCCAGCGCGATCCCGGAGTCGGGGTGCAGGTGGTCCACGTGCGGCGCGTCGACCAGGCCGTGCATCGCGGTGTCGATGGACGGCGCCGCGCCGCCCTTGCCGTGCAGGCAGTAGTCGAACGCGGCGACCATCTCGTCCTCGCGCTCCACCCCCGGATAGACGTCCGTCATGGCGCGCAGCCGGTCCAGGCGCAGTACGGCCAGGCCCTGTTCGGTGAGGGTGCCCAGGTCGCCGCCGGACCCCTTGACCCAGAGCAGTTCGGTCTCGGCGCCGGTGACCGGGTCGGTCGCGACGCCCTTGGCGGAGGTGTTGCCGCCGGCGTAGTTGGTGTTGCGCGGGTCCGAGCCGAGCCGGTTCGAGCGCTCCAGCAGTGCGCGGGCCTCGGGAGAGGACGTCATGACGGGGATTTCCTTCGGTTCCTTGGGAGGGTTTCCGGGGCCGCTCTGCGGGGCCGGCGGCCTGGCCCGTTGCCGGTCTGCGCGGTCAGGCGCCCCAGCCGGCCTGGGTGCCGCCGACGCGTTCCGCGACGATCCGCTCCTGCCAGCCGGTGGCGCGGTAGGCGGCCACCGGATCGGGGTTCAGTCCCTGCTCCTGCCGGACCTCGGCGAGCAGCGGCCGGACGTCGGTGTTGTAGGCGTCCATGAGCACGGCGTTGGCGGCGAGGACGTCGCCGGAGCCCTGGGCGGCGCGCAGCGCGTCGAGGTCGACCAGCAGCGCCTTGGCGGTGGCCTCCTGGACGTTCATCACCGAGCGGATGACCGCGGGGATCTTCGCCTCGATGTTGTGGCACTGGTCGAGCAGGAACGCCACCCCGGTCTCCGGTGCGAAGCCGCCGTTCTTGGCGACCTCGTGCAGGATCCGGAAGAGCTGGAACGGATCGGCGGCCCCGGCCATCAGGTCGTCGTCGGCGTAGAAGCGGGAGTTGAAGTCGAAGCCGCCGAGCTTCCCCTCCCGCAGCAGGAACGCCACGATGAACTCGATGTTGACGCCCGGCGCGTGGTGGCCGGTGTCGACCACGACCTGGGCCCGGGGACCCAGCTTGAGGCAGTGTGCGTACGCGGTGCCCCAGTCGGGCACGTCGGTGGTGTAGAAGGCCGGCTCGAAGAGCTTGTACTCCAGCAGCATCCGCTGGTCGGCGCCGAGCCGTGCGTAGACCGCGCCCAGCGCCTCGGCGAGCCGGTCCTGCCGGGCGTTGATGTCGTCCTGGCCGGGGTAGTTGGTGCCGTCCGCGAACCACAGCTTGAGGTCGCGCGAACCGGTGGCGTCCATGATGTCGACGCACTCCAGCAGGTGGTCCAGCGCCTTGCGGCGGACCCGCGGGTCGGGGTGGGTGACCGAGCCGAGCTTGTAGTCGTCGTCCTGGAACACGTTGGAGTTGACCGCGCCCAGCCGTATGCCGCGCTCCGCGGCGTGCCCGGCCAGCGCTCCGTAGTCCTCGACGCGGTCCCACGGGATGTGCAGCGAGACCACCGGCGCGACGCCGGTGGCTGCGTGCACCTGCGCGGCGTCGTCCAGCTTCTCGTAGGGATCGCGCGGCACGCCCTGCTGGGCGAAGACCTTGAACCGGGTGCCGGAGTTCCCGTATCCCCACGACGGGGTCTCGATCACCTGTGAGGTCAGGGCGGCCTTCACGCGCGCCAGGTCAGGCATGGTCACTCCAAGAGCAGTGGAAGAGCTGGCGGCGGAATCGCTTCCCGCCGTTCGTCGCCGTCGCAGCCGGGGGGTGTGGGGAACCCCGTCCCCGTTCTATGAATCGATTCACTCGACAACGATAGAGTTCGCTCCGCCCGGGTGTCAAGCATCAGGAGCCGGGTCGGTGGGCACGTCGCAAGCCCTGGTGCGACCGGGCCGAGCCCGCCGGGACGAGCGCGCTCCGACCGCTGCGGCGTGCGTCAGATCTTGAAACAATTCACCGCTCGGGGCGCACGCCGACCCGCGACGCCTGCCGCTCGGCCCCGGCCAGCAGGTCAGGGACGGGCGTGCCCTCGTACACCCGGCGTCCCAGCAGGACCGCGGCGGCGGACGTCCAGCCGTGCAGCCTGATGCCGCCGTAGCGCTCGTTGGGCAGTGTCAGGTCCCCGGTGACGACGTTGTACTTCTCGTACAGCTCTCCGGTGGCCTCGTGGTGGCGCACCATCAGCTCCACGAACCCCTCGGCCGCGGCCAGGCCGGCCTCGTGCAGGCCGTAGCGGTCGAACCCCCAGCTCGCCACGATGACCAGCGGCGCCCAGCCGGCCGGGTGCATCCACTGGATGTCGGCGTCGGGCATCCCCTCGTGCGGACTGGCCAGCGGCCGGTCGGTGACGGTGAGTCCGTGCGGGGTGCGGAAGCGCTCCAGCGCGTCCACCGTCCTGTGGGCCTGCTCCGGCGTCGCGACGCCGGCCCACAGCGGCCAGAAGCCGCACAGGCTCCAGTGCGGCAGCCGGCGGCCCGCCTGGTGGTCGTAGTCGAAGAAGAAGCCCTGCTCCTCGTCCCAGCACAGCCGGCGGACCAGGTCCGCCCGCCGCTCGGCGTCGGCCCGCCAGCGGGCGGCCTCACCCGGCCGGTCGAGCAGCTCGGCCAGCTCGGCCAGCACCCCTGCGTAGCGGACCAGCGCGCAGTTGGTCAGCAGCGGCGCGGTGCGGCGCACGTCCCCGTCGTAGATCGGTGTCCAGTCGAGTCCGGTCTCCGCCTCGGCGGCGAGCCGGGGGTCCAGGCCGGGATCGCCGAGGTCGGCGTTGGTCGCCAGGCCGCAGGGCGTGGCGTGGTGGCCGGCGTTCCAGTAGCCGGTGTACTCGGCCACCAGTGCCGGGTAGGCCCGGTGCGCGAGGGCGAGGTCGCCGGTGGCCCGCAGACCGCGGACGATGCCGTCCGGGAAGACCGGTGTCTGGGAGCGGGTGCGCAGCGCGGCCTGGTTGGCGTTCGGCATGAAGCCGAAGCGCTCGACCATCGACAGGTAGTTCACCGTGTGCGCACGGACCAGGTCCGTGCGGTCGTGGACGAGCAGCGCCAGGTTCGCGAACCAGGTGTCCCAGGCGAACATCGAGCGGTACCAGTCGGGGCCGACCCGGCCGCCGCCTGCGGCGTACGGCTCCGGGAGGTAGAGGACGTTGGCGTCGGCCCGGACCTCGTCCTCGTGGGCGGTGACGAGGTCCTCGTCCCACCAGGTGCGGATACGCCGGTCGAGCCGGCGCCAGCGGTCCGCGCTGTCGCGGTAGGTCATCAGGGGGTCCTCCGGCGGGAGCCGTGTTTTGAAAGGATTTAATCCGACCTCTCGACGATTCCAGCAGTTCCATGCCACCCCCCAGAGGGTGTGCCCGGCGAAACCTTAAAAAGTTTCATGACGGCCGCGCCGGCCGCCGCACGGCCTCCGCCCGGCGCGAGGGCCCCTGCTCCCGCCGAGGCGGAGTCCGTCCAAACGCTTGACGCACCTGTGGGAATCCGGTGACATGTGATCGAAATCCTTCGGAAAAGTTGATTGCTGTTCACATGGCGATCGCCGAGCCCGAGTTGAGGGCCGCACCGGAGCCGGCCCGGCTCCGGAAGCGCTCGGCGGTCCAAGGGAAAGGACACCCATGCGACAAGGGCGTAGGAAACTGTGGCGGGCGGTGACCGGCCTGGCGCTGTCGGGGCTGCTGGGCAGCGGGCTGGTCGTGGCCGCCGCAGCATCGTCCACCGCCGCGCACGACCCCGCGGACAGCTGGACGGTGGACGGTCCCGGCGGCTCGGCGCTGCAGGCCGAACTCGGCCTCGACCCCTCGGGTGGGCTGCGTCTCGCCGTCGACAGCGGCGGCGCTCCGGTGCTGCTGCCCGGCCGGCTCGGGATCCGCACCGACCAGCACGACCTGACGACGGGTCTGCGGCTGGTCGACAGGCAGCAGCGCACGGTGCGGGAGTCCTACCGCACGACCACCGGCAAGCAGCTGAAGCGGTCGGCCACCATGCGGGAGGCCACGTTCACCTTCAGCGGCGCGGACGGCGCGCGGCTGGGCGTCGTGGTGCGGGTGTCGGACGACGGCGTCGCCTACCGGTACCTGCTGGACGGCCAGGGGCCGGTGACCGTGACGGGCGAGGCGTCGACGTTCGAGCTGCCCACGGACGCCAGGGCCTGGGTCCAGCCGTACTCGCCGAGCTACGAGACCGAGCGGACCGAGACCACCGCGGGCGCGGCCAACGCCGCGCAGCCCGCCAAGTGCGCCGGCGCCACCTGCTCCTTCGGCTACCCGACGCTGTTCGAGGTGGGGAGCACCTATGTGCTGCTGACGGAGGCCGACGTCGACGGCCGGTACTCCGGCAGCCACCTCGACCACGTGGACGGCGGCTCCGGCTACGCGGTGGCGCTGGCCGACGACGCGCCGGTGACCGCGCAGGGACCGCTGGCGACGCCGTGGCGGACCGCGATCGTGGGCAGCCTCGACACCCTGGTCGGCTCCACGCTGGTGGACGACCTCGCACCCCCCTCGAAGGTCGAGGACACCTCCTGGATACGGCCGGGCGTGGACGACTGGTCCTGGCTGAGCAACGGCTCGAGCCCCGGTGACTTCGACCGGCAGCGCGACTTCGTCGACTACGCGGCCCAACACGGCCTGCCGTACACGCTCGTGGACGCCGGATGGCAGTCGAGCTGGGTCCCGGAGCTGGTCCGCTACGCGCGGGCCCGCGGCGTCGACGTGATCCTCTGGTTCGCCTGGACCGACCTGAGGACCCAGCAGCAGCGCGACACCTGGTTCTCCACGCTCAAGGACTGGGGCGTCGCGGGCGTCAAGGTCGACTACATGGACTCCGACGCGCAGTCCACCTTCCAGTGGTACGACGCGATCCTGCACGACACGGCCAAGGCCAGGCTCATGATCGACTTCCACGGCGCGACGATCCCCCGCGGCCTGCAGCGGACCTGGCCGCAGGTGATGAGCGTCGAGGCGGTCCGCGGCGAGGAGAACGGGCAGAACCCGACCCGCGACATCTTCCTCGCGTTCACCCGCAACATCGTCGGATCGATGGACTACACCCCGACGTGGTTCTCCCGCCCGAACCGCAAGGACTCCCTGGCACACGAACTCGCGCTGCCCGTGGTCTACGAGTCCGGCTGGACCAGTCTCGGCGACAACCCGGAGGGGTTCTCCGCCCAGCCGGTGGCCGAGCGCTACCTCGAACAGCTCCCCACCACCTGGGACGAGACGCACCTGGTCTCCGGGGGGCCGGGCCCGCAGCCGGCCGGTGACCGGCAGGCCGTCATCGCCCGCCGCAGCGGGGACCGCTGGTTCGTCGGCGGAATCCTGGCGGGCGCCGGCGACACGATGAACGCGCCGCTCGGCTTCCTCGGCAAGGGCGCGTACCTGGTGGAGACGATCGGCGACAGCGGCGGCCAACTGCGGCGCACCGTGCGCACGGTGACCGCCGAGGACACCCTCACGGTGCCCGCCGACGCCGACGGCGGCTTCGTCGCGGTGGCCTGCCCGGCCGCCAAGGGCCGCGCCGACTGCGACCAGCCGGTCATCCCGGCGCCCGCCACCTCGCTGACCCTCGATCCGGCCTCCGCGACCGCGCTGCCCGGAGCGAGCACGGCGTTCGACGCGACGTTCGTGCTTCCGCAGGGCCCCGCCCTGCACCAGGTGCGGATGACGGTGGACCGCGACCGGCTCCCGGCGGGCTGGACCGCCGCCGGCGCGGACGTCACGGCCGGCTCGCTGCGGGCCGGCAAGGCGCTCGACGGCCACTGGACCGTGACCGTCGGCACGGACCAGCCGGGCGGCGAGGTCGACGTGCCCGTGGTGGTCACCTACGCCGATCCGGCGGGGAAGAAGGCGGCACCCGTCCACGTCGAGGAGGTCGTGCGGGTCTCCGTACCGCTGCACGGCACGGTCTACGCCAGTGACCTGCCGTTCCTCACCGAGACCAACGGCTACGGGCCGGTCGAGCGCGACCAGTCCAACGGCGAGGCCGGCGGCCAGGACGGCAAGCCCCTCACCATCGGGGGCACCGTCTACGCCAAGGGCCTCGGCACGAACGCCCCGGCCCGGGTGCAGATCGACGTCCAGGGCCGCTGCACCCTCTTCGAGGCGCACGTCGGCCTCGACGACGAGACCGGCGGGAAGGGCAGCGTCACGTTCACCGTTCTCGGTGACGGCGACCGCCAGCTCGCGGCCGGCGGCGTGGTCCGCGGCGGCCAGGGCGCGGCCGAGCTGACCGCCGACCTCACCGGCGTGCACACCCTGACGCTCGTGGTCGGCGACGGCGGCGACGGCAAGAACTACGACCACGCGGACTGGGGCCTGGCCCGGATCAGCTGCGCGGACTGACCCGGCGGGAGCCGGCGGCGCCGTGGGCGGCGGCCTGACCGCTGCCGCCCACGGCGCCGTGCCGACCGGGTGTCAGCTCACCGCGGTGGCGAAGACGTGCAGTTCCGGGTTGACCGGCAGCGTGACGTACCGCACGGACTTCCCGCTGGTGAGCGGTACGGACGCGGCATAGAGGCTGACCTTCTGGTTCGCGGGGTTGGTGCTGCCCGCGGGCCGGTTCCAGTGCGCCGTGGTGGCGACCAGCGTGCAGCCGTCGCCGGCGGCGTTGCTGTACCAGTCCGAGACCTTCAGCGTCGCCGTGGAGGTGCTGCCGTCGGTGTACGTCACGGTGACCTTGCCGGTCTGGGCGCCGTTGGTGCCGACGGTCAGGAAGGACAGGGCCGAGCCGGTGCCGGAGACGGTGACGAGCTGCCCGCGGGTGGTGACCGCGTCGGCCTGGCCGGCCGGCACGTCGGGCCAGGTGAACGCCGTGCCGGCGGCCGTCACCCGGCTGCCGGGGGTGATGCCGACGGACGCCAGCGCCTGGGCGGAGAAGCTGTAGCCCTTCCCGTCGAGGTCGCCCGGTGCCTGGTCGGCGTCGTCGGTGGTGCCCACCGTGTCACGGGCGGCGGCGAGATCGGCGTAGGCGAGGGCGACGGTCGCTTCTCCGGTGCCGGGCGGCAGGCCATGTGAGCCGCTGTACGAGGTGGTGGCGGCGAGGGCGGCCGCACCCCCCTCGGCGCCGACCGGGACCTTCACCTGCCAGGTGGTGGTGGCGGACTCGCCGGCGGGCACCTTGCGGAAGGTCGCGGCGGTGACCGCCTTCTTCGTCCAGCCGGTCGGCACGGTGAGCTTCGTGGTGGCCTGGCTCACCGCCTGCGTCGACTCGTTGGTGAACGTCGTCCGCACCGACAGGGTCGCGCCGGCGGTGGCGGTGGCCGGGGCGGCGACCTGGGTGAAGCGCGGCCCGGTGGTCCTGGTGACCTGGAACGCGCCCGACAGCGGCAGGTGCCGCGACGAGTCGCCGACCTGCACGGAGTACCTGCCGGCCGCCAGCGTCCACGCCTGCGCGTCGGTGCTCCAGTACGAGGCGTCCCGGGCGCTGATCCGGAAGGCCACCCGCTTGCTCTGGTGCGGCTGGAGGTCGACCCGCTGGAAGCCCTTGAGCTGGCGGGCCGGCTCACCGGTCGAGGACGGGTCGGTCAGGTAGAGCTGCGCGACCTCGGCGCCCTCACGGCTGCCGGTGTTGGTCACCTCGACGCTGGCCTGCAGGGTGCCGTCCTCGCTGAGCCTGCTGCCCACCCGCAGGTTCGAGAAGCCGAAGGAGGTGTACGACAGGCCGTAGCCGAAGGGGAAGAGCGGCGTCACCTTGTTCGTGTCGTACCACCGGTAGCCGACGTTCAGGCCCTCGGAGTAGTCCACGGTGCCGCCGACGCCGGGGAACTGCTGCGCGGTCGAGGCCGGCACCTGGTCCAGCGACGTCGGGAAGGTGACCGGCAGCTTCGCTGACGGGTTCACGTCGCCGAACAGCAGCTCGGCGATCGCGTTCCCGGCCTGCTGGCCGGGGTACCACGCTTCGAGTACGCCCTTGACCTGGTCCAGCCAGGGCATGGTCACGGCCGAGCCGGTGTTCAGCACGACCACGGTGTTCGGGTTGACCGCCGCCACGGCGGAGATCAGCTTGTTCTGGTCGGCGGGCAGGTCGATGTTCGCCAGGTCGCTGCCCTCGCTCTCCGCGTTGTCGGCGTAGACGACCGCCACGTCGGAGGTGGCCGCGAGCGCGACCGCTTGGTCCAGCGGGGTGCCCGCGCCCGGAGGCGTCCAGCCCAGGCTGGCGGTGGCTCCGCCGCCGGACTGGTAGTAGTCCATCTCGACCTGCACCGGCTTGCCGGCGGTCAGGTCCACCTGCGCGGTCCGCGTGGTGCTGCCCTGGTCGCGCCAGTTGTCGATGACCTGCGTGCCGTCGACGAACAGCCGGCTGCCGTCGTCGCTGGTGATGCCGAAGGTGTAGGCGCCGGTGGCGGGCGGGGTGATGGTGCCGGTCCACTTCGCCGAGAAGGAGCCGCCCGACACGCCCTGGGCGGGCGCCTTGCCGTTCCAGACGAAGTTCACCTGCGGGTCGGTCCGGGTCGCCGCCGGATCTCCGGAGAGCGTCTGGTTGGTGTAGTAGTCGCCCTGCAGGCCGTGCCCGGTGCCCGACGGCGGCGTCAGGTACGAGGCGTCGATGGCCGGCAGCGCGCCGCCGGGGCCGCTGCTGCCCTGCGCGTAGGAGACGGTGGTCCCCGACCCGGCGCGCGCCTTGATCCCGTCGTACGGGGTGACCGTGCCGGTGCCGCTCACGGAGGCGCTGCCGCCGCCCGCGGTCATGGTGTCGGGGCCCGCGCCGTCGCCGACCACCGCGATCGACCTGACCTTGGCCGCGTTCAGCGGCAGCACCCCGCCGGCGTTCTTCAGCAGGACGGTGCCGGCCTCGGCGGCCTTCTTCGCGGTGTCGAGGTGCGCGGGCGTGGACGCGACGGCGCCCGGGGTGTCCTTCGAGGGGTGCTCGAACAGCCCGAAGCGGAACTGCTCGCGCAGGATGCGGGTGACCATGTCGTCCACCCGGCTCTGCGGGACCTGGCCGTTCTGCACGGCGGTCTTGAGGGCGGCGCCGAAGTACGAGTCGTCCGGCATCTGCAGGTCCATACCGGCGTTCGCCGAGGCGACCGTGCTGTGCGTGCCGCCCCAGTCGGAGGTGATGAATCCCTGGAAGCCGAAGTCGTCCTTGAGGATCGAGTCCAGGTAGGCGCTCTCGCAGGCGTACGTGCCGTTGACCGAGGAGTACGAGCACATCGCGGACGACGGGTTCGCCTTCTCCACCACGGTGCCGAAGGCGCTGGTGTAGATCTCCCGCACCGAGCGGTCGTCGATGACAACGTTGTCGGACGGCGTGTTCCTGTTGGTCTCCTGGTTGTAGACCGCCCAGTGCTTCACCTGGGCCATCACGCCCTGCCCCTGGATGCCGTCGATGTCGGCGGCGCCTATCTGCCCGGCCAGGTACGGGTCCTCGCTGTACGACTCGAACGCCCGGCCCCAGCGCGGGTCGCGGACGATGTTGATGGTCGGGCCCAGGTCGACGTCGACCCCCTTGGTCCTGTCCTCGGCGCCGATCACCGCGCCGTAGGACTCGGCCACCGCCGGGTCGAACGAGGCGGCCAGGCCGACCGCGGCCGGCAGTTGGGTGGTGTCGTCCATCCGGACGCCGGTCGGGCCGTCCTGGACCTTCAGTGCGGGGACGCACAGCCGGCTGTTGCCGGGGACCAGGCCGGTGTAGGCGCCGGAGGCGGTGCCGTGCACCATGGCGATCTTCTCGTCCAGCGTCATCCGCGCCAGCACCTGCGCCGTACGCGTGTTCACCGGCGCGGTCGAACCCACCCAGGGGCAGGCGGGGTCAGGACCGTCGGCGCCGGCAGCGGCGGCCGCCGAGGCTCCGGTGGGGGCCAGCGCGAGCCCGGCGACCAGGGCCGCCGCGGCCGTCGCCACGGCCGCGGCCCGCTGCCTGCGGGACCTTCTGCTCAGTTTCCTGCGGATCAACACGGCTCCTTCCGTGGCCCGGGACGCAGGGGGACCAGTCCCGGGAGTTGCGTGCGGATGGAGGCTATGTGCGCCCAACTCGACTTTCAAGAGGTAGAGTCCGGCCTCAATTCATCCGTTCAACGGCCGAAATGCCGCGGGAGTGATGGCATGACAGATCCGACGGGGCAGCCGGTCTCGGCTCGCCGCATGCGCACCCGGGAACTGCTGCTCGGCGCTCTCGCGGAGTACGACGCCGTCAGCCGCGCGGAGTTGAGCCGGCTGACCGGGCTGTCCCGCAGCGCGGTCGGCGCGGGCGTGGCCGCGCTCCTCGCCGAGGGGCTGGCCACCGAGGACGCCGGGCCGCCCGCCGCCGCCGGCCGTGGTCGGCGAGCGGGACTGGTGAGCCTGCGTCCGGCGACCGGCGTGGTGGTCGGGATCGACTTCGGGCACACGCACATCACCGCCGCGGTGGCCGGCGCCACCGGGGAGATCCTGGCGGAGCGCACCGCCGAACTCGACGTGGACGGGCGGCCGAACGACGCGCTCAACTCCGCGGCCGACCTCGTCCACCAGGCCCTGGAGGACGCCGGGCAGCAGCTGGACCGGGTGCTCGGGATCGCGGCGGGCATACCCGGGCCGCTGGACGTGCGGACCCAGGTGGTCCGCGCGCCCACCATCCTGTCGGACTGGGTGGGCCTCGATCCGGCGGACGAACTCGGCCGCAGGCTCGGGCTCGCGGTCACCGTGGGCAACGACGCGGACATGGGCGCGCGCGGCGAACGGGCCTTCGGCGCGGGCCGCGGGCTCGACGACTTCCTCTACATCAAGGCGTCGCACGGCATCGGCGCCGGCATCGTGCTGGCCGGCCGCACCTACCGCGGGTCGACGGGCATCGCCGGCGAGATCGGCCACACCCAGTTGCCGGGCGCGACCAGTTGGTGCCGGTGCGGCAGCCGCGGCTGCCTGGAGACGGTCGTCTCCATCACCGAGGTGCGGCGCCAGCTCTCGCACGTGCTGAAGACCGGCTCAGGCGACGGCCCGACGAAGCTCCCGGCGCTGGCCGAACTGCCGTCCCACCCGGCGGCTGCGCGCGTCGTCACGGACGCCGGCCGCACCATCGGCCGCGTCCTGGCCGACCTGGTCAACTGCCTGAACCCCGAGGCGATCGTGCTCGGCGGTGAACTCGGCACCGCGGGCGCGCCCTTGGTGGCCGGCGTCCGCGAGTCCATCGACCGCTACGCCCAGCCCGCCAGCGCTCAGGCGGTCAGCGTCCGCAGCGGCCGGCTGGGCCGGCAGGCGGAGCTGTTCGGCGCACTGGCCACGGCCGCCGGCCTGCGGCCGGGCGCCGGGCGCTGACGTCGTCGCCGTGCGGCGAAGGGGCGGGCCGCCTCCAACCGTTCGTCCGCGCGCGATGCGGGATGCACGAGGCGGGAGGCGGAGGTGACGCCTGGCCACAGGGGCTCACCACCCACGTGTCCACAACTGTTTGAATGCGGCACTCCTTGATCACTCCCCCACCGACAGTCACGCTCAAAAAAACAAGAACCAACACCCGAGCCCTCCCGAGGGGTTGACCCCGAGTCGCCCGGGACTTAGCGTCGCCATCGGAAGTTCACATAGACGTTACTCGTTCACGTATGTGAGCCACGTGCGAGTCCAGCCGCTTCTGTGCTGCGTCGACGGCACGGAGCCTCCGGGCGCGCCCCACCTACCCCAACGTGCGCCGAGTCAGGGAGAAACCCCCACATGCCTGTGCGTCAAACACCAGGTACGAGAGCCAAGATGCTCATCGCTGCCACCGCTCTGGGTCTCGGCGCCGCCGGGCTCGTGGTGGCCGAGGTCCCGGCCTCCGCCCAGACGACCGCGGCCGCCGCCTCCGCGGCGTCGAACGCCTGCCCCTGGGTCGGTGCGAACACCCCGATCAGCAGCCGCGTCAACCAGCTGCTGGGGCGGATGAGCCTGACCCAGGAGATCTCCATGATGACCGGCGCCAGGGGGTCGAGCTTCGTCGGCGAGACCCCGGCGATCGGCTCCCTGTGCATCCCCGCCGTGAACCTGGAGGACGGGCCGGCCGGCGTCGCCGACGGCATGACGGGCGTCACCCAGCTGCCCGCGCCGGTGAGCGCCGCGGCCACCTGGGACACCGCCGCGGAAGCCGACTACGGCACGGTGATCGGCGCGGAGGAGGCCGCCAAGGGAAGTCACGTCGACCTCGGCCCGACGATCAACATCGTGCGCGATCCGCGCTGGGGCCGGGCCTTCGAGTCGATCGGCGAGGACCCTTACCTCAACGGCGTCCTCGGCGCGGCGGAGATCCGCGGTGTGCAGTCGACCGGTGAGCTGGCCCAGGTCAAGCACCTGGCGGCGTACAACCAGGAGACCCACCGCAACACCAACAGCGACAACGTGATCGTCGACCAGCGGACGCTGCAGGAGATCTACCTGCCCGCGTTCGCCGAGACGGTCGGCTCCGGCGCGGCCTCGTCGGTGATGTGCTCCTACAGCACCGTCAACGGCACCTACGCCTGCCAGAACCCCGACATCATGAACGGCGTCATACACCAGCAGTTCGGCTCCGACGCGTTCATCACGTCCGACTGGGGCGCCCTCCACACGACCGCCGGGGGCGCGAACGCCGGGCTGGACCAGGACATGCCGGGCGACGACGGCTACTACGGCGGCGCGCTGCAGTCGGCCGTCTCCGGCGGGCAGGTCAGCAGGGCGACGATCGACGCCGCCGTGCGCCGGATCCTGACCCAGATGTTCGGCTTCGGGCTCTTCGACAACGTCTCGACCGGCTCGCCGCGCGCGACCGTGACCTCCTCGGCGCACACCGCCACCGCCCGGCAGGTCGCCGCGCAGGGCACCGTGCTGCTGAAGAACGCCGGCAACCAGCTCCCGCTGACCTCCGCCACGAAGTCCATCGCGGTGATCGGCGCGGACGCCTCCACCAGCGTGCGCAGCGCCGGCGGCGGCAGCGCGTCCGTCAAGGCGGGCAGCGTGGTCAGCCCGCTGGCGGGCATCACCGCGCGGGCCGGCAGCGGCGTGAGCGTCACCTACGACAGCGGCTCGTCCTCCAGCTCGGCCGCCACCGCCGCCTCCAAGGCGAACGTGGCCGTGGTCTTCGTCAGCAAGTCCGAGAGCGAGGGCGGCGACCTGTCGGACATCGACCTCGCCGGCTCCGACAACGCGCTGATCTCGGCGGTGGCCAAGGCCAACCCGCACACCGTCGTGGTGCTCAACACCGGCTCCGCGGTCACCATGCCGTGGCTGTCCTCGGTCTCCGGCGTCTTCGAGGCCTGGTACTCGGGCCAGGAGGACGGCCACGCGATCGCCGACCTGCTGTTCGGCGACGTCAACCCGTCCGGCCACCTGCCGGTGACCTTCCCGACGTCGCTCTCCCAGGTGCCGGCGAACACCGCCGCCCAATGGCCCGGCGCCGACAACAAGGTGCAGTACTCCGAGGGCCTGAAGGTCGGCTACCGGCACTACGACGCCACCCAGCAGACCCCCCTGTTCCCCTTCGGCTTCGGCCTGTCGTACACGTCCTTCGGCTTCAGCGACCTCTCCGTCGGCTCGCTGACCAGGGGCGGCTCCGCGACCGTCACCGCGAAGGTGACCAACACCGGCAGCCGCGCCGGCTCCGAGGTCGCCCAGCTCTACGTCGTCGACCCCGCCTCCTCCGGTGAGCCGTCCAAGCAGCTCCAGGGCTTCCGCAAGGTCACCCTGGCCGCCGGCGCCAGCACCACCGTCAGCTTCCCCGTCACCGAGCAGAACCTGCGGCACTGGAACACCGGCGCGAACAACTGGACCACGGACACCGGCGCCTACGGCATCCGCGTCGGCGACTCCGCGGCGAACATCCCACTGACCGGGACGCTGAACGTCACCTCGGGCCAGCTCGGCCGGCCGGTGACCGTCACCGACCCGGGCCCGCAGGCCACCATCGCGGGCGCCACGGTCTCCGTGCCGGTCACCGCGAAGGACTCGACCAGCGGCCAGACCCCGACGTTCAGCGCCACGGGCCTCCCGGCCGGGCTGAGCATCTCCGCCTCCGGCACGATCACCGGCAAGCCCACCGGCGCCGGCACCACGACCGTCGACGTGACCGCCAAGGACGGCAACGGCGCCTTCGCGACCACCTCGTTCGTCTGGACGATCTCGCCCTCCAACGCCGGCGTACCCGTCACCCCGCTGGTCGGCCAGGGCGGCAAGTGCCTCGACCTCGGCGCGGACGACAACACCGACGGCGCCAAGGTCGACATCTACACGTGCAACGGCACCAGCGGCCAGTCCTGGAGCCACCTCGCCGACAACACGCTGAGGACCGCGGGCAAGTGCCTGGACGCCAAGGCCGCCGGCACGGCGGACGGCACGCTCGTCCAGATCTACGACTGCAACGGCTCCGGCGCGCAGGTCTGGAGCAGCGGCGCCAACGGCTCGCTGGTCAACCCGGCGTCCGGCAAGTGCCTCGACGACCCGAAGGCCTCGACGACCGACGGCACCCAGCTCCAGCTGTACACCTGCAACGGCACCGCGGGCCAGTCCTGGGTCTCGCCGGCCGCCGGGGTCGCGGGGCCGACCGGCCAGGTCACCGGCATCGCCGGCCTGTGCCTCGACGTGCGGGCCGCCTCGAACGACGACCGCACCCCCGTGCAGACCTACACCTGCAACGGCTCCTACGCCCAGCAGTGGACGATCGGCACGGACGGCACGATCCGCTCGCTCGGCAAGTGCCTCGACGTACTCGCGGCGGGGACCGCGGACAAGACCGCGATCGACCTCTTCAGCTGCAACGGCACCGGCGCCCAGACCTGGTCGTACACCTCGTCGTCCAAGGCGCTGCGCAACCCGGCGTCGGGCAAGTGCCTCGACGTGCCGGCCGCCGGCACCACGCCCGGCACCCAGCTGGACATCTACACGTGCAACGGCAGCGCGGCCCAGCAGTGGAACCTGCCGAGCTGAGCGCGCCGCGCTGAGCGGGCGACGGCACTGATCCGCGACCACCCGTCGCCCGCTGCGGGCCCGGGCCGAACTCCCACCGGCCCGGGCCCGCCACGTGCTGCCGGCCTACTTGGAGTCGCCGGTGAACCGCGGGTCCTTCTGCTGGTCGTAGATCTCCCTGCCGGCCGCGTCGTAGGCGTGGACGTACGGGGTCGAGTACGCGGAGAACGGCTCGCGGGTGGACGCGCCCGTGGAGAAGGCCGCGGTGGAGAAGAACGCGCCGCCCGCCATGACCGCCGGGTACTGCTTCGGGTCGTCGCCGTAGCTGACGGTGATCTTGGCGACCTCCGGTGCGTAGTGTCCGGCGCCCAGCGAGAGGTAGCGGCCCCGGCCGGCCGGCTCCCCGACGGAGTCGAAGAACTCGATGAGGCGGCCGGTGCCCCAGAGCCGGTCGTTGACGAACGTCGGCGGGACGTCCTGGCTGGTGCCCCGGTCGCCCTTGGTCTCGCACTGCACGTACCGGTGGCCGGAGTCGACGGCGATCACCGCGCCGTCCCAGTCGTGCGAGGCGACAGGGGTGCGGACGGCGATCACCGCGTGGTAGTCCGGGGCGTCCGATCCCAGGCAGGAGGCCAGGATCCTGGCGACGGCGCCGGCGCTGATCGGGGTGGTGCCCGTACTCGTGACGCTGAACGCGGCGGTGGGGTCGGACGTCGCGCGGGCCGAGGGCGTCGCCGAGCCGGCCCGGGCCGCGGTCGGCGTGGGCACCGGTGACGTGGCGGCGTTCCCCGGGTTCGCGCCGTTCGCGGCGAGGGCCGGCTTGTCGGCCCCCTGCCCGCCGAAGACGGCCACCGCCGCGACGCTCAGTGCCGCCACACCGGCGGCGACGCCCAGCGGCAGTGCCCACCTGCGGGGCAGCGACGTGTGCTTGTCCTCTGGATCGATCTTCATGAGTAGGTCCTCTCGGATCTGCCGGTGATGGGGCAGATCACGATCGGGGGGAGGCGCGGGGAAACCCTGCGTGCCGTTCATCGTGCGACCTCCTCCGCGCTGACGGGATTCTTCGGACTGGACGACGTCGCAACTCTGGGCCCGCCGGCGAGATGCGCTCCCAGCCTGCGCCGTGCCCGGTGCAGTCGGGACTTCACGGTGCCGACCGCCACGCCCAGCGCCACCGCGGCCGCCTGCTGGTCCAGGCCCGACCACACGCACAGCTCCACGACCTCGCGTTCGTGGCGAGGGAGCCGGGCCAGCGCGCGGTGGACCTCCGACATCCGGCGCGCGTCGTCGACCATTCCGGCGACGCGCTCCGCGTGGTCGCCCACCGGCTCGTCGTGCGAGACGAGCCGGTAGAGCAGCGCCTCGGCCCGCCGCAGCCGCCGCCTGGTGTTCGACAGCAGGCGGTCGGCGATGCCGAGCAGCCAGGGCAGGGCCGATTCGCGGTCCAGCACCGTCTCCGACCGGCGGCGCCAGGCATGGAGGAAGACGGTCGCGGTGACGTCCTCGGCCTCGGACCAGTCGGCCGTCCGGCGGAACACGTGGTTGTAGACGGTCTTCGCATGGCGGTCGAAGATCCGACCGAACGCCTCCTGGTCGCCGTCCACCGCCCGGGTCCACAACTCCCGGTCGGACATGCCTCCGTGCGGGGCGGTGGGACCAGCGTCGTTCACGTCCATGCCCTGTATGTGTCCGGCACCCGGCCGAGGGTTCCCGCTGATCCGCCGCACTTTCGACGGACGTCCTCGGTGGGGTGCCGGAGCACCGGGGCGCGGGTGGGGCGGCGTCGGCATGCGCGCTCCCGTACCCTCACGGCTATGCCCACCGGTCGCGCTCCCTGCCATGGCGTCGTCTGCCCGGACCTCGGTGAGCCGGACGCCCGCACCCAGGCGTCCATCGAGGTCGTCCGCCGGCACGGCTGGCAGGTCACCATGGTCCCAGCCGACGACAACGGGCCGGGCTGGGCCTGCACCATCGGTCTGTGGCACAGTCACCGGCTGCCGGAACCGGCGGTGTTCGGGCTGGGCGCCCCCGCCATGCACACCGTGCTCAACGACCTCGGCCGGCTGGCTGTCGCGGGACAGCCCGTGGCGGCGCCTTCCCCTGGCAGCCCGGTGGGGAGGATCTGCTGGCCGGTCAAACCGGGGTGGACCTGCGGCCCGACGAACACCCGGTGGGGGTGTGGACGCAGAACCGGTGAACGGGCGGCGGCGGGCTTGCGGCGACGTGGACAGCGCTCAGCGCCCGATGGACAATCTCACTCGTGATTCAGTATCAGGGCGAGAGCCCGCCCTCGCGGGCATCCGACGCGGATCGCGAGCGCGTCCTCGAACTGCTGCGTACGGCAGCGGTCGAGGGAAGGCTGTCACACGAGACGTTCGTCATCCGCATGGAGCGCGTGCTCGCCGCTCGCACCCTCGCGGACCTGCGCTCCACGATCGAGGACCTGCCCGGGGTCGAGGTCGCCCCGTCCGCCCCCGCCCCCGCCCCCGCCGGCCTGGGGCGTATCCTGCGCCGGGCGGCCGCCGCACCCGGCGGCCTCGCCACGCGCGTCCGGCGGCGCTACCGGATCCGGCGGCTGCCGCTCCTCGCGCTGCCGCCGGCGGGCTCACGGTCCCTCACCATCGGACGCAGCCCCGGCAGCCATCTGCGGCTGTCCCACGCGTCGGTGTCCCGCTCGCACGCCGTCCTCACGTCCTCCGTCGACGGCTGGGCCCTGCGCGACCTGAGTTCGCTGAACGGCACCCTCGTCAACGGCCGGCGGCTGGTCGGCCAGGCACCCATACGCCCCGGCGACTGGGTCACCTTCGGCAGGATGCACTTCCGCCTCGCCGCACCCTGACCGGCGCGGGCCCCGGCCTGCCCAGCGCGCACCGCGCAGGTCCCTGCCGCGTCCGGACGGCCTCCCGCGTCAGGACGGCAGGGGATGGCCGCCGTCTCCTTCTATGACGGTCCGTTCGGTTCCCTCATGCTCGGTGTCCTCGACGATGGTGACGTCGACGGTGCCGTCTCCCGTGGTGTCGAACTGGTAGAGGTCCGCCTTGCCGTCGCCTGTCGTGTCGCTCAGCCACACGTCGGGCTTTCCGTCGCCGTTGGTGTCGGCGCTCAGGAGGAGGTGTTCTTCGGCGGGTGTCTCGGTCGTCTCGTGAGTCATAGCAGCCGGTTGCCCCGGGGCCCGTGGGGCAAACCGCCGGGCGCGTCCCCGGCGGAGTCCCCCGAGGACCGCACCGGCTGCGCGGCCGGCTCCGGGTCAGGAACGCAGGTCCAGCATCGCGGACATGCCCGCGACCGCCGACGGCGCGACGGTGTAGTACACCCAGGTGCCGCGCCGCTCGGACGTCAGCAGGCCGGCCTCGCGGAGCTTCTTCAGGTGGTGGGAGACCGTCGGCTGGGAGACGCCGACGTCCTGGATGTCGCAGACGCACGCCTCCCCGCCCGGGTGCGAGGCGATCTTAGAGAACAGCCGCAGGCGCACCGGGTCGGACAGCGCCTTGAACATCGCCGCCGTCCTCTCCGCGTCGGCGACGGACAGCTCGCCCGCGGTGATCGGCGGGCAGCAGGGCGCCGCAGGGGCGTCCTGGAGGACCGGCAGCTCGACCATCCCTGAATTCGACATACGTCTATGTTGACACGCGTCGATATGCGAGGCAACCTTCGATATATCGACGGACATCGAATCAGCGGCTCGCTCGTTGCCGGGCCGCGCTCGGAGAAGGGCACCGCCATGCCAGTACCCGCCACAGCCGAACTGCCGGTCGTCGTCATCGGCGCCGGCCCCACCGGGCTCGCCGCAGCCGCCCACCTGCTCGAACGCGGCCTGGCCCCGCTGGTCCTGGAGCAGGGCCCGGCCGCCGCCGAGGCGGTGCGCGGGTGGTCCCACGTGCGGCTCTTCTCCACCTGGGCGGAGCTGACCGACCCGGCCGCCGGGCGGCTCCTGGCTTCCGCCGGCTGGACCGAGCCCGAGCGCGGCACATATCCGAGGGGCGGTGAATGGGTCGCCCGCTACCTGCAGCCGCTCGCCGACGCCCTCGGTGACGCGGTGCGCTACGGCACGACCGTCACCGGGGTCTCCCGGGCGGGCCGCGACCGGATCGTGGACGCCGGCCGCGAGGGCCGGCACTTCACCGTCCACTGCACGCTCGCCGACGGAACCGAGGAGCTGGTGCCGGCCCGCGCGGTCGTCGACGCCTCCGGCACCTGGTCGCTGCCCTCGCCCGCGGGCGGCGACGGGCTGCCCGCGCTGGGCGAGCGCGCGGCGGCCGACCGGATCTCCTACCGCGTCCCGGACCTCAAGGACCCCGCGGTGCGCGCCCGTTACGCGGGCAGGCGCACGGCGGTCGTCGGCTCGGGTGCCTCCGCCTTCACCGCTCTGGCTTCGCTCGCCGACCTGGCCGAGGCCGCGGACGGGGCGGGCACGCACGCGGTGTGGGTGCTGCGCCGCGGCCTGTCCGGTTCCACCTTCGGCGGCGGCGGCGCGGACCGGCTCCCGGCCCGTGGCGCCCTCGGCCTGGCCGCGAAGGCCGCGGTCGACGACGGGCACGCGGACGCCGTCACCGGGTTCCGCACCGGCGCCGTCGAACGCGACGGCGAGCGGCTCGTGCTCGTCGGGGACGACGGGCGGCGGCTGGAGCCGGTGGACGAGGTGATCGTGCTGGCCGGCCTGCGCCCGGACCTCTCCTTCCTCTCCGAGCTCCGCCTCGGCCTGGACGAACGCCTCCAGGCCCCGGTCGCGCTGGCACCGCTGATCGACCCCAACCGGCACTCCTGCGGCACCGTCGACCCCCACGGCCACCGCGAGCTGTCCCACCCCGAGACCGGTGTCTACCTGGTCGGCATGAAGTCCTACGGCCGCGCCCCGACCTTTCTGGCGATGACCGGCTACGAGCAGGTCCGCTCGGTCGCCGCCGCCATCGCCGGCAACACCGAAGCCGCCGACCGCGTCGAACTCACCCTGCCCGCGACCGGGGTCTGCGGCGGCGCCGGCCTCTTCGACGACCCGCAGGCCGTACAGGGCGGCCGCTGCTGTACGCCCGCGCCTGCCGCCCAGCTGGTGCAGGTGGGCGTCGGCGTCCCGGCCCAGGAGGGGTCGGCGGGCGGCTGCTGCGCCTGACGGCCGCCACCGGGGCCCGCGCGCGGCGGCCGCGACCGGAACGGGGCACCGGTCGCGGCCCCGCGGCGTGCTCCTGCCGCCGGAGCGGGCGCCGGGGCGGGCTCCGACGCCGGGGCGATCAGCTGTTGTAGGTCCACTCCTGGTAGCCGTTGGTGAAGCTCGCGCTGCTGCACGTGTTGAGGCGCAGGCCGCCACCCTGGCTGTAGTCCAGGCACTTGCCGGTGGCCACGTTCTTCCAGTCGACCCAGGTGCGGTCGGCGTTCTCCCAGTAGATCACCCACTTCTGGTACCCGTTGTTGTAGCTCGCGGCGCTGCACGTGTAGGTCCGCAGGCCGGCCGAACCGGCGCTGCCGTCGAGGCACAGCTGCGTCTTCTCGTTCATCAGCTTGAAGGAGCCGCCGTCGTCCGTGATCTTCCACGCCTGGTAGCCGTTGAGGAAGCTGTCCGTGCTGCACGCGTACATCCGCAGGTGAGCGCCGCTGCTGTCGTCCATGCAGGTCCCGTAGAGATGGTTGATGACGTTCTGCACGGGCGGCTGCGCGGCGCTCGCCGCCGGCGTCGCCTCGGTGTACACGTTGCGCGGAGCCGCCTCGGTGTGTCCGGAGGCGGCGCGGGGTGCTGCCGTCGCCGGCGCCACGGACGCTCCGGCCATCAGGACGGCCGCCGCCGCTGCCACGGCCGCACCGGCACCTGCGTGCTTGATCTTCATCGCGCTTCCTCCTGCGAGTTCGCACTCCCGGACCCGACGGTCCGACGACGCCGGCGTATCCGGCCTCCCGAGCCTCGCAGCGTGCGCACGTGCCGTCCTTGGCCCTCGGTGTCCATGCCTTGACGACGCGTCGCCTGCGTCACCCGTCGCGGAGGCACCGGCGCGGGGCTACCACTGCGGCGGAGACGCGGGCCCCGGCGGCGCGGTGCGGGGGTGGGCGTCCCAGTCGGCGTGTCCGCCCTGGCCGAGGATGTCCGCGGCCCCGTGCAGCTCCCCGGCCGGCAGTCCGGCCAGCGCCCGGCGCGCGGTGCGTGCGACGAGGTACGGGAAGAGCGGGCGCAGGGGCTGCGCCAGGCGCAGCCACGGCGGTGCGTAGACGGTCGGCGAGCGGCGCCGGATGCCGTCGGCCAGCCACGCCGCGACCTGGGCGGGCTCGTGCACGCGGCGGGCCGGCGCGGGCTGGTGCCTGCGCAGTTCGCGCAGCACCGGATGCACGTCCAGCTCCTCGATCATGTCGGTCCCGGTCCAGTGCAGGTAGCCGATCCCCACGCCGACGCCTTCGGGTTCCATCTCGGCGCGCAGGGCCTGGGCGAAGGACTCGACGCCCGCCTTCGACGCGCAGTAGGCGCTCATCATCGGGGCCGAGCCGAAGGACGCGGTCGAGGCGATCTGCAGCAGGTAGCCGCGGGTCCGCAGCAGCTGGGGCAGGAAGACGCGGGCGGTCACCGCACTGCCGATCAGGTTCACCTCGATCACCCGGTTCCACAGCGCCGCCTCGCACGCCTCGAACGCGCCGGCCACCGCGATGCCGGCGTTGGCCACCACGACCGAGGCCGGCCCGAAGCGCTCGCGGACGCCGCGCGCCGCGCCCTGCATCGCCGCCTCGTCGGTGATGTCCGCCTCGATGCAGCAGGACTCCCCCGGCAGGCACCGTGCCACCTCGTGCAACGACGCCAGTTCCCTGCCGAGCAGCACCACGCGCAGCCCGCGCGCGGACAGCTCGCGGGCGAGCGCGGCACCGATGCCGCGGGCCGCTCCCGTCACGACCGCGGTACGTCGTCCCGGCTGATCTCCGGTGGCCATCGATCACCTCTCCCGCCGCGGGCCCGGCGTCCGCGCCGGCCGCGTTCAGCTGACCACGCCGCGGCCGCGACGGCCGTCCGGCCGCTCCGATCGGGTGGCCCCGGCGCTCCGGCGTGCGGCGCGGTTCACCGGCCGCCGTCGACCTGGGCGGAGCCGACGGCGCCCTCGGCGAGGCGGTACTTCTGGAGGATCCGCTCGTACGTGCCGTCCTCGATGACGGCGTCGAGGGCCGCGGCGAGTGCCTGGCGCAGCTGCGGGTCGTCCTTGGCCACCGCGAAGCCGTACGGGCCGGGACCGATCTGCTCTCCCACGACCAGGAGGCGCGAGCCCGGTTGCCCGGCGGCGAAGACGGCCGAGGGGAAGTCGGTGAAGGACGCGTCCGCCTCGCCCGTCCGGACCCTTTGCAGGACGTCCGCGGCGCTGCTGCCGCCCACCACCTCGACGGGGGCGGCGGCACACTTCTGGGCGGAGACCAGCGCGGCGTCCGCGCCGTGCGCGATGACAGCGACCGTCCTGCCGCACAGGTCCGCGAGCGAGCGGACGCGGTCGGGGTTGGCCGCCGCCACGGTGACCACCGACCCCGCGGTGAAGTAGTCGACGAAATCGACGTACCGCTGACGGGAGGGCGTGTCCGTGAGGCCCGCGGCCGCGACGTCGAACCGTCCGTCGGTGACGCCGGCCACGAGAGAGCTGCGGTCCGCGGTGAGGCGGACGATCGGGATCCCGAGCTTCACGGCCAGGGCGTTCAGGAGGTCGGTGTCCAGTCCCGTCAGCGTGCCGCCGTCGGTGAACACCATCGGGGCCAGGTCGGCGCGCGCGGTGCCGACGACGAGCCTCCCGGCCTGCTGGATGCGGCGCGGGAGCAGAGGGAACAGCGCGCCCGGGGACACGGGGCTGACATGGACGGTTCGTGGGAAAGGGTGGGAGGCGGGGCGGAGGTCCGGCAGGACGGCCGTCAGCACGGCCGCCGCGCAGGCCGTGACCAGGAGCCAGCCGGGCCACCGCCTCGGCCCGTGGCGGCGGGCGGCCACCCTCCGTCCCGGCGGAGCGGGTACGTGCGCCGGGGGCCGCGGCGGATCGCCCAGGTCGGACGGGATCAGCTGGGTCCAGCCGTGCGGGGGGTGCAGCGGCGAGGCAGGTGCGGCGGCCGGTCCCGGCGCGGGCGGCAGCGGTACGCCGAGTATCGCGGCCGCACACCGGCGGGCCACGCTGTGCCCGTCGCGCGGCCGGGGTCCCGCACCGGCGGCGGCAGGGCCGCGGCGAACGCCGAGCACGGAGGCGGCCGTCCGCAGGGCGACGCCCCTGAGCCGCGCCATCAGCCCGTCTCCTCCTGGTCCGGAACTCCGGCGAGCCGCGGCGGTGGCGGCGCGCCGGCCGGAGCCACCACGCCCGTGACGGCCTCGCTGACACTCTGCACCCGGCCGAGCTGGGTCAGCAGCGCGGGCGCGGAGATGCCCACGGCGATCGCCGCGTAGGCGCCGGTGATCTGTCCGGACAGGCCGAACATCGCCGCTCCCGCGGCGCCCAGAGCCATGTGGAAGGCCGTCGCCACGCTGTCGGGGAGCGGGTCCACGTACTCCGTCAGGCGCGGCATCTCGCGGGCGGGCGCAGCCGGGCCCCTGCGGTGGTCACGGCGGGCCGCCTGCCACGCCACCACCTGGTTGTAGGCGTCGACCAGGCCGCGCAGCGACCCGCCGGCGGCGCCCAGTGCCAGTAACCCCGTCGTATCCACGCCCGGCCCCCCTCGATGGGAGGAGCGTAGTGGCTGCGTCCGCCCACAAGGGATCAAAGGCGCAAAGTCCCACCACGGGGTCGCAGCAGGTCGGTCGGATCAGGCCAGTGCGGATCAGGCCAGTGCGGATCAGGCCAGCGCGGATCAGGCCAGCGCGGTGATCAGCCGTACCGTGGTGCCCTGCTCCGCGGTGGAGCGGATCTGCACCAGGTCGCACAGTTGCTGGACCAGCCACAGGCCCCGCCCGCCGAGCTGGTGGGGCTTGGGCCTGGAGCGGCCCACGAGCGGGTCCGCGATGTGGCCGGTGTCGTGGAACTGGCAGATCAGCACGTCGCCCTCAACCCACGTCCGCAGGGTGCCCCAGCCGCCGCCGTGCCGGACGCTGTTGGCGGCCACCTCCGTGGCGGCCACGAGCAGTTCGCTCAGCCGCGGACCGGTCAGGCCGTGCCGCGTGGCGCAGGCGGTCACCTTGTCGCGCACCGCCCCGAGCGCGCCCGCGCCGTAGCTCAGCGACTCCTGGGGGTCGCAGGGCGCTTCCAGCTCGTCGAAGAGGAACGGCCCCTCGGCGAAAGCGGAGTTGTCCCCGTGGACGCCCTCGGCGAGCTGGAAGGGGTGGCAGCGGCGTGCCGACTCCAGCACGGCCGCCTCCACCGTGCTGGTGTCGTACGGGCACAGCAGCCACCAGGCGGGTGAGTCGGCGAAGGTGAGATTCAGCAGCCACTCGTGGTAGCGCAGCTCACTGCGCTCGGCCGCGGTGGCCGTGGTCCACGGTGACTCGCTGATGCCCCGCACCGGCTGCCCGTCGCTGACGGCCTTGGCGATCCACTCCTGCCAGGCGGGGATGAGCCGGCCGGGGTTGCGGCCGAGTGCGGCGGTGTCCACGAACGTCACCTGCCGGTCGGCCGGGTTCGTGCCGAGCGCGTCGCGCAGGATGGCCTGCTTGTCGGAACCGACGGCGACCAGCACCGTCTCGTCCGCGCGCATCGCGTCCTCGACGAAGGAGGTCGCGCCCTCCAGGAACGCGGCCTCGCCCTGGTAGGGGTACAGCTCGTGGCGGAAGGCGGGGCTCTTGGCGGCGGGGGCCGCCGCCGTGGGCGGCGAGGTCATGGCACCAGCTCCACGGGGACGGCCGGGCTGTCGTAACCGAGCAGTTCCCAGCACTTGCGCACCAGGGGGTTGGCGTCCTCGACCATGATCGTCCGGCCGGGGTGGGCGCCGCTCGCCTCCACCAGCGCCTGCATTCCGGCGGCGTCCATCAGTTCCAGGCCCTGGCAGCGCAGCCGCAGTGTGTCGGTGGTCCGCAGCAGCTCCGTCACGGCGGTGTGAAAGGCGGGGGCACCGTCCGCGTCGACCACGCCGCTCACGTTCCAGCAGTCCTCTCCGGCACTGAACACCTGGAAGGACGGGGCCGCGTCGCGGTCGCCCGCGAAATGCGGGTGCACGGTCGCCGCCTGCCCCAGAACGTCCGGGAGGAAACCGCTGCCCGCGTACGCGCACACCACCATCGCGGCGCTGGCGCCGATGACGGCGTCCAGTCGCAGCTCGTGGTCGGCCACCTGCCGCGGCGTGAGCCCGGCAGGCCAGAAATGGTCCATGTGCGCGAGTACCCGCAATGCGCGAAAGCCCTGTCGGCCGGCTTCCTCGGCCTCCTGTCGCAGCAGGGACACCAAGGCGTTCGCGTCCCAGTCTACGTCGCACGCCGAGGGGTCCACGAGCACGCCCTGCGGGCCTCGCAGATCCAGGCGCCAGGACCGCGAGGGCGAGCCCACCACCATGATCTTGTCGCCCAGCCGCGTGCCGTCGGTCAGATAGGCCAGGGCCGCGCGCTGGAAGTCCGCCTTCGCCGGCACCGCCCAGCACACGTGGTCGCCGACACCCACCGGAGCGAGGCTCGCCACACTGCGAGCGATCCTCACCACCGTCCTCCTCGCCCCGAACCACTGCGTTGGGGGCCCAGCCTACAATCCCTCTGCCCGCCCCTGATCGCGGTACGCCTGCGGCCTCGGCCTCCCGGGGCCCCGCCCGGCGGAAGCCCGGGGCCGGCGCTATGACCGCGGGCCGGCCCGCCTCAGCCCCGCTCGACCCGGGCGCGCAGGCGCCCGACGCCCACCTTCACCGGGACGAGCACCAGCCAGCACCATTTGGCGGCGGAGGCCGAGGCGTAGGCGAGCGGGACCGACGCGAGGAACACCACGATCGTGGAGCCCAGGTCCACGGTGAGCAGCCGGACGTCGGCGGCCGGCAGCGGCGTGCTCACCAGCCGCCGGCGCGACGCCACGTAGCGGAGCATCGCCAGATGGACGGCGTCGACGAGGGCGACCGCCCCCGCGTAGATCGCCACCGACTGCGGACGGCGGCCGTACTCCGCCAGGAGGGTGGTGGGGAACGGCAGCAGCGCCACCAGGCCCATGCCCAGCAGCGCGAGCCGGGTCAGCGGCTCGTCGACCTCCGTGACGCGTCCGAAGAGCCGCCGGTGGTCGCGCCACAGCGCGGCGATGACGGCGAAACTCAGCCCGTAGGCCAGCAGTTCCGGCACGGCGTCGCGCAGCGCCTGGTGGAACGCCGCGTCGTCGAGCCCGTCGCGCACACCGATGTTGAGCACGAGCAGGGTGATCGCGATGGCGAACACGCCGTCGGCCAGGGCCAGCAGGCGACTCGGGTCACCGTCCGCCGCCGCGGTCTGGCTGATCGGGCGCTGACTCATTCGGTGATCGTACGTGCGGGGGGTGTGACGGCGGGACAGGCGCGCACGCGGCGGCCGGAGTGTCGCACGCGCCGGTCAGCGGCCGTGGCGGGCGGTTCGGTAGCGGCCCGGGGTCGTTCCGATGACGTCGGTGAACGCGGCGATGAAGCTGCTGGGGTTGGTCCATCCGCAGGCGTAGGCGGTCCGGGTGGTGTCGTGGCCGTCGGCGAGCAGCACGAGTGCGTGGTGGATGCGCAGTTGGGTGCGCCACTCGTAGAACGTCATGCCCAGTTCGTCGCGGAACAGCCGGCTGAGGGTGCGGGTGCCGGCTCCGATCGCCTTCCCGAGCTCGGTCAGCGTGGCGCTGCTCGCCGGGTCCTCGTGCAGCATCCGGGCGACGGCCCGCAGCCGGTCGTCCCGTGGTTCGGGCAGGTGCAGCGGCTGTTCGTGCGCTTCGCGGAGTTCGTCGACGAGGACCCGGAGGAGGCGGGTGCGGGCCGGGCGGCTGCGGCCGGGCGTGGCGTCTCTGTCGCCGCCGGTGCCGGAGCCGGGTTCCGGGCCGGGTCCGGGCCCGGTCAGGGCGAGCAGGATCTCGCGGGCGAGGCCGGAGGCCAGGAACACCGCCGGGCGGTCCGGTACGAGCCGGGCGAGGGACGGCGTGAGGAAGACGATCCGCATGTCCGTGTCGCCGTGGGCGCGGTGGCGGTGCGTGAACCCGGCGGGGGTCCAGGCGATCCGGTTGGCGGGAACGATCGAGGTGCCGCGCTCGGTCTGGACGGCCAGGACGCCGCCTGCCGCGTAGACCAGGTGTCCCCGCGCGTGCGACTGCGCCGCGCTCGTCCCGCCGGACGGCCAGAGGTGGCGGCCACCGGACGGCCACACGGAGGACGTCACCTCGGACGTGCGGCGAGGTTGGCGGCGAACAGGCATCACTTGGCATCGTAGCGCTATCACGCCACCGGCCGGCCCCGGAAGACTTCCCCTGTGCGCGGTGGCCGTCCGTCGTGCGAGGCGGCCGGCCGGACCGCACGGCGTCGGGGCAGGGCGCCTCGACGCCGCGGCGTGAGATGAGGAGAGACAGATGACGACGTACGTGCTGGTGCCCGGTGCCTGGAAGGGCTCCTGGTCGTTCGAGGCGGTGGTTCCGCTGCTGGAGCGTGCCGGTCACACCGTGCACGCCCTCACCCTGACCGGTCTGCGGCCGGACGACGACGACGCGACCGTGGCGACCGCCGGCCTCGACACGCACGCCGCCGACGTGGTGCGGCATCTCGACCGCCACCGCATCGCGGGCGCGACGCTGGTCGGCCACAGCTACGCCGGGATGGTGATCGCCGCCGCCGCGGACCGCGCCGGCGGCCGGATCGCGCGGCTGGTGCATCTCGACGCCTATGTACCGCGCGACGGCGAGTCGTGCTGGTCGTCGACGAACGACCACTTCCGGCGGGTGTTCGCCGCCGGCGCCGCTGCCACCGGCTACGCCGTCCGCCCGCCGGACGGCGGCGATCCCCGCCGCCGTCCGCATCCCCTCGCCTCGTTCCTGCAGACGGTCCGGCTCACCGGCGCGTTCGCCCGGGTCCCCCGCCGGGAGTTCGTCTACTGCTCGGGGTGGGAGGACCGGACGCCGTTCGCCGCGCTGCGCACCCGGCTCCAGGCAGATCCCGCCTGGCAGGTTCACGATCTCCCGACCGGACACGACGCCATGCACGAGGCCCCGGAGGCGGTCGCGGCACTGCTGCTCGGCGGGTGAACGGCGCACGCGTCGACGAACGAGTCGGTGCTCGGGCGGGCCCCGCGGGCAGGCCGCGTCTTTTCGGCGGCGGCGCGGCGAGCGGTCAGACCACGGGGTTGTTCAACTCCTTGGCGCAGTAGTTCAGCACCTTGCTCCCCTCCATGTTGGCGACCTCCATGCGGATCGCCATGACCGTGCCGCCCGGCACCGAGCTGATGTAGGTGGGCACGGAGACGTAGGTGCCGTAGCCGTCGTAGTCCGCGTGCCACCCGAAGTAGCTCCAGCTGTCGCCGGTGGACGGGACGGCGAGCCGGATCGCCGGGTGGTGGCCGTCCGACTGCTCGTCGTAGACCTCCAGCGTGATGCCGGTGACGCTGCCCTTCAGGTTCCAGTTGGAGATGTTCACCGAGCCGCTGGCACCGTCGGTGGCGCAGGAGGCGTAGGCCGTGGCCGCGTTGGCCGGCGACGCCCCGAGCGTCATGAACAGGGTGGCGCCCGCCGCGAGCACGCCGAGCTTGGTCAGGTTCCTCATATGTCCACTCCGAAGCAGGCCGAGCAAGATCAATTGGCGTGGAGGCTATGAGGCTGGTCATGACTTCGTCAAGTGCGGTACCGGAACAGGTCAACCGGCCCGCCCCGCACCCCGATCCGGCGTCCACCACCCCGGGGCCGCGGCAGCCGGCAGCCGGCAGCCGGCTGGGTACAGCGTTGACCGTACGAGGCGTGACGATCGGCGCGGCCGAGCCGTCCGCGCCCGCATACGGTCAAGTGCGTAGATCTCTCCGCGTCCGGGACGCCTACCGGACCCGGAGGACGTGACGCGCGTCGACTCCGCGCCGCGCCGCATGACCGATTTCCCCTTCTCGGCGGGGAGCCCGCGGCCCGATTCCGCCGCCCCGGCCGGTGAGCGCCGCCGGCGCAGAGGGGCTCACCTGCGCTTTCGCCGGGCCGCCGACTCCGGCGCGAGTGTCCTATGCCAATCGATTGTGCCATTGCGATGGGCGGGCCGGTGGCGGGAACCAGGCATCACTTTGGCCATTTCAAGAACGGTGGCCCATGGTGACCGGCACACTGCCGCCCCACTCCGATGACTATGCGTCATTCATACCCCAAGGATTTATGCGTCAGGGTCGGGGGACCGGAGCGGACTTCCGAAAAAACCGCAGATACGGGCACTCGAACAGGTGAATCGACCATTTGTTCGCCGCCGCGGAAGCGCTAACTACCCCGGCTCTCGGATGTAAACCAGGTCGCCGTGGGCCACCGGCGGCCACCCGCGCCGAATCAGCCATCCACGGACCGGATCTCGGTCTTTCGGACACGTCAGGAACGCTCATGTACGCTGACACGGCCACAGCGGAGAACCGGTTCGGCGAATTTGCTGGGCATAGCCCGATCACTTCGCCGAAGCACCCCGGATGAACGCGGCAGCGACACTGAAATACACGGTGAACAATTGAGAACGAGAGAACGGGGTGGGATCGTGACCAATCCATTCGACGACGAGTCAGGCCAATTTCTGGTCCTGGTGAATGACGAGGGGCAGTACTCCTTGTGGCCGGCCCACGTCGACCGCCCGGACGGCTGGCGCGCCGACGGTCCCGAGGGCTCCCGCCAGGAGTGCCTGGACGCGATAGAGAAGGCGTGGCTGGACATGCGCCCGGCCAGCCTGGTGCGCGCGATGGAGGCCGACGCCGGCTAGGACGCTCCAGACACACCCTGCGACGCGGCGGCCGTGCCCCCGCCTGCCGTACCGCAATCCCCCACGGGCCGGGCCGTGGGGGACGTTGTTCGGGCCCGCGCCGCCCTTTCGCCGTGCCGACCGCTCTCGGCGGCGACGACCGCGCGGAGCCGTTGACGTCATGTGACGTCATGTGGCGCCATTTCCGGGGCTGCGGCTCTCCGCCGTCCGCCCTTTCCCTTCCCGCCGGCCGCACGCATGCCTGCCGCCGGCGCCGGATCATCGGCGTGATGTGCTGTCCCGCGCCGCCTTCACCGTCCCCGCAGACCTTGCCGTGAAGAGGTAGATTCGCCATGCAAGCAGATAGTTCCGGCTCCGCTGGTCCGACATCCCGGGAGCCTTTCGGATTGACCTTGGCCCAGCAGGGGGTCTGGTATGGGCAGCACGTCGATCCGGACAGCCCCAAGTACAACATCGCGGAGTGCCTGGAGATCCGCGGCGGTGTGGACGAGACGCTCTTCGCAGGCGCCGTCGCACAAACACTCGACCGGTACGACAGCCTCAACGTCGAATTCGTGGCGGAGGACGGCGTCGTGCGCCAGCGGGTGGTCCCCCGCGCGCCCGGCGCCGACCACAGACTGCGGGTGATCGACCTCTCCGGGCGCGAGGACCCGGTCGCGGCGGCGGAGCAGTACATGGCGGGCGACATGGCGACCGTCGACACCATCGACGCTCCGCGCCACCACTTCGCGCTGCTGCGTCTCGGTCCCGCACTGCACTACTGGTACACCCGCTACCACCACATAGCCATCGACGGCCTCAGCGGTTCCGTGGTCGCGCGCGAGATCGCCGATCTCTACACCCGCACCGTGCGCGGTGAGGACACCGGCGCGCGGCGGCCCGGCGCGGCCTCCGTGCGCGAGCTGGTCGCCGACGAGACGGCCTACCTCGCCTCGGAGCGCTATGAGGCCGACCGCGCCTACTGGACCGCCCGGTTCGCCGACCGGGCCGCGGGGCAGGTCGCGGACGCCGCCGACCGCCCCCTCATCGCCAGGCGCGGCGACACGGGTCCGCGGAGCGCCCCCGGAACCGACGTCCGCCTCCACGGCGGCGACACGTTACCCGTCGCGGTCCTCGACGGGCTGAGACGCCTGGCGGCGACCGCCCGCACCGACTGGAGCGCCGCGCTGGTGGCCGCGGTCGCCGCGTACGTCGGCGGCGCCACCGGGCGCCGGGACGTGACCGTCGGCATCGCCTCCACCGGCCGTCACGGCGGGCTGCGGCACGCCGTCGGCATGACGGCGAACGTGCTGCCCGTGCGGGTGGACCTCGCCGCACACCCGACGCTCGGCGGCCTCGTCCGCGCCGCCGCCGACGAGATGCGCGGCGCGCTGCGGCACCGCCGCTTCTCCCGCGAGCAGCTCGCCCGCGAACTGCGCGTCGCCGACGGGTCGGCGCGGCTGACCGACATCGTCGTCAACGTGATGGGCTACGACTACGGGCTCGACTTCGCCGGCAGCCCGGCCGACTCGCGCCTGCTGTCCATCGGCCCGGTCGACGACGTCTCGCTCTTCGTCTCCGAACGGTCGGAGGAGGCCGGGCCGCTGATCGGCCTGGACGCCGCCCCCGGGCTCTACCACCCGGACGACGTGCGGCTCCAGCAGCGGGCCATCGCCTCCTTCCTCACCGCGCTGGCCGGCGCGGAGCCCGACACCCCGGTCCGCGACATCCCGCTGCTCGGCGCCGCGGACGCGGCGGAGCTCCTGGCGCGCGGCCGCGGCGCCGCACTGGGTCCGCGGGCCGCGAGCCTCCCCGAGGCGTTCCGGGCGCAGGCCGCGCTCACCCCGGACGCGCCCGCGGTGGCCGACGCCGCGCGGGTGCTGTCGTACCGCGAGCTGGAACAGGCCGCGGACGGCCTGGCGGCGGCCCTGACCGGGTGGGGGGTGCGCGCCGAGGACGGTGTCGCCGTCCTGGTGGGTCGCCGCGCCGCGGTAGTGACCGCCACGCTCGGCGTGACGCTCGCGGGCGGCGCCTACGTGCCGCTGGACGCCACCTGGCCGGCCGCCCGGCTGCGGGAGGTGCGGGACGCCGCCGACGTCCGGGCCCTGGTGGTCGACGAGGAGGCGGCAGGCGAGCCCTGGGTGAAGGAGACGGGCGCCGCTCTGCCGGTGATCGTCGTCGACCCCCGGGGCGCCGTCGTGGCCGGCGCGCCGCCCTCCCCCGGCCGGCTGCCGGCCGCGGTCCGCGGTGAGCAGCTCGCCTACGTGATGTTCACCTCCGGCTCCACGGGCGCGCCGAAGGCGGTGGGCGTCACCCACGCGGACGTGCTGGCGCTGGCCGCGGACTCCGCCTGGCGGGACGGCGCCGCCGACGCGGTCCTGCTCCACTCGGCCTACGTCTTCGACGCGGTGACCTTCGAGATCTGGGCGCCGCTGCTCGGCGGCGGCCGCGTCGTCGTGGCGCCCGGCCGGGTCCTGGAGGCCCGCGACCTGCGCGAGGCGGTGCGGCGCCACCAGGTCACCGCGGTCTTCCTGACCACGGCGCTGTTCAACGTGATCGCCGCGGCCGATCCCCAGGCCTTCTCGGGGCTGCGCCTGGTCAGCGCGGGCGGCGAGGCCGCCTCCCCCGGCGTGATGCAGCAGGTCGCCGCCGCCGCGCCCGGCACCCGGGTCCTGCACGTGTACGGCCCCACCGAGACCACCACCTTCGCGGCCCGCCACACGCTGGACGGGGACGGCGGGGGTGTGCCGCCCATCGGCGGCCCGCTCGACGGGATGGCGCTGTACGTGCTCGACGCCGACCTGCGCACGGTCCCGGCCGGCGTGGTCGGCGAGCTGTACGTCAGCGGCGCCGGCGTCGCCCGCGGCTACCTCGGCCGTCCGGCGCTCACCGCGACCCGGTTCGTGGCCGACCCCCACGAGCGGGGCGGCCGGCGCATGTACCGCACCGGTGACCTGGCCCGGTGGACCGCGGACGGCGCGGTCGAGTACGTCGCACGGGCGGACGGGCAGATCAAGCTCCGCGGGTTCCGCATCGAGCCCGGCGAGATCGAGAGCGCCCTGCTGGCCGACCCGGACGTGGGCGCGGCCTGCGTGGTGGTCCGCGAGGACTCCCCCGGCGACCGCCGGCTCGTCGGCTACGTGGTGCCGGCCGGCCGGGACGCGCCGCGGCGGTCCGCCCTCGTACGGCTGCTGGGCCGCACCCTGCCGCCGTACATGGTGCCGTCGGCGTTCGTCACGCTCGACGCGCTGCCGCTGAACGCCAACGGCAAGGTCGACCGGCGCGCGCTGCCGGCGCCGCGCGCCGCCGCTTCCGCCGGCCGGGCGCCGCGCGGCTCCCACGAGGAGGTGCTGGCCGGACTGTTCGCGGACGTGCTGGACCTCGACTCCGTCGGGGCCGAGGACAACTTCTTCGCGCTGGGCGGGCACTCCCTGCTCGCCACGCAGCTGATCGGGCGGGTCAGGGCGGCGCTGGGCGTCGAGGTCGACCTGCGGACCTTCTTCGACCACCCCACGGTCGCCTCGCTCGCGGCCACGGTGGACTCCGCCGCGGCCGCCCGGCCCGTGCTGGTCCCGCAGTCGCGGCCCGCGGTGCTCCCGCTGTCCTTCGCGCAGCAGCGGCTGTGGTTCCTCAACCGCGCCGAGGACGCAGGCGACACCTACAACGTCCCCCTGGTGCTCGAACTGCGCGGGCCGCTGGACACCGAGGTCCTGAAGGACGCGCTGGCCGACGTGATCGCCCGTCACGAGAGCCTGCGCACCGTCTTCGCGGAGGACGACGGCGTGCCCCGCCAGGTGATCCTGGACGCCTCGCGGGCGGCGGCGCTCATGCCGCTGGTCGTCGAGGAGCCTCCCGCCGGAGCGGACGCGCAGGCGGCCGCGGCCTGGGCGCGGGAGCGGGCCGGGGTGCTCACCGCCGCGCCGTTCGACCTCGCGGGCGACCCGGCGGTCCGCGCCCACCTGCTGGCGCCGGCGCCCGCGCACCATCTGCTGGTCGTCGTCCTGCACCACATCGTCGCGGACGGCTGGTCCCTCGCGCCGCTGAGCCGCGACCTCGGTGCCGCGTACCGGGCACGCGTCCGGGGCGGCGGCGCGCCCGAGTGGCCCGAGCTGCCCGTGCAGTACGCGGACTACACCCTCTGGCAGCGCGACTTGCTCGCCGGCGGGGACGGGGAAGACGGCAACGGCGACGCGCCGGCCGCGCGCCAGCTGGCCTTCTGGCGGGAGGCGCTGCGCGCGATCCCCGACGTCCTGGACCTGCCGGCGGACCGGCCCCGGCCCGCCGCGCCGAGCCACCGCGGCGCCACCCAGCCCTTCACCGTGCCGCCGTCCGTGCACGCCGCGGTGGTGAAACTGGCCCGCCTGTCGGGCTGCACCCCGTTCATGGTGCTGCAGGCGGCGCTGGCGGCGACCCTGCACGCGCACGGCGCGGGGACCGACATCCCGCTGGGCACGGCGGTGGCCGGCCGTACCGACGAGGCGCTGGACGACCTCGTGGGGTTCTTCGTCAACACCGTCGTGCTGCGGACCGATCTGTCCGGCGACCCGACGTTCAGGGAACTGCTCGGGCGGGTCGCGGAGTTCGACCTGGCCGCCTTCAGCCATGCCGACATCCCGTTCGAGCGGCTGGTGGAGGAGCTCAACCCGGCGCGGTCCGGCGGCCACCACCCGCTCTTCCAGACCATGCTGGTGCTGCAGAACCAGCGCGCCGCGGACCTCGACCTGCCCGGGGTGACCGTGCACGACCGGTCCGCGCACACCGGGGCCAGCAAGTTCGACCTGACCTTCTCGCTGACCGAGACCGGCGGCCCGTATCCGGCGGGTGACCCGTCCCCGACCGGGGGCCCGTCCGCGGTCGGCGCCTCGTCCGAGGAGGCGGGGGGCGGACCGGCGGACGCCCGGCCCGAGCCGGCGGACGGACCGCCGAGACGCCGGGGCGGGTCCGGGACCGGGCTCGACGGGTACCTGGAGTACGCCACCGACCTGTGGGACGAGGCGACCGCCCGCGCCCTGTGCGACCGCTTCACCCGCGTCCTGGCGCAGGCCGTCGCCGACCCCGACCTGCCCGTCGGCCGCCTCGACCCCCTCGCGCCCGGAGAGGCCGCGGAGCTGCTCGCGCAGGGGCGCGGCGACGAGCGGCCGGTGCCGCGGCTCACCGCCCCCGAGGCGGTGCGGGCCCAGGCGGCCCGCACGCCGGACGCGCCCGCCGTGCGCGACGCCCGCTCCCGCCTCACCTACGCCGAACTCGACACACGCGCCGACGCCCTCGCGCGCGTCCTGCGCGAACACGGGGTGGGACGCGGGGACCTGGTGGCCCTCGCGGTGCCGCCGTCCGCGGAGACGGTGGTGGCGATGCTGGCCGTGCTGCGGGCCGGCGCCGCCTACGTGCCGGTCGACCCGCGCTACCCGCGGGCCCGCATCCGCGCCATGCTCGACGACGCCGGGCCCGCGCTGCTGCTCACCACCGGCGGGCTGCGCCCGGAGCTGCCCGCAGGGGACCTGCCCTGGCTGGCCCTCGACGACCCGGAGACCTCCGCGGCCGATCCGGCGGCGCCGCTGCCCGCGCCGCCGCACCCGGCGGAGGCCGCCTACGTCATCTACACCTCCGGCTCCACCGGCCGTCCCAAGGGCGTCGTGGTGCCGCACCGGGCGCTGGCCAACCACATGGCCTGGCTGGCCCGCCACCTGGAACTGACCGCGGACGACCGGGTCCTGGCCCGTACCTCCAGCAGCTTCGACGCCTCCGTCTGGGAGACGTGGCTGCCCCTCATGTCCGGCGCCGAGGTGTGCGTGCTGCCGGAGGACGCCAATCAGGAACCCGACCAGGTCCTGTTCTGGATGCGCCGGTTCGCCGTCACGGTCGCCCAGTTCGTCCCCTCCCATCTGGCCCTGGTGCTGGCGGAGGCGGCCGGCGGCGACGCGCTGCCCGCGCTGCGCGCGGTCCTCTGCGGCGGCGAGCCGCTGCCGCGTGCCCTCGCCGACGCCGTCACCGACGTGTGGGGGGCCGAGCCGCACAACCTCTACGGCCCGACCGAGACGACGATCGACGCCACCGCCCACCGCGCCGGGGGCGACGCCAGGGGCCAGGAGGGCGTGCCGATCGGCCGGCCCGTCGACACCATGCGGGCCTACGTGCTCGACGGCGGGCTGCGCCCGGTGCCGCCGGGCGTCACCGGCGAGCTGTACCTGTCGGGGCCCAACCTGGCCCACGGCTACCTCGACCGCCCGGCGCTGACCGCGGCCCGCTTCGTCCCCGACCCGTTCGCCGGGGCCGGTGAGCGGATGTACCGCACCGGCGACCTCGTCCGGTGGAACCCCCGCGGCCTGCTCGACTACGTCGCGCGCGCCGACGACCAGGTCAAGCTCCGCGGCTTCCGGATCGAGCCGGGCGAGGTGGAGGCCGCGCTGCTGGCCTGCCCGGGCGTGACCGGCGCCTGCGCGCTGATCCGCGAGGACCGGCCGGGGCACCGGCACCTGGTGGCGTACGCGGTGGTCCCCGGCGGCGCCCCGGGCGCCGGCGCGCTGCGCGAGGCGCTGTCGCGGACGCTGCCCTCCTACATGGTGCCCGGCGCCGTCGTCGTCCTGGACGCCCTGCCGCTGCTGCCCAACGGCAAGGTGGACCGGCGCGCCCTGCCGGAGCCGGTGCGGGACTCCGGCTCCCCCGACGCCAGGCCGCGGCCGGGCGGCGCGCGGGAGGACCTGCTCGCCGGGATCTTCGCCGACGTGCTGCAGCGCCCGTCGGTCGGCCCGCACGACGACTTCTTCGACCTCGGCGGCCACTCCCTGCTCGCCATGCGGTTGATCAGCCGGGTGCGTGGCGTGCTGGGGGCGGATCTCGCCGTGCGCACCCTGTTCGAGCATCCGACGGCCGCCGGACTGGCCCGTGCTCTCGGCCCCTCCGTGCAGGACCGGCCGGCGGTGAGGGCCGCCGCGCGGCGGCCCGACCCGCTGCCGCTGTCCTTCGCGCAGCAGCGCCTGTGGTTCCTCAACACCTTGGAGGGACCGAGCCCGGCCTACAACATCCCGCTGGTCCTGGAGCTGCGCGGCGCGCTGGACGCCGACGCGCTGCGCTCCGCGGTGGGCGACCTGGTGGCCCGCCACGAGGCGCTGCGCACGCTGTTCCCCGACCGCGACGGGGTGCCGTACCAGCGCGTCCTGCCCGCCGGGGACGCGACCCCGGTCACGGCCGCCGAGGGCGTTTCCCCCGCCGGGCTGGAGGCGGCCGTGCTCGCGGCCGTGAGCGAGCCGTTCGACGTCCGCACCGATCTGCCGCTGCGGGTGCGCCTGCTGCGGGCCGCGCCCGAGTACCACGTGCTCGTGGTCGTGCTGCACCACATCGCCGCCGACGGCTGGTCGCTGGCGCCGCTCGCCCGGCAGCTGGGCGACGCCTACCGGGCCCGGCTCGACGGCCGCGCACCGGGGCGCCGGCCGGGCGCCGTGCTCCAGTACGCCGACTACGCGCTGTGGCAGCGCGCCCTGCTCGCCGACGCGCACGGCGACGGGGACCCGGACGGGCACGGGGACGGGGCCGGCGACGACGTCGCCGGGCAGCCGAAGGGCCTGCTGCGCGAGCAGCTCGACCACTGGCACGCCGCGCTCGACGGCCTGCCCGCCCTGATCGATCTGCCGCTGGACCGGCCGCGTCCCGCGGTGAGCGACGCGCGCGGCGACGTCCACTCCTTCGACGTCCCGCCGGCCCTGCACGCGGGTCTGACGCGTCTGGCGAGGGAGTCGGGGACCACCCTGTTCATGGTCCTCCAGGCCGCGGTCGCCACCCTGCTGCACCGGCACGGCGCGGGTGAGGACGTCGCGATCGGCACGCCGGTGGCGGGGCGCCCCGACGAGGCGCTGGAGGAGCTGGTCGGTTTCTTCGTCAACACGCTGGTGCTCCGCACAGACCTGTCGGGCCGCCCGACCTTCCGCGAACTGCTGCGCCGCGTCCGGGACTTCGACCTGGCCGCCTACGCGCACCAGGACGTGCCGTTCGAGCGCCTGGTGGAGAGCCTCAACCCGGTGCGGGCACGCAACCACCACCCGCTCTTCCAGACCATGCTGGTGCTGCAGAACCAGGAGTCCGCGCGGCCCGACATGCCGGGCCTCACCGTCGAGGACCGGCTCGTCCACAACGGCCTGGCCAAGTTCGACCTCACCTTCTCCTTCACCGAGGACCGGCACGGGAGCGGCGAAGGGAGCGGTACGCGGGGCGGCGACGGGGTCGGCGACCGCGTCGGGCTCGCCTGCGGCGTCGAGTACGCGACGGCCCTGTTCGATCCCGGGACGGTGCGCGCGCTCGCCGACCGGCTGGTGCGCCTGCTGGAGCAGGCGGTCGCCGACCCGGACCGCCCACTCGCCGGCTACGACCTGATCGCCCCCGCGGAGCGCCGGCAGATCCGCAGGTGGGGCGACGGCCGCGCGCTGCCGGCCGGTGCGGCGGACGCGAGCCTGCCCGCGCTGTTCGCGGCCCAGGTGCGCCGCACGCCCGGCGCGGTGGCGGTGCAAATGGCGGCCGCGAGCGAGGGGACCGGGTCCGACCACAGCCTGACCTATGCCGGACTCGACCGGGTCTGCGCCGATCTGGCCGCCGCCCTGACGGGGCTCGGCGCGGGCGCCGAGACACGGATCGGCGTCCTCCTGGAGCGCTCTCCCGCCGTGGTGTCGGCGTCGCTGGCCGCGGTCCGCGCCGGCGCCGCCTATGTGCCGCTGGACGCCCGCTGGCCCGCCGAGCGCCTCGACCAGGTCGCCGAGGTGGCCGACGTCCGGATGCTCGTCGTCGACGAGGAGGCGGCTGCCTCGTCCTGGGCGGCCGCGGCGGCCCGCCGGATGCCGGTCCTCGTGGTGGACCGGATGGGGCGGGTGGTCCGCGGGGCGCCGCCGAGCACGGTCGCACGGCCGGCGGCGCCCGATCCGGCCGCCCTCGCCTACGTGATGTTCACCTCCGGCTCGACCGGGCTGCCGAAGGGCGTCGGGGTCTCGCACGCCGACGTCGCCGCGCTGGCCGCGGACTCGGCGTGGGACCACGGCGCGGCGGACGCGGTCCTGATGCACTCCGCGTACGTCTTCGACGCGTGCACCTTCGAGATGTGGGCGCCGCTGCTGCGCGGTGGCCGGGTCGTCGTGGCCCCACCCGGCGCTCTGGAGCCGAGCGCGCTCGGCGACGTGCTGAGCGAGCACGGCGTGACCGCGGTCTTCCTGACCACGGCCCTGTTCAACGTCCTCGCCGAGACCGACCCCGGCGTCTTCGCGGGCCTGCGGGTCGTGTGCGCCGGCGGTGAACTGGCGTCGCCGGACGCCATGCAGCGGGTCGCGGGCGCCTCCCCGGGACTGCGCGTCCTGCACGTCTACGGCCCCACCGAGACCACCACCTTCGCCACCCGCCACCCCGTGGCGGCGGACCTGCCCGCCGGGCCGCCGCCGATCGGCCGTCCGCTGGACGGCATGCGGCTGCACGTGCTGGACGAGCAGCTGAACCCGGTTCCGCAGGGCATCGTGGGCGAGCTGTACCTGGCGGGACGGGGGGTGGCGCGCGGATACGTCGGACGCGCCGCGCTGACCGCGGCGCGGTTCGTCGCCGACCCGTACGGGCCGCCCGGCACACGCATGTACCGCACCGGCGACCTGGTCCGCTGGACCCCCGACGGGCAGATCGCGTACGTCGGACGCGCCGACGGCCAGGTCAAGCTGCGCGGGTTCCGGATCGAACTGGGCGAGATCGAAGGGGTGCTGGCGGCGAGCGAGGGCGTCGCGGACGCCTTCGCCGTCGTGCGCGAGGACGTTCCGGGGGACCGGCGGCTCGTCGCCTACGTGGTGCCCGCGGACGGCGCGCGCCCCACCGCCGCGGACCTGTCGCGGGTGGTGGGCCGCTCGCTGCCGGCGTACATGACGCCGTCGGCCTTCGTCCTGCTCGACGCGCTGCCGCTGAATCCCAACGGCAAGGTGGACCGCGCCGCCCTCCCCGCGCCGGACCGCGACGCGCCGGCCGGCGGCCGCGCCGCGCGCACCGCCCGCGAGGAGATCGTCTGCGGTCTGTTCGCCGACCTGCTCGGCATACCGGCGGCCGGCCCGGAGGACGACTTCTTCGCCCTGGGCGGCCACTCCCTGCTCGCCACCCGGCTCGCCGCCAGGCTGCGCACCGTCCTCGGGGTGGAGGTGCAGGTCAAGGCGATCTTCGAGCACCCCACGCCGGCCCTGCTCGCGGCCGCGCTGGACACCGCGGACCGGGCGCGGGTCCCGCTGCGGCGCGCGGCGGCCCGGCCGGAGCCGATGCCGCTGTCCGCGGCGCAGCGGCGCCTGTGGTTCCTCAACCGGCTGGAGGGGCCGAGCGACACCTACAACGTGCCGCTCGTGCTGCGCCTGGACGGCGCACTCGACGGCGAGGCCCTGGAGAGCGCGCTGGGGGACGTCGTCGCCAGGCACGAGAGCCTGCGCACCGTCTTCCCCGACACCGGCGGCGTGCCGCGCCAGGAGGTGCTGGACGCGGACGCGGTGCGACCGGACCTCACGGCGCGGGACCTCACGGCGGCGGACGTCGACGCGGGCCGGCTCGACGCGGCGGTGGCGGCCGAGGTCGCGCACGCCTTCGACGTGGGCGCCGAACCTCCGCTGCGGGCGCGGCTGCTGCGGCTCGCACCGCAGTCCCACGTCCTGGTGCTCGTGCTGCACCACATCGCGGGCGACGGCTGGTCCTTCGCCCCGCTGGTGCGCGACCTGGGCACGGCCTACCGGGCCCGCACCGGGGGCGAGGAGCCCGCCTGGACGGAACTCGCCGTCCAGTACGCCGACTACACGCTCTGGCAGCGCGAGCTGCTCGGCGACGAGGAGGACCGGGACAGCCAGGCCGGTCGGCAGCTCGCCTTCTGGCGCTCGGCTCTGGCCGGCGCCCCCCAGGCGCTCGACCTGCCGTACGACCGGCCGCGCCCGGCGGCGTCCGGGTACCGGGGCGACGCGTTCGCGTTCACCGTCGGCGCCGCGGCGCACGCCGACCTGGCGGCGCTGGCACGGGCCCGCGGGTGCAGCCTGTTCATGGTGCTCCAGGCGGCCCTGTCGGTCCTGCTGTCCCGGCACGGAGCCGGCGAGGACATCCCGCTGGGCACGCCGGTGGCCGGGCGGACCGACGAGGCGCTCGACGAGCTGGTGGGCTTCTTCGTCAACACCCTCGTGCTGCGCGCCGATCTGAGCGGTGACCCGAGCTTCGCCGAGGTCCTGGACCGGGTCAGGGAGTTCGACCTGGCCGCCTACGCCCACCAGGACCTGCCGTTCGAGCGGGTGGTGGACGCGCTGAGCCCCGACCGGGCCCAGGACCGCCATCCGCTCTTCCAGACCATGCTGGCGCTGCAGAACCAGGCCGGGGCGGTGGTCGAGCTGCCGGGGCTGCGCGTGACGCCGCAGCCGGTGCACACCGGCATCAGCAAGTTCGACCTGACGTTCACCTTCACCGAGACCCGCGATCGGGCGGGCCGTCCCGCCGGTCTCGACGCCGTCCTGGAGTTCTCCACCGACGTCTTCGACGGCGCGACCGCCCGCGCCCTCGCCGGGCGGCTGAGCCGGCTGCTCGCCTCGCTCGCCGCCGACCCGGAGCAGCGCGTGCACGCCGCCCGGACCCTCGACCCCGCCGAGGAGGCCGCTCTCGGCCGCACCGCGCACGGCGCACGCCGCCCGGTGGCGGCCCGCACGGTCCCCGCCGCCTTCCGGGCGCAGCGCTCCCGCACGCCCGCCGCGGTGGCGGTGCGCGACGGGGCGCGCACCCTGACCTTCGCCGCGCTCGACGCCCTCTCCGACGACCTGGCGCACCACCTGCACGGCCGCGGGATCGGCCGCGGCGACCTCGTCGCCCTGGCGATGCCCGGCACCGCCGACCAGGTGGTCGCCCTGCTGGCGGTCGCCAAGGCGGGGGCGGCGGCCCTGCCGGTCGATCCCGGCTACCCGCCGGGGCGGATCGCCCACATGCTCGACGACGCCGCCCCGGCGGTCCTGCTCACCCTGGGCCCGGCGCCGGAGGTCCCCGCGCGCTCGTCCGTGCCGGTGCTCGACCTCGGCGACCGGGACGCCTGGTCCACCGGTGCGCCGGCCCCCGTGGTGGCCTGCGGCCCGCAGGACCTCGCGTACGTCATCTACACCTCTGGCTCCACCGGGCTGCCCAAGGGCGTCGCCGTCACCCACGGCTCGCTGACCAACCACATGGCGTGGATGGCCGGTTACCTGGGCCTGACCGACGGCGACCGGGTGCTCGCCCGCACCTCGCCGAGTTTCGACGCCTCGGTGTGGGAGACCTGGCTGCCGCTGCTGCACGGCGGGGCCACCTGCCCGGTCCCGCCGGACCTCAACCAGGACCCGGCCGGACTGCTGGCGCGGATGCGGGACGCGGGGGTGACGATCGCCCAGTTCGTGCCCTCGCACCTGGCGGCCGTCCTCGCCGAGACGGCGCACGCCGCGCCGCCGGCCGGGCTGCGCGCCCTGCTCTGCGGCGGCGAGCCGCTGCCGGTGGCGCTGGCCGAGCAGGCCGCCGGCGCCTGGGGCGCCGCGGTGCACAACCTGTACGGGCCCACCGAGGCCACCGTGGACGCCACCGCCCACCGCCACGGGGCGGGGGCGGCACGAGCGGGCGGCAGCACGGCCGGGACCGCGGCCGGAAGCGCGGGCAGGGCGGGCGTGCCGCTCGGGCGCCCCGTCGACAACACCCGCGCCTACGTCCTCGATGCCCGCCTGCGGCCGGTGCCGGCGGGTGTGAAGGGGGAGCTGTACCTGGCGGGCGACGGCCTGGCGCGCGGCTACCTCGGACGTCCCGCGCTGACCGCGGCGCGCTTCGTCGCCGATCCGTACGGGCCGCGCGGCGCCCGCATGTACCGCACCGGCGACCTGGTGCGCCGGGACGGGGACGGGCTGCTCAGCTACGTCTCGCGGGCCGACGACCAGGTCAAGCTGAACGGTCTGCGCATCGAGCCGGGCGAGATCGAGGCGGCGCTCACCGCGCTGGACGCGGTCGCCGCCGCCTGCGTGGTGCTCCGGGAGGACCGGCCGGGCGAACGCCGCCTGGTGGCGTACACGGTCGCGGACCGGCACGCCGGGGCGCCGCCGTCCGACGCCGACCTGCGCGCCCTGCTGTCCTCGACGCTGCCGTCCTCCCTGGTGCCGTCGGTGTTCGTGCCCCTGGACGCGCTGCCGCTGCTGGCCAACGGCAAGGCGGACCGCCGGTCGCTGCCGGAGCCGCCGCGGCCTTCGGCCCGGCCGGGCGGCAGGCCGCGCACCGCGCGGGAGCGGCTGCTGTGCGAGGTCTTCGCGTCGGTCCTGGACACCGGTGAGGTGCGCGCCGACGACGACTTCTTCGCCCTCGGCGGCGACAGCATCATGTCCATCCAGCTCGTCAGCCGGCTCCGCGAGGCGGGGCTGCGCGTCAACCCGCGCGACGTGTTCGTGCACCGCACGCCAGGGGCCATCGCCGCGGTCGCGACGGTGCCGGACCGCGGCGCCGCCGCGTCGTCCGGGCCGAGCGCCGGCCCGATGCCGCCGACGCCCATCGCCGCCTGGTTCCTGGAGCGGCCCGGCCCGAGCGACGGGTACAACCAGTCCGCCGTGTTGCGCACGCCTGCGGGCGCGACCGAGGACGACCTGACCGTCCTGCTGCAGCGCCTGATCGACCATCACGACACCCTGCGGCTGCGCCTGGACCGTGACGGAGGCGCGGAGCCGCTGGAGATCCTGCCGCCGGGCGCGGTCGCGGCCCGGGAGCGCCTGACCCGCGTCGACGCCGAGGGGCTGGACGACGCCGGGCTGCGCGCGGCCGTCGGCGCGGCGGGCGGCCGGGCGATGGCCCGGCTGCGGCCCACGCAGGGCAACGTGGTGCAGGCCGTGTGGTGCGACCGGGGCGCGCGGGCCCAGGGGCGGCTGCTGCTGGTCGTGCACCACCTCGCCGTCGACGCGGTGTCCTGGCGCGTGCTCGCCGCCGACCTCGCCGCCGCATGGCGGCAACTGCGCGGCGGCGCGTCCGGCGGGCAGGCGGGGCTCGCACCGGTCGGCACGTCCTACCCGCAGTGGGCGCGCCTGCTGCGGGCACAGGCCGGCAGCGCGCGGCGCAGGGCGGAACTGCCGCTGTGGGAGGACATCCTGGGCTCCCCCGGACCGCGGCTCGGGCACCGCCCGCTCGATCCCGCCCTGGACACCGCCGAGCGCACCGCGACCGTCACCAGCCGGCTTCCCGACCGGTGGACGCGGCCGCTGCTCACCACGGTCCCGGCGGCCTTCCGCTGCGGTGTGGACGACGTGCTGCTGACCGCGCTCGCGCTGGCGCTGACCGCCTGGCAGGCGCGGCGCGCCGGCGCGGCGCGGACCCCGGACGCGTCCGGGCGGGACGGCTCCGGCGTCCTGCTGCACCTGGAGGGCCACGGCCGCGAGGCGATCGGGGACGACGTGGACCTGGCCCGCACGGTGGGCTGGTTCACCAGCCTGTACCCGGTGCGGCTCGACCCCGGTGCTGTCGATCCGCACGGCCCGCGGCCCTTCGGCCCCGTGCCGGTGGAACGCGCGCTCAAACGCGTCAAGGAGCAGCTGCGGACGATCCCCGACCACGGCCTCGGCTACGGGATGCTGCGCCACCTCGACCCGGAGGCCCGGGTCCGGCTCGCGGCCCTGCCGGAGCCGCAGATCGGCTTCAACTACCTGGGGCGGTACGCCGCCCCGTCCGCGTCGTCCGAGGAGTCCGGCGCGGCCGACTGGCAGGTGGTGCTCGACGGCGGCGGCCCGCGCAGCCAGGACCCGGGCATGCCGGTCCACCACGTCCTCGACATCAACGCGCACACCGAGGACGCGGCTGACGGCCCGTCCCTGGTGACGCGCTGGACCTGGGCCGGCGACCTGCTGGCGCGGGAGGACGTGGCGGCGCTGTCCGAGCTGTTCGCCGAGGCGCTGCGAGCCGTCGCCGGCCTCGCGGACCGGCCGGAGGCCGGCGGCTGGACGCCCTCCGACCTCCCCCTGGTCTCCCTCGACCAGGCCCAACTCGACCGACTGCAGAACAAGTGGGGTGGACGCAAGTGACCGGGTTCCGTCTGGAAGACGTGCTTCCGCTGACGCCGACGCAGGCGGGGATGCTCTTCCACGCGCTGTACGACTCCAACGCCGTGGACGTGTACACCTCGCAGTTCGTCTTCGACCTCGAAGGGGAGGTGGACGCACGGCTGCTGCGCGCGGCGATCGCGGCCCTGCTGCACCGGCACGCCAACCTGCGCGCCGGATTCCTGCACGAGGACCTCGACGAGCCGGTGCAGGCCATCGCGGCCGAGGTGCCGGTGGTGCTGGCGGAGCACGACCTGACGGCGGCGGACGCCAACGGCGCCGGCACCGTGCGGGAGCGGCTGTCCGACCTCCTCGCGGCGGACCGCACCCGCCGGTTCGACCTGACCGCCCCGCCCCTGATGCGGTTCGCGCTGGTGCGCACCGCCCCGCGCCGCCACCACCTCGTCATGACGAGCCATCACATCCTGCTCGACGGCTGGTCGATGCCCGTGCTGGTGCGCGAGCTGTTCGAGCTGTACGCGAGCGGTGGCGACGACGGCGGCCTGCCGCGCGTCACCCCCTTCCGGACCTATGCCGCCTGGCTGGCCGGACAGGACAGGACCGCCGCGCTGGACGCGTGGCGCGCCGCGCTGGAGGGGGTGGAGGGGCCGACGCTGCTGGCCGGCCGGGCGTCCGCGGCGGCGGACGGCGTCGGGGAGCTGCCGCAGACGCAGGTCCTGGAGCTCGACGAGGCGGCGACCGGGCGGCTGCGGGCGACCGCCCGCGCGCACGGCCTCACCGTCAACACGCTCGTCCAAGGCGCGTGGGGTCTGGTGCTGGCCCACCTCACCGGCCGCTCCGACGTGCTCTTCGGCACCACCGTGTCGGGCCGGCCACCGGAGATACCGGGCGTCGAGTCGATGGTCGGCCTGTTCATCAACACCGTCCCGGTGCGGGTGCGCCGGCTGCCCGGCGACACGCTGGCGACCCTGCTGGCCCGCCTCCAGGAGGAGCAGGCCGGACTGCTCGGCAGCCAGCACGTGGGGCTCACCGACATCCGGGAGGCCACCGGTCTCGACGACCTGTTCGACACCCTGGCGGTGTTCGAGAACTATCCGATGGACGCAGAGGCCCTGCGCGCCGCGCAGGGGTCGCTGCCCGGCCTGACCGTGACCGGTTTCCGGGGCACGGACGCGGCCCACTACCCGCTCACCCTCACCATCGCCCCCGGCGACACCCTGCGCGTCACCTTCGGCCACCGGGCCTCCGTCCTGGACCGCGCGTCGACGGCGCGCCTGCTCACCCGCATGCGGGCGGTGCTGACCGCGATGGCCGACGGGCTCGGCGGGCGCGTCGACGCCGTCCCGCTCCTGCTCGACGGCGAGCACGACACCCTGATGGACTGGGGACGCGGTGGGCAGCTGCCGCCCGGTGTGCCCACCACCGACGTCGGCGCGGCCGTCGTCCGGCAGGCGCTGCGCACTCCCGGCGCGATCGCCGTGACAGGAGCCGGCGAGCAGCTGACCTACGGCGAGCTGTCGAGCCTGGCCGGCGAACTCGCCGGCGCGCTGCGGGGGCTGGGCACCGGCGTGGAGGACGCGGTCGGGGTGCTCCTCGGCCGCTCCGCCGCCACGGTCACCTCCTCCCTCGCGGCGCTGCGGGCGGGCGCCGCCTACCTGCCCCTCGACCCGGACTGGCCGGTGGAGCGTCTGGCCCGCGTCGCGGCGGCGGCCGGCCTGCGGGCGCTGGTCGTGGACGCCGCCCACCGCGGGCACCCGTGGGTGCGCGGCCTCGGTTCCGGCGTCCCGGTGGTGACCGTCGACCCGGCCGGGCGCGTCTTGGCGGGCGGACCGGCCGAGGCCGGGACGCTGCCGGCCGCCGTCGGCGGCGGACGCCTCGCCTACGTGATGTTCACCTCCGGCTCCACCGGCGCGCCGAAGGCGGTCGGTGTCAGCCACGCGGACATCGCCGCGCTGGCCGCCGACGGCACCTGGGACGGGGGCGTCGCCGACGCCGTCCTGATGCACTCGGCCTACGCGTTCGACGCGGTGACCTTCGAGATCTGGACGCCGCTGCTCAGGGGCGGCCGCGTCGTCGTCGCCCCCGAGGGGGCGCTGCAGCCCGCCGTGCTCCGGGAGTTCACGGCCCGGTACGGGGTGACCACGGCGTTCGTGACGACGGCGCTGTTCAACGTCATCGCCGAGACCGACCCCGACGTGTTCGGGCTGCTGCGCGTGGTCGCCAGCGGCGGCGAGGCGGCGGCGCCGGGCGTGCTGAGCCGGCTGGCCGCGGACCATCCGGGCACCGCCTTCTTCAACGCCTACGGGCCCACCGAGTCCACCACCTTCGCGACCCTGCGGCGGGTGCGCCCCGGCGACGGCCCCGGCGTACCGCCGATCGGCCGCCCGCTGGACGGGATGCGCGCGTACATCCTGGACGCGTCGCTGCGCCCGGTGCCGGCCGGCGCCGAGGGCGAGCTGTACGTCTCCGGGGCCGGCGTCGCCCGCGGCTACCTGGGGCGGCCCGACCTGACCGCGGTGCGCTTCGTGCCCGACCCGTTCGCCGGCGGCGGCGCGCGGATGTACCGCACCGGCGACCTCGCGCGCTGGGCGCCGGACGGCTCCGTCGTGTACGTGGCCCGCGCCGATCAGCAGGTGAAGCTGCGCGGCCACCGGATCGAGCCCGGCGAGATCGAGGCGGTGCTGCGCGCCCATCCGGCGGTGCTGACCGCCTGCGTCGTGGTCCGCGAGGACACGCCGGGTGAGCGCGCCCTGGCCGCCTACGCCGTGCTGTCGCCGGCGGCCGCGGCGGACCCGGACGCGCTGCGCGACCATGTGGCGGCGACACTGCCCGCGTTCATGGTCCCGGCCTCCGTCCAGCTGCTGGAGGCGCTGCCGCTGACGCCCAACGGCAAGCTCGACCGGGCGGCCCTGCCGGCGCCCGGCCGGCCGGCGGGCGGCCCGGCGGGGCGGGCGCCGCGCACCGCGCAGGAGGAGATCCTGTGCGGCCTGTTCGCCGACGTGCTCGGCGTGCCGGGCGTCGGCGTGGACGACGACTTCTTCGCGCTCGGCGGCCACTCGCTGCTCGCGACCCGGCTGGTGGGCCGGGTCCGGTCGGTCCTGGGAACGGAGACCGAGATCCGCACGCTGTTCGAGCACCCCACCGCCGCCGCCCTCGCGGCCGCCCTGGAGGACAGCGCGAGGCCGCCGCGGCCGCCGCTCGTCCCGCAGGAGCGCCCGCAGGTCCTCCCGCTGTCGTACGCCCAGCGGCGCTTGTGGTTCCTGCACCGTCTCGAAGGACCCTCCGCCACGTACAACATCCCCTTCGCGGTCCGCCTGGAGGGACCGCTCGACGTCGACGCCCTGCGCGGCGCGCTGCACGACGTGGTGGTGCGCCATCCGGCGCTGCGCACCTGCTTCCCGGCGGACGCCGCAGGACCGCGCCAGCACGTCACCGCCCCGGAGGCGGTCAGGCTCCCGTTGGCCGTGGAGAGCACCGACGAGGGGGGGTTGCGCGAGCGCGTCGCGGCGGCGGCGGGCGCGCCGCTGGACATCGAGCACGACCTGCCGCTGCGGGCGACGCTGCTGCGGGCCGCAGAGGACAGCCACGTGCTGGTCCTGGTGATCCACCACATCGCCGCCGACGGGTCGTCGCTGGGCCTGATCGCCGACGACCTCGGCGCCGCCTACCGGGCCAGGGTGCGCGGCGCGGCGCCCTCCTGGGACGCGCCCGCGGTCGACTACGCCGACTACACCCTCTGGCAGCAGCGGCTCCTCGGTGACGAGAACGACGAGAACAGCCTCGTGGCACGCCAGCTCGCCTTCTGGAAGGACGCGCTGCACGGGCTCCCCGAGGTGATCGAGCTGCCCTGGGACCGGCCGCGCCCCGCGGTGCCAGGACACGCCGGCGCCGCGCACGACTTCGCCGTCGGACCGCGGACCGCCCGCGGGATCGCCGACCTGGCGCGGGCGAGCGGGTGCAGCGTCTTCATGGTGCTCCAGGCCGCGCTGGCGCTCCTGCTGGCCCGGCACGGCGCGGGCGACGACATCCCGCTCGGCACGGCCGTCGCCGGCCGCACCGACGAGGCCGCCGACGACCTGGTCGGGTTCTTCGTCAACACGCTGGTGCTGCGCACCGACCTGAGCGGCGACCCCACCTTCCGCGAGCTGCTCGACCGGGTGAAGGAGGCCGACCTGTCGGCCTACGCGCACCAGGACCTGCCCTTCGAGCGCCTGGTGGAGCTGCTCAACCCGGCGCGGTCGCAGAGCCACCACCCGCTCTTCCAGACCATGCTCGTGCTGCAGAACCACTCCCCGGCCGCGCCCGTCGACCTGCCGGGGCTGTCCGCCGCCGCGCTCCCCGTCGACCATGCGGCCAGCAAGTTCGACCTGTCCTTCACCTTCACCGAGAGCCGCGGCGCGGACGGCGCGCCCGACGGCATGCGGGCCGTGGTCGACTACGCCACGGACCTCTTCGACGAGGACACCGTCCGCGGGCTCGCCCGGCGGCTGTTGGTACTGCTCGACGACGTCACGGCCGACCCGGGCCGTCCGCTGCGCGCGTACGGCGCGATCACGCCGGCCGAGCAGCGGCGCCTGACCGCGCTGGGAACCGGCCCGGCCCAGGACGCGCCCGCGGTGACCCTGCCCGAGCTGTTCGCCCGCTGGGTGCGGCGGACCCCGGACGCGCCGGCGGTGCGTGACGCCCGCACCACGCTCACCTACCGGGAGCTGGACGCCCGCGCCGACGACCTCGCCCGCCGGCTGACCGCGCGGGGGGTCGGCCCGGAGGACCGGGTGGCGGTCGCGCTCCCCCGCGACCACACGCTGGTCGTGGCGGTGCTGGGCGTCCTCAAGGCGGGCGCCGCGTACCTGCCGCTGGACCCCGGATATCCGGCGGAGCGGCTGTCCTACATGCTCGCCGACGCCCGGCCGAGCCTGCTGCTCACCACGCCCGGCATCCGCGCGCGCCTCCCCGAGGACGGCACGCCCCACCTCGGCGTGGACGACCTCCCGCAGGCGGCGACGGCTCCGGTCACGCCCGGGACACCGGTGGCGCCGCCGCGCGCCGTGCTGCCGGCCCACCCGGCGTACGTCATCTACACCTCGGGCTCCACCGGACGTCCCAAGGGCGTCGTCGTCACCCACCAGGGTGTGGCCGCCATGGCCGCCACGCAGCGGACGCGGCTGCGGGTCGGCGCCGGCAGCCGCATCCTGCAGCTCGCCTCGGTCAGCTTCGACGCGGCGTTCTGGGAGCTGTGCATGGGGCTGCTGAGCGGAGCGTGCCTGGAGGTCGACGAGCGGGACGCGCTGCTGCCCGGCGCCGCGCTCACCGCCCAGGTCCGCGACCGCCACGTCACCCACCTGACGATGCCGCCCGCGGCGCTGGCCGTGATGCCGGCCGGCGCGCTGCCCACCGGGACCACCGTCGTGCTGGCGGGCGAGGCGTGCCCGCCGGCCCTGGTGCGCGCCTGGGCCCCGGGCCGCACGCTGGTCAACGCGTACGGGCCGACCGAGACCACCGTCTGCGCCACCATGAGTCCCGCCCTGGAGGCGGACGGCCCGCACGCCCCCGACCACACCGTGCCGATCGGCCTGCCGGTCGACGGAACCAGGGTCCACGTGCTCGACCACCGGCTGGCGCCGGTGCCGCCCGGCGTGGTGGGCGAGCTGTACGTCGCCGGAGCGGGCGTGGCCCGCGGCTACCTGGGCCGGGCCGCGCTGACGGCGTCGCGGTTCGTGGCGGACCCGTTCGGCCCTGCGGGCGGCCGGATGTACCGCACCGGCGACCTGGCGCGGTGGACGCGCGAGGACGGCCTGGCCTACGGCGGCCGGGTGGACGACCAGGTCAAGCTCCGGGGCTTCCGCATCGAACTGGGCGAGATCGAGGCCGCGCTCACCGCGCGGGACGAGGTCGCCTCGGCGTGTGCCGTCGTCCGCGAGGACGTCCCCGGCGAACGGCGGCTGGTGGCCTACACGGTGGCCTCGGCGAACGCCGCGGCGCCCGACGCGGCCGCGTTGCGCGCCCATCTGGCGGCCGTGCTGCCCGACCACATGATCCCCTCCGCCTTCGTGCCGCTGGACGCGCTGCCCGTCACCCCCAACGGCAAGACCGACCGGCGGGCGCTGCCCGCCCCCGAGCGGACCGCGCCGCGCACCGGGCGGGCCCCGCGCACCGATCGCGAACGTGCGGTGTGCGCGGCCTTCGCACAGACCCTCGCGGTGGCCGAGGTCGGTGTCGAGGACGACTTCTTCGCGCTGGGAGGGCACTCGCTGCTCGCCGTGACGCTGGCCCAGCGGATCGAGGAGACCTGCGGACGGCGGCTGTCGCTGCGGCAGATCTTCTCGGCGCCCACCGTCACGGCGGTCGTGCGGCTGCTGGACGACGGGGAGGACACCGGGCCGGACGCGGGCGAGCCCGACCTGGCGGCCGAGGTGCGGCTGCCGGAGGACATCGCCGCATCCGGCCGCCCGGCCGCACGCACGCGGCGGCCGTCCGCGCGGCCGCTGCTGACCGGCGCGTCCGGCTTCCTCGGCGCGTTCCTGCTGCGCGACCTCCTGGAGACCACCGAGGGACCGGTCGACTGCCTGGTCCGGGCCGGCAGCGCCGCCGAGGCCGCCGCCCGTCTGCGCGCCAACCTGGAGCGCTACGGGCTGTGGCGGCCGGCGTACGGGCGCCTGGTCAACGCCGTCCCCGGCGACCTGGCCGCCCCGCGGCTGGGCCTGGACCCGCGGGAGCGGGCGGCGCTGGCCGCGCGCCTGGGCCCGGTGGTGCACAACGGCGCCCGCGTCAACTTCGCGGCCGGCTACCGCGACCTGCGCGCGCCCAACGTGGCGGGGACCGAGGAACTGCTGCGGCTGCTCGCGGAGTCGGACTCCCCGGGGCTGCACTTCGTGTCGACGACGAGCGTCTTCGCGGCGACGCCGGGGACGCCAGGGGCGCCTGGAACGCCCGCGGTGATCACGGAGTCGACGCCGGCCGGACCCGCCGCCGCGCTGCACGGAGGGTACGCGCGGAGCAAGTGGGTGGCCGAAGGGCTGGTGGGGCTGGCCCGCGACCGGGGGCTGCCGGTGACGGTGTACCGGCCCGGACGCATCAGCGGCGACAGCACCACCGGAGCCTGCCAGGACCACGACCTGCTCTGGCAGCTCATCAAGGGCTGCCTGCAGGCGGAGTCGGTGCCGGAGCTGCCGTACGGCTCGACCGACTGGGTGCCCGTGGACCACGTCAGCGCGGCGATCGTCGCCGTCGTCGGGTCCGGCCGGGCCGACGGGCGGACGTTCCACCTGACCAACCCGCGGGCGCCTGGGCTGGACCGCGTCTTCGAGGTCGCCGCGCGCCTCGGGCACCGGGTACGGCGGGTGCCGGTGGCGCGGTGGCAGGCGCTGGTCGCGGCGCGGCCCGACAACGCCGCGCAGCTGCTCCTCGGCGACGAGGAGGGGCCCCGGCAGGAAGCCGGCGACGCCCGCCGGTTCGACTCCCGCCGCACCGCACGGGATCTCGCGGCGCTCGGCGTCACCATGCCGGCGCTGACCGACGAGGTGCTGGCCCTGTACCTGACGCGCGGCCGGGAGACGGGCTTCCTGCCGGCGCCCGCAGGCGTGGCGGCCGCGTCGTAGGCCGGCCACCGGCCGGGAGCGCCCGCGCGGGCGCTCCCGGCGCGCGCGAGCCACGGCCCGCCGGCAGGCGGGTCACGGCGTGGCGGCCGCCTTCAGGCGGCGGGCCTTCCACCACGGCAGCAGCCGCCACAGCCGGCCGCAGGCGATGGTCCCGGCGACCAGGAGGGCGTAGGTGACGGGTGTCCACGCGCCGCCGGACTCGCTGCCGTGGCCTTGGTCGTAGGTGTAGGAGACGGCGCTCTGCAGGTAGCTGAACCCGGTCCAGGTGTAGGTGCCGGTGGCGTGCGGGTCGGCCGCGACGATCGCCTGCCGGTACGCCGAGGCGGCCTCCCCCAGGACGAAGGTGAGCACCAGGGGGACGGTCACGGCGAAGCAGGCGGCCGCGATCCAGGAGTGGCGCGGGCCGTCGCCGAGCTCGGCGGCCAGGTACTCCTCGGCCAGTTCGCTGCTGCTGCCGAGGCGGCGCAGCGCTTCGACGGTCCCGATGTCCCGCGCCGCCGTCAGGGTGTTGGCCCGGACCTCGCGGCGTCTGGCGACGCGTGAGCGGCGGGGCAGGTCGTACAGCTGCTGGTCGAGGGCCCAGACGAGGCGCTCGATCCGCAGCCGGTCCCGCCAGGTGATGGTGTGCGGCATGTCAGGAACTCTTCTCCGCTGTGGTGGGCAGGGGACGGTTCAGGACGGCGTCGACGCTGGTCACGTGCCGTGTCCACGCTGCCCTGCCGGTCGCCAGGGCCTCCTGGCCGACCGGCGTCAGCCGGTAGTACTTGCGCGCCGGCCCGCTGGACGAGGCGACCAGCCGGGTGGCGAGGCGGCCCTCCCGCTCCAGCCGGGCCAGGGCGGGATAGACGGTGCCCTCCAGGACGTCGGTGAACCCGGCCCCCTGCAGCCGCTGCGCCACCTCGTACCCGTAGGACTCCTGTTCCGCCAGCAGGTGGAGCAGCAGCAGCGACAGGACGCCCTTCAGCAGCTGGGGATCGTGGCTCGTCGTCATGCTCATAGAGTCCGTCAGGTACTAGGCAAAGTCAAGTAGCCGGCGACCGCCCGCGGATCGCCCTTGCCGCACCTCCGGAACCGGGTCTCCCGGCGCCCGGGTGCCGAAGCGTCCGGGGTGGCGCACGCTGGAGGGGGCGGCGCCGGATCGGGCGCCGCGCGAGGAGGTGTCGTGACCCACGCCGCGACAGACCCTTTCGTCCGTGTCCGTGGAGCCGCCGAGCACAACCTGAGGAACATCGACGTCGACATCCCCCGGGACGCGGTGGTCGCCTTCACCGGCGTCTCCGGCTCCGGCAAGTCCTCGCTCGCCTTCGGCACGCTCTACGCCGAGGCGCAGCGCCGGTACTTCGAGTCCGTCGCGCCCTACGCCCGCCGGCTGCTCCAGCAGGTCGGGGTGCCGCACGTGGGCGGGATCACCGGCCTGCCGCCCGCCGTGGCCCTGCAACAGCGCCGCGGGGCGCCCAGCTCGCGCTCGTCGGTGGGCACCATCACCACGCTGTCCAACCTGGTGCGGATGCTCTACTCCCGCGCTGGGACCTACCCGCGGGGCGCGACGCGGCTGGAGGCGGACGCGTTCTCGCCCAACACCGCGGCGGGGGCCTGCCCGAGGTGCCACGGGCTGGGGGTGGTCCACGACGTCGCCGAGGACCTGCTCGTCCCGGACACCTCGCTCAGCGTTCGCGAAGGCGCGATCGCGGCCTGGCCGGGCGCGTGGCAGGGCGCCAACCTGCGCAGCGTGGTCAGCGGTCTGGGGATCGACATCGACCTGCCCTGGCGCCGGCTCAGGAAGAAGGACCGGGACTGGCTGCTCTACACCGACGAGCAGCCCTCCGTCCTGGTCAGGCCGGAACGCGACCGGGTCGACTACGGCTACCAGGGCACCTTCTGGAGCGCCCGCAAGCACGTCATGCACGTCCTCGCCGACTCCAAGAGCCAGCAGATGCGCGACCGCGCGCTGCGCTTCGTGCGGAGCGTCGACTGTCCGGTGTGCCACGGCGCCGGCCTGCGCCCGGAGGCGCTCGCGGTGACCTTCGCCGGACGCTCGGTCGCCGACGTCAACGCGATGCCGCTCACCGAGGTCGCGGAGCTGCTGCGGCCCGTCGCGGAGCTGCCGCACCCGACGGCCGCCACACCGACCGCACGGTCCGGGGAGACCACCGAGGTCGCGGTGCGCATCAGCGCCGACCTCGTCGCGCGCACGCAGGTGCTGCTCGACCTCGGGCTGGGCTACCTCAGCCTCGGGCGCCGTTCGACGACGCTGTCGCCCGGCGAGGCGCAGCGGCTGAGGATCGCCACGCAGTTGCGCTCGGGGCTGTTCGGGGTGGTCTACGTGCTCGACGAGCCGTCGGCGGGCCTGCACCCGGCCGACACCGAGCCGCTGCTGGACGTGCTGGACCGCCTGAAGGCCGCGGGGAACTCGCTGTTCGTCGTCGAGCACGACATGGACGTGGTGCGGCGGGCGGACTGGGTGGTCGACATCGGCCCAGGGGCGGGGGACGGCGGCGGCCGGGTGCTCTACTCCGGCCCGGTGCCGGGCCTGGAACAGGCCGGCGAGTCGGCGACCGGCCGGTACCTGTTCGGGCGGGAGCGTGCGGCCGCCCGCGCGCCCCGTCAGCCGCAGGGCTGGCTGCGGCTGCGCGGCGTCCGCCGCCACAACCTGCACGACATCGCCGCCGACATACCGCTCGGCGTGCTGACGGCGGTGACCGGGGTGTCCGGCTCGGGGAAGTCGACGCTCGTCTCGCAGGTGCTCGCGGGGGTGGTGCGCGAGCACCTCGGAACGGCGCCGGCCGAAGGCGACGAGGTGGAGGCCGGCGTCGACGTCGACGTGCGGGAGGTCTCCGGCCTCGACCCGCTGGACCGGCTGGTCCGGGTCGACCAGCGGCCGATCGGCCGCACCCCCCGGTCGAACCTCGCCACGTACACGGGCCTGTTCGACGCGGTGCGCAAGGTGTACGCGGCGACCGACGAGGCGAAGGCGCGCGGGTACACCGCCGGAAGGTTCTCCTTCAACGTCCCGCAGGGCCGCTGCGAGACCTGCCAGGGAGAGGGCTTCGTCGAGGTCGAGCTGCTGTTCCTGCCCGGGACGTACGCGCCCTGCCCGACCTGCCACGGCGGGCGGTACAACGCGCGGACGCTGGAGGTGACCTACCGCGGGAGGACCGTCGCGGACGTGCTGGCGATGTCCGTCGACGACGCCGCCGGCTTCCTCGGCGAGGTGCCGGCCGCCGCCAGGAGCCTGCGGACGCTGCGCGAGGTGGGACTGGGGTACCTGCGGCTCGGGCAGCCGGCGACGGAGCTCAGCGGCGGCGAGGCGCAGCGCATCAAGCTCGCCACCGAGCTGCAGCGGGCGCGCCGTGGCCACGCGCTGTACCTGCTCGACGAGCCGACGGTGGGGCTGCACCCGGCGGACGTCGAGCTGCTGCTGCGCCAGTTGCACCAGCTCGTGGAGGCGGGGAACACGGTCGTCCTGGTGGAGCACGACCTGGACGCGGTCGCCACCGCCGACTGGGTCGTCGACCTCGGCCCCGGCGGGGGTGACGCCGGCGGCCGCGTCGTGGCGGCCGGTCCGCCCGCCGAGGTCGCCGGCGCCGGGACCGGGGTGACCGCGCCCTACCTGGCACGCAGGCTGAGCGGAGGGTGACCCGGCCCACAACGGCCCACAACGCACCTCGACGGCCCACGACGGGCGGCCCCGATCAGCGGTGCGGCGGGGCGGCGTCGGCCGATACGGGATGCGAGCACGCGGTGGGGCGGCCACGTCGTAGGCTGCGGGCATGCAGAGTCTGGGGGCGGCCGATCCGGCGTCGGTCGGGGGATATCCGCTGTTCGCACGGTTGGGCGCCGGGGGGATGGGCGAGGTGTACCTGGCGCGGTCACCGGCCGGGCGGCCGCTCGCGCTGAAGACCATGCGGCCGGAGCTGGGGCTCGATCCCACCTTCGGGGAGCGCTTCGCCCGCGAGATCCGGCACGCCGACCGGGTGCGCTCGCCGTGGACCGTCACCGTGGTCGACTTCTCCCCGGCCGGCTCCCGACCGCAGTGGCTCGCCACCGAGTACGTCGCCGCGCCGTCGCTGGCCGACTGGGTCTCCGAGCACGGGCCGCTGCCGGCCGCGAGCGTGGCCGCGCTGGCCGCCGAGCTGTGCGAGGCTCTGCACGCGGTCCACCAGGCGGGACTCGCGCACCGGGACGTCAAGCCCTCCAACGTGCTGCTGGCCGGCGCCCGGCCGCTGCTCATCGACTTCGGCATAGCGCGCGCCGCGGAGGACTCCCGGCACACCCGGACCGGCGGGGTCATCGGCTCACCGGGGTACATGGCCCCCGAGCAGGCCACCGCGGGGGTGTCGGCCGAGCCCGGCGACGTCTTCGCGCTGGGCGCCGTACTGGTGTACGCGGCGACCGGGCACGGCCCGTTCGACCGGGTCGGCGAGAAGCCGTCCGCGCCGGTCCTGCTCTACCGCGTGGTCCACGAGGAGCCGGACCTGGACGGTGTGCCCGAGGCGCTGCTGCCGCTGGTGCGCGCCTGCCTCGCCAAACAGCCGGAGGACCGGCCCGCCGCCCGGGACGCGATCGCCTCGCTGCCGGAACCCGAGCGGCCGGCCGGGCGCTGGGCACCGCGCCTGCCGCCCGGCCTGGCGGCGGAACTGGCCGCACGCGAGGCGGACACGCGGGCCACGCTGGCCGATCCGGCCGCCGCGTCGCCGCCGCCGACCCATGTGCTCACCGCTCTCGACTCCCCCACTCCCCCGCCGGGTGCGCCCACGGACGCCGGCGGCCACGGCCTGCCGCCTGCCGCGTCCCCCGGCACCGGGACGCGGACCGCGCACGAGCACCCGGCCTACCGCCCGCGCCCCGTGCCGGTACCGGTCCCGCTCCCCCACCCCGCCCCCAACCCGAACCCCGTGCCGGGGCCTGGACCGGCCCCGGCGAAGGTACGCCGGCGGCTGATCATCGCCGCGGGCGCGCTGTCCGTCGTGGTGGCCGCAGGGCTCCTCGTGCACTCGCTGGTGGGCTCGAACGCGGACCGGGGGGATACGAGCGGGGGCGGCAGCGGCGCGTCGACCACCCCGGCCGGGGCCGCCGGCCTCGATCCGGACGTGCTGCCCGCGTCCTGGGTGGGCACCTGGTTCGGGACCGGTCCCGGCAACCCGGACGGCAACTACTCCATGGCGCTGCACACCGACAGCTACAAGGTCACCCTCACGCTGCGGGCGGGCCGCGTCGGCCAGGTGGTCGGGCAGCAGGTGAGCGACGTCCACGACCAGGACACCGGCGAGAACGACGGCTGCACCGAGTCGCTGGTGCTGAAGAAGGTGAGCGAGGGCGTCGTGGAGTTCGCCGCGACGTCGCCGCACACCACCGACCCGGACAGCACGCTGACCTGCGCGCGCGGCAACTCGTACCAGCTGAGCATGACCGGCGGCACGCTCCGGCTGGGCCCCGGCTCGCAGGGGCTCGGTTCCCCCGACACCTTCACACGGCAGTAGCGCCGCGCCGCGCAGGGCGCGGGGTCCGGTGCTCTCTGCGCACGACGCAAGGGGCGGGCCGCCGGCGTCCGGCGGCCCGCCCCCCTGGGTGCGCGGCTACTGCGAGACGCGCACGTAGTCGACCAGCATCCGCTGCGGGAAGACGCTGGTGGCGTCGGGCGCGCCCGGCCAGTCACCGCCGACCGCGTTGTTGAGGATGATGTAGAACGGGTGGTCGTACACCCACGGGCCGCGGGTCGACTCCACCGTCGCCTTGTCGGCGGTGAAGAAGGCGTGGCCGTCCACCGAGAAGGTCATGTGGCTGGAGTCCCAGTCCACGGCGTACGTGTGGAAGTCGTTCGCGAAGTCGCTGCCCGCGACGGTGTAGGGCGAGCCGTAGCCGTTGCCGCCGTTGTAGGCGGGGGCGTGCAGGGTGGAGTAGACCGAGTCGGCGACCTTTCCGACGTGCTCCATGATGTCGATCTCACCGGAGTTCGGCCAGGGGGTGCCGGTCTTGAAGTTCGACCCGAGCATCCAGAAGGCAGGCCAGAGGCCCTGGGTGCCGGACACCTTGATCCGCGCCTCGACGTGGCCGTAGGTGAAGTTGAAGTGGTCCGAGGTGTTGATCCGGCCCGAGGTGTACTGGTGGCCCTGGACGTTCTCCTTGCGCGCCTCGATGACCAGGTCGCCGTTGCCGTCCATGCTGGTGTTGTCGCCGTTGGTGTAGTACTCCAGCTCGCCGTTCTGGCCGCCGCCGACGTCCTGGGTCCACTTGGAGGTGTCCGGCTTGGTGCCGGCCGCGCCGTTGAACTCGTCGCTCCACACCAGGTGTTCGGGGTTCCCCGGGTTGGGCGGCAGGGCCGGCGGCGCGGTCGGGTTGCCGCCGGTGCCGTAGACGTCGAAGCCCCACAGCGAGTAGCCGTAGCCGTTGCTGCGGGCGGTTCCGTACATCCGCACGTAGCGGCCGGTGCCGTCGACGGTCAGGGTCTCCTTGAAACCCTTGCCGGTGGTCGTCGAGTAGATCGGCGTCCAGTTGGCGCCGTCCGGCGAGGTCTGGATCTGGTATGCCGTCGCGTAGGCCGGGTCCCACTGCAGGACGACCTTGGTGATGTGCGCGGTCGCGCCGAGGTCCACCGCGATCCAGCCGGGGTCCACCCAGCCGTTGACGTCGCTGGTCGCCCAGCGGGTGGCCGGGTCCTCGTCGAACGCCTTGGCCGGGGTGCAGCCGGTGCAGCTGTTGGCGTCCTGGTAGGTGGAGGAGGTGGCGGGCTTGTTGTACGACAGCAGCGTGCCGTCCGGCGGCGGCGTGGTGCCGCCCGTGCTGCCGCCGGTGGTGCCGCCGGTCCCACCGCTGCCGCCGGTGAAGACCTGGAACTCCCAGAGCGAGTAGCCGTACTGCGTGGCGCGCTGGGTGCCGTACAACCGCACGTAGCGCCCGGTGCCGGTGAGGGTGATCAGCTCGGTGGCCCCGGGGCCGCTGGTCGTCGAGTACGCGGTGGTCCAGTTGGTGCCGTCGGTCGACAGCTGGATCTGGTAGGCCTTCGCGTAGGCGTTCTCCCAGCTCAGCTGGACGCCGCAGACGTTCTGGGTGGCGCCGAGGTCGATCTGGAGCCACTGCGGGTCGGCGGCGGCGCTGGACCAGCGGGTGCCGGTGTTGCCGTCGACCGCCGCGGAGGCGGGGGTGCCGCCGTTCTCGGTGGAGGAGGCCGTCGCGGTCTTGTTCAGCGCCGCGTTGGTCGTCGAGCATCCGGACGTCCCGGTGCCCGCGGTGCCGTAGACCTGGAACTCCCAGAGCGAGTAGCCGTACTGGGTCGCGCGCACCGTCCCGTACAGCCGGACATAGCGCCCGGAAGCGTTTACGGAAAGCGTCTGGGTGCCGCCGGTACCCGTCGTGGTGGAGTAGGCGTCGGTCCAGTTGGTGCCGTCCGCCGACGTCTGGATCTTGAACGCCTTGGCGTAGGCGGTCTCCCAGTTGAGGGTGACGGAGCTGATCGTCGCGGTGGCGCCGAGGTCGACCTGCAGCCACTGCGGGTCGGCGGCGGCGCTGGACCAGCGGGTGCCGGTGTTGCCGTCGACCGCCGCGGAGGCGGGGGTGCCGCCGTTCTCGGTGGAGGACGCGGTCGCGGTCTTGCCCTGCGAGAGCAGGGTGCCGGCCGCGCGGGCCGGGGTCTGCACGATCACGAGCGCGAGGGCCGCGACGAGCGCCGCGACGCAGGCGAAGACGATCGCGCGTGGGGTGGCGAATCTGCCGGACAGGGGTGGGGGGTTGCCGTTCAAGGCGTCTCCTGAGGGTCGCCGAAGGAAGCGAGAGAGCGCTCTCTGGTGCAGCGATGATTACGGCGGCATTGCCTGGACGTCAAGACGCAGCGCGAGAGTGACGGTCCGTCACCATGCGGCGCGGGGCTCGGCGATGGGAGACGCCGCGCACCTCCGGGCCGCACGCGTCCTCCCGCGCACCCTCAGGGCTTGCAGACTCCGGAGGACTTCAGCGCCGCGACGATCCTGTCGCCCTCGGCGGCGGTCACGCCGAACCGCGCTGCCGCGGACCGCCCGAGGTCCCTGCCGCCGGTGTTGATGTTCTGGCACTGGTTGCGGATGTCGTCCGTCGTGGCGGCGTCGTCGTGGGTGAGGCCGGGTCGGATCTTCTCGAGCGCCGCGTAGAGGCCGGCTTTCGACGCCCCGGCGGGGGCGGGCGGCATGCCCAGGGCCTTTCCGGCCGCCGAGCGGTCGGCGCCGGGCGTCGCCCCCGAGGGGTCGGCGCCGGGTGCGGCGGTGGACGCGCTCGGCCGGGGCGGCGAGCCGGTCCGGTCCGTGGCGCTCTCGTCCGCGCCCGAGGAGCAGTCGGCGAGGGCGAGCACCGAGGCGGCGGTGAGGGCGGCGGCCGTGAGTCGTATACGCATCGGACCAGGATGGCGGAGCGGGGCGGTGCGGGTGGGGCATGTGACACGCCCGTGACATGGCGGCCGCCTCGGCCGGCGGCGCTCGGGAAGGGCGGCCCGCGGCGGGTGACCGGCATCACGCGAACCCGACATATCACACGGAATGGGACTCATGCGTAAGTGGTTGAAAGTCGAACCAACCCCGTCCTCAGGGAGCACACCATGGGCCTGTTCGCCCGCAAGACCACCGCCGCAGCGACCGCCGCACCGACGGCCGCACCGGCTGCCGCGCCGGCTGCCGCCACGGCCGTCGCCACCGCGGATCTGACCCACCTGACCGGTGACTACGCCATCGACACCTCGCACAGCGAGATCGGCTTCTCGGCGCGGCACGCGATGGTGACGACGATCCGCGGGCGCTTCACCGAGTACGAGGGAACCTTCACTCTCGACGGCGCCGACCCGTCCGCCTCCCGCGCCGCGCTCACCATCAAGGTCGCCAGCATCGACACCGCGCTGAGCGCCCGCGACGAGCACCTGCGCAACGGCGACTTCTTCGCGGCCGAGGAGTTCCCCGCGATCACCTTCCGCAGCACCGGCACCGAGCAGATCGACGCCGAGACCTACCGCATGCACGGCGACCTCACCGTCAAGGGCACCACCCGCCCGGTCGCGATCGACCTGACCCTCAACGGGCAGGTCACCGACCCGTACGGAAACGTCCGCGTCGCCTTCGACGGCTCCGCCACCGTCAGCCGCGCCGACTGGGGCCTGACCTACAACGCGGCCCTCGAAGGCGGTGGCGTCCTGATCAGCGACAAGGTCAAGCTCACCTTCGACATCTCGGCGGTCAAGCAGGCCTGACCCCACCTGTGGGAGACGACCCGTTCGGGCGGCGCACTCCAGCGCCGCCCCAGCCTGCGCCACCCCAGGCCGTGCCACCCCAGGCCGCGCCGCCGCTCACCGGTCCCCCGCGGCCCGGCGCAACAGCGCGGTCCATCGCGCCGATCCCGGTCGGCGCCCAGGGCGAGGGCAGAACCCTCGGCGGGCGGCTGCCGTACGGCACCGGCCCGGCCGACCGCCGGGCCGGTGCCGTCTCACGCCGGTGGGCGACCGGCCCGGATCAGCGGTCGTCGCCGTGGACGCCCGAGGGGCCGACCGTCGCCTCGTCGGAGTCCGTGGGCACGAAGCGGCGCAGACGGGCCGGGGCGGCCGGCGGCTCGTCGGCCAGTTCACGCACCCGGGAGACGACCTCGTCGCGCGCCGGTCCGGTCAGCGGGACCATCGGGCGGCCGTCGCCCACGCCCGGCGCCCCCGAACCGTCCCCGTCACGCGGCGTCAGACCGTAGTGCACGTACAGCTCCTGCTCCTGGTCGAGCCCGAGGTGCTGGTCCACGTTCATGACGGGCGCCCGCCCGATGACCTCCAGCAGTTGGCCGACACGCAGCACATCGCCGCGTTCGCGGCGGGCGCCGCGCAGCGGCACGAACACCTCGGCCGATCCGACGGGCTCGCCGGCGCCGTTCCGCGCGCCCTCAGGGACAGTTCCGCCCTCCTGCGTGGCGGCCGCTCCCGAGTCCGCCACCGGCGGGTCGGTACGGGAGACGCGCACCGCCACCCACTCCGGCCGCCGGCTCCGGTCGTCGAGGTACACCTGCGTCACAGGGCCCACCCGTCGCCCGTCCACGTCGTGGACGGCCAGCCGGCGCACCGCCTCGGGGTCCGCCTGCACTTCCTGCTCGTCGCTCATGCGCGTTCGCTCCTCTGCTCGGGCCGCGGCGGCCTGCCGTCCTGATCCGCCCAGGCCGCCGCGGTGGGCCTCGTGACGCTGCGCATGCCCCCTCATCCGTCTCCCACGCGGACGCGGCGCGGCGCCGCGGGAAAGCGGTGTGGCGGAAGTGTTTACACGTCCCTGACGACCTGTTAGCTTCCCGGCTATGGGAGCGCTCCCATAGCGCCCCGAGCATCCCCCCACTACGCCCCGGGGACCCGGCTACGGTGGCCCACGGCCCCCGGGACGCTGCCGGAAAGGTCACCCACCTTGAAGAGGCGAAGGACACTCTCCCTCATATCGGGACTCGCCACACTGATCGCGACGCTCGGTTTCGTCATCCTGGGCCAGAGCCCCGCCCAGGCACACGGCGTCGCGATGATGCCCGGCTCCCGCACGTACCTGTGCTACCAGGATGCGAAGACCGCGTCGGGCGCCCTGACCCCCACCAACCCGGCCTGCGCCGCCGCGGTGGCGCAGAGCGGCACCACGCCGCTGTACAACTGGTTCGCGGTGCTGGACTCCAACGCCGCCGGCCGCGGTGCGGGTTACGTCCCGGACGGGACGCTCTGCAGCGCGGGCAACAAGTCGCCGTACGACTTCTCCGCCTACAGCGCGGCCCGGGACGACTGGCCGCGCACCCACCTGACGTCGGGATCGTCGATCCAGCTGCAGTACAGCAACTGGGCGGCGCACCCCGGCACCTTCCGGGTGTACCTCACGAAGCAGGGCTGGTCGCCCACCACCCCGCTGGCGTGGGCGGACCTGGACCAGATCAGCAGCACCACCAACCCGCCCGCGGTGGGCTCGCCGGGCACCGACGGCGGCCACTACTACTGGGACCAGGCGCTGCCCTCGGGCCGATCCGGCAACGCCCTGCTCTTCATCCAGTGGGTCCGCTCGGACAGCAACGAGAACTTCTTCTCCTGCTCCGACATCGCCTTCGACGGCGGCAACGGGGAAGTGACCGGCATCCACAACGGCGGCACCACCACCGGCGGCACCACCGGCTCCACCACCACCGGCGGCACCACCGGCTCCACCACCACCGGCGGCACCACCGGCTCCACCACCACCGGCGGCACCACCGGCTCCACCACCACTGGCGGCACGACCGGCTCCACCACCACTGGCGGCACGACCGGCGGTGGCGGCGGCGACAGCACCTGCATGGCCATGTACTCGGTGACCAACGCCTGGAGTGGCGGCTTCCAGGGACAGGTCGAGGTGATGAACCACGGCACCTCCCCGACCAGCCACTGGAAGGTGGCGTGGACGACAGGTGACGGGACGAGGATCTCCTCGCTGTGGAACGGCAACGTGTCCGCCACCGGCACTGCGGTCACCGTGACCAACGCCGCCTACAACGGCACCATCGCCGCGGACGGCAACACCACGTTCGGCTTCACGGCGACCTCGTCGGGAATCAATCTGCCCAACGGTTCGATCACCTGCACGTTCGCCTGACGCACCGGCTCCGTCTTCGTCCCGCACGGCGCGCTGCCGTGCGGGACGAGGCCGTGCGAGACGAGGGCGTGCCCGTCGCCCAGGACCACGGGCACGGCGGGTTAGAGGTCGCGCAGTTCCTCGACGGGGATGCCGGTGGCCTGCGCCACCTGCACCTCGTCGGCGCCCTGGGCCTGGGCGGCCGCGCTTTCCGCCCTCAGGTCCGTCGCGGCGGCTTCCCGGGCGTCCTCGGCCTCCGCATAGCGCTGCGCGGCCAGTTCGAGCTTCGCTGTATCCACCCGCACATGATGCCAGTCCATGGAGCGTGCGGGCCACACGACGCGGACGCGCGTCCCAGGGCTCTCCTTGCGATCGGAGCCGCGGTGCGGGACGGTTGTCGTGAGGTAACCATCGCCGTCGACAGTGAAACCGAGGTGAGGGGCTGATTCGACGGCCCCCTTCTATGCCATCGATCCCGTCCCAGCTCTCCGACACCCGCAGCGGCATGATCCCCTCCGCCCTCGGCGCCGCGCCGTACCCCGTCCTGGTGGTCGGCGACGACGGCGTGGTGGGTCTGCTGAACGACACGGCGGCCGCGCTCCTGCCGGCGGCCCGGGTCGGCTCGCCGCTCGCCGACGGTGTGCCGGCCTGGCTGGCCGCGGCCCACGCCCGCCTCGACGGTGACGTGCCGTCAGAGGCCGCGCGGCCGTCGTCGCCCGCCGCCGGAGCGCCGGGCGTCGCCGCGGGCCCGATAGGCGAACGCAGCTACGAGGCGCATCCGTCCGTGCAGAACGGCGGGGGCGTGGTGTGGTGGCTCGTCGACGACACGGACCGGCAGCTCGCGCACGCCGCGCTGCGGGTGGAGCGGGAGCGTACGGCCTTCCTCGCCGGCTCGTCCAACACGCTCCTGTCGTCGCTGAACGTGGACCGGTGCGTGAGCACCACCGCGCAGCTGGCGGCGAGCCACCTCGCCGACGCGGCGCTGGTCGTCAGCCCGGCGCGCGGCCGGCGCCTGCCGGTCGTGTTCTGCCGCAGCGGCGGCACGCCGTGGAGCGAGCGGTTCGCCGTGGACCCGGCGACGGTGCTGGGCCTCGACGAGTCGCTGCAGGGCTTCCCCCCGGTGCCCTCGCGCTGGATCGACCCGGCGACCGCGCCGGACTGGCTGATCCCGGAGGGCTTCGGCGAGGTCGGCTCGATCGTGGTCACCCCGCTGCCGGGGCACGGCGTCCCGGCGGGGGCGCTGGTGCTGCTGCGGCGCGCCGGACGGGAGTCCTTCTCGCAGGAGGAAGAGGTCTTCGCCCGGCTGTTCGCGGCACGGGCGGGCGCCGCGATCTCCGCGGCCCACCTGTACGCTGAGCAGGCGTCGATCACCGAGGTCCTGATGCGGGACCTGCTGCCGCCGGTGCTGCACCGGGTCGGCGGCATCGACTTCGCCGGCGGATACCGGCCGTCCGGTGACAGTGAGCGCATCGGCGGGGACTTCTACGACGTCCATCCCGCGCCCGCCCAGGACGACGCCCAGGAGTCGCTGGTGGTGCTCGGCGACGTGTGCGGCAAGGGACTGGAGGCGGCGGTGCTGACCGGGAAGATCCGCAACACCCTGCACGCGCTCCTCCCGCTGGCCGCCGACCACCAGCGGATGCTGGAACTCCTCAACGGCGCGCTCCTCAACGCCCACAGCACGCGCTTCGCCACGCTGGTGCTGGCGTCCGCGGCGCGGATGCGGCGCGGCGTACGGCTCCGGCTGACCAGCGCCGGCCACCCCGCGCCGCTGATCGTGCGGGCCGGCGGGCAGGTCGAGGAGGTGGGCACCAGGGGCACCCTAGTGGGGGCGCTGCCGACGGTCAGGGCCACCACCGTCGAGACCCACCTGGAGCCGGGCGAGACGTGCCTGCTCTTCACCGACGGCGTCACCGAGGCCAGAGGCGGGCCGATGGGCGGCGCGCTGTTCGGTGACGAGCGGCTGCAGCGGGTCCTCGCCGAGTGCGCGGGCATGCCCGCCGAGGCGGTCGTCGAGCGCGTCCAGATGCTCGCCTCGCAGTGGGTGGGGTCGGGGCGTCACGACGACATGGCCGTCATCGCGATCACCGCGCCGCGCGAACCCGCGGCGGGCGCGGCCCCCGGCCACGGTCAGGACACGGTCGGGGCACGGCGGTCATGGGAGGCGGGATCCGGGGCAGACGGCGCGCGTGAACGCTGAATCCGCCGAGAGCCGCACCGCGCGGGAGACCGCCGAGGGGTTGTGGCAGGCCGTCACCGCCGGTGACGAGTACACCGCGACCCGTACCGCGCTGACCGCCCTGGACCGCGGCATGGACCCCGAGACCCTGCTGCTGGACGTGATCGCGCCCGTGCAGCGGCGGATCGGCGGCGAGTGGGCCGCCAACCGGTTGACCGTGGCGCAGGAGCACGCGGCGACCGCGATCAACGACCGCATCGTCGCGGCGCTCGTCGTGCGCACCCACGACGGCGGACCTCCGGACCGGCGGCGCGGCACGGCGACGGTGGCGTGCGTCGACGGCGAGTGGCACGCGCTGCCGGCGCGGCTGCTCGCCGAGGTGCTGACGCTGCGCGGCTGGCATGTCGACTACCTCGGCGCCCAGGTGCCCACACCGCACCTCATCCGGCATCTGCACCGGACAGGCCCCGACGTCGTCGCGCTGTCCAGTTCGATCGCCACGCGGCTGCCGGCGGCGCACGCGGCGATCACGGCGTGCCAGGCGCTCAGCGTCCCCGTCCTGGCCGGCGGCGCGGCCTTCGGCGAGCACGGCCAGTACGCACGTCTGCTCGGCGCGGACGTCTGGGCACCGGACGCGCGGGCAGCCGCGGACCGCCTGGAGGGCCCTCTTCCGGTCCGCCGGCCCGACCCCCACCAGCCCGTCGACGACCTGCCGCACCTGGCCGACCAGGAGTACACCCTGGTCGCCCGCAGCCGGCCGCAGCTGGTCAAGGCGATGATGACCGGGCTGGAGGAGCGCCTGCCCGCCGTCGCCTCGTACACCGAACTCCAGCGCCAGCACACGGCGGAGGACTGCGCCCACATCGTGGACTTCCTCGCCACCGCGCTCTACACGGACGACGACGAGCTCTTCTCGGGATTCATCACCTGGACCGCGAGCATCCTGGCCGCGCGCCATGTCCCGGCCGCGACCCTGCCGCCCACCCTCGACCTGCTCGGCGCCGAGCTGAGGGACCTCCCGCGCGCGCTGCGCGTCCTCGCGCACGCCCGCGACGCCCTGGCCGGCGCCGTTCCGAGCCCGGCAGGCCACGGAAGCCGCTCATGACGACGTATCCGCCCGCGGCGCCGAGCGCCGAGGTCACCGCCGGCGGCGGGGAGCGCCTGCACGTGCGCGTGCGCGGTGACGTGGACTACGACACCGCCGACGGCTTCCTGCAGGGCGTCCTGCACCACCTGGCGGAGCACCCCGGCACCCGCCACCTGCACCTGGACTGCCGTGAGCTGGGCGTCTGCGACTCGACGGGCCTGTCCTGCCTGCTGATGCTGCACCGCCACACGCAGGCGGCCGGCATCCTTCTCCACCTCGACAACCGGCAGCCGCCCCTCGACCGCCTCCTGACGGTCACCGACACCCTCGTCCACCTCACCGGTCCCCCCGGTCCCCCCGCCTGACGCGCGGACGCGCTCGTCGCCGCGTACGGCGCACCGCGCCCGGGCCCCGGCCCGCCCGTCGCACCGTCGTGGCCGGCCTTCCGGTCAGCGGCGCAGAGCGGCCTGGCGGTCGGGATAGACCGGTACGACGTCCTGGAGGCCGGCGATCTCGGCGGTGCGGCTGACATGGTCCTGCAGCCCCGCCAGCCGGATCCAGCCTCCGGCGGTACGGGCGACGCGCTGGGCACGGATGAGCGCGTTGATGCCGCTGGAGTCCATGAACCGCACCTCGCTGAGGTCCACGACGGTGCAGGGAAGCCGACCGGTGACCGTGATCGCCCGCTCCAACTGCGGGGCCGTGGTGAAGTCGAGGGTGCTCGCAGGGGTCAGCACGGTGACGCCCGCGGGCGTCATCTCCCGGCGTATGCGGAAACGCCCGCCCTCCGGATCCTCGTACACGGCGCCCCCTTCCCCGAGGACTCAAGGCCGACCGCTCGGTGGACGGCCCCGAGGACAGCCCAGTGCACCGCACCGCCGGCTGTCAACCGCCGGCTCCCCGCCGGGGCGGGATTCGGGTCACGCCCCGGTCAGGCCCACGGCAGACACGCGATGATCGTCTTGCCCGACGCGGTGCGAAGGGTCTCCACCCGCTCGCACAACGCCAGCACGATCTCCAGGCCGTGCCCCCCGACCCGCCCGGGGTTCCGAGGAGCCGGCTCCGGGGCCTGTTCCCGGGTGTCGCTGACCGCGATGCGCACCACCGAGGCGTCCCACTCCAGGGCCAGCGTGCACCGGCCGGGGGCGTGACGATGGACGTTGGTGACCAGTTCACTGACCACCAGCTGCGCGTCCTGCACCACCCGCGCCCCCACCTCGGCGCCGTGCCGCTCCACCTCCTGGAGGAACCCGCTCACGAACTGTCGCGCCTGGCCGATCATCGACGACCGGCCGTCGTACGCCTCCACGGCCCGCAGCACCACCGCGGGCCGCACCGTGCCGTCCTCATCCTGGACCGCCTGTGCCATCGCTCGCCCCTCCCCTCCTCGGGCACGCCGTGCCGGGACAGTATCAATCCCACGGCGCCTCCCGCCGGACAACCCCTGCAGCCTCCCGAGGATGACAACGCCGTCAGGCTCTCGCAACAGAGCCCTGGACACGGTCGTTCCCCGCCCCACCGCCTTCAAGCCGCCACCACCGGCCGTTTGCCGTCGCGCCTCGCGGGAAGGCCCCGGACAAGGCTGCACGGCGAACCCGACGTGCGGGTGCGGCGGCGCAGGAGGACCCGCTTTCGGCAGTGCGTTCACGCCCAGGAAGATGCACATGGTGAACATTCAGATCGTCTCGCAGCACCCTCCCCGCGGTATCTGGCGAGGGCTGCGCGACAAGGAGGTCCGCTCCGTGGCAGGCGAGCGCGTCGTGACCTGGACCGGGTTGATCGACCCGCACGACGTGGCCCCGGGGCTGCGGTTCACCATTCCCCCGACCCCCGGCGTGCGGGACGGTGACCTGGACGTGGCCTTCAGCTATCGCGACGGCGGCCCGGTCGCGTCCGACGCCATCCGCCGGCTCGCGGACGACCCGGACGCCCCGGACGGCGCGAACCCCTGGGCGTCCCTGACGTTCGAGGTGTCGGGGGAGCTGCGCGACGCGGTGGTCATGACGGTGACCCAGCGCGCGGCGGGGCTGTTCGTCCCGTCCGACAGCCCGCAGGTCGACACCGAGGAGTGACGCCCGCGCGCCGACGGTCAGCCCTCCCGGCCCCGCCAGTCCAGGCACACGGCCAGGGCGTCGTCCAGCGCCTCCTGCTCGCCGAGGTGCCCGCGCAGCTCGTTCAGGATCGCGCGGGGCACCTCGGGCGCCGGCAGCATCCGGGTGGCGTTCATCGCACGGCTGAGGACCCGCTCCTCGTACCGCTCCCCCGCCGGGGAGGTGGCGTCGTACACGCCGTCGCTGAGGAAGAGCAGCCGGTCGCCTGGCCGCACCCGGAAGGTCTGGCTCTCGTACAGTGTGTCCTCGAACATGCCCAGAGGCAGTTGCGCGTCGAGTTCGACCGCGCTGACCTTGCCTTCGCGCAGCAGCCACGCCTTGGGCGATCCCGCGTCGATGACCTCCACCACGCCCGTCGACAGGTCGAAGCGCAGCAGGAGGGTGGACAGGTGCAGGCCGCCGTGGTGCAGGCCGTAGATGGCCTGGTCGGCCAGGCACGCCTGGTCGACCAGTGACAGGCCGGCCCGGCGCGCGTTGCGGAGGGCGTTGATGCCGAGGCTGGTGAGCAGGGACGCCTCGATCCCCTCACCCATGCCGTTGGTGAGCGTCAGTGCGAAGTCGTCGGCCGTCGCGGACCAGTCGACGTTGTCGCCGTAGACGCCGTAGGCCGGTTCGAGCTGCGCCCCCATGTCGTACTCGGTCCGCGAGCAGCTGCTGCCCGGCAGCAGCTGCCACTGCATCTCGGCGGCGAGCGTCAGCCTCCGGGTGCGCTTGGCCTGGAGGTAGAGGTCGGTCTCGCGGTCCGCGATCAGGATGGCCCGCCCGAGCGACTCGGCGATCTCGGCCAGTTCCTCCTCGGTGCCTGGCTCTGCCGCCTGGGCGGGGACCGTGACGCTCAGGATGCCGATCCGCTCGCCCCGGACGCTGACCGGAAGGTGGAGGACGGCCGTGGCGCTGTCGGACGGCTCCCGTACCGCTCGCTGGGAGGCGAAGGCGCGACCGGGGGCGCTGACGTGAACGGGCACGGCCTGCGTCGTGAAGGGAAGGGACTCCACGGTTTGGAGTATGGTCATTGCGTAATCTGCCATCAGCAGATCGACCTTGAGCGCACCGTACCGGTCGGTCAGAGCGCGGCGGAGTTCGGGCAGCAGCGCATGGGGCTCGACGGTGCGCAGGACGCGCTCGACCGCCGCGGATCTTTCCATCTGGGTACCTACCGCCTCAGGATCTAGGGTCGGGACACTGCGAAGGCCGATGAGGGAGGAACGGGTCATGGCGCAGGAAGCGGGAGGATGGCGGCACCGCGCGTCCGTGGTGCGCGACCACGGCGGCCCCTCCCCGCAGAGCGCCGATCTGGCCGCGCGGACCGGGGAGATCATCGAGCTGCTGGAGATCCTCTGGGAACGGCGGCGCGACATCTCCCCCGCTCCAGTATCCGCAGCCCAGTTGCGCGTCCTGTACATCCTGGAGCGTGAGGAATGCCTCAACCTGGGCGGTCTGGCGGTGGCCCTCGGCGCTTCGGCTCCTTCGACCAGCAGACTGTGCGACCGGCTGGAGGCGCTGGGGTTCGTGGCGCGCTCGCCGAACGAGGCCAACCGCCGCGAGAAGGACCTCCGGCTCGCCGAGGCCGGCCGGGCCCATCTGCGGCAGCTGCGGCTGTGGCGGGAGGCCGAGCTGCAGAAGACCATCGCGGCGATGCCGCCGGAGGCCCAGGTCGAGCTGCTGCGGGGCATCCAGGCGTTCCGCACGGCCTCCCTCGGCGCACCGCGCGCCTCCGGAGAGGGTTCGAACGCGGCGTCGGCCTGAACGACGCGTACCGCTCCATCCGCCCCCCTCCAGTCCTCTCGGTCGGCACGCCGCCCCGCGGCTGACGTCTCCCGGCGGCGTGCCCTGCCGCACGGGTGCGGGCACAGCGTGTGGCGCGACAACCACGGTTGTCAAATGGCAACTTTGGCGGACCCGTTTGCGGGCCGACGCCACTCCTGCGCTAACGTTTGTCGAGCGACAAATGTACAGCGGCGCGGGTACGGGGACCTTCGCTCCACGGCGGGCACCTGCATGCCGCCGCGGAGCAGGGCGCCCGGCCCCACAGGTCGGGAGTGCAGTGGAAGCCCGTGGAGACGACGAGGGGGACGGCCAGGGCGCCGTCGACCGTCGGGGCGCGCCGATCCCCCGGCGGCAGGCGGCGGGGCCGCCGTCGCGGGAGAACCGGCCGTGGCAGGAGGCGCACCTGCTCCGCGCCAGGGTCCGGGAGCTGGAACGGCGCTGCGCGGCGCTGGAGGCCGCCGAGCAGCAGACGGCCGCGCTCAACGCCGGCCTCCTGGTGGAGCTGGAGGAGACCAACCGCGGCGTCGTCGCGCTGTACCAGCACGAACACCAGCTGGCGCTGACCCTCCAGCGGACCTTCCTGCCCGCGGTGCTGCCCTCCGTCGCGCACATGAGCCTGGCGGTGCGCTACCTCGCCGCCGACCCGGGCAACGAGATCGGGGGCGACTTCTACGAAGCCGTCAGCACCCCGGAGGGCCTGCTGCTCGCGGTGGGGGACGTCGCGGGCCACAACCTGCAGGCCGCCGTCATGATGGGGGAACTGCGGCACGCGCTGCGGGCCTACGCCTACGACGGCCACTCCCCCCGCGCCATCGTGTCGAGACTGGACCGGCTGCTGCGGCTGACCCGGCCCGGCCGCACCGCGACGGTGTGCGTGGCCCTCGTCGACCTCACCACGGGGACGCTCCGCTTCGCCAACGCCGGCCACCTGCCGCCGCTTCTCGCCTTCGCCGGCGCCGCCCCGCACTACGTCCACGAGCACGGCCCGCTGCTGGGCCTCGGCCTGCCCCAGCCGCCGGAGACCACGGTGCACCTCACCCCCGGCGCCCGGCTGCTGATGGTCACCGACGGGCTCATCGAGGCTCCCGGGACCCACCTCGACGACTCCCTGGAGCAGCTGCGCAGCGTCGTCGCGAACGCTCCAGCCGACGGCGAGGCCTTCTGCGACGCGCTGCTCGACGCCTTCCGCCACCACCGGCAGGACGACGTCGTGGTGTTCTCCGCGGAGTTCACCGGCGGCTGACCCTCGGCGCACCAGGCTGTGTGCGGGACCAGGCCGCTCGTGACGTCGGCAGTCTTCACCCAGGTGGTGGAGCCGCCCGGGGCGCCATCGCGGGAATCTGCCCGGAGAAGGTGAGCTGACCGGGTACGCCGGCGCGCAGAACGGCGCGCCGGCGGCGGGCGTGTCCAGGTGCAGCCCGGAGCTGTCCCGGGTCGGCGCGGGCGGGTTGACGTGGCCGCCGTCGGGGTAGCCGCGGTTGATGCCGCGGGCCGTCGCCGGCGCTCCCCCGCTCATGTCAACGAGGTCCCCGCAGGGCGCGCGGCGCCGTCCGCCCTACGGGACTGGGAGGGCGGACGGCGCCGCTCCGGGCGTTGCCCCATGCCAACGCTCAGGACTGCGACATCCTCACGGACTCGTGCAGGACAGGGACGGCGTGGAGGCGGTGCCGTTGCTGAGGAACCCGAAGGTGGTCGACGCGGAGGGCTGGAGCGCACCGTTGTAGGCGGCGTTGGTGACCGTCGCCGTCGAACCGCTCGTGGCGAGCGTGCCGTTCCACACCTGGCTGATGCTCTGCCCGCTGCCCAGGGTCCACTGGACGGTCCAGCCGCTGATCGCGGCGTTTCCCGCGGTCACCTTGACCTCACCCTGGAAGCCGCCGGACCAGGAGTTGACGGTGGTGTACGTGGCCGTGCACGCGCCTCCTCCGGTGCCGCCGGTCGTGCTGCCGCCGGTCGTGCCGGTGGTCGTGCCGCCGGTCGTCGACCCGGTGGTGGTGCCGGTGGTCGTGCCGCCGGTCGTCGACCCGGTGGTCGTGCCGCCGGTCGTCGACCCGCCGCTCGTGGTGCCGGACGCCGCGTTGAGGGCGTTCAGAACCGAGCTGTAGGCGCTCTTGGGGTTGCCGTTGCCGTCGAAGAGCAGCGGGTTGTCCCCCGAACGCCAGGAGTCGCTGTCCCGGATGCCCCACACCGTGATGCCCGTGCAGCGGCTCACGTGCACGCACGCGTTGACGGTGCTGGCGTAGTTGGTGGCCGACGCCTGGGCGATGTCGAGCTCGGTGATCTGGACGTCCACACCCAGTGCTGCGAAGTTCGACAGAGTGGTCTGGAAGCTGGCGGGCGGTCCGCCGGTGCCGAAGTGGCTCTGGAAGCCGACGCAGTCGATGGGCACGCCGCGTGAGGTGAAGTCCTTGACCATGGCGTAGACGCCCTGGGTCTTGGCGTCCGTCCAGTTCTCGATGTTGTAGTCGTTGTAACAGAGCTTGGCGGCCGGGTCCGCCGACCGGGCGGTGCGGAAGGCGTGCTCGATGAAGCCGTTGCCGAGCTTGTCCTGGAAGGGCGAGCTGCGGTGCTGGCCGCTGCCGCCGTCGGCGAACGCCTCGTTGACCACGTCCCAGGCGTAGATCCTGCCCTTGAAGTGGGTCATCTCCTGCGTGATGTGGTTGTCCATCGCGGACTGCAGGTCCGAGGCGGACAGACCCGACACCCAGCCGGGCAGCTGCTGGTACCACACCAGTGTGTGGCCGCGCATCTTCTGCCCATGGGCCGCCGCGTGGCTGACGATCTGATCCGCGGGCCCGAAGTTGAACGAGCCGCGGGACGGCTCGGTGGTGTCCCACTTCATCTCGTTCTCCGGGGTGATCATGTTGAATTCCCGGTCGAGGATCGTGGAGTACGTCGAGTTGCCGAGCTTGGACGCGGCCACCGCCGTACCGAAGTACCGTCCGGACTGCGCCGCTGCGGCGCCCAGCGAGCCGGCCGCTTCGGCATGGGTGGCGAACGCCCCCATGCCGACGACGGCCAACGCCGTCGCGGCCGCCGCTCCGGTCAAGGCCGCCAGCGTCTTTCTGGGGCGGCCGCCCCTGTAGAACCAGGACATCGCGGTTTCTCCTTCGTGTGGGGGGAGAGGCGCCTGCCGGCGCCTGCGCTCGGCCTCGAACCGCCACGGACCGACTTCATCCGGGCGATCACCCTGGTGAGCGCTAACATCCTTGGCCCTTCTCCCTCCGATCCGTCGCCGGATCGAAAGTTTCTGAATGGCATACGAACGTTTCGGGCACCTTAGGGCGCTCCGCGAGCGGCGTCAATACAGGAGACCGGCGGCGTCATGAAGTGCGTCCTGGACGCCGACCACCGACACCGACCTCGTGCTCGGTGCGGCCCTGCTCGGCATCGACGCCCGGGAGGTCGTCAGCACCGTGGCGCCGGCCATGCGGCACGACGTCACGGCCACCGAGCTGCGGGACGCGATCTCCACCCACACCAGCTCCACCGAGGCGTTCAACGGGGTGCTCGGCGCGATCGTCTCCTGACCGCGCCGACCCGGAGCCGGCGGGCTCGCGGGCGCCGGGTCAGTAGCCGCCGACGCTCGGGGGCTGCGAGGGCTTGGTGGTGTTCTGCTTGCCGTCGGTGCCCAGGACGTACCATTTGGCGCCGAAGTCGTCGAGACCCTGGCCGTTGGTGTTGCCGGGCTTCTTGTCGCCGGCGAAGCGGTAGAGCGGGTGGCCGCCGTAGGTCACCTGCAGGCTGCCGTCGCTGCGCCTGGTGGTCGACAGCAGCCTGCTCTGCACGCCGCCGCCGGCGGTCGGCTTGCCCTTGACGGTCAGCGGCGGCCACGCCTTGGCGCACGACCCGTCGCAGGTGGACGTGCTGGTCTTGTCCGCCTGGAAGAGGTAGAGGGTCAGGCCCTTGTCGTTGACGAGGACCTTGCCGAGGCTCACCGACTTGGTGGCGACCGTCGCCGGCGCGGTGTCGGCCGCGGCCTGCGGTGCGTACGTCGCACTGGCGGGGGGCGACGCGGCGGAGCTGTGGTCGCCCGTTCCGCTGGAACAGGCCGTCGCCGCGGCGGCGGCCGCCAGGGTCCCCGCGACTGCGGCGAATGCTCTGGCGCGGTGCTTCACTGCGACTCCTGACTCCTCGGAACCCGCCGCCCTGGACGGGGCCGTGACGACCGCCCGAGCGGGGGCCGCACACCGCCCACTACACGGCCCGGCGCCCCCGCCCGCCACAGCGGCAGGGCATCCGGGCTACCGCAGCGCCGACCGCCCCGGCGAGCCGTTGTCGGTGGGCGGCCCTAGGTTCGGGACATGGCACTTTCACGCGAGGAACGCGAGGGCTTTCTGGCCGAACCGCACGTGGCGACGCTGGGTGTCGCGGCCGGGGACGGCCGCGGGCCGCTGCTGGTGCCGCTCTGGTACGGCTACCGGCCCGGCGGTCTGCCGTGGATCCTGACCGGCGCGGACTCCCGGAAGATGGCGCGGATCAGAGCGGCGGGCCGCTTCAGCCTGCTGGTCCACCGCGAGGCGCCGACGCCGAGGTACGTCTCGGTCGAAGGACCGGTGGACGGGGAGAGCGAGGGCTCCGGCGCCCTCCACCGCGAGATGGCCAGCCGGTACCTGTCAGGCGACGCGCTCGACCGGTACGTGGCGATGGCGGAGGCGGAGCTCACCGACCACATCGTCGTCCGGATGCGCCCGGAGCACTGGACCGCCGCCGACCTCGGCGCGGTCTGAACGGGGGCTGGCGGCAAGGGGGTGCGCTCGCTCCCGCCGGCGGCCCGGTTGGTACCGTCGACGCGCCACGCGACCCCGACCGTCCAGAAGGTGACCAGGTGCACGCTTTCCGCAAGGCCGTCGAAGCAGGCGACCTCGACGCGGCGACCGAACTGCTCGCCGACGACGTCGTCTTCACCAGCCCCGTCGCCTTCAAGCCCTACCCGGGGAAGCCGGTCACCGCCGCGATCCTGCGGGCGGTCTTCAGGGTGTTCGGCGACTTCAGGTACGAGCGGGAGATCGACGACTCCGGCGGGCGCGACCACGCGCTCGTCTTCACGGCGACCGTCGGCGGCCGGCAGATCCAGGGTTGCGACTTCCTGCACCTGGACGAGGACGGCCGGATCGACGAGTTCACGGTGATGGTCCGCCCGCTGTCGGCCGCCCAGGCGCTCGCGGCGGCGATGGCCGAGGAGTTCCCGCGCATCCGGCAGGAGGCTGCCGCGGGGCTGGGCTGAGGCGAGTCGGCCGTCCGGACCGGGTGCTCTCCGGCCGGGCAGGCCCTCTGGGGCGTCACTCCTCGCGTTCGTACTCGGCCTGTGCGCGCTGGTCGTCCAGGTCCCGCTGCGCGGACTCGTACATGCTGCGCACCATCGTCTCTGCCTCTTCCTGCGACGGCGGCTCAGGCAGTTCCCTCACACGCTTGACCCAGGCATCTGCGGATTCGGTCATGGCGCTCTCCTTCAGGACAAGGAGGACCGCTGCACGTCCCGCGCGGGAGCCCTCCCACAGCGCGGCTGTCCGTCGCCGCACGTCAGCGACCCCGTACAGAAAACCCTACGCCTATCCGCGCAGGCGGCGCTTCGAAGGCGGCGCTTCGCAGCGCAGCGAGCCCTGGTCGCCGTCCGGCGGCGGCCGTCAGGGGGTGTCCGGTCGGTGGGACCGGGGGTCCGTCCACCGAGACCGGTCCTGCGGCGCCCGGAGAGCCGTGCGACGGTGGGAGAGGCCGGCGACGGCCGGCGGGCATCGGTCCGCCCCACCCCGATGAGGGAGGCCCCGGATGATGGCACTGGCGACGATCGGCTTCATCCTGGGCGTGGCGGCCTTCACCGTCGGCCTTCTGCTCTTCCTGATCGGCGGCCCGCACTACCGCCGTGACTAGGCGGCTTCGTCAGGAGGTCCCACATGAGCACGTCGAGTACCCATGGAGCGGCTCGGGCAGCCGGCGGTGGCGGTCAGCACAGCGCCAGGTCGGTGCGCGACCTGCGGTTCCGGCTCACGGCCGTCAGCGTGCCGCTGCTCTTCGTCGTGTCCGGGCTGCTCGCCTGGGGGGCGGCGGAGACCAAGTACGGTGACACCCAGAACGTGATCGCCGTGCTGTCCGGCGTCTGCTTCGCCGCCTTCTGCGTGGCCCTCGTCGAGGCCGTGCGGCTCGCCCTGAGGTACCGGCGCGACCGCCGCTCGCCGCGAACCGCCTGATCCGCTCGCGCGGGCCGGTTCGGGCACGTCAGAGCGGGCGGGTCACAGCAGGCGGGCGATCAGCATCGCGACGTCGTCGTTGCCGTCGGGCGGGAAGTGGGCGAGGAGCAGTTCGCAGGCCGCGTCGGCGCTGTCGGGGGCGGTCGTCAGCAGGTCCGCCATCTTGGCCAGCGCCTTGTCGAGGTCGCCGCCGCGCCGCTCCAGCAGCCCGTCGGTGACCATGACCAGCTGGGTGCCGGGCCCGACCGGAATCCGTACCGCGGGCGGCTGCGGCAGGCCGAGGCCGAGCATCGGGCCGTGCTCGCTGATGTAGCGCGTCGTGCCGCCCGCGTCGCGGATCGCGAGCGGCAGGTGGCCCGCGTTGGCCACGTGGAGGGTGCCGGAGCCGTCGAGCAGGGCCACGCACAGCGTCGCGCCCATGGGCGAGTCGACGTGCTGGAGCAGGTACTCCAGGTGGGACAGGATGACGTCGGGTGGGTGGCCCTCCAGCGCGTAGGCGCGCAGGGCGTGGCGGATCTCCCCCATGACGACGGCGGCGTCCAGGGAGTGGCCGGCGACGTCGCCGACGGCGAGCAGCAGCCCGCCGCGGACGGGCAGCGCCTCGTAGAAGTCGCCGCCGATCTCCGCGGTCTGGCTGGCGGGCAGGTACCGTACGGCCAGGTCGGCGAGCGGGGTGGCGGGCAGGGAGCCGGGCAGGAAGGTGCGCTGCAGGGTCAGCGCCAGGGTGTGTTCCTCCCGGTAGGAGCGCAGGGCCTCCAGTGAGAGCGCGCAGGCGTGCGCCAGCTGGGTGAGGACCTCGTGGTCGTCCTCGCTCAGCTCGTGCTGCGCGAGGACCACCGCGGCGGTCGATCCGGTGCCCTTGACCCGGGCCGAGGCGACGGCGAGGGCGCGGGTGCCGCCGGTCAGCGGATCGTCGCCGTCGAGCCAGCCGGCCGGGACCATCTCCAGCCGCACGCCGGCGTCGTCGCGCGCCTGCAGGCGCATCACCTCGCGGGCGAACCGCTCGGGGGGGTCGGTGACCACCGGCCTGGCCTCGCCGTCGTCCGTGCCGACGAGCTGGATGAGGCCGTCCTCCGCGGTGCGGACCACCACGAGCGCCGGGGTGCCGAAGATCCGGCCGGCGCCGCGCGCCGCCCTCGCGGCGAGGTCGGTGGCGTTCTCTGCGTGGTAGAAGTCGAGGGTGGCGCGGTTGAGGGCGCTCAGCCGGCCGGCGAGCGTCTCGGCGCGCTGCCGGGCGCGGGCGTAGCGCAGCGCGGCGGCGACGGTCGCCACCAGCTCGTTGGGGGCGACGGGCTCGGTCAGGTACGCGTCCGCGCCGCGGTTGAGGCCCTGCGCGCGGTCGGTGACGGTGATCGCCGAGGCCGACACGTGGATGACGGGCAGCCACGAGGTCCGGTCGTCGGCCTTGATGATCTCGCACACCTCGAAGCCGGTCATGTCGGGCAGCCGGACGTCGATCACCGCCAGTTCCGGCAGGTCGGGGCGGCGCAGCAGTTCCAGGGCCGCGGCGCCGTCCTCGGCCTCCACGACCTCGTGTCCGGCACGGCGCAGGTAGGTGCCGAGCACGTAGCGGTTGGTGGCGCTGTCGTCGACCAGGAGCACGCGCGCGCCGGCGGTCTCGGCCGCCGGGTTCGGCGTCACCGGCCCTCCGGGCCCTGGCCGCCCGCACGCCGTTCGGCGAGCACAGGCGACAGGACGTTCGCCAGCCGGATGGCCGTCAGGTGGGTCTTGCCGAGGACGGCCTGGGCGTGGATGAGCCGGGAGTTGTCGAGCGTCGAGCGGTCGTTGGCGGTCAGCACGATCACCGGCACGTCGGTCAGTTCCCGGTCGTCGGCGAGGTGCGCGAGGAGCTGGTAGCCGTCGGGCGGCGGCATGCTCAGGTCGATGAGGACCGCGTCGGGGCGGCGGCGCCGTATCACCGACATCGCCTGGGAGCTGTCGCCGACCTCGGTGACGTCTTCGGCGAGCTGGGCGAGCACCGGCCGGATCGTCGCCAGGAAGTCGGGGTCGTCGTCGACGACGACGAGCCGCTCCAACTGCACGGCGGGCGCGGCCGGGACGTCCTCCCCGGTGCCGCCGGCGCGGTGCGGCCCGGCCGGCACCTCGACCACGACGCGGGTGCCCTCGTCGGCCGTGCTGTCCAGGGTCAGCCGGCCGCCGAGGAGCTCGACCAGCCGGCGCGCGTACGGCAGCCCGAGGCCGGTGCCGGAGCGCGCCCGCTGGTGCGGGCCGCGGACCTGGTAGAACTCCTCGAACACGCGGGCCTGTTCCTCCTTCGGGATGCCGATGCCGGTGTCGGAGACGCCGAAGGCGCACCAGGCGCGGCCGGCCCGCTCGAAGCGCTCGACGGTGAGACGGACCTCGCCGCTGTCGGTGAACTTCAGGCTGTTGGACAGGACGTTGCGCAGGATGCGGGTGAGCATGACCTCGTCGGAGATCATCGCGGGCTGGTCGCCGGCGTCGGGGATGACCAGGGCGACGCCGGGGCGTGCGGTGGCCCGCAGGGTGCCGCGCAGCTGGTGGAAGAGCATCCGCAGGTCGACGGGCACCAGTTCGGGCTCCAGCCGGCCGGACTCCGCCTTGGCGACGTCCAGCAGCTCCTCGACGAGGGCGAGCATGGTGCTGCCCGAGGAGGAGATCATCTGGACCTGCTGGCGCTGCTCCTCGGTGAGCGGGTCGCCGCCGGGGGTCAGCAGCAGCCGGGTCAGCCCGATGACGCCGTTGACCGGTGAGCGCAGTTCGTGGCTGACGTTCGCCCAGAACCGGGTCTTGGCCTCGTTGAGCAGGCTCAGCTCGCGGGTCTTCTCCTCCAGTTCGGCGTAGAGGGCGACCACGCCGCTGTTGGTGGTCTCCAGCTCGCTGGACAGCTCCGCGTACAGGGCCATGACGCCCTGGTTGGTCTCCTCGAGCTCCTGGTTGAGCCGCTGCAGCTCCTCCTGGTGGGCGCGGGCCTGTTGGAGAGCCGCCAGCAGATCATGGTTCTGGCTCCGCAGCTCCTCGCCCATACTCACCCCGCCCAGCCCCCTCAACTCCTCCCGGACGTCAGCGGCCCGCTGTGTGAGGGGCTGAGCTGTCACCGGAACCAACTGCCCCAGGATCACTCGCGGAAACGGGGCTTCCTCGTACCGACAGGAATGCAGGAGACGGCCGGCCGCCTCCAGCACCCAGGCGGCCGGACGGACGGCGTCCGACCAGCCGAACACCACGGCGACCCCGGGCCGGTCGTCGTCGGTCAGCGCCACGGAGCCGGAGAGGCCGCCCGCGCCCAGCAGGTTGCGTCCGACCTCGCCGACGACGGTGGCCAGCCGGACCGTCTCCGACTCGGACATCCCCAGCGCCCGGCAGGCCACCTGAATGTCCCTGCGCAGCGCCAGCAGTTCGCGTTCGCCCGCGACGGCGAGCGACAGGACGCGGCAGGGGTCGCCGCCCGGCGCGTTCGCCGCACCGGTCACGACGGCACCTTGACCACGACGATTCCCGCGTCGTCGCGCCGGGTGCCGGCCTGCCAGAGCAGCTGGGCGGCGATGAGCGCCGGGATCTGCGCGGTCAGACCGCGGAACTGGTCCGGCTGCCAGCGGCTGTTGAGCCCGTCGGAGTGCATCACGAGCACGCTCCCCGGCGGCAGGTCCGCGGTGAAGGTCTGCGTGCGTGAGACGTTGTGGCCGACGATGCCCGGGGTGGACATCAGGGTCTGCCGGGACTCGGCCCCGAGGACGAAGGTGGCGATGTTGCCGACCCCGCACAGCGACACCCGCCGGGTGGGCACGTCGATCCTCGCCACCGCGAGGGCTGCGCCGCGGGTGCCCTTGAGCCCGCGGTGGATGTCCGCCAGGACCAGCGCGGGATCGGTGGCACGGCTGTTGCGGAACGCCAGACGGGCCGCGTCCGCGGCGCGCGCGGCCAGCGGGCCGTGTCCCAGGCCGTCGCACATCATGGCCAGCAGGTGCGGTGAGCCCAGCGGCTCCTCCCGTACCGCCCAGGTGTCGCCGCACTGGGTCTCGCCGCTGATGGGCCGGGTGAGGCCGCCGACCTCCGCGGCCGGGTCCGGGCCCGGTCCCGGTGCGGGGTCCGCGTCGAAGCCCGCGTAGAGCGCGGTGCCCCGGCCGGGCAGCGTGTGGATGGCGAAGCGGTCGGCGAGCCGGCGGATGGCGCCGAGGCCGACGCCGAGGGTGCCGGCGGTGGACGAGCCGTCACGCAGTGCCGCGCCGAGGTCGGTGATGCCGGGACCGCTGTCGAGGGCGAGCAGTTCGACGGCGGACCGGGCGTCGAAGGCGGTGACGCGCAGCGCCAGCGCTCCGTCGACGGCGTGCCGCTGGAGGTTGGTGGCGGCCTCGGTGACGGCCAGCGCGAGGTCGGCCGCGCGCTTGTCGCTGAGCCCGACCCGGCGGGCCAGTATCGCCGCCTCGCGCCGCCCGGCGGCGGGCAGCCCTTCGCCGGTGCGCAGCCACATCACTTCGCCCGCCTCCGCGGGCGGCGCGTTCACCGTGCCCACTTGACGACCACGACCCGCGTGCCCTTGCCGGGCGTGGAGACGACTTCGAACTCGTCGGCCAGGCGCCGGGCGCCGCTGAGGCCCAGTCCCATGCCCTTGCCCGACGACCAGCCGTCGGTGAGCGCCAGTTCCATGTCCTCGATGCCGGGTCCCTCGTCGTGGAAGGCGACCTTCACGCCGGTCTTCGCGCCGCGCCGCACGATGCTCACCCGCATGCTGCCGCCGCCGCCGTAGGTCAGGGTGTTGCGGGCCAGCTCGCTGGCCGCGGTGATCAGTTTCGTCTGATCCACCAAGGACAGCCTGGCCTGCTGGGCGAGCGCCCGGACGGTCTGGCGCGCCTTGACGACGTCCGCGTTGGCGGCGATGGGGGACTCGTCCACCGCCGACTCCTCCAGCGGCTCGACGCCGGGGGTCACCGCTGGACCGGGCCCTGGTCCCGGGCGCGGCGCAGCGCGCCGATGCCCTGCTCCAGGTTGAGCGCGGTACGCACGCCGCCCAGCGAGAGCCCCAGTTCGACCAGGGTCATGGCCACCGCGGGGCGCATGCCGACCACGACGGTCTCGGCGCCGAGCACGCGGGAGATGGCCGCGATGGTGGCGAGCATCCGGCCGACGAAGGAGTCCACGATCTCCAGGGCGGAGATGTCGATCACCACGCCCTGGGCGCCGGTGTCCACGATCCGCTGCGACAGGTCCTCCTGGAGGTCCATGACCATCTGGTCCTCCAGGTCGACCTGGATGGAGACCAGGAGGACGTCCCCGATCTTCAGGATCGGTACCCGGTCGGTCACGCCGTCCCACCCATCCCGGCGGTGGCCGACTGGAGTTCGATGCGCCGCAGCGCGTGGCGCAGCGCGTCGGCCAGGGTGGCCTTGGTGGTGATGTCGCCGAACTCGATGCCCAGGGCCACGATGGTCTGGGCTATCTGCGGTCGGATGCCGGAGATCGTGCACTCCGCGCCCATCATGCGCGCGGCCACCACGGTCTTCAGCAGGTGCTGCGCGACCTGGGTGTCGACCGAGGGGACGCCGGTGATGTCGATGATCGCGTGGGTGGCGTTCTGGTCGAGCAGCGACTGGAGCAGCTTCTCCATGACCACCTGGGTGCGGGCCGAGTCCAGCGTGCCGACCAGCGGCACGCCCACGATGCCGTCCCACAGCTTCACCACCGGCGTGGACAGCTCCAGCAGCTGTTCGGCCTGCGAGGAGATGATCTCCTCACGGGTCTTGGCGTGCGTCTCGACGGTGTAGAGGCCGAGATCGTCCAGGGCCCGTGAGAACTGCAGGTACGCGGCGAGGTGGGCGGCGTCGGACAGGAACGGCTCCAGCACCTCCTTGAGCGCGAACAGGCCGTAGGCGGTCTCGGTGGGGCTGAAGCCCTGCCGGGCGCGGTTGCGGGAGAGTTCGGTCAGCAGGCTGCGGACCTCGCCGTACGCCTCCTGCCGGGTGGCGAGGCTGCCCTGCGCCACGGCAGCGAGGAGGGCGCCGTACAGCTCGGTCAGGTCCTGCTGGACCTCGGCCGGCGTCAGCCGGCCGGCGAGCGTGGTGGTGACCTTGCGCACCCATTGGGCGACAATCTGCTCCTGCTGGTCCGACAACAGCCTCAGCAGCCGTTCCGGCTCGTCCTGCGCCATAGGTCGGCCCTCTCATCCCGTTTCGCGGTTGTTCGAATGGGAGACTACGGCATGGCATCACGCACCGTTGAGGTCGTTCGGAAAGCAGCGCGGGGACTTTCGCCACACCACGGCGCCGCGCCAGGTGAGCAGCGAAAACAGCGGCCCGCGGGCGGTGGCCGGGCCGGCGGCGGGGGCCGGCGCGGAAAAGGGCGTGTGGCGGAGGCCGTTCGAGGGAAGTCGACGCCTTGTGTTCCTCGCCGCGAAGGGGAACAGTGCCGTTCGCACCATCCGTCACACCGACACGATCGAGGCCCGCACATGTCCGACCAGCCTGTGCCCGTCGGCGACGTGCAGGTCAGCTCGGGCCTGCCGTCCGCTGCGCAGGCGCGCCGGCTGGTGATGGACCTGCTCGCCGCGGCTCCCGGGGACACCTCCCGGGTGCAGGCCGACGCCAGCCTGGTCGTCTCGGAGTTGGTGAGCAACGCGGAACGGCACGGCGGCGGACTCGTCGCCTTCCGCGCGGGTCTGACGGCGGACGGGTCCGGCCTGCGGTTGCAGGTCGAGGACGCGTCGCGGGATCTTCCGCACGCGCAGCGCGTGCTGGGCGAGAGCCCGGACCGGGCGGGCGGTTTCGGCTGGCCGATCGTCATGCGGCTGGCCGCTTCGGTGACGGTCGAGGACCTGCCCGGCGGGGGGAAGCGGATCGTCGCGGTGCTCCCGCTGGTGTGACGTTTCTCCTACTGCCTTCCGCCCCTTGCGCGTCCTGCCGGTTTTTGCTGAGGCGTGCCCTTGCGGCCGCTGCCGCCCGCTGCCTCCGGCCGCGGCGTCACATCGCTCCGACGGCCTGCTCGACGGTCGGGTAGGAGGCGAAGATCTCGTACAGGCCGGCGATGCCGAAGACGCGTTCGAGGCTGCCGCTGACGCCGGCCAGGGCGAGCGGCGCGCCGGCCGATCTCGCCAGCTGGTACGCGGTGACGAGCACGGTGATGCCGGTGGAGTCGCAGTAGAGGAGACCGGTGAGGTCGATCACCACTCCGGCGGGCGTGAACGGCGTGTCGCCGATGAGCTCCCGCAGGTCCGCCGCGGTGGAGTAGTCGAGTTCGCCGGCGGCGGTGATGAGGGTGGGGCCGGCGGGATGGGCTCCGGCGGTGACGGTCAGGACCGGATCGTGCACGGAGCCTCCTGGGATGCGGGCCTCGCATGGCGTCCCCGTTTGTCCGCCGATCAGAGGGCATGAATATCCTAAGCGACGACAGCAAACGAGGGGGTGGAAGTGGCGGGCCGTGAGCAGGGCGAGCCCCGACCGCGGTCCGCAGCCGCGCCCTTGGGGGTGTTCGCCGCCGACGACGCGGTGGGCGGCGACCTGGCGGCGGTGGACTGGACAGCGACTCCGCTGGGGCCTCCCGACACGTGGCCGCAGAGTCTGCGCACCGCGATCAGCATCCTTTTGTCGTCGCGGTTCCCGATGTGGATGGCGTGGGGCCCGCGGCTGACCTTCTTCTGCAACGACTCCTACCGGCGGGACACCCTCGGCCGCAAGTACCCCTGGGCGCTGGGCCGTCCGGCCAGCGAGGTGTGGGCGGAGATCTGGGACGACATCGGTCCGCGGATCGACACCGTCCTGCGGACCGGCAGGGCCACCTGGGACGAGGGGCTGCTGCTGTTCCTGGAGCGCTCCGGCTACCAGGAGGAGACCTACCACACCTTCTCCTACAGTCCGCTGCGCGACGACGCCGAGGCGGTGGTCGGCATGCTGTGCGTGGTCACCGAGGACACCGACCAGGTCGTCGGCGAGCGCCGGATGGCCACCTTGCGGGACCTGGGCTCCGACCCGAGCGTGGCGCGCACCGAGGCCCAGATGCTCGCGTTCTCCGGACGCCAGCTCGCCCGCAACGCGCGGGACCTGCCGTTCACCCTGACGTACCTGTTCGACGAGGACGGCACCGCGCGGCTGGCGGGCGCGACGGACGTGGCGCCCGGTCACCCCGCGGCGCCGGCCGCGCTGCCGCCCGGCGCGCCGGACGCGGTCTGGCCGGGCGACGCGCTGCGGCGCGGCGAGTCCGCCCTGGTGGACCTGGAGGGTCCGGTCTTCGCCGCGCTTCCGGCCGGCGACTGGCCGCAGCCGCCGGCCCGTGCGCTCGTGGTGCCGCTGCCCCAGCAGGGCAGCACCCCCTACGGCTTCCTGGTGGCGGGGCTCAACCGCTACCGGCCCCTGGACGAGGCCGGCCGCGGCTTCGTCGAACTCGTCGCGTCCCATCTGGCGGCCGGCATCGGGAGCGCGCGCAGCTACCGCACGCAGGCGCGGCGGGCGGAGGAGCTGGCCGAGCTGGACCGCGCCAAGACCGCCTTCTTCTCCAACGTCAGCCATGAGTTCCGCACCCCGCTGACCCTGATCATGGGTCCGGTCGAGGAGCTGCAGGCACGGCTGGCGGGCGCCGATCCGCAGGTGCGCGAGGAAGTGGAGGTGATCCGGCGCAACGGGCTGCGGCTGGGCAAGCTGGTCAACACCCTGCTGGACTTCTCCCGGATCGAGGCGGGCCGGATGCAGGCCCGGTACGAGCGGGTCGACCTGGGCGCGGTGACGGCCGAACTCGCCAGCGTCTTCCGCTCGGCCGTCGACCGGGCAGGACTGGCGTACGAGGTCGACTGCCCCCCGCTGCAGCGGCCGGTCCACCTGGACCGGGGCATGTGGGAGAAGGTCGTCCTCAACCTGCTGAGCAACGCGGTGAAGTTCACCTTCGAGGGCGGCATCCGCGTCGCGGTGCGCGAGGAGGCCGACCGGGCGGTGGTCACCGTCTCCGACACCGGCATCGGGGTGCCCCCGCAGGAGATCCCCCGGCTGTTCGAGCGCTTCCACCGGATGGAGAACGCCAGGTCGCGTTCGAACGAGGGCAGCGGCATCGGGCTGGCCCTGGTCAGGGAGCTGGTCACGGCGCACGGCGGGACGATCACCGCCGACAGCCGCGAGGGCAGCGGCACCACCTTCACCGTACGGCTGCCGTACGGGCACGCCCACCTTCCGGCGGAGGCGCTGGTGCCGGGCGAAGGGGGGCCCGCCGTCTCCTCGGTCGCCGACCCCTTCATCCAGGAGGCGCTGCGCTGGCTGCCGGGGCCGCCCGGCGACGAGACGTCGACCGCCCCGTTGCCCGCGGGCGCGGCCGGCGGGCTGCCGCTCGACGTGCTGGTGGCGGACGACAACGCCGACATGCGCGAGTACCTGACCCGGCTGCTGCACGGTGCGGGGCACCGGGTGCGCGCGGTCGGCGACGGCCGGGCGGCGCTGGACGCCGTGGCCGAGCAGGTCCCGGACCTGGTGGTGGCCGATGTGATGATGCCGCGGCTCGACGGCCTGCAGATGGTGGGCGCGCTGCGCGCCCGGACCCGCACGGCGAGCGTCCCGGTGCTGCTGCTGTCGGCGCGCGCCGGCCAGGAGGCGTCCATCGAGGGGCTGGACGCGGGCGCGGACGACTACCTCGTCAAGCCGTTCTCCGCCGCGGAGTTGCTGGCGCGGGTGCGGGCCAACGTCGAGCTGGCCCGGCTGCGCACGCACCACGCGCGGTGGCGCGGCGCGCTGGTGGACTCGTTGCAGGAGGCGTTCTTCGTCTGCGACGACGACGGCGCCGTCGTCGAGGTGAACGCCGCCTTCGTGACGCTCCTCGGCTTCGGGCCGCAAGGGCTGCCGTACCCGCCGGAGCAGCCCTGGTGGCCGGACCGGGACGGCGATCCGCAGGCGCACGCCAGCGTGGCCGAGGTCTTCGGCGGCCTGCCGGAGCAGGGCGGGGGCAACCACGTGCTGCCGCTGAACCACCGCGACGGGCACCGGCTGTGGGTGTCCGCGAACTTCGCCGGCGTCCGTGACCCGGACACCGGGCGGCGGATGGTGGTGGGCACCTTCCGCGACGTCACCGCCGAGCGCTACACGGTGCAGCGCGAGACGGCGGTGGCCGCCCTGAGCGTGCGCCTGTCCCGGGCGACCGGCATGGCCGAGGCGCTCGACGGCGCGGTGGCCGAGCTGCGGGACCTGTGGCAGGCCGTGGACGGCATGGCGGTGGTGTTCGCGGCGGGCGCGCCGCCGGAGGTGACCGTGCCCGGCCGCGACGGCGGCTGGGACCGGCTGGGCGACGAGCGGCGCGAGGCGCTCGCCGCGCTGCGCGACGGACCGGCGCTGACGCCGGTCACCGACGGGCGCGGCGGCGTGGGCGTCAGCCTGGAGCATCCGCGGGGGCCGCTGGCGCTCTGGTTCGACCTGGGCCCGCAGCGGCCGTTCACCGACCAGGACCGGACCCTGCTCGCGCTGCTGGCGGGTCATCTCGTCCAGGGCCTGGCCCGCGCCTACCAGTTCGACCAGCAGCGCGAGACGGCCCTGGCGCTGCAACGGGCGATCCTCGGCCCGGCGGACCTGCCCGAGGGCTTCGCGGTCGGCTACGAGCCCGCGGCGCGTCCGCTGGAGGTCGGCGGCGACTGGTACGACACGGTCGCGCTGCCGGACGGGCGCATCGGCATCGTCGTCGGCGACTGCGTGGGCCGGGGGCTGCAGGCGGCGACGGTCATGGGGCAGCTGCGCAGCGCGTGCCGGGCGCTGCTCCTGCAGGACCCGCGGCCCGACCGGGTGCTGCTGGCGCTGGACCGGTTCGCCTCCGGGGTGCCGGGGGCGCGGTGCACCACCGTCTTCTGCGGGGTGCTGGACCCGGTGGCCGGCCTGCTGACGTACTCCACGGCCGGCCACCCGCCGGGCGTGCTGGTCCATCCGGACGGGACGGTCCAGCTGCTGGACGGGGGACGTTCGACGCCGCTGGCGGTGCGGGTCGCCGACTCCCGTCCCTGCGCGCAGCACACGGTGCCGCCGCGGGCGACGCTGCTGCTGTACACCGACGGCCTGGTGGAGCGGCGCAGGAGGTCGCTGGCCGAGGGCATCGACCAGGCCGGCGCGGCCGTGGCGGAGGGCCGTCACATCGCGGTGGCGGACCTGGCGGCCCGGCTGATGGACCGGATGGCGCCGCCCGGCGGCTACGACGACGACGTGGCGCTGCTGCTCTACCGGCACCCGGCGCCGCTGCGGGTGGCCTTCCCCGCGGAGGCGACGCAGCTGGCGCCGGTCCGCAAGGCGCTGCGCTCCTGGCTCGACCGGTGCGCGCTGCCTCCGCAGACCGTGCAGAACATCCTGGTCGCCGCCGGCGAGGCGTGCGCCAACTCGGTGGAGCACGGGCACCGTCTTGCTCCCGGCGCGGGCGTCGTGCTGCGCGTCGAGGCGATGGCGGACGGGATGCGCCTGACCGTCTCCGACACCGGAAGCTGGAAGCCACCGCGGCCGGACGCGGACCAGAACCGCGGCCGCGGCCTGACGCTCATGCGCGCGCTGATGCAGAGCGTCACCGTCACCCCAGGACCCGGCGGCACCACCGTCGCCATGCACACCGGGATCACGCCATGACCACTGCCCTCACCCTGACCGCAGATCGGCGTCCGGACGGCGCCGTCATCCTGTCCGCCGTCGGCGAGGTGGACATGACCAACAGCGCCGACCTGGCCGCGGCCACCGACGAGGCGCTCGGTGACGTGTCGGGACGCCCGCTGATCGTCGATCTGAGCCGGGTGGAGTATCTCGACAGCGCCGGGCTGAGCGTGCTGCTGGTGCGGGCCGAGCGCATCGAGATCGTCGCGTCCGCGCTGCTCGGCCCGGTGCTGACCGTGTGCGGGCTGACCGAGCTGACCACGGTGCACGGCCTGGAGCCGGACGGCGGCCGCTGAGGCGCTGCGGGGCCGCGGCCCCGCAGCGGGAGCGGCGGCTCCCGGGAGGACCGTGCGGCCGGCCGGCGTCCCACCCGGGCGGACTCGTTCGCCCGGGTGAATCCGCGGCCCGGCTCCGCGGCTTCTGCGTCACCTCGCGAGGACCGGGTAACCGTTGAACCAGCAGTCCCGCGCGTCTCATGGTGCAGGGAGGCGCAGCGCCGTGTTCTCCACGATCGGAAACCCAGTGAGCGACAAGAAGAACGAGAAGAACCCCGTGACCGCGGCTACGGAGAAGGTCGCGCAGGGGGGCGGGCGGCTGACGACCGCGCAGGGCACACGGCTGTACGAGAGCGACCACTCGCTGAAGGCCGGGCCGCGCGGCCCGGTGCTGCTCCAGGACCATCATCTGCGCGAGAAGATCACCCACTTCGACCACGAGCGCATCCCGGAGCGGGTGGTGCACGCCCGGGGCGCGGCCGCGCACGGGGTGTTCCGGGGGTACGGCAGCGCGGCGCGGATCACCAGGGCGGCGTTCCTGGGCAAGGACGTGGAGACGCCGGTGTTCGTGCGGTTCTCCACCGTGCTGGGCTCGCGCGGCTCGGCCGACACGGTCCGCGACACCCGGGGGTTCGCGACGAAGTTCTACACCACCGAGGGCGTCTTCGACCTGGTGGGCAACAACATGCCGGTGTTCTTCATCCAGGACGCGATCAAGTTCCCCGACGTCATCCACGCCGGCAAGCCGCACCCGGACCGGGAGATCCCCCAGGCGCAGAGCGCGCACGACACCTTCTGGGACTTCGTCACCCTGCACACCGAGGCCACCCACCACACGCTGTGGAACATGTCCGACCGCGGCATCCCCCGCTCGTACCGGATGATGGAGGGCTTCGGCGTCCACACCTTCCGCCTGGTCGACGCCGAGGGCGCCACCACGCTGGTGAAGTTCCACTGGAAGCCCCGGCTCGGCGTGCACTCCCTGGTGTGGGAGGAGGCGCAGATCACCGCGGGCATGGACCCCGACTTCCACCGGCGGGACCTGGCCGACGCCATCGAGTCCGGTGCCTTCCCCCAGTGGGAGCTGGGCGTGCAGACCTTCCCCGACACCGAGGAGCAGATGTTCGAGGGCATCGACCTGCTCGACCCGACGAAGATCGTCCCCGAGGAGCTCGCGCCCGTGCAGCCGATCGGGCTGCTCACGCTCAACGCCAATCCGACGAACTACTTCGCCGAGACCGAGCAGGTCGCCTTCCACGTCGGCCACCTCGTGCCCGGCATCGACGTCACCAACGACGCGCTGATGCAGGGACGGCTCTTCTCCTACCTGGACACGCAGATCACCCGTCTCGGCGGTCCGAACTTCGCCCAGCTGCCGATCAACCGCCCGCACGTCCCGGTCGACGACATGCTGCGCGACGGCATGCACCAGAGCGCCGTGCACAGCGGGGTGGCGCCCTACCGCCCCAACTCCCTCGACGGCGGCTGCCCGTTCCTCGCCGGAGCGGACGCCGGCGGCTACGTCGAGGTGCCCGTCGAGGTGCCGGCGGCCCGCAAGGTGCGGGACGCGGCGGCGAGCTTCGACGACCACTTCAGCCAGGCCAGGCTGTTCTGGCTCAGCATGACCCCGACCGAGCGCGAGCACATCGTCGCCTCCTACACCTTCGAGCTGAGCAAGTGCCAGGAGACGGCGATCAGGGAACGCGCCCTGACGGTCCTCGCCAACATCGACCCCGGACTGTGCGCCGAGGTCGCCTCCGGGCTCGGCCTGCCCGCCCCGGCGCCGACCGTGCCGCTGACCGATCCGCAGCCCAGTCCGGCCCTGTCCCAGCTGGGCGGCCGGTGGCCGACGGACGGCCGCGTGATCGGTGTCGTCGTCGCGGCCGACCAGGACCCGAGCGAGGTCAGGACGGTCCGGCAGGCGGTGCTCGACGCCGGAATGGTCCCGCTGGTGGTCGCCGCGACCGGCGGGCAGCTCGACGCGGACGGCGACCCCGTCACCGTCCAGCGCACCTTCGGCGCCGCCCGCTCCACCGAGTTCGACGCGATCCTGCTGGCCGGGGCCCCGGCCGTCGGCGCCGACACCTACGGCGCGCGCGACGCCAAGGTGGACGACGGCGCCGCGATCGCCGGCGGCGTCGATCCGCGGGTGCTGCTCATGCTCACCGAGGCGTACCGGCACGGGAAGGCGCTGGGCGCCTGGGGCGCGGGGACCGAGGCGCTGAGCGCGGCCGGCATCGCCTCCGACGCCCCCGGCGTGGTGACCGCCGGCGCCGCGAGCGCGGCGCTGGAGGGCCTCACCGAGCTGCTGAAGCACCACCGCGCCTGGGACCGCTTCACCCCGGCCCTCTGAGTGCCCGGCTCGCCCCCTCGGATCAGCGCCGGCCGACCGCCTCGGGGCGTCGCAGCCCGCGTCGCCGAGCGGGCGCCGGCGGAACTCGCCCTCGTGCTGGGCGAGTTCCGGCGCCCGCGCGGGATCGGGGGCTGAGCGGAGTCCCCGTCGGACCGCGCCGTCGATTGCGCAAGATTGCGACGGGTGGGGCGGGACGCGGCGGGGTAGACAGTTCGCGGGCGCCCCGCCGGGGATGCCGAGGGGCGCCCCGACAGGCGTCCCGCGACGAAGAGAAGGACGCATTCGTATGGCCAGCGGCACCGTGAAGTGGTTCAACTCCGAAAAGGGCTTCGGCTTCATCGCTCAGGACGGCGGGGGTCCCGACGTCTTCGCCCACTACTCCAACATCTCCGGCAACGGCTATCGCGAACTTCTCGAAGGCGAGGCGGTGACCTTCGAGGTCACCCAGGGGCAGAAGGGCCCGCAGGCGGAGAACATCACCCGTACCGCGCGCTGACCCCGGCACGCTGAGATCCCGGCCCGTCGCGGGCCGGCCGAGCGCACCGCCTCGGCCGGCCCGCGACGGCGATCCGGCGTTCAGACCGCGTGCACGGCCACACCCGCGGCGGCCAGCGCCTGCGTCTCGTCCGCCGGGGCGGCGGTGTCGGTGACGACGGTGTGCAGCGCCGACAGGGGCGCGACGAAGGCCAGTGCGGTGCGTGAGAACTTGGCCGCGTCCGCGACCGCGATCACCCGCCGGGCGGACCTGATGGCAGCCCGTTTGACGGTCGCGTCGGCGAGGTCGTAGGCGGTGAGCCCGTCGGCCGCGGTGAGGCCGCAGCAGCCGACGACCGCGGTGTCGAAGCGGAGCGCGGCCAGCGAGGCCTCGGTGAGGGCGCCGGTCAGGGCGAGTTCGCCGGGGCGCGGTTCGCCGCCGGGGACGAGCAGCCTGATCTGCGGCGCGCCGGTCAGGGCGTTGGCGGCGTGCAGGGACAGCGGCATCACGGTGATCCGGCGGTGCTGGAGCGCGCGCGCGACCTCCAGGCAGGTGGTGCCGCTGTCGAGGACCACCGACTCGCCATCGGTGAGCATCCCGGCGACGGCGGCGGCGATGCGCCGCTTGCCGTCCAGCCCTTCCTGCGCGCGCAGCGCGAAGGGCGGCTCCTCACCGCGCAGCAGCAGGCTTCGCGCGCCGCCGCGGTAGCGCTCGAGGATGCCCTGCTCGGCCAGGACGTCGAGATCGCGGCGGATGGTCATCTCCGAGGCGCCGGTGAGCTCCGCCAGCTCCGTGACGCTCAGCCGGCCTGCCTCGCGCACGGCCTCGATGACCTTCCGCACTCGGTCGGCGGCAGGGTTCGTCGCGCTCGTCATGGGCTCATCGAACACCAGCAATGTTCGAAACGCAACTTTACAAACAGCAGAGCTGTTCGTACCGTTCGGGTCATGGACAGACCTCTGCGGGCCGCCCGGGCCGCCACCTTCGGCTTCTTCGCGATCAACGGCTTCGTGCTGGGCATGTGGATCGTGCACATCCCGCTGGCGGAGCAGCGCGTCGGGATCAGCCACGCGGTGCTCGGCTGGCTCCTCCTGCTGCTGGGCGGCGGCGCGTTCGCCGGGATGCAGGTCGCCGGGCCGCTCACGGACCGGGTCGGCGCGCACCGGGTCGTCCCCGTGAGCGCGGCCCTGTGCGCGGCCGCGGTCGTACTGCCCGGTCTCGCCACCGCCCCCTGGGCGCTGGGCGCGGCCCTCGTGGTGCTCGGCTTCGGCAACGGCTGCCTGGACGTCAGCATGAACGCCCACGCCGTGCAGGTCGAGCACGGCTACGGCCGGCCCGTCATGTCGGCGTTCCACGCAGTGTTCTCCGTCGGCGGGGTGATCGCCTCCCTGCTGGGCGCCCTCACCCTGAACCTGGGCTGGAGCGCGGCGCAGACGCTCGGCGCGGTGGCGCTGGCCGGACTGGCGGGCACCGGCCTGGCGACGCCGCTCCTGCTCAGGCCGCAGCGCCCGGCGCCGGCGTCCGGCGCCGCGGACCCGGGCACGCTCGATGCGGCCGGCGAAGCGGCGGGCGCGGCGGCCGGCGGGACAGGCGCCCCGGCCGGCGGCCGGCGGCGGACGCCTCGCCGTATCTGGGTGCTCGCCGGCCTGGCTCTGATGCTCATGCTCTGCGAAGGGGTGGCGAACGACTGGAGCGCGCTGGACCTGCGGGACGTGCTCGGCGCGCCGGCCGCGACCGCGGCGCTGGCGTACGGCTCCTTCGCGACGGCCATGACCCTCGGCCGCTTCGTCACCGACCGCATCGCCGCGCGGTTCGGCGCCGTCGCCGTCCTGCGCTACGGTTCGGCGCTGGCCGCCGTCGGCCTGGCCGGCGCGGCGGGCACGCACGTCGTCCCGCTCGCGCTCGCCTGCTGGAGCCTGTTCGGGCTGGGGCTGTCGGGGTGCATCCCGCAGCTGTTCAGCGCCGCGGGGCACGCGGACCAGGCCGCGGCGGGAGCGAACGTGTCGCGGGTGGCCGGACTCGGCTACCTGGGGATGCTCGCCGGCCCCGCCGTCATCGGGCCGCTGACCCGCTTCGTGCCGCTGAACGTCGCCCTCTTCCTCCCGGTCGCGCTGTGCGCCGCCGCGAGCGTCGCGGCCGGAGCGGCGGGGTCGTCCGCCGGCTCGGAGGCCGTACGCGAGTGCGGGGTGCCGGCCGCGACGGGTGCGCGGGCCGACGCCTGACGGGCCCGGGGCCGCGTGCCGGCCCGCTCGCGGGCGGCGGAGCCCCGGGCCTGCCGCCGGTCAGCCGTCCGCGAGCAGGCCCGCGCGCAGCTTGGCCAGAGTCCGGGACAGCAGGCGGGACACGTGCATCTGGGAGTACCCCAGCTCCGCCCCTATCGCGGCCTGCGTCATCTCCTGTCCGAAGCGCATGCGCAGCAGCAGCCGTTCGCGGGCGTCGAGCCGCTCCACCAGGGGCGCCAGCACGTGGAGATCCTCCATCAGCTCCATCGCCGGGTCCCAGGCGCCGATCGTGTCGGCGTACGTGCGACCTGCCTCCGCCGGGTCCGCGACGTCGTCGCCGACGGGCAGGTCGAGGGAGCCCGCGGTGTAGCCGTTGGAGGCCACCAGCCCTTCGATGACCTCCTCCTCGCCGACCTCCAGGTACGCGGCCAGCTCCGCCACGGTCGGCGGCGCGTCCAGCAACGCGGTGAGGTGGTCGCGGGCCTTCGCCAGTTCCACCCGCAGCTCCTGCAACCGCCGCGGGACGTGGACGGCCCAGCTGGTGTCCCGGAAGAACCGCTTCATCTCGCCGACCACGTACGGCACCGCGAAGGTGCTGAACTCCACCTCACGGCTGAGGTCGAACCGGTCGATGGCCTTGATCAGTCCGATGGTGCCGACCTGGAGGATGTCCTCCATCTCCTCCGGGCCGCGCCCGCGGAAGCGGCGGGCGCTGAACCGGACGAGGGACATGTTCATCTCGATCAGGGTGTTGCGCGCGTACGCGTACTCCGGGGTGCCCTCTTCCAGGGTCGCCAGCCGGTCGAAGAAGACCTTCGACAGCGCCCGCGCGTCCGGCGGAGCGACGCTGCCGGGGTCGTCGACCCATGGAAGGCCGGCGATCTCCGTTCGGCCGGTGGGCGGTTGGGCGGCCGGGGCGGAGACGGGACGCGCCTCCATCACCGTCTTGTCAGCGGTCATGTCATCACCTCTCGGTATCCCGGTCGACAGCCACTCAGCTGCCCGCCGAGCGGCCGGTCATGTACGCGAGTTCGCAGGAATGTCCGCCCGAACGGCTCAGGCGGCGCGGGCGAGTTCGGCGCGGCCGAACAGCAGGGCGTAGCCGGAGGGCAGTCCTCCGATGAGGAGGGTGAGCAGATCGGGGCCGGCCAGCGCGGCCACGGTGCTCAGCACCGCCCCGGTGTCCCATCGGGCGACGGCGGGACTCACACCGGTACGCCCGGCGATGTCCTGGACGAAGCCCCAGCCGGTGCGCGATTGTGCGGCCGGCTGCTGGGCGGTCAGGGCATCGGCGGCCTCGGCGGGCAGCCGCGCGGCGAGTTCGGCGCGCAGGTCGGCGCCGAGCTGGCCGCCCAGCGCGCCGAGCACGGTGTGCACGGCCTGCGCGGCGCGTTCGCGGGTCGGATAGGCGCCGTCGTAGCGGACGGTCTCCAGCATCCGGTCGTAGGACGGCGCCGGCGGCTTCCGGCGCTGTCCGGGCTGTGCGTGCATCGGTTCAGCGTCGCCTTCTCGTCTCGGCCGGGCGCCCCGCCGGTCAGGCGGGGCGCCCGGATGGGGAGGGGGTGGCGGCTGCGCCGCCCGACGGACGGCGGTCGCGGTCCGCCGGGGCGCGGCCGCGGGGATTCAGCTCGCGATCTCCTGGCGGGCGGCACGCGCGCCGACGCTGATCTTGCGGGCCTTGGCGCGCTCGGCGATCGGGATGCGCAGCGTCAGCACCCCGGCTTCGTAGTCGGCCCTGATCTGTTCGGTGTCCAGGGCGTCGGCGAGCAAGATCCGCCGGGAGAAGACGCCGAGCGGACGCTCGGAGACGTCCAGCCGCACGCCCTCGCCGTGCGGGGCCGGCCGGCGCTCGGCCTTCACCGTCAGCATGTCGCGCTCGACGTCGATGTCGATGGCCTCCGGCGCGACGCCGGGCAGATCGAAGGACACCACGTACTCCCCGCCGTCGCGGAAGGCGTCCATCGGCATGGCCGCCGGCCTCGACCAGGTGCCGGGGCGCAGGAGCTGCTCGGTGAGTCGGTCCAGTTCACGGAAGGGGTCGGTACGCATCAGCATCGCGGAACACCTCCAGGGAGTCGGGCGGTCGTCGCCGGTGTCTTTCACCTGCGCCCTGTTGTAGCATGTCATCCATCCGATGACAAACACCGATGTCACCCCGAGGGTGACGCTGTGAGGCAGGGCCCATGACAGCCGAACGGTCCGCACCCGATGACCCGCCGCCCCCCGGCGCGGCCTCGTTCCTCGCCGCGGCCGCGGCACTGGAGACCATCGAGACGGCGGTACGCGACGCCCGCAGCGGCGGGCCCGCCGGGCCCGCCGCCCCCGCGGCCGGAGCCGAGCAGGCACTGGCCTCCCTGCTGCTGCTGCGCGAGGTGCGCGAACAGCTCGCCGGCTGGGAGACGGGTCTGATCGAGACGGCGCGGGCGGCCGGTGCCAGCTGGTCGGATCTCGCGGCCCCACTCGGCGTCGCCAGTCGCCAGGCCGCCGAACGGCGCTATCTGCGCCTGCGTCCCGGCCCCGCGGGCTCCACCGGTGAGGAGCGGGTCAGCGCGACCCGCAGCCGTCGCGCCGCCGACCGGAGCGTCACCGCCTGGGCCCGCACCCAGGCAGCCGACATGCGCAGGCTCGCCGGGCAGATCACCGCGCTCACCGACCTCCCCGCCGCGGCGGGCACTGAGGTCGGCCATCTGGACGCGGCCCTCGCCGCCGACGACGCCGCCGGCCTGCTCACCCCTCTGACCGCGATCCGCCCGCACCTGGGGGCCGGCCACCGCGACCTCGCCGCGCGGATCGACACCCTCACCCGGCACGCCGACCGGCTCCGCGACAGCGGCAGCCGCAGCGGCAAAGACGGCAGCAGCGGCACGCGCACGGCGTGAAGGCGGGCGCGCCCCCGGTGAAGCGCCCTACGGCAGCCCGCCCCCCTTGGGGTCCGCCGCCGGGCCGGGTGTGCAACCATCATGGCTGCACTGGACGGACGTTCGACTACGGGAGACGTTATGGATGCCGAGCCTGTTCCATCGCCGGACGGATCCGAGCCCCTGACCGTGGCCAGCCGCCTCGGGGAACCGAGCGTGATCACGGTCGCAGGGGACGCGGACCTGGACGGCGTGGTGCCGCTGCGCCAGGCCGTGGAGGCGGCTCTGGCTCACCATCCCCACCTGGTTCTGGATCTCACCGGTGTCGGCTTCGCCGACTCCACCTTCCTCACCAGTCTCCTGCTGGCCCGCAACAGCGCCTTGGAGCAGGAGGGAAGCGTCCGCCTGCTGGGCGTGAGCACCCAGGTCGGTCGCCTGCTGGACCTCACCGGCGCCGCCGAGCTGTTCCCGGTGATCACCGAGGAGCAGCTCAGGCAGTCCTGAGAAAGGTTCCAGCCGCCCGGCTCCCCCGCCGCCCGCACGGGCGGCAGCGGCTGGTGGATGCCGCCGGTGTCGGTGAGGTCGGCCCAGACCTGCTTGCCGTGCCCGGTCGGCACGGTGCCCCAGGACTCGGCCACCGAGGCGACGATGCCCAGGCCCCGCCCGCCGGGTTCGCCTTCCTTCGGCCGGCGCAGCACCGGGTTCTGGACGGAGTCGTCGCTCACCACGATCCGCAGCCGCCGGGCGCCGAAGACCAGCGACAGTCCCGCGAGGCCGCCGGCGTACCGCAGCGCGTTCGTCAGCAGCTCCGACACCACGAGGGCGACCAGACCGGTGTCCGGCCGCCATCGCGTCGGCCACGCGAACTCCTCCACCCGGGCGCGGGCCCACCTGCGGGCCACCGCGACCTGTCCGGTGTCAGGTCCTACCGCGAGAAACCGCTCACTCACCACTGATCATCGCCTGTGTCCTTCAGCCCGATGCCGGGCGCGGGCAGGACATCCGCGTCATGCCTCACGCTCTCCTGCTCCTCGCCTTCCCCGGGTCGCCGGTCTGTCACAACCGGCGGAGCGAACGTTCGGGGCTTGTCCGCTCCCCGAGACGCCCCCGGGCGATCTGGTGCAGGCTCGGGACGATCACGTCGCGGACGTGGTCCTCGACCGTCCGCGTCGGGAGGCCCCCGGGGCCCGATGACCACGGTGCCGCGCGGGGCGGCGTGCTCGCGCACCGACGGGCGGGACTCCCACTCGACGCCGCGGCGGGCCGGACCTTGCGCGGATCGGCCGAGCCGGCGCGCTGCCGCACGCAGCAGCGAAGGTCGGCCACCAGGTGGTCCTGGGCCGTGACGCCTGCGCTGCCCAGCGCGGACCTCAGCCTGCGGAGGACCCCGGTCGGCGGCTTCGAGACCCGGCTGCTCGGCGGGCTGGAGCCGGAGGAGGCGCGGACCCTCGTCGCCCTGCTCAAGCGGGTCTTCGTGCACGCCGGACTGGATCACGCCCCCACACCCCGGGCTGCTGGCGGTCGGCGCCGCCCCCACGGCGCACGGCTGACCCTGCGCGACGGGCCTGCCGGCCGCCGTCATCCGGTCCGCCGCGGAGATCCGCACGACAGGCCCTAGCCGCCGGAGGAGAGGACGGTCACCACGGCGGCCGCCTCCTCGACGCCGAGGAACGCGCCGCCGTTCTCCTGGACGCCGACCGACGCGTCCCTGACCTGCCGGGCGCCGGCCTCGCCGCGCAGCTGGGTGACCAGCTCGTGGATCTGGGCGAGGCCGGTGGCGCCGATCGGATGTCCGCGGGACTCCAGGCCGCCGGAGGTGTTGATCGGGATCGCGCCGCCCAGGCGCGTGTCGCCGGATTCGGCGAGCCTGCCGCCGCCGCCGAGCGGCGCGAGGCCGAGCAGCTCGGCGGCGAAGAGCTCCCCGAAGGCCGCGGCGTCGTGCACCTCCGCGAGGTCGACCTGCTCCGCCCGTACCCCCGCCCGCTCGTACGCGGCGAGCGCCGCCCGGCGCACGACGTGCCGGTCGAAGTCGTCCCATGCGCGGTCGGTGGCCGAGCGCAGCTCGCACGCGCGGACCCGGACCGCGCGCGACCGGACGGCGCGTGGCAGCCGGTCGAGGCCGGACCGGTTGCAGACGACGGCGGCGGCCGCGCCGTCGCTGAGCGGCGCGCACATCGGGACGGTCAGCGGGTAGGCCAGCGGCCGCCCGGCCAGCACCTGCTCCGGGGACATCGGCCGGTCGTAGTGGCACTTGTCGTTCAGGGCGGCGTGGCCGTGGTTCTTGGACGCGATGAGGGCGAGCTGCTCACGGGTGGTGCCGAAGCGGCGCATGTGGGCGCGGCACAGGCCGGCGTAGAGGTCCATCATGACGGTGCGGCGGCCCTCGCCGGACCGTCCTGGCACGTCGGCGCCCAGCGCGAGCACGCGGTCCAGCGACTCCTGCGCCCTCTCGACGTCCAGGGCGCCGAGGAAGGAGTCGAAGACGCGGGCCGCGCGGTCGGGGCCGGGGTAGACCATCTTCTCCGCGCCGACGGCCAGCACCGTGTCCGCGCCGCCGGACCTGACCTGGGTGCAGGCGAGCCAGAAGGCGGTCGCGGCGGAGGCGCAGGCGTTCTCGACGTTGACGACCGGCACGCCGGTGACTCCCGCGGCGTGCAGCGCGAACTGCCCGGGTGTGGACACCTGCCCCTCGACCACGCCCTGGGTGGCGTTGGCGAAGAAGACGGCCTCGACGGCGGCCGCCGGGAGCGCCGCGTCCGCCAGCGCTCCCCCGACCGCCTCCCTGGTCAGCGACTTGACGCCGGCCTCCGGCAGGGGCCCGAAGCGGGTCATCGACGTGCCGATCACGTACACCGGATCCATGCGCTGTCCCGTCCGCCTGGCCTTCGGGTGACTGCCTCGCCGACGTACTGTCACACCGCGCCGCGGAGAGTGTCCACCGGACCTGACACTTCCTGGGGGCCGAGCCGGTGCGGGCTGCCGCCGGCGCCGCCACGCGTGCGTCCCGGTGTGCGCCCACGTGTGCGTCAGGCGGGCAGATCCCGGCAGGCAGATCGCTACTGTATGTCCGTTTTGATGATGTAAATACGCAATGCACTATTTGAAATAGTACGACATCTTTGCATCACAAATACATCTCCGGCGCTCCCCGCCCGGAATCGGGGGCCGAGAGCCCATTTCCACGGCGTTCCGCGTGATGCACGACATAGGACGCACATCACCTACGAAGCGCGATAGTGCATCCGCGACGGGCCCCCGCCGTGGCAATTCCCGGCCGAATGCGCGGACCCCAAAGGCATCTACTAAGCGACCTAGCAACAAGGGCAATTGTGGTGCCTTTTACCGGCTGCTAACAATGTGCTCGCCGCAGTACACCGCCAAACGAAATGCGGGCCGGATCGACCAGGGGGGGCCGGCCACTGCTCACAAGCAATCGTGGAAGAGGTCCCCACCATGCCCAAGCATGCCTACAACCGTCCTGCGAAGAAGCGTCTGGTCTCCGGCCGTGGCGCCGTCGTCGCCGGCACCTTCGCCGCGATCGCCTGTGCCGCGTTCACCGGCACCGCCCAGGCCGCCGAGCCGTCGGCCGCCAAGAGCGCGCCGCACGCCGCGCACACCTGGCACCACTCGTCCGCCAAGTACACGGTCAAGAAGGGCGACACCCTGAGGGGCATCGCCCGCGCCCACAAGACCCCGGGCGGCTGGCACGCCATCGCGTGGGCCAACAAGATCCACAGCCCGTACATCATCCACCCGGGCCAGGTCCTCAAGCTCCCGACCTGGGGCCACACCGAGAAGCCCGCCGCGTCCAAGGCGTCCACCGCGTCCACCTCCACCACCGTGAAGGCGGCTCCCGTGGCGGCGACGACCGCCACCACCGCGTCCAGCACGTCGTCCACCGCTGCGAGCACGGCGTACCCGGACAACCTGAACGGCTGGATCAACCACGCGCTCGCGGTCATGAAGCAGAACGGCATACCGGGCAGCTACGACGGCATCTACCGCAACACCATGCGGGAGTCCTCCGGCAACCCGAACGCCATCAACCTGTGGGACTCCAACGCGGCCGCCGGCACCCCGTCGATCGGCCTGCTGCAGGTCATCCAGCCGACGTTCGACACCTACCATGTGCCGGGCACCTCGACCAACATCTACGACCCGGTCGCCAACCTCACCGCCGCGTGCAACTACGCGTACCACGTGTACGGTTCGATCGACAACGTCAACGGCCCCTACTAGGCCGAACCAAGGCGGAATTCCCGCTTTCCCTCCTCGCCCCGCCGCCCTCCTCACCGGGCGGCGGGGCGAGTTGCTGCCATCCGCCGCCGAAGAAATCCCTGTTCGCCGACGAACGCTTTCCCTTTCTTCCGTATCGGGCGCCCGGAGAATCCCCGTGCATTTCCCGCGGGCTTGCGGGCCGGCTCCTGCGCAGCCCTTCGCGGCGCCGTCCGGGCGCAACGGCCGGCCGGCGGCGGTCGCGGGCGGGGGCGGACGGCGGGTTGGCACGGGGCGGGTCGGGAACCGCCCGGCGCCGGGTATCGTCCCTGGTCGATGAGTGATGCGTCGTCATGCACGCCTCAACGGCGGGCGGTACAGGGGGGTCGACACATGGCGGAGGTCTCGCGGCGGGACGCAGGGACGGCGCGCGCCCGGGAGGTCCGGCCGTGAGCATCGTCAACAAGCTCGTCAAGCCGACCGTCGAGATCATCGACCACATAGCCCAGAAGGTCCCCAAGGCGCTGGGCCACGGCCACCACCGCATCAGCCAGCACGTGCACGATGCCGCCGACCACTTCGACCGGGTCGAGGACGACCTCGCGGGCAAGGCGGGCAAGCACCATCCGCACGCCCCCGGCAGCCACCACCCCGGTGACGTCTCCGGAGCGGGCGCGACCGCGGCCGCCGGTGCGAAGGACGGCGAGCGGGCCGGCGCCGACGCCGCCCGCAACGCGGGGAAGGCCGGGGGCGGGGGGAACGAGGGGAACGGCGGCGACCCGGTGCGCCCCGGTGACGGCGACCGCGACTCGCGGCCGCCGGACGAGCGCCACTGCGAGACCGACCCGGTGGACGTCGCCACCGGGGAGATGATGATGCCGGCGGTCGACGTCAGCCTCCCCGGCGCCCTGCCGCTGGTGCTGGGCCGCACCCATCTATCCACGTACCGCAACGGGCTTTTCTTCGGGCCGAGTTGGGCGTCGACGCTGGACCAGCGCCTGCATCTGGACGAGCGCGGTGTGGTCTACGTCTCCGCCGACGGCATGCGGCTGGAGTACCCGCCGCCGTCCGCCGCGTCCGCCGTGCTGCCGCTCAGAGGCCCGCGGATGCCGCTGTCGTGGAGCGGTACGCCCAACGAGCCGATGACGGTGCTCGATCCGCGCTCCGGGCGGGCCATGGAGTTCGACCACCCGCGGCCGGCGCCGGACAGCCCCGGGTCGGTCGTGCTGCGCCTGACGGCGATCGAGGACCGCAACGGGCGCCGGATCGACGTCACCTGGTCGGCGAACGGCCTGCCCTCCCTGGTCACCCACCACGGCGGCTACCGGGTGGCCGTCGACCACCACCCCACGCTCCCCCGCATCACTGGGTTCCGGCTGCTCGGCACGGACGCCCCAGGCCCCGCCGACGACCCCGCCGCCGCACCGGGCGACGGCGCGGACACCGGCGGCGGGACACCGCTCGCCCGCTACGGCTACGACGCGGCGGGCAACCTCACCGAGATCGTCAACTCCTCCGGCCTCCCGCTGCGGTTGACCTACGACGACCGGCGGCGTGTCACCTCGTGGACCGACCGCACCGGCACCTCGTACCACTACGACTACGACGCGGCCGGCAGGGTCGTCGCCACCCGGGGCTCGGACGGCATCCTCTCCGGTTCCTTCGCCTACGACGACCGGACGCACACCACCCGGTTCACCGACTCGCTCGGCCACACCACCGTGCACGAGCACAACGACGCCTACCGGCTGGTGCGCAGCACCGATCCGCTGGGGAGCGTCACGCTCCAGGAGTGGAGCCAGGACAACCGGCTGATGGTGTCGGCGACCGATCCGCTGGGCCGCACCACGCGCTTCGAGCACGACGCCGCGGGCAACATCCTGGCCGTGGTCCAGCCCGACGGCGGGCGGATCACCTTCGCCTACCACGGCAGCGGCCTGCCGGTGCGGATGACCGACCAGGCCGGGCGGGTCTGGCGGACCGAGTACGACAGCCGGGGCAACCGGGTGGCCACCGTCGACCCGCAGGGCGCCCGCACCGAGTACGTCCACGACGACGCCGGGAACCTGACCGCCGTCGTCGACGCGCTCGGCGGCACCACGCTCATGACCTCCGACGCCGCGGGCCTGCCGATCGCCGTGACGGACCCGCTCGGCGGCGTGACCACGGCGGTGCGCGACGCCTTCGGGCGGATCGTGGAGTCCACCGACCCGCTCGGCGGCACCGTCCGGGTCGGCTGGACGACGGAGGGCCTGGTGACGTGGTGCGAGCGCGCCGACGGCCGCCGGGAGGAGTGGAGCTTCGACGCGGAGGGGAACTGCGTCGCCCACACCGCCCCGGACGGAACGGTGAGCCGCCTCGAACCCGCGCACTTCGACCTCGTCGCTGCGGGCACCGAGCCCGACGGCTCCGCCTTCGCCTTCGCGTACGACACCGAGAAGCGCCTGACCCGGGTCACCAGCCCGCTCGGCCGGTCCTGGCAGTACGCGTACGACGCGGCCGGCCGTCTGGTCGAGGAGACCGACTTCGACGGGCGCTCCCTGGAGTACGCCTACGACGCGGCGGGCCAGCTCGTCGCGCGCACGAACGGCGCCGGTGAGACGGTCACCCTCACCCGGGACATCCTCGGCCGGGTCGTCGCGCAGAGCGACGGCGAGCAGACCACCACCTTCGAGTACGACGCGGCGGGCGACCTCGCCCGCTCGGTCAACGCCGGGGTGGAGGTGGTCAGGGAGCACGACCTGATGGGCCGGGTGCTGTCCGAGACCGTCGACGGGCGCCGCATCGCCTACCGCTACGACCTGCTCGGCCGCCGCGTCTGGCGGCGCACGCCGTCCGGCGTCGAGTCCACCTGGAGCTACGACGCCGGGGGGCTGCCCGAGCTGCTCCGGCTGGCCGGGCACCGCACGGCGTTCTCCTTCGACGCGCTGCGCCGCGAGTCGGCGCGGCGACTGGACGACGCCGTCACGCTCGCGCAGCACTGGGACGCCACCGGCCGGCTCACCCGCCGCGGCGTCGTCCACGAGCCGTCCGGCGCGGCAGGCCCCGCGCGCCCGGTGCTGGAACGCCGCTTCTCCTACCGCGCCGACGACCTGCTGACCGAGGTCCGTGACCTGGCCTCGGGCGTCCGCAGGCTCGGCCTCGACCAGGCCGGCCGGGTCACCTCGGTGACCGCCGAGGGCTGGACCGAGCGCTACGCCTACGACGCGCTCGGCAACGTCACCCAGGCGGCGACCCCGCTCGACGAACCGGGCGGCGGCGCACGCGAGTTCGACGGCACCCGGGTCCGGCGCGCGGGGCGTACCCGGTACGAGTACGACGCGCAGGGCAGGACCGTCCGCACCGTCACCCGGCTGCTCAACGGGCAGCAGCACGTCCGCTCCTTCAGCTGGAACGCCTACGACCAGCTGGTGTCGGCCGTCACCCCGGACGGGCAGCGCTGGCGCTACCGGCACGACGCGGCCGGGCGGCGCGTGGCCAAGGAGCGCCTCGACGCCGCCGGCGCGGTCGCCGAGGAGGTCCGCTTCACCTGGGACCTGGTGTGCCTGGCCGAGCAGGCCACCGGTGCGGGCGCCACCACCACCTGGGAGTACGTGCCCGGCGGCCACACGCCGCTCGCCCAGGTCGACGGCGGTCACGACCAGGACGACACCGACCGCCGCTTCCACGCGATCGTCACCGACCTGGTGGGCAGCCCCACCGAACTCCTCACGCCGGACGGGCAGATCGCCTGGCGGCGGCGCGCGACGCTCTGGGGCTCGGGCGAGCAGGACGGGACCGGCCCCGGCACCGGTCAGGGCGGCGGCGGGCAGGACGGCCGGCCCGGCTGCCCGCTGCGCTTCCCCGGGCAGTACGCGGACCGGGAGACAGGCTGGCACTACAACTACTTCCGGTACTACGACCCGGCCACCGGCCGCTATACCAGCCCCGACCCGCTCGGCCTGACCCCGGCGCCCAACCCGGCCGCCTACGTGCCCAATCCGACGGCCCAGGTCGACCCGCTCGGGCTCGCGTACAAACCCAACCTCCCCGGCTGGAACAAGGAGGAGCCGATCGACCCCACGTGGGGCGGCCGGGTCGTGTACGGGCCGCTCGACATGCACGGCCGCCCCACCGGGGTGACCGCGCGGGTCCAGTCCGACATGCTCGGCCAGAGCACCGACCCGCAGATCGCCTTCAACCGGATGCCGGGCTGGGACGGCCAGGCCTCCTACAACAGGACGCACCTGCTCGCCGCATCCCTGGGCGGCTCGAACAACATGCCGGAGAACTTCGTCACCGCGCACCGCTACGCGAACCACCCCGTCATGTACCACTACGAGTCGCAGGTGGCGCGGGCCGCGGGCGCGCACCCGCACATCGACTACTCCGTCACCCCCGTGTACCGGTACAGCGGGATCGGGCCGATGCGGCCGGAGGACCTGCGGCCGATCGGCATGATGATCGAGGCGCACAGCCCCGACGGGACGTTCTCCTTCACGCCGTACAACACCCGCGGCGCGGACCGGCAGGAGCTGCACTACGGCGAGGACGGCAACCTCGACCGGGTGTTCGTGCTGAACGTCCCGAAGTGCCAGTGACAGCGACCGGCCCGGTGATCGCCACGGCGGTAGGATGCCGCGCGACGCGCTTCATCCCGGTCCGCGGCGACGACGACGCAGACGCACACGCAGACGACAGGAAGGGGCACCGATGACGCCCTCGCTCGACCGGCTGTCCCGGCTGGTGCCCCCGCCGTCCGCTCCACAGGCCCGGGACTGGGCCGCCGCCGAGGACCGGATCGGGCGGCCGCTGCCGCGGGACTTCAAGGAGCTGGTCGACGTCTACGGCGGCGGCGACTTCGACGGCCACCTCGGCCTGCTGGTGCCGCCGCCCACCCGGACCGGCAGCGAGATCGCCGGCTACAACGACGACCGCATGGACGAGCTGAACGACCTGTGGGCGATCACCGAGAACCGCCCGGCGGCCCTGGCCGGCGAGGACCTCCTCCTGGTCACCTGGGCCGACACGATCGACTCCGACTCGGTCAACTGGCGGGTCGAGCCGGGCCGGGCGCCGGAGGAGTGGGCGGTCGTCGTGCTGGACGCGGACCTCGGCGCGTGCGAGGTGTATCCGATGACCGGCACCGAGTTCCTCGCCGGGCTGCTGTCCGGCGAGATCGACTCGCCGATCCTCTCGCACCACCTGCACGCCGACGGACACGTCTTCCGCCCGTATCCCGCGCCCACGCGCTGACGGCCCGCCCCGGAGCCCGGACCCGACGTCCACGGCTCCGGCGGTTCCGCCGTACGCACGCCGCCGCACCAGGCCGCGCGCCCCGAAAGGAACGAGCATCCGTGAACGCCGAGCGTCCCCCCAAGCTCACGCTGACCGCCCTGCCCACGCCCGTCGAGGCGGCCCCCCGACTGGCCGAGGCGATCGGGCTGAACGCGGCGGACCTGTGGATCAAGCGCGACGACCTGACCGGTCTGGGCGGCGGCGGCAACAAGGTGCGCAAGCTGGAGTACACCGTCGGCGCGGCGCGCGCCCGCGGCGCGGACGTGCTGGTGACCACCGGCGCCCCGCAGAGCAACCACGCACGCCTCACCGCCGCTGCCGCCGCCCGCGCGGGGATGCGCGCCGTCCTGGTCTTCCCCGGCAGCGCCGGCGGCCCGGTCGTGGGCAATCTGGCCCTCGACGGCCTGCTGGGCGCCCGCGTGGTGTGGGCCGGCGCCGTGGACGCCGACGGGCTGGCGAAGGCGGCCGCCGGCGTGGTGGAGACGCTGCGTCGCGACGGCGCCCGCCCCGCCCTGATCCCCTTCGGCGGCTCGAGCGCGCTGGGCGCCGAGGGCTACGCGGACTGCGGGCGCGAACTGCTCGCCCAACTCCCCGACCTGCGGCACGTCGTGGTCGCGCTCGGCTCGGGCGGCACCATGGCCGGACTCGTCGCCGCGCTCGGCGCGCGCACCGTCCTCGGGGTCGACTGCGGCGCGCGACCCGACGCGGCCGAGGCGGTCGTCCGCTTCGCCGCGCCTCTGATCGCGACCGGAGCGGATGCCGGAACCGATCCTGAAATCGAAATCGAAATCGAAACCGATCCCGGCACGGGGACGGGCACCGGGCCGGCGCCGCACCACCTGCGCATCCGTACCGACCAGGTCGGCGAGGGCTACGGCGCGTTCTCCGAGGAGACCGCGTCGGCCCTGACCCTGGCGGCACGCAGCGAAGGGCTCATGCTCGATCCGGTCTACACCGGCCGCGCCATGGCGGGGCTGGCGGCAGCCGTCCGGGACGGGGACATCAGGCCCGGCGAGCGGACCGTGCTCCTGCACACCGGCGGTCTGCCCGGCCTCTTCGGGCATCCCGCGGCCCTGCGGTTCGCCGGAGCCGGTCTGCGGCCCGAGCGCTGAGCCGTTCGCCTGGGCGGTGCGCGCCGCACCCGCGCGGTCACGCGGGGGCGCCGCGGGCACAACCTTCCGGCCGCCTCGCCTGTCTGACGGTGCGCGAGGGCGGGCGAACGCGAGCGGAACACCGGGTGACGACGACGAACCCCGGTGCGGTTCCCGCGGCATCGGCCCCCGCGCCCCATCACGTCAGGGGAGGGCACATGAGGCGTACCCGCAGGAGGGTCCTCACCACCGCGGCCGCGGTCGCCGCGGCCACACCCTCAGCGCCCCTCCGGTCACCACCGTCGACCCGGTGACCCTCGGCACCGTCGACAAGGAGGTGCGCCGGGGGCCGGGCGACCCGGGCGAGGTGGCCCCGGCTGTGGCCCCTTCGGCGCCGGGATGCATGCAGGGGGCGTCCGGTGACGGGCACCGCACGGACGGCCCCTACCGGGGGGCGTACCACCGAGCGCCGTCCGTGGTCGCACTAGTGCAATAGCGGTTTGCCGCTAGTGCGATCCATGGATATCTTCGGCTCCATGCCTGCCAGAACTCCGCTGCCCACCACGCTCACCGGCCGCCATGTGCGCCTGGAGCCGCTGGCGACGACGCATCTCGACGACCTGTTCGCCGCGGGGGGCGGCGACGAGGAGGTGTGGCGGTGGCAGGGAGCACCCGCGCCCCGGACGCGGGAGGAGTTGGCCGCCAAGCTCGCCCCCCTGCTGGCGGCGGGGGCGCGGGGTGAGTCGGTCCCCTTCGCGGTCGTCCACCGCGCGAGCGGCCGGGCGGTGGGCTGGACCACGTACATGGACATCGCGCCGGCCGACGAACGGCTGGAGATCGGCTGGACGTGGTACGGGCGCGCCTACTGGCGCTCCGCCGTGAACACCGAGTCGAAGCTGCTCCTGCTCGGCCACGCCTTCGAGGAACTGGGCATGGGACGGGTGCAGTTGAAGACCGACCACCTCAACCACCGCTCGCAGGCGGCCATCGCGCGCCTGGGCGCACGGCGCGAGGGCGTGCTGCGCCGCCACCGACGGCGCCCGGACGGCACCTGGCGGGACTCGGTGTACTTCTCCCTGCTCGTGCGGGAGTGGCCCGCCGCCAAGGAGCGGCTGACCGCACGGCTGGGCGACTTCGAGCAGGACGGATGACCTGCGCGGTTCGCCGCGGTCGCGGGACGGCGGAGCGCGCCGAAGCGCTCAGGGCGCCTGGCCGGACCGGGGGCTGACGCCCCGGGCGCACCTCAACGCCACGCCGAAGGCGAAGGCCGGCCGCCCCGGGCCTTCGAGGACTACGTCACCGAGGCCGTCGCCGCGGGCCGCTGGAACTGAGGCGGGCCGCGGCGCGCGCCCCGTGCGGCGGACCGACCCGCGAACGCGGGTCCCGCCGTCGCCTCGGCTGCCGTCGCCCTCCCCGGCCCGGCCCCGCGCCGGCCGGCGCACCGTCGCCGCGGGGCGGCTCTGCGGTCGGCCGGGGCCCGCCTCAGGACGCCGGGTAGGCGGGGAACGGCCCCCAGCCGGTGATGCGGAACGCCCCGCCGTCCTCGGCGGCTTCCAGCGCGCTGTGGCCGGCGAACTGCGCGGGCAGGACCAGCGCCCGGTGCCGCGCCGCCCAGCCGAGCAGCTCGCGGCGGGTGGTGCGGGCGGTGGCCGGCCGGCGCGACCTGGTCTCGGTGATCTCCTGCGACGCGGCCGCCGGGGTCGCCGTGCCGCTCTGCCGGCCGAGCACCTCGCACTCGTCGGCGGCGGAACGGACCTGCGCTCGGGCTTCGCGCGGGCGCTGCGCTCCCGGCCCCGCCCTGACGTGATCGTGGCCCTGACGGACGGGCAGACGCCGTGGCCCTCGGCGCGGCCGCCGTGCCGTACCGTCGTCGGGCTCTTCCCCCGCCCCGCCCGCGCCGTGGACGAGGAGGACCCCGGGTACGTCCCCGACGCCCCGCCGTCGTGGGCCCGTGTCGTCACCGTCGGCTGAGGCCCCGCGCCGCCCTGGCCTTGACGCTGTGCCGACCAGGTCAGGCGTAGGGTTCGTGGTGGGCGACCGCCCGGCGCGGATCTCCGAGCGGGTCTCGGGGGCGCCACGGCGGGCAGTCTCCCTCCGGTCACTTCGCCACAAGGGGGATCTCCATGGACCTTTTCTCCGATCCGGACCAGACCGAGCCGGCCGCGCAGGGCTCGGCGCCGACCCCGGCCCGCGACCCGTTCGCCGTGCCCGGAGCCGCGCAGAAGGCACCGTCCGGTGGCGGCGACACGCCGACCGCGCCCGCGCACACCGATCCGGCGGCGGCCTGAGGGTCTCCGGCGGGGAGCCGCCCCTCAGCGGTCCGGGCTCGCCGGGCCGCGCTGTGCCGCGGTGGCGCGGGCGTGGCTAACAAGGCGCGCCCCTCGGTGTCGACGAGGCACGCCCCGGCGGCGGACCGGCCGTGCCGCGGCACCGCGCAGGGGTGCGGCTCCCCGGGAGCGGGCGCACCGGCGCCGGGGCACATCCCGGCGGCGAGCGCGGCGGCGGACGCCGTCGAGGCGGAGACCGTCGAGGCGCTGGCCAGGTTCGTCTCCCGCGGCCTCACCGGCCGCGACTGCTGGGCGCCGCGACCGCACCGGCGGCCGGTCAGGAACCGAGAAGCGCGGGCCGGGGGGCGGCACCTAGCATGATCGCCATGGACATCACCATCCACACCACGGTCCTCCCGCACGAGGACCCGGACGCGTCCGTGGCCTTCTACCGCGACGTGCTCGGCTTCGAGGTCCGCAGCGACGTCGGGCAGGGCAGGATGCGCTGGATCACCGTCGGCCCGGCCGGGCAGCCCGACGTGTCGATCCTGCTCGCGCCCCCGGGCGCCGACCCGGGCGTCACCGAGGAGGAGCGCCGCACCGTCGCCGAGATGATGGCCAAGGGCACCTACGGGTGGATCCTGCTGGCCACCCGGGACCTCGACGGCACCTTCGCCCAGGTGCAGGCCGGCGACACCGAGGTGGTCCAGGAGCCGACCGACCAGCCGTACGGCATCCGCGACTGCGCCGTCCGCGATCCCGCGGGCAACCTGGTCCGCATCCAGCAGCTGCGCTGACCCCTTCCGGCCACCGGTGCAGAGGAGTTCTCCCATGTGCCACCCCTCGTGGGGGGCCGCCCGCGCGGCGGCCCAGCGGCTGAGCGATCTGGCACGACTGCGGCGCGTCCGGGACCTGATCGACCGGGAGTACGCGAAGCCGCTGGACGTCGAGGCCCTCGCCCGCGCCGCGGACATGCCCGCCGGCCGGCTCAGCCGGCAGTTCCGGCTGGCGTACGGGCGGTCGCCGTACGCGTATCTGACGGCGCGTCGCGTCGAGCGGGCGGCGGCCCTGCTGCGTGGCGGTGGCTTCGTCGCCGCCGACGTGTGGCGATCCGTGGGCTGCTCCTCGCCCGACGTCTTCCGCGCCCGCTTCACCGAACTGGTCGGCATGCCTCCGGACGCCTACCGGCGGCTGGTGCGCGAAGCCGCGGCGGGCACGCCCCCGCCCCCGGCGGTGCGGCCGGCGCGTCGGCCGGCCGTACCGATCAGGAATCGAGAAGCATCCGCAGCGGCCCCGCGCCTAGCGTGATGACCATGACTTCCATCGAATCCGTCATCCTCGACGTGGCCGACCCGACGGCCGCCCGCCGCTTCTACACCGCCGCCTTCGGCCTGGACACGCAGCTCCGGCTGCGGGCCGCGCAGCCGGAGACCACGGGTTTCCGCGGGTTCACGCTCGCGCTGACCGTGTCGCGGCCCGCCACCGTCGACGGCTTCGTGCGGTCCGCCCTCGACGCGGGGGCCACGGCGCTGAAGCCGCCCGCGAAGTCGTTCTGGGGGTACGGCGGCGTCGTGCGGGCGCCGGACGGGGCGATCTGGAAGGTCGCGACCTCCGCGAAGAAGGACGCCGGCCCCGCCACCCGGCAGATCGACGAGCTGGTCCTGCTGCTGGGGGTCGAGGACATCGGCGCCAGCAAGGAGTTCTACGCCGGCCAGGGCCTCACCGTCGCGAAGAGCTTCCGCGGCATGTACGTCGAATTCGACGCCGGCACGGGCCCGTTCAAGCTGGCGCTGTACCGGCGCCGCGCCCTGGCCAAGGACGCGGGCGTCGCGCCCGAGGGCACCGGCTCGCACCGCCTCACGATCGGCGGCGCGGCCGCACCCTTCACCGATCCGGACGGCTTCGGCTGGGAGGCCGTCCCCGCGGCCGTCGCCTCCTGAACGTTCGCACGGCAGCGCGACGCCCCCGTCCGGGCGTGGCACGGGACGCACGGCCACCCGTCACACCCCTGTCCGATTTGCGACGAAATGAGACCGATGTCATCCTGAAAACTCCTGCGACAGAAGGAGATGGTCCCATGGCTTCGGAGCTCACAGCCCCGGTCGAGACGGCAGCCCTTGCCGCCGAGGTCGAAGGACTGCTGGATTCCGCGGAACCGGAAGGCATCTACCGCGACACGCGCGAGTGCGGCGGCGGTCTGCTCCTGGCAGCGCTGCTGCTGATCTCGCCTCCCACGCCGCGCGCGCCCAAGACGGACGCCCGCTGACGGTCGGGGGGAACACATTGGCCGAGCAGGCGCAGGAGAACTCATCGCTGCGCGCCGTGGTTGCCGATGTCGCAAACGGAGTCGCTCTCGCCCTCGACGGCGGGGGCGACTCCTATGCGCTGTCGGCACTGCTGGCGCAGGACGACGCGGCGGCCCTCGCCGCCATCCGGGTGCTGGGCGCCGACGTGCTGGCGCCGTACGCCCTGGGCCTGGCGGCGGCGCACGGCGGCCCCGACGGGCAGGTCGTCCGCCGGGCCCTGACGGCCTATCCCCCGGGCGCCGCCGCCTCGGACGTGTCGCTGTGGAGCTACCGCGGCCTGGTCGAGGCGTCTCGGGCCTTCCTGCCGGACGCCGAGGGCGACTGGCCGGCCGAGCCCCTTCCCGGAGACGCGTGGCTGCGGACCGACCCGTGGCCCAAGCTCGCCCATCGCGCGTCGCAACTGGCCGCGCTCGCCCTGCCGGGCGTCGCGCCGGCGCTGGCCGCCGGGCTCGCCGCGCGCACCGAGGACCTGTCCCGCGGCTTCGTGCGGGCGGTCCGCCGCCGCGACTGGCTGCAGGCCGCGGGGGTCGGACGCTGGCTGACCCGGGCGCCGGACGTGCCGGACTCCCTCGGCCTCGACGTCGGGCTGGTCTACGTGCGCCGGATGAGCGACGGCGACCCGCGGGTGGCCCTGCACACCGCCGCCGCGCGGCGGTTCGCCGGCCGCGGACCCCGGTGACCCCGGTGAGCGGAGACCGCCCGGGCGCGGCCGCGCACCGCGTATGGCCCGCACCGGCACCTTCGCCCGCACCTTCGCCCGCGCCGGCGGACGGCGAACCCGCGCACCCCGACGCCGCGTTGCTGGACGACGTCGTCACCGGCGCGCTGCGCCGGCTCGCCTCGATGCGCCCGAGCTTCCGGCTGCCGCCCGACGTCGCCACCGAGGCCGACCCCAACACCACGCTCAAACCGCTGGGCGAACTCGCCGAACTGGCGCAGGTGATCCACGCCCTGCACCCGGTGGCGCCGGTGCGCGAAGCGGCCGCGGAGCTGTTCGGCTTCGCCTGGAAGGAGACCCGCGGCGGCGAGCTGTTCGAGGAGATGGTCCGCGGGGAGCCGGCGGCCACCTATCCCGTCGAGCTGTACGGGGTGTTCGCGCGGGCGGGCCTGCGCCACCCGGGCACGGACGAGCTGATCGAGTCGACGACCGCGCTGCGCCGCTGGCGGGTGGCCCGCGAGGACCACACCCGTACCCTCAACGTGCTCAACGCCGAGCGCAGGATCGGGCTGCGGCCGCACGCCGACTTCGACGCCGTACTGGCGCGGACCGGCCTCGGCCACTGCCCGGAACCGTGGTCGCTGGACCGCAGGGCCGCGTACGGCATCACGCACGACGTCTTCCACACCGCCGACTGGGGCCGCACGCCGGACCGCCTGCCCGCACCCCTGGCGGAGTACCTCCGGCTGTGGCTGCCGGCCTGGACCGAGACATGGCTGGAGGAGCGGCTGTGGGACCTGGCCGGGGAGTTCCTCGCCGTCAGCGCCTGCCTGCCGGGCGCGCCCTACGATCCGCTCGCCTGGCGCCGGCTGGCCGCGGCGCGGAGCGCGGACGGCGCGCTGCCCGAGAGCGGCGACCCGCCGCCGCAGGACGCCACCGAGGACGAGCGGTTCACCGCCTGCTACCACTCCACCCTCGTGGCCGCCTTCGCCGCCACCCTGGCCCGCGCCCGCCCGCCGGCGCCGCTGCCCCGCCACCCCCGGCAGGAAACCGAGGCGACACCATGAGCACCGCACCCCCCGCTCTCCTGCACCGCGTCGGCGACCGGGCGCTGGCCTGGCTCGACGCCCACCGCGAGCAGTTCCGGCTCACCGACGGCGATCTGGCCACCGGCCGCGGCATCGTCGAACGGCTCAAGCCCGTCGGTGAGTTGGCGGTGAACATGCGGGTGCTGGCCCGCGAGGGAGTGGCCGGGTCGCGGCAGCACGAGAGCGCGGAGCGGCTGCTGGACCACGCCTGGCGCGACCTGCTCGACGGCGGCAACCTGCTGGCCGAGCTCCAGCGGCAGGAGCCGCTCTCGCCGGTACCGCTGGAGATCTACGCCAGCCTGTACGAACTCGGCCGCCGCCACCCCGGCCTGGAGGACGCGATCGGCCTGGCCCGGTCCACGGCGAGCTGGCGGGCGCTGGAGATGATGCCGAGCCGGCGGCTCGGTCTGCTCAACGCCGAGCGCAAGATCGGACTGGTGCCCAGCGGCGACGTCGACCAGGCGCTCGCCGCCACCTGGCTCGGCCGCATGCCCGAGCCGTGGACCGTGCAGCTGCACATCGCCTACGACGTCACCCACACCGTCTTCCACCTCACCGACTGGGGGGCCGCGCCCGACCGCATCCCCCCGGAGATCGCCGGCTACCTCGCCCGCTATCTGCCCGCGTGGACGGCGGACTGGGCGGAGCTGGAGCACTGGGACCTGCTGGGCGAACTCCTCGTGGTCGACGCCTGCCTGCCCCGGCCCGCGCTCGACGCCGCGATGTGGGAGCGGTACGCGGCGGCGCAGGCGCCGGACGGGGCGATGCCGGTACAAGGGGCGATGCCGCAGGGCAGCCGCGAGGAGGTCTTCGACCAGGTGCACCACCCCACGCTGGTGGCGGCGTTCGCCTCGGCGATGGCCACCTCGCGGGCACTGTCCTCGGATGTCGCCGCGTGAGCACCGGTCCTGCCGGCGGCATGACGGACGGCGGCCGGACGCCCGCGACCGCCGGTACGACCACCGCCGGTGCGACGGCCGCCGCGGCGGCGTCCTCGGCGGCGTCCGGGGACGCCGGGCTCGGCCCGCTCCTGGACGCGGCCGTCGCGCGGGTGCGGGCCCCCGACGTCGTGGTGGCCGTCAGCCGGGCCGGACGCCGGACCGTGGCGGCCGGCGGGACCGGCGCGGCCCGCCGGCCGCCGCGTGAGGAGTCGGGATTCGCCCTCGGGTCGCTGACCAAGACGTTCACCGTGCTGCTGCTCGCCGACCTGGCCCGCGCGGGCGTCCTCGCCCTGGACGATCCGCTGGCCGCGCATCTGCCCGGCCTGCCGCCGGTGTCCGGCGCCGCCCGGAGGATCACGCTGCGCCATCTGGCCACCCACACCTCGGGCCTGCCGCGGATTCCGCGGGACCTGCTCGCGGGGGCGGTGCTGCACCCGCGTACCAACGGCTACACCGGCTACCGCCCGGAGCGGCTGCTCGCCGCCTTCGCGGACACGCGGCTCCGGCACGCTCCGGGCAGCCGCCGCCGCTACTCCAACTTCGGCGTGGCGCTGCTGGGTCAGGCGCTGGAGGGCGCGGCCGGCGCCGCGCTCCCCGACCTGCTCACCCGGCGGGTGCTGCGCCCGCTGGGCCTGGCGGCGACCGGCCTCGGCGCCGGGCCCGCCGCCGCCGCGACCGGCCACCGCGGCGACGGCCGCACCCCGCTGCCGGCGACCGGCATGGGCGCGTTCGCGGCGGCCGGCGGGCTCGTGTCCGCCCCGGGCGACGTCCTGACCTACGCGGAGGCGCACCTGCGTCCCGACCGAGCCGGGCCGCTGGAACCGGCCCTGCGGGAGGTCCTGCTCCCCCAGCTGCGAGGGGGGTTCGGGCACCGACGGGAGACGTACACCCTCACCTGGTACGAGCACGCGGCGGCGGGCGGCCCGCTGCTCTTCCACGCGGGCGCCACCTTCGGGCAGCAGTGCTTCCTGGGCTTCCATCCGGCGACCGGGACCGCCGTCGCCGCCTTCGCCACCCGGCACGACCGCACCTGCGCGGTGGTCGGGTCCGGCTACGCGCTGCTGCGGGAGCTGGCCGGGCACCCGGCCGCCGACGCGCGCTGACGGAGAGGCGGTCAGACGGAACGCAGAGGCGGTCAGCTCGCGGCGGAGCCGAAGCCCCCAGACGGGACGGACGGGTCGGGCGCATCGGTCCTCGGCGTCTTGGGACCGGCCTTCTTCCCCGAACTCCCGCCGCCTCCCGAGGGGATGTCGCCGCCGTAGTCGGAGAGCAGGATCAGCAGCGCGACGAGAAGTGCCGCCACACCCAGGACGAACGCGCCGCAGACCGCCGCGACCGGCACGGCGACCAGGAGGGTGAGACGGCGCTCGGCGAACGGCCGCGCGAGCAGCACGCTGCCAAGGGCGAAGACCACCGCTCCGGCGGCGAGCACCGCGATCCCGGCCCTGGCGTGCAGGGACTCGTGCCAGGCGAGCCGGACCGTGGCCAGACTGATCAGCCCGGTGATGTCCTCGTGCTTGGCCTTCGCCGCCACGTAGGCGAGGGGGCCGCCGATTCCCCCCAGTTGGAGTCCCAGCCCGCCGGCGATCCAGCGGCCGCGATGGGCGACGGGTCCGAGCCGGCCGCGGCCGCGTGTCGTCGGTTCGTCGTGCACTCGCGCATCCGCCCCCGTGGTCACGCCGGTCGATGTAGTGCATGGGCACGGCGAGTCCCGCGTGTGGAAATCCGGTCGGCGCGACGGCCGCGCTTCCTCTACCGTGCGGGGATGGCCGACGAGGGCTTCACCCACCCGCGGCTCGCCGCGATATACGACCCGCTCGACCCCGACCGCGGCGACCTGGACGCGTACCTGGGCATCGCCGAGGAGTTCGGCGCGCGCCGGGTGCTGGACATCGGCTGCGGGACGGGGGTGTTCGCGCTGCTGCTGGCCGACCGCGGCTTCGAGGTGGTGGGGCTGGACCCCGCCGCGGCGTCCCTCGACGTGGCCCGCGGCAAACCCGGCAGCGACCGGGTGCGGTGGATCGACGGTGACGCGAGCGCGCTGCCGCCGTTGCGGGTCGATCTGGTGACGATGACCGCGAACGTCGCCCAGGCCATCGTGGACCCGGACGACTGGCGGTCCACGCTGCGCGCCGCGCACGCCTCGCTGCGGCCGGGCGGGCTGCTGGCCTTCGAGACCCGGGACCCCGCGCGGCGGGCCTGGGAGGAGTGGAACCAGGAGGCGACCTACGGCGTGACCGACATCCCCGGTGTCGGCGCCGTCGAGAGCTGGATCGAGCTGACCGAGGTGCGTCCGCCCCTGGTGTCGTTCCGGGGGACGTGCGTCTTCGCCGCGGACGGTGAGGTGCTCACCTCGGACTCGACGCTGTGCTTCCGTGAGCGGGAGGAGGTCGAGGCCGACCTGGCGGCCGCGGGACTCGTGGTCCACGCGGTCCGCGACGCGCCCGACCGGCCGGGCCGGGAGTTCGTCTTCCTCGCGCGGCGCCCGCCGACCGCGGGTCCGTAGCCGGCGGGTCCGTAGCCGATGCATACGCGGCCGGCGGGTCCTTGGCCGGTGGGTCCGGGGGCCACCCGGAGCTGGTTGGCGTGTGACCCGGAGGTCAGGAGCGGTGGCCGCCGTCGCCGGGGCGCGCGACGCCCGGCCGGGTGTCGAGCGACCACATGTGGGTGCAGCTCGGGCACTGCAGATGGACGACGGGGCCGTTGTTGGAGAGCAGGTAGCGCCAGTGCTCGGCGCAGGTGCGGCGGGCGGCGCAGGTCTCGCAGTGGCGGGCGTCGTCGCAGGCGGGGCAGGCCACCCAGGCGCGGCGCGCGATGTCGGCCTGCGGATCAATGGGCAGTCGCACGGCCCGGCTCCTCCCCCGGCAGCACACCGGCCGCCACCAGCAGGTCGTAGGTGCGCTGCTGCTCGGCGTCCAGGCCGGAGTAGAGGAGGGCGTGCGCCTGCTCCTCGTCCCTGAGGGCGGCGGCCGGGTCCCAGTCGGGCCCGAGGGCGGCCACCACCTCGGCCCGTCGTCTGGCCTCCTCGAAGGTCAGGTCGATGGTGAAGGGGGTGAGGCCGCTGGCGTTGTCCTGGTTCATGGCGAGACTTCCGAAGTGCTGGCGGAACACCCCCATCTGTACCAGCGCCCGCGGCAGCGGGGAAGGGTGACCTCAGTCGCCGCCGGCGGGTCCGCGGCGGTGCTCCCGCCGCCGGGCGGGCGTACCGCCGCCCGATCGGCCCACCGGAGGGGGCCGTTGCCTGCCCCGCACCCGGCGCGGGCGCCGCGGACCGCCTCGCCGTGCTGTGACGCACTTCATGGCGCCCGCGGCGGGCCCGGCCGCGCCCTGTCCGGCCCAACCCCGCGGGCGTGGCGGGCACGGCTGCCGAAGACTGGAACGGCCTGCTGCGCTCACGGAAGGACCGTACTGACATGGTGTGCCTCGACCGCAAGGATCTCGGGCTGCTGGCCCTGCGCCTGGGGACCGGTGGCGTGCTGTTCACGCACGGCGCCCAGAAGCTCTTCGGGTGGTTCGGCGGCGGCGGGATCGCGGGGACCGCAAAGGGTATGGACGCGATGGGTTTCCGTCCCGGCCGGCCCAGCGCCGTCGCGGCGGGGCTGGGCGAGGCGGGCGGCGGCCTCCTGCTGGCGCTCGGCGTCGCCACGCCCGCCGCGGGCGCTGCGGCGGCCGGTGCGATGGCCGGCGCGACGGCGGTCCACCGCTCGGGCGGGTTCTTCAACACCGCGGGCGGCTACGAGTACCCGGCCTACCTCGGCTTCGTCGCCGCGGGTCTCGGTCTGGCCGGGCCCGGCCGCTACTCGCTCGACAGCCTGACCGGCCACCGCCTGAACACCGCCGCGATGGTCATGGCCGCCTTCGCCGCGAGCACCGTGGCGGCGGCGGTCGTGGTGGCCCGCCGCGAGTCGGCGATGGCCGCGCAGGTTCGGGCCGCCACCCAGGAGGACCCGACCTAGGGTCCGCCGGCGGCTCGCCGCGTCCGGTGCGGCGCACCGGACGCGCGGCGGGGAGCCTGGGGCGCGTCCCCCGGTGGGCTACGGCGCCTCGGACGGCGGTTCGTCGGGCGGGGAGCCGCCCGCACCCGGGTTCAGACCCGCTTCCTCGCGGTCCTCCGCGGTGCGCTCCTGGAGCTCCTGGTCGTTGGGGCGCCGCGGCATGCCGCCGCGGTGACCGGTGTCCGGGTCACCTTCGACTGCCTTGTTCGACTTGTGATGGTGCGCCATGACTCCCTCTCCTTGCCCTGGTGGGCGGTTGGCCGGCCCGGGTGGGCGCCGCACTCCGGCGGCCGCGCCGGAGTGCGGCGGCGAGTGCGTCGGCGCCGACGGTGGGCGTCGCGTCAGGCGACCCATCACGGGTGGGACCTCTCTCCACTCAATCGCCATCCGGGTGGGCCCGCAAGCGGGGGCGGAGGCCGCGGGCACCACCCGTGGGACCGCTCCTGACCAGCTCCTGACCTGGCTGTTCTGCGCTGCGCCGACGCGCCGTTCCGGTCGGTCCACCCAGTCCTGCGCATCCGGCCGGGCCGGCATGCGGAGGGCCTGCCGCTGTGGAAGCGTGGGCGGTGGACCACCGCATCCACTCCGGGAGAGGAGGGGCCATGGCGTCGAAACGCCGCCGTAAGAAGAAGGGCCGTCGCAAGCACGGTGCGAACCACGGACACCGTCCGGCGTGCTGAGCCGGTAGGGCCCTCACCAGCGCCCTCCGCCGTTTTTCCTCCCGCAGATGCGAGCAACCACTCACCCTGGGATCGCAGAGCAGAGGTGGGGATGAGTCCTACGCTCGCATCTGCGTTTGCGCAGTCCTCGCGCATGGGTACCGCTCCTGAGGAGGTGGTACCCCGTGGGGCAGTCTCTTGCGGCCGCCGACGCGCTCGCCGAAGTCGCGCTCGGCGGTGACCTCGCCCGTCCGGTGCGGCTCACCGTGGCCGGCCTGCTCCAGTGGCCGCAGCATCAGGCCCGGGTCGCCTTCGAGTGTGCGAGCCGTGGCGTCCAGCACCACCGCTTCGAGGGACCGCTGCTCCACGACGTCCTGTCGGCGGCCGGTCCCGCGTTCGATCCGGCGCGGCGCAAGGACCGCCTGCGGTTCCTCATCGCCGTGGCGGGCGCCGACGGGCATGGCACGCTGATGACCTGGGCCGAGATCGACCCCGACTTCGCCCGTGCGCCGGTGCTGCTCGCGGTCCGTGTCGACGACACGCCGCTCCACCACGCGGGCCCGCAGCTGGTGCTGCCGCAGGACCGGTGCGGGGCGCGGCACATCAGCGGCATCAGGTCCATCACGGTGGACGGCCGCTACGGGCGGTAGCGGAAGGCCGCTACGGGCGGTAGCGGCCTTCCGCGTGCGCGGCGCGGCTCGGTCCGGCGCGGTCAAGCGCCGTCCGGTGCGGCTCGGCGCTATGCCGGCGCGGTCGCGACGGGCCGCGGTTCCGCCGCCGCCCGCACCGCCGCCCGGCGCCGCAGCACGCCGGCCAGCACCGCCAGGAAGCCGAAGGCGAGGAGCAGCGGCAGGCTGTTGAGGAGCAGCAGCCCTGCCTTCGACAGGGACACCGCGCCCCACTGCATCATGAAGGTCAGCAGTGCGGAGCCGACCAGGAGCAGCCACACCACCGCGAGGCCGAGCGCGTGCGCGAGGCTCCGCCGGCGCAGCGCCCACCAGGCCCACAGCGCCATCACCGGGGCCACCCACACCCAGTGCGGTGGCCAGGAGATCGGGGAGATCAGCAGTTCGGTCATCGTGCACGCGATGATCCCGAGCGGCTCCAGGGCCAGCCGGTACGCCCACGCCGAGAGCGCCAGGCCGGCGAGGCCGACCACGACCGCGACGATCATCCAGAACCAGTTGGCGTGCAGCACACCGGGCAACTGGGCGAGCTGGCCGCGCAGCGACTGGACGTACGGCCCGGCGCCCGGTGTGATGATCCGTCCGGTGTCGAACACCAGCTTGGTCCAGTACTTCGCGGACGCGCCGGGCAGCACCGCGAAGCCGATCAGGACGGTGCCCGCGAAGGTCGCCGCGGACACCGCCGCCGCGCGGAACCTGCGGGTGATCAGGAAGTACGCGACGTAGATCAGGGGGGTGAGCTTCATGCCCGCCGCGATGCCCACGGCGACGCCCTGGGTGCGGCCGGGGCGGCGGACCAGGTCGGCCAGCGTGATGAACATCAGCAGGATGTTGATCTGGCCGAGGTCCAGGTGCAGCAGGACCGGCGCGGTGAACAGGGACAGCACGGTCGCCGTGAGGGTGAGGCGCGTGCGCGCCGCCCGCTCCCCGGAGTCGACCTGCTTCAGCATCGTCCAGATCGACCCGGCGAGCAGCGGCACCGAGGCGAACGTCCACAGGGCGTACCCGGTGTCGGTGCCCAGCAGCCCCAGCGGCGCCATGACCAGCGCGGCGAACGGCGGGTAGGTGAAGAGGAAGCCCTTGGCGGTGGCCACGTCGAAGGGGTCGACGCCGTGCAGGACGGCCGTGGCGCCGCGGTGGAAGACCTGGAAGTCGGACTCGATGTTGATCCTGTCGCGCAGCGCGAGGGCGGTGACCGCGAGGGTCGCCACGATCGCCGCGATCGCGACGACGGCCAGTGCGGTCCCGCCAGGAAGGCGCTCCCGTTCGGGCGCCGGGGACACGTCCGTGGTCAAAGCGGTCATCTCCGCACAACCTCCTGTCGCCGGACCGAGGGCTGGCAGCGCCGCCAGCGGCCCGTGCGCGCCCCGTGCCGGGGAGCAGGCCACCAGGGAGGGTACGGCGGCGAAGCGGAATCGCTTTCTTCCAGATTGCCGTACCCGCGCGGCGGCGGGGAGGCGCCTACGGCCCCGGTCGCCGGTCCGGCCCGGCGGGCTCGGGGCTCATCCGTGCGTGCGGCGGGGGTCAGGCGGCCGGCGGCGGAAGTCCCTGGGCGGAGCGCCGTAGGCGGTGCGGAAGGTGCGGGTGAAGGTGGTGTGGTCCTTGAACCCCCACCGGGCGGCGATGACGTGCACGGGGGTGGCCGCCTGGGCCGGGTCGGCGAGTTCGCGGCGCGCGGCCTCCAGGCGCTGGTCGCGGATGTACGACGCGACGGTGGTCCCCTCGGCCTGGAACAGCCGGTGGAGGTGGCCGCGGGAGATGTGGTGAGCGGCGGCGATGGCGCTGGGGGTCAGCTCGCAGTCGTGCAGACGGCGGCGGATGAAGTCCTTGACGCCGAGCGTGACGGTCCGGTCGCGCGTCTCCGGGGCGAGGGCGTCCTGGGCTTCCAGTGCGTGTGCGAAGAGCGCGGTGACCAGTTCGGCGAGGACCGAGCCGAGGCGGGGTGCGTCCGCGGGCCGGTAGGCGCGGGTGTCGGCGGACAGCTGGGAGACGAACTGGGCCAGCAGGAAGCCCATCCCGTCCCGCGCCGATATCCGGCGGCCGATGACCGACTGGGCGCTGCCCCACGGCAGTCCCAGCAGCGCTTTGGGGACCTCGATGCCGATCGTGGTGATCGGCCCCCTGCCGGTCGCGATCTCGAACGGCAGGGAGGTGTCGTTGATGTGGAGGTCGTACGCGCTGTACGCGGCCTCGTTCCGGTTCCAGCTCGCGACCGCGTTGCCGCGCAGCAGCAGGGAGAGATGGCAGTTCTCCGGGTCGGACTGCCGGACCAGCTTGGGCGTGCGGCGGAAGACCAGCTGCTGGAAGGTGGCCGGCCACACCGCGACGTCGCCCAGCGCGATCAGCCGCTGGTGCGCCCGGAAGTCGGCCGCGTCCTCGCTGCTCATCTGCATGGGGGCGTGGGTGCGGCTCATCAGCGCCTGCCAGGCGTCGAACCTGTCGGCCACCGGCAGGTCCTCGCTCTGGAACACCGTCTCGCTCAGCATCTCTCGCTCACCTCGGCGCGTCGTCACGGCACGAAGGACGAAGTGTTCCATCCGGCTCCGCCGGTCCGGTCACCGGGCGTATTCCGCTTGGCCGCGCGCGGCGGGCCGGCGCTCCAGGGTCCCGCGCAGGGCCGGCTGCAGGGCGGACTCGGCCCAGCGCGAGAACCGATCGCAGCATGCCCCACGGGCCGCCTCCGCGAGGGCGGCCGAAACCGGACACCCACCGGACGGCCGTATCCGGGGTAGGCGAGCAGCACACCCGCATCCAGGCAAGGGAGAGACATGACCGACGACTCGTCGCTCAGGGCAGTGGGATGGGCACGCTCGCTGCCGCTGGACACCGGCCCGAAGACGGCCAGGGACTGGACCCGCGCGCACCTGGCCACCCTGGGATGGCCGCAGACCGCGCCGGACACCGTCGACGCGGTCCTGCTGACCGTCTCGGAGCTGGTCACCAACGCCCACCTGCACGGACGCGGCGCAGCCCAGCTCGTGCTGACCTGGGACCACGACTGCCTGCACGTCACCGTGCACGACCCCTCTCCCCGGATGCCGCAGGCGTACCCGCCCTCGGACGACGCGCTCGGCGGCCGCGGCATGCTCCTGGTCGACGCGCTGGCCGACACCTGGGACGCCCGGCCCTGTCCGCGCGGCAAGGACGTCACGGCGTGCTTCCGGCCGCCGGACCGCCCGGCCCGCCCGGCCGGTCCGTAGTGGGGGCACGCAGGCCCGGGGACGCAGCTCGGGTGGGGCGGGTCGGGCGGACGCGTCGGATGAGCACCGTGGGTCGGCGGACATGTCCGCGCGGATCGCGGGCATGCGGCGTCTCGTGGCCGTGTCATGTTCGCGGCGCGCAGCCCCGAGCCGGAAGGTGGGTGTCATCCCGATGCTGCTGGCGGAGCGCTTCCGACTGGAGGAACCGGCCGGTCGCGGCGGGATGGGCGAGGTGTGGCGGGCCTGCGACGAGCGGCTCGGCCGCACGGTGGCGGTCAAGCTGCTCGCGGACTGCGCCACCGACGACCCCGTCGCGGTGGCACGCTTCGAGCGCGAGGCCCGGATAGCCGCCCGCCTGCACCACCCCCATGTGGTGGGCGTCTACGACTTCGGCGTGGACGGCGGCCGCTGCTTCCTGGTGATGGAGTACGTGGACGGCGGCACGCTCGCCGACGAGCTGCGGCGCAGCGGGCCGCTGCGCCTGGACCGGTTCGCGGTGCTGGCCGGGCAGACCGCCGACGGCCTGGCCGCGGCGCACGGGCAGGGCATCGTCCACCGGGACGTGAAGCCCTCCAACGTGCTGGTGGACGGCGACGGCCTGGTCAAGATCGCCGATTTCGGCATCGCCCGCCTGCACAGCACGCAGACGGCCACCGACACGACCGTGGCCGGGCAGGTCCGCGGCACCAGCATGTACGTGGCCCCCGAGACCGTCCTGGGCCGGCCGACGACGTCCGCGGGCGACGTCTACTCGCTGGGCTGCTCGCTCTACGAGATGCTCACCGGGCGGCCGCCGTTCCAGGCCGAGACCCCGCTCGCCGTGCTGTGGCAGCACGTGGAGCGCCCGTTCACCCCGCTGGCCCGCCTGCGCCCGGAGGCGCCGGCCGACCTGCGGGCGTACGTGGAGGCGATGCTCGCCAAGGACCCCGCGCAGCGCCCGGCCGCGGCCGACGTGGCGGCGTGCTTCGACGGCGGGGCCTGGCAGGGCGCGCCGCTGCCGGCCTCGGCGGCGGACTTCGGCGTGCCGCTGGGCGTGTCGCCCTTCGCGGCGGACGTCACCGCACCCACGCTCGCCGCCCCGGCGCCCCCCTCCCCCGCCCTGCGGCGGCGGCACCGGGCGGGCCGCAGCCGGCGGGCGCTCATCGGCGCGGCGGTGACCGCGTCGGTGCTCACGGCGGCCGGCGTCGTCCTCGCGACCTCCTCCGCCGACGGCGGCCCGGCCGCGCCCGGACACGCCGTCACCTCGCCTTCGGCCCCCGGGCACCGCGGAACCGCCGCGCCGCGCGGGCAGGCGCAGCAGGCCGACACCTCCAAGGGCGGCGCTGCCGCTCCGGCGTCGCGGAAGGTCGCTCCCCCGGCTGCGACGCCGTCCCGCCCGGGTGCGTCGCCCTCGGCCGACGCGCCGGCCGCCACCGGGGGGCCCGCGGCGGGGCCGACAGACCCGGCGGGGGCGACCACCACCGCGCCCACCGCGGCTCCTCCCTCGGCCCCGGCGGGCACGACGCCGCCCGCCGCGGGGAACAGCGCCCCGCCTCCGCCGCCTCCCACCACCGAGCAGGTGCCGAGCGACGCGCCCACCGGCACCGACAGCGCGCCGCCGGCCGACGAGACTCCGGCCGCGTAGCCGCCCGGCGGCGGCACCGTGCCAGGTCAGTGGCTGCGGACGGCCGGCGAGCGCCCGAAGGGTGACGGTTCGTACGCATGTGCTTGTGGGGCAACACGCCCGAACCGGCCTAGAGTTACCCGCTGCCGCGGCCCGGCAGCACGGCCGCCGGCGGACACGGTTCGGTTCGGCGTCGAGGGAGGCCGCTCATGGCCAGTGTGTTTCAGGAGCGCAAGCTCACCGGGATGTTCGCCGCGTTCGACGCGGACGGCGACGGCTATCTGCGCGAGGAGGACTTCCGCGCCCTCGTCGCCCGCTGGGGCCGGCTGCCGGGCGTCGGCCCCGGCACCGAACTGCGCGCGCGGGTCGAGAGCCTGCTGATGGGCTGGTGGGCGGCGCTGCTGGCGGCGGGCGACGCCAACGGGGACGGCGCGGTCGACATGGACGAACTGCTCTCGCTCGTGGACAGACTGCCGGCCATGGTCGCCCAGGTCACCGCGACCGCGGACACCGTCTTCGACGCCGTGGACGCCAACGGCGACGGCCGCATCTCCCCCGCGGAGCACCAAAGGCTCGTGGAGACCTGGAACGGCCGGCCCGCCGACATGACGGGCGTCTTCGAGCGGCTCGACCTCAACGGCGACGGGTACCTCAGCCGCGAGGAGTTCGCGCTGCTGTGGCGCCAGTTCTGGATCAGCGACGACCCGCAGGACCCCGGCAACCTGCTCTGCGGCCGGATTCCCGCGCAGGCCGGCTCCCCGGAGGGCTGACCGCTCCGGCGGGCCGGGGCACGGAGAACCGGCGGGCCGGGGCGCTGCGGACGGCGCCCCGGCTGCGGCGCCGGCTCCGGGAACGCGGGCCGCGGCGCCGGGTCCCCGAGGGGGCGACAGGCCCTAGGCGTTGCCGTAGATCCGTTCGGGCCGCACCAGCACCGCCGCGCCAGGCCCTAGGTGTCGGACGCCGCCCGCGCCCGGCCTGCGGCGAGCGCGGTCACCTCGGCTCGCGCGGCGGCCAGCGAGCCGGCGGCGGCGTCGCCGTGCTGGGCGAGGTGCGGCATCAGCCCTGCCACGGTCAGCTCGGCGGTGACGAACGACAGGTTGCCCTCCGCCACCCCGTACCGGGTCACGTAGGCACGCAGGTAGGGCGTGTGGAAGTCCAGCGGCTCACCGGGGGTGCCCGGCCGGTAGGCCCCGCCGCGCGCCGAGACGACCACGACCTTCGTGTCCCGCAGCAGGCTTCCGCCGTCGGCCGGGTCCAGGAAGGCGCCGGGGAAGGTCACCCGGTCGATCCATGCCTTGAGCAGCCCGGGGACCGACAGGTTGTACATCGGGGCGCCGATCACCACGGTGTCGGCGGCGAGCAGTTCGGCGATCAGCGGAGCGGTCAGCGCCCAGGCGCGCTCCTCCGCCGGCCCGGCGACCAGCTCGGGCACCCGCGCGGGCGGGAGCAGTCCGGCCCGTTCGACCCGGCGGCCGAGGGTGCAGTAGGCGGTGTCCAGCGGCGGCACCGGGTCGGCGGCGAGGTCGCGGTAGCGGTAGCCGCCGGGGCCGTTCGCGGCGGTCCACGTCTCGGCGAAGAGCGAGGTCAGCTCTCTGCTGACCGACTCGCCCGAGCGGTTGGCGGCGGAGTCGAGATGCAGCAGTGACGCCATGGGATTCTCCTGTCACGTGTGGGTCTCCGCGTCCGTCATGGAGGGAGGGGCACGGCGCTTCGTGTACGGGCCTTCGTGTACGGGCCTTCGTGGACGTGACGGTTCGGGACGGGCAGAGGTGACCGCCGGACGGGACCGCCGAGCGGGAAGCGCGAGTGGGAAGGGCGAGCGGTGGACGAGCACGACGGGCTGGCGGCACGCTTCGAGAGCGAGCGCGGCGGCCTGCAGGCGATGGCCTACCGGATGCTGGGCTCGGCGGGCGAGGCCGAGGACGCGGTGCAGGAGGCGTGGCTGCGGCTCGGGCGCGTCGACGCCGGGCGGGTGGAGAACCTCGCGGGCTGGCTCAGGACCGTGGTGACCCGGATCTGCCTGGACATGCTGCGCGCGCGCCGTTCCCGCCGGGAGGACCTCACCGAGCAGCACCTGCTCGACGGGTTCCCGCACGCCGCCGCGGGCCGGACCGGTGCGAGCGCGCCGGAGGAGCAGGCGCTGCGGACGGACGCGGTCAGCCATGCGCTGCTCGTGGTCCTGGACCGGCTGACGCCGTCCGAGCGGGTGGCCTTCGTGCTGCACGACATGTTCGCCGTGCCGTTCGAGGAGATCGCACCGGTCGTGGAGCGGAGCCCGGATGCCGCGAAGAAGCTGGCGAGCCGGGCCCGGGGCAAGGTCCGCGGCGGGCCTGCGGTGCCGGCCGCGGAGCTGGCCCGGCAGCGCGCGGCCGTGACGGCGTTCCTGTCCGCCGCGCGGGCAGGCGATCTCGCGGCGGTCCTCGCGGTGCTGGCCCCGGACGCCGTCCGCCGCGCCGACGCCGCGGCCCTGCCGCCGGGCGTGCCGGCCGAGGTTCGCGGCGCGCGGGCGGTGGCGGAGGGCACCGTCCTGCTCGCGGAGCGGTCGCGGATGTCCGAACTCGCCCTGGTGAACGGCTCGGTGGGGTTGGTCGCCGCTCCGGGGGGCCGCCTGCTGCTCGCCGTCGCCTTCACGGTCAGGGACGGCGTCGTCGCGGCCTACGACGTGATCGCCGACCCGGCCCGGCTCGGCGCGACCGAACTCGGCGTGCTCGACTGACCGGCCTGCCCCCGCCCTCGGCCCACAGAATGGTCAAAGGACGGTAAAGTCTGACCTGCCTGAACGGCGTGACCAAGGGCACCACGCAGGACCCGGAGGACCCCGGCCAGGGTGACGGCGCCGGCGACGCGGACGCCGACTACGGACGCGCCTTCCCCGCCTCGCAGTCGGTCAACGGGCAGGCCGACGACGGCTGGGGCAAGCTCCGCGGCAACTTCAACCAGCTCAAGGAGCTCAAGGCGAAGTACCCGAACCTGAAGGTCGTCATGTCGCTGGGCGGCTGGACGTACTCCAAGTACTTCTCCGACGTCGCGGCGACCGACGCGTCGCGGAAGAAGTTCGTGCAGTCCTGCATCGACATGTACATCAAGGGGAGTCTGCCGCCGTCCGAGGGCGCGGGCGGGCCGGGCGTCGCCGCCGGAATCTTCGACGGCTTCGACCTGGACTGGGAGTGGCCGGGGTCACCGGACGGCCACCCCGGCAACCACTGGGCCGCCGCGGACAAGGCGAACTTCACCGCGCTGATCACCGAGTTCCGCAGGGAGCTGGACGCGCTGGGCGGCGACCACAAGCTGCTCACCGCGTTCACCCCGGCCGACCCGAAGAAGATCGCGGCCGGCTGGGAGCTGCCGCAGGTGTCGAAGAGCCTGGACATCGAGAACATCCAGGGCTACGACTTCCACGGGGCGGGCAGCGACAACTCCTGGGAGCCGTCCCGCACCGGCGACCAGGCCGACCTCTACGCCGACCCCAAGTCGCCCTACCCGAACGACTTCAGCATCGACGGCGCGGTGCAGCTCTACCTCGCCGCCGGCGTCAGCCCGCGCAAGCTCACCATCGGCCTCCCCTTCTACGGCCGGGGCTGGCAGCAGGTGGCGGACGGCGGTGCGCACGGCGAGTGGCAGAGCGCGAACGGCGCGGCGCCCGGTCAGTTCGCGGAGGAGGCCGGCACCCGCGGTGACGCCAACCTCGTCGCGAGCGTGCCGAACCTGACCGCCCACCACAACGACCAGACCGCCGCGACGTACGGCTACACCGGGCCGAACGGGCAGTGGTGGTCCTTCGACGACACCTGGTCGATCGGCAGGAAGGCGGCGTACATCAAGTCCCAGCACCTGCTCGGCGCGATGATCTGGGAGATGTCCGGCGACACCGCGAACGGGGCGCTGTTCGGGGCGCTCGTCAGCGGTCTGCAGAACTGACCGCACCGTACGGTCCCCCGGCCGGCGCGCACCGCGGCGGCCGGGGGACGCCACGCCAACGGTCGCGGGCCGGTCAGAGGGCGGCGAACAGGTCGTCGAGCAGGGCGGCGATGCGCGGCACGCTCATCGCGCCGCGCATCGGCAGCACGCAGATCCCCTCGGCCGCCAGGTCCCGCCCCCGGCTCGCGAATCGCCGCGGGGCGGTGGGGGCCCGGCGCTCCGGGCCCCCACCGCCCGCTCTCGGCGACCTGACGTCACCGACCCACCGGTGTCACCAGCCGATGCCCAGCTGGTGGCGGGTGCCGGCACCGGCCCGGGTGCCGGGGCCGGGGTACATCCACAGGAGCCCGCCGGGGCCGCGGGCGACGATGTCCGCGTTGCCGTCACCGGTCCAGTCGGGGAGCCCGGCGACGGTGTAGTTGGTCCAGCCGGTCCCGATCTGCACGCGCGCGGTGCTGGTGTCGTGCGCCGCGTCGCCGGGGTAGAGCCACAGCAGTCCGGTGGAGTCCATCGCCACCAGGTCCATGTGCCCGTCCTTGTCCCAGTCGGTCATGCCCTCCAGGGTGTAGGTGCTCCAGCTGGTGCCGGCCTTGACGCGGGTGCCGAGCGTGCTGGTGCCGTTGATGGTGCCGCTGCTCGGGTAGTTCCACAGGCTGCCGCTGGAGTCGGTGGCGACGACGTCGGGGTGCCCGTCGCCGTTCCAGTCACGCACGCCGGCGAAGGTGTACGTGCTCCAGCCGGTGCCGATCTCCACCCGCGCGGTGCTGGTGTCGTGTGCGGCGTCGCCCGGGTAGATCCACAGCAGTCCGGTGGAGTCCCTGGCGACGATGTCCTGGTACCCGTCGCCGTTGAAGTCGGCGATGCCGGCGAGGGTGTAGGCGGAGAAGCCCCAGCCGACCAGGGTCGCCGTGGTCGTCGAGGGTCCGTGGCCGCCGTCGCCGGGGAACATCCAGATGTCGCCCGATGCGGTCTCCGCGACCAGGTCGGGGAGACCGTCGCCGTCGAAGTCCACGGTGTCGGCGAAGGTGTACGGGCCGCCGCCGGCGGTGTTCTGCTGGTACAGCGCGCCGGCCTGGTTGGCGGTCAGCGCGTAGTCGTAGCTCTGCACGCCGCTGACGGAGCCGGACAGGAAGTCCGTCTGGCTGCCGTTGTACAGGCCGCGGCCCACCGTGTAGGCGTTCGGCGCGTTCCACAGGGTGACGCCGGTGGCCGAGCCGGCGAGGGTGCCGTTGACGTAGAGCTGGGTGGTCCTGGCCGCCGCGTTGTACACGCCGACCAGGTGCGTCCAGGTGCTCGCGGCCGCTCCGGAGGCGTAGGCGGTGGTGAGGGCCGCTCCCGAGGTGTCGGCGCCGGCGGTGGTCAGCGCCCAGCCGGGCGCGGTGGCGTGGGAGTAGTTGTACTGCAGGCGGAAGGAGCTGTTCTGGGTGCCTTCCTGTGCGGCGACGGTCATGTCGTGGGTGGGCAGCGAGGGCAGCCTGACCCAGGCCGACACGCTGAAGCTGGCCTGCGTGTTCAGCACCGGGGTGGTGCTCGTCGCGGTCCCGGTGGCGCCGTCCAGGTTGAGCACGGTGCCGCGCAGCGAGTCGTCGCCCCAGCTCGCGCCGGTGGCGGAGAGCGTCAGTGGCGCGTTGCCGGTGCCGGGGTTGAGGATGGTGCCGGGTGTCTGCGGGGTGTCGGTGGCTGCCGTGTCGGTGGCGACGGGCATGTCGTTGCCGTCGTCGGCGTTCCAGGTGTCCTGCGGCGTCATGAGCGAGTCGGAGAGCGCGCCGTAGCCCGCCAGGCTCAGGTTGACGTGGTCGCCGCTGTCGGCCCAGGGGGCGAGCCGCTCCTCACCGCGGTAGGCGTTCGGCGCGGCGACGGCGGCGTCGAAGTCGGCGAAGTACACCGCCGGGGTGCCCCAGGGGTTGCCCAGGTTCATGCCGCCGAGGAAGGCGTTGACGTCGGTACGGGAGTCGTCGACCGCGGAGGTGCACGGGTCGTTGGCGGTGGCGCCGTCCCCGGCGTAACCCTCGCACGGGGTCAGCGAGGTGAGGACCACGTTGATGCCCCACGCCTGCAACTGCTGCACCAGCGCGGTGTATCCGTTGTCCTCCAGGTCGGCGTTGGTGGTCGAGCCGCCGAGCAGGTCCTCCAGGCCCTCGTCGAGCACGACGGTGTTGATGCCCGGCTGGTCGAGGATGTCGCGGTCGATCCTGGACAGCACGGCGGGGCCGCCGATCGCGCTGCCCTGGTACTGCTCGGGGTTGTCGGTCATCAGCTGGTTGGACTCGATGCCCTCGGCCAGCACGCCGAACGGCTGGGGTGTGGTGGGCTCGGCCCCGGCGAGCGCGTCCGAGACGCGGTAGCCGTTGGAGTTCGGCGGTGTCGTGTTCGGCTGGAAGGGGTCCGCCAGGTGGTCGCCGAGCACCGCCTCGGTCGGCACGCCCGCGCCCTGGACGTCGAGTCCAGCGATCAGCTGGGTGAAGTTGCCGTAGGCGGCGGCGTTCGTGGTGAACGGCGTGGCGCTGGTGCCGGTCGTCAGGTCGCCCGAGCCGATGGCGCTGACGTAGGTGTACGAGCCGTTGGCGTACGAGTGGGTGATGACGTACGGCACCGAGTTGGTCAGCTGGTAGCTGACCAGCAGGAGGTGGCCCGCGGTGACGGTGAAGCTGACCGGGTCGCTGTAGACCACGCCGCCGACCGGGACGGTCACCGACTGGGCGCCGCCGAAGGTCAGTGACTTGATGGTGCCGGTGGGCACCGAGGTGAAGGCGGTCGCGCTCGAACTGAGCGCGACGGTGGTGTGGCCGATGCTCAGCTTGCTGGTGCCCTCGCCGTTGTCGAGCTTGATCCGCACGGTCGTGCCCGACATCGAGGGCTGCAGTGCGGTGCGGAAGGTCTGGTTGCTGTAGTTGGCGCCGCCGCTGAGCAGGTTGGAGTTGCTCTCGTTGGGGTTCGCCCAGGCGCCGGTCCAGGACTGCCCGGTCGCGGCGGGGCTGTAGGTGCCGTTCGCCTCCGGTGTGCCCTTGGTCGTGTTGCGGGTGGACATGCCGAAGATGTGCAGGGTCTGGGCGTTGTTGCCGACGTGGTCGGAGACGTCGGGCAGGGTCACCGAGGCGATGGTCCTGGCCGGGTCGATCGGCACCGAGAAGGCGAACAGTCCGTGCGGGCTGGCGTGGCTGCCGGTGGAGTCGTTGCGGTGCGGCAGCACGACGGCGGGCAGCGAGGTGCCCACGTCCCACCAGTTGGGGACGGTGAGGTCGTAGGAGGTGCTGGTGCCGTCGGTGTAGGTGATGGTGCCGGTCGCGGCGCAGGCGCCCACCGGGTCGGTGCCGGAGAAGCAGTAGGAGCCGGAGACCGCGGTGCCCGCCGGGACGTAGGGGGCGGTGCTGTCGCCGTCGATCGCGCCCGGGGTGGCCAGGCCGGCGTTGGTGCTGGTGGCGAGGAACTCCAGGGCGCTGCCGGAACCGCTGTAGGTGACGGTCTGGTTGGCGGCCAGCACGTTGTCCTTCTGGCCGGCGCCGAAGGCGGGCAGCGCGAAGGTCGCGCCGTCGACGGTGACCTTGCCGGCGCTGGGCCAGCCGGCTCCGGCGAGGTCGGTGGCGGAGAAGCTGTCACCGCTGCCGTCGATGTCGGCCTGCGTGGTGGCGGTGTCGGAGCTGATCGCGGTGTTGTCGAAGCACGCGGCCAGGCTCGCGCAGGTGGTGCCGGTGTGACCGGCGGCCAGGAAGGGGTAGGCGAAGTCGCCCGAGTCGTCGCCCGCGGCGTCGACCGCGTAGACCCACAGGGTGTGCGGGCCCGGTGAGGGCGGGGTGACGGTGACGGTCGCCTTGTTCGACGCCGCCGTGACGGTCTGCGCGGCCGGCGGGTTCACCTTGGTCGGCGGCACGTCGAGGTTGTAGACGAACTTCGTCGCCGCCGTGCCCGCGCCGGAGATGTCGAACTTGCCCGCGGTGCCGTAGGTCGCGCCGACCACCGCGTCCGTGACGTCGGTGTTGGGGTAGAGGTTGCTCTCCGAGGTCACCGCCGGGGTGTCGGGCGCGGTGGGCTCGGCGACGAAGTGGCAGGTCGGCGACTGGGTGTAGGCGGTGCTGTCCATGCCGTCGGTGACCTTGACGTTCCAGTCCACGGTCTGGCCGTTGGTCAGCGAGGACATGAAGGCGGAGGTCAGCGACGCGGTGGCGTAGGTGCCGCTGGACAGGTTGTCGCCGCTGTTCACGGTGTGCATCGTGGTCTGGCCGTTGATCCAGTACTGGAAGGTGGCCTGGAGCTTGTCCGCGTTGGGGTCGGACACCTTGGCCCGCAGGACCGGCGGTGTGCTCGCGATGGTCTTGCCCATGTACGGATAGGGGGACACCGTGTCGCACGCCGCGTCGTCGGCGCCGGCGACCGCGGCCATGGTGGCGGCGGTGGGGGCGTTCGGGGCGTTGTTGAAGAAGACCTGCAGGGTGGGGTTGTGGGTGAAGCGCTTGAACCCCAGGTCGTTGTGCTTGGACTCCAGCGAGTCCTCGCTCAGGGTGACGGTGAAGGTGCTCGCGTGCGCGGCGGCCGAGGACTTGACCGGCGTGAGTACGTTGAAGCCGTTGGTGGTGCTGCCGTTGTTCGGGCAGTACGTCGGGTTGTAGGACGGCCCGAAGCTGGAGGACGTGGAGTAGCTGTTGTAGCCGGGGCGGTTGCTCCAGTCGGTGCCCGACCCCATGCCCTTCGACCAGTGCAGGTTGACGGTGGCCGTGGTGCCGCAGGACGCGGAGTAGACGTCGGTGGCGTCCACCTCGGCGCTGTGCACGTCGGAGCCCCAGATGGCCTTGGGGAGGTTCCACTGGTAGATCGCGTGCTCGTCGCCGGTGTAGCAGGAGCCCTCCTGCCAGCCGTTGTAGCCCACGCCCAGGTAGCCGTTGTCGGCCAGGCTCCCGGTCTGGTTGGTGAAGGAGTTGCCGGGGCAGCCCTGCTTCACCTCGTCGAACTGCGGCGTGCCGCCGGTGGCGGGGTGCCAGTTCACCGAGGGGTCGGCGTAGACGGGCCACACCGTGGAGCGGCTGGCGAGCATGCGCGCGTCGGGCACCAGCGTCATCGAGCCGGGGGCGGTGCGCACCTTGACGGGGGCGAGGCGGGCGGCGAGGCCCGGGTGCCCGGCGTCGGAGCGGTCGGCGGCGACCTTGGCCCCGGACCGCGCGGCGGTCTTCGCGTCCTCGGGGTCGGGCGACGGCAGCCGGGTGTTGGAGTCCCACTGCACGGGGGTGGCGCCGTCGGCGACGAGCGCGCCGCGGGTGTCGGTGACGGCGAGGCCGCCGTCGCGGGCCACGCCCAGCTTCCCGCCGTGCACCGCGGTGGTCAGCCGCACGGACGCGAGGCGCTTGGCGGCCTGCGCGGATCTGATGACCAGGACGTCGCTCAGACCGCCGTCGGCGGTCGCCGACATGACGAGGTCGACGCCGGGGAGCACCGAGCGGTAGGTGGCCGAAGCTCCGTCGACGACCGGAGCCGGCAGGGCGGTGGGCCAGGTCAGCGAGACCGAGGTGGTGCCGGAGCGGGTCACCGCCAGCGGGGCGTCGCCGCCGCCGGAGAAGGTGACGGTGCCGTAGGCGGTGGCGGCGGGCGCCCAGCCGCCGCCGGCCTGGCGGGTGAGCTTCAGGTCGACCGGGGTCCAGCCGTGGCCGCGCCGGACCCGGACCGGCTCGGCGTTCGCGGAGAGCATGAAGGCGCCGGACGGTTCGGCGACGACCGCGTCGACCGGCGTGGTCAGGGAGTCGACGAGGGTCTGCTTGCCGCTGCGCCGTGCCGTCTCGGCGGCGGACTTCATGGCCGCCTGATCGGCGGCGGTGAGTCCGTAACCGCTGGGCAGCGGGACCAGGTTGCCGGGCATCGCGGCGCGGTGCGCGACGGGCTGGGTCCTGCCGGGGAGCGAGGCGGCGGCCGCCCCCGCGCTCCGGTCGGCCGCATGAGCGGACGTCAGGCCGACAGTGCCCGCCGTCCACAGGGCCATCACGGCGGTGAGGGCGGTTCTGCCCCGGCGTCGCGGTGGCGTGGTCAGTCGTCTCTTCATGCTTTTCGTGGTCTCCCAGGTCAGCCGGGGTCAGGTCCGGGCCGAACCTAAGTGCTGCCCGCAACTTTGCCTAGACCGGTATTCCTCCCTCACCTGCCGTGTTGTCGTTGTAGGTGGCAGTAAGCAGCCATATGTCTATTTCAAAGAAATGGTAAGGCGACTGCGGCGTGCGTCCGGTAGCGCTAATTCCGCTTCCGTACCCAGAATTCATTTGACGCAGACGCGCCGCTCAGGTAAAGGCCCGGTTCACGGAGTGCCTGGTGAGCGAGGTGACGACCGCCCGAAATGTCCCATCGAGCCCATTGAAACACCCTTCACATGTGCACCTTTGGTGACAGTGGTAAAGAAGCAGTGGTGGGTAGGTAAATGGTAAAGAGTGTGTCTGCACTTGGCTGGCGGCGTTGGCAGGTCTTTTGGCACTGGTATTTTCCCTGCCGGTCGATGATCACCGCGGACAGCGAGGGGCGGGACACTGTGGCGTCCGGCGACGGGCTTTTCCCAATCACGTCAGGCAAGACCGATGGCAGGCACAGACGGTGGGGCGGCCCTCCGGCCGCCTGGCGTGCCGTCGTCGCCGTGGCCGGTGCGATGGCCGTGTCGGCGACGCTGCTCGGGGCAGCGTCGCCGGTCGCGGCGGAAGTGGCGGGGCCGCCCAAGGCCCCTCATGCGAAACCGGTGCCGGTCACTCCGGTGACCTCGCACTACGGCACGCCGCGCAAGCTCGTCACCACGCCCTCGCCGGCTCCGGTGTGGCCTGCGGGCACCGCGACGGCGAGCGTGCCGCGCCTTGCCGTCGCGAGCACGGCGGCGCCGCGTGCGAGGGCCGGGGCGCAAGCGAAGGCACCGGCACAGGCGACGAAGAACGCCCGCGCCGGGGCGGGAGCCGCCGCGGCCACCGTGTCAGCGGCGCGCGCCGGCAGCCTGCCCGTCTGGTTCAGCCCGCTCCCCGCCGCCGCGGCCGCCCGGGACGCCGGCGGCGCGTCCGCCGCGGCGAAGAAGACCGCGCCGGCGGACGTCCGGGTGCGCATCCTGCCGAAGTCCGCCGCGACCGCGGCCGGCATCGACGGCGTGCTGCTGCAGGTCGCCCCCACTGAGGCGACGCCGCTGCACATGGCGCTGGGCTACGGGTCGTTCGCCGAGGCCTTCGGCGGCGACTGGGCCTCGCGGCTGCGGCTCGTCCGGCTGCCCGACTGCGCCCTGACCACGCCGCAACTCGCCTCCTGCCGCACCGAGACCCCCGTGGCCTCCGCCAACAGCACCACGGCGCGGACCCTGTCGGCCCCGCTCGCCGGCGCGCGGAACACCGTGCTCGCGGCCACCGCCGGGCCGAGCGGAGGCGGCGGCGACTTCGGCGCCACCTCGCTCAAGCCGTCCGGCTCCTGGCAGGCCGGCGGCAGCACCGACGCGTTCACCTGGTCCTACCCGATCAGCGGGCCCAGCGTCCCCGGCGGGCTGACGCCCAACCTCGCGGTGGGCTACGACTCGCAGAGCGTGGACGGCCTGACGTCGTCCACCAACACCCAGGCCTCGGTCGTCGGTGACGGCTTCTCGCTGCCGAGCAACTACGTCGAGCGCTCCTACGCGTCCTGCCACGACAACCCCACCGGCCCCACCAAGACGTGGGACAGCTGCTGGTCCTCCGACAACCAGCTCACCCTCTCGCTCAACGGTGACACCACCACCCTCATCAAGGACGACACCACCGGGACGTACCGGGCTCAGGGCGACTCCGGCGAGCGCGTCGAGCGGCTGACCGGCGCGACCAACGGCGCCCAAGGCGGCGAGTACTTCCGGGTGACCACGACGAACGGCACCCAGTACACCTTCGGCCTCAACCGGCTGCCGGGGTGGGCGACGGGGAACACGACCACCGACTCGGTGCTGACCGAGCCCGTCTACGCCACCGCCTCGGGCCAGCCCTGCTACAACGCGACCTGGGCCAGCTCCTGGTGCCAGCAGGGCTACCGCTGGATGCTCGACTACGTCAAGGACACCCACGGCGACGTGATGTCCTACTTCTACACGCCGACCACCGCCTCCTACGCGCGCAACCTCGGCAAGACCGCCGACACGTCCTACACACGCGACGTGGCGCTCGCGAGGATCCAGTACGGCCAGCGCGACAACGCGGTGTACTCCACCAGCCCGGCCGCCCAGGTCACCTTCGCCTACAACGGCCGCTGCAACACCTCCGCCACCGGGTGCGCGACCTCCACGCTCACCAGCTCCACCGCGTCCAAGTGGCCGGACGTGCCGTTCGACCTGAACTGCGCCAGCGGCGCCTCCTGCTCGACCAACTCCCCCACCTTCTGGAGCGAGAACGAGCTGACGGGCGTCCAGGCCCAGGCGCTGGTCGGCTCCACCGAGACGAACGTCGACTCCTGGGCGTTCACCTACTCCTTCCCGCCCACCGGGGACGTGACCACGCCCTCGCTGTGGCTGAACACGGTGACCCGCACCGGCCAGGACACCTCGGCCGGCGGCTCCGCCTCGGCGCAGGCCATGCCCCAGGTCACCTTCGCCGGCACACCCCTGTCGAACCGGGTGGACCTGACCGACGGCTACCCGCCGATCACCCGCTACCGGCTCAACACCATCACCACCGAGTCCGGCGGCGTCGTCAGCGTCGGCTACACCGCCCCCGCCTGCGGCGGCGGCACCCCGAGCGACGCGAGCCACAACACCTCCCTGTGCTACCCGGGTTACTGGACTCCCACCGGGCAGACCACGCCGATGCTGGACTGGTTCAACAAGTACGTCGTCACCACGGTCACCCAGCAGGACCAGACCGGCGGCGGCGTCAACGACACCATCGTCACCCGGTACGTCCCGGTGGGCGCCCCCGCCTGGCACCACGACGACGACCCGCTGACCATCGCCGCGCAGCGCACCTGGAACCAGTGGCGCGGCTACGGCGGCATGAAGGTCACCACCGGCACCACGCCCGACCCGGTCACCGAGACCGACTACACCTACTTCCGCGGCATGGACGGCGACACCCTGCCCGCCGGCGCCACCCGCTCGGCGTCCGTCACCGACTCCCGCGGCGACCCCCCGGTGACCGACGCGGCCCAGTACGCCGGGCTGACCTACGAGTCGATCCTCTACAACGGGCTGAACAGCGGCAAGGTCGTCAACGACACCGTCACCGCGCCCTGGAGCAGCAGCGCCACCGCCGTGCACGCGCTGTCCGGCGGGCTGCCGTCGCAGAAGGCGTTCCTGACCGGCCAGAGCGACGTCAAGGTCTTCACACCGCTGGCGTCCGGGGCCACCCGCCAGACCGAGATCGCCTACACCAACGACTCCTACGGCCGGGTCACCAAGACCGACGACAAGGGCGACGTCGCCACGGCGACCGACGACCTGTGCACCACCGCGAGCTACGCGGACAACACCTCCGCGTGGATCCTCGACCTGGTGGACGAGACGAAGACGGTGTCCGTCGCCTGCTCGGCCACACCGTCCCTTCCGGCCGACGCGGTGAGCGACAAGCGGATCTTCTACGACAGCTCCGGCACCCTGGGCGCCGCACCCACCGTGGGCGATCCCACCTCGACCCAGCAGGCCACCTCGTACACCGGGTCCACGCCGGTCTACTCGACCATGTCGTCGCTGACGACGGACGTCTACGGCCGCCCGCTGACCAGCACCGACGCCGATCAGCAGACCACCAAGACCACCTACACGCCGAGCACCGGCGCCGCGCCGACCTCCATCGTCTCCACCGACCCGCTGGGCCAGACGCTCACCCAGACCTACGACGCGCTGCGCGGGCTGATGCTGACGCAGACCACGGCGGCCGGCTACGTCACCAAGGCGCAGTACGACGCGCTGGGACGGACCACGGCGGTGTTCCGGCCCGGTATCACCGCGGCCACGACCAAGTACAGCTACGCGGTCACCGCCGACAAGCCGAGTTCGGTCGTCACCCAGACCCTCGACGAGGACGGCAGCTACCGCAGCAGCGAACTGCTGCTGGACTCGCTGCTGCGGCCCCGCGAGACGCAGATCTCGACCGTCGACGGCGGCCGGGACGTCACCGACACCGTCTACGACACCAACGGATGGGTGGCCAAGACCACCGCCCCCTACTACGCGAGCGGCGCCCCCTCGACGACGCTGGTGCAGGCCCAGGACGGTGACGTGCCGTCGGAGACGGGCTTCACCTACGACGGCGCCGGGCGCAAGACCGTGGCCACCGCCTACGCGCTGGGCAGCCCCACCTGGAACACCACGACGGTCTTCGGCGGCAACTTCACCACCACCCTTCCTCCGAAGGGCGGCGTGGCCGAGACGACGCTCACCGACGGCCGCGGACGCGCCACCGACCTGTACCAGTACCACGCGGGCGCCGCGGCCGACCCGGTCCACGACGCCGCCTCGGACTACTCCGACACCCACTACACGTACTACCCGGACGGGCACCAGTCCGGCGAGACCGACCCGGGCGGCAACAGCTGGACCTGGACCTACAACCTGCTCGGCGACCAGGTCGCGGCGACCGACCCCGACGCCGGCAGCTCCTCGGCGACGTACGACAACGCCGGCCAGCTGCTGACCACCACGGACGCCCGCGGTGACCAGGCCACCTACACCTACGACAAGGACGGCCGGAAGACGGCGGTCTACGACACGACCGGCAACGCCACCGCGTCCACCGCGAACCAGGTCGCGTCCTGGACCTACGACACGCTGAAGAAGGGGTACCCCACCTCTTCCACGTCGTACGCGAAGGGCACGACCAGCGCCTCCGTCACCAACGCGATCCTCGCCTACACCAGCATGGGCGACGTCGCCGCCTCGAAGACCACGCTGGCCAACCTGCCGAGCAACCTGGCGCCGCTGGCGCCCTCCGGCGGATACACCGAGTCCAACACCTACAAGTCCAGTGGACTGCTGGCGAGCCACCAGGACCCGGCGGGCGGCGGACTGCCGGCGGAGACCGTCGACTACGGCTACGACGCGTACGGGCAGACCACCGGCGTCGCCAGCTCCGGAACCAACGCCTGGACGTACGTCTCGGCCATCGGCTACGACGAGTACGGCGAGCCGCTCCAGTACGCGATGGGCACGACCACCGACTGGGTCGACCTGACCCTCAAGTACGACCCGCAGACCGGACAGCCGACCGACGCCAAGACCACCGACTCGACCAGCAGCACGGTCGTCGACGACACCTCGTACGCCTGGGAGAACCCGGCGGTCTCCAAGGGCGCCGGACTCCTCACCTCGACCACGGACCGCCAGAACGGCGGCGCGGTCGCGGACACCCAGTGCTTCGGCTACGACTGGGGAACCCGGCTGACCGCGGCCTGGACCGCCACCGACAGCTGCGCCGCCACCCCCTCGGCGGGCAGCAGCGCCACCGTCGGCGGCCCCAACCCCTACTGGCAGTCTTGGACGTACGCCGCGGACGGCCAGCGCCAGACGCAGACCGACCACGACACCGCCGGTGTCGCTGCCGACGACACCACCACGACCTACCACTACCCGGCCGCGGGCTCCGCGACCGACCAGCCGCACACGCTCGGCAGCACCACCGCCACCGGCCCGGCCGCCGCGGCGAACACGGCCTCGTACGGCTACGACGCCTCGGGCAACACCCAGTCGATCCAGGGCGGAGCGCTGGGCGACCAGACCCTGACCTGGAACCACCAGAACCGGCTGGACACCGACACCACGTCGGCCGGCGCCACCAGCTACCTCTACGGGCTCGACGGCGGACTGGTGCTGCGCACCGACCCGACGCAGGCCACGCTCTACCTGGGCGACGAGGAACTGGTGGAGAACACCGCCACGAAGGCGGTGACCGCCACCCGGTACTACTCCGTCAACGGCACCACCCTGGCCTCCCGCTCCAGCAGCGGCGACGTCCAGTACCTGATCCCCAACCGGCAGGGCAGCGACTACCTGTCCATCGACTACCAGACCCAGGCGGTGACACGACGCCAGTACCTGCCCTTCGGCGGCACGCGCGGCGCGGTCCCGACCGGCTGGCAGGGCGACAAGGGCTACGTCGGCGGCACCACCGACACCGCCACCGGTCTGGTCAACCTGGGGATGCGCGAGTACGACGCGCAGACCGGCCGGTTCATCAGCCGCGACCCGCAACTGGAGACCGCCGACCCCTCGCAGCTGACGGGCTACGACTACGCCGCCAACAACCCGGTGACCGGCAGCGACCCGACCGGCCAGAGCTGGTTCCACTCGCTGTCCAACGCGGTCTCCAGCCTGGCGGACACCGCGCAGCAGGTCATCGACCGCACCAACGGCCCCATGGCCGCACTGGGCTTCGGGCAACTGCTGCTCGGCGCGACCATGGACGGGCTGGGCGGTGCGCTCATGGCGACCGGCGTCGGGGCGCTCGGCCCGGGCGAGGCGCTGATCATGGCAGGCTCCGCGCTCGCCGTCACCGGCACCGCGACGGTGATCGGCTCGGTCGCCGCGCCGAACATCGCCTACGCCGTGCAGAACGGTGGAGGCGGCGGGGGCGGCGACGAAGGGGACGGTTCCGACGGCTCGTCGTCGGACGACCCGAGCCGGGACGAGGACGCGCAGTCTCTGACCAAGGAGCACGGCGACGGCAAGGGCGGTCCGCAGCTCACCCTGGACAATGCCTACCGCTCGTTGGACGACGCTCCGGAGGGCACTCGTGCCCGGGTGATGCCCAAGGAGAACGAGCTCCAGAGCAAGCCAGGAGCCAAGGGGAAGGACAAGGTCAAGAACGCCGACCTCGAATACCTCGATCAGCAGGGTGACATCGTCGGCTACGGCGAGGTCAAGACCATCGGAGAGGCCGACGAGGGGAAGTTCACCGAGCAGCTTTCCAGTGCCGTCAAGCAGTTGCGCTGGCGGCAGGACTGGAAGGGCGGCACGGACGTCAACGAGATCTTCATCCAGGTCCCTGACCTGGCCGATCCTCCCGAGGTCAAGCAGTGGGTCCGGAGCTACCAGAACGCCCGCAGGGGCGGTATCAAGTCGATCCGCGGGTACCATCTCCGGGTCTACACCCAAAGTGGCAGCAAAATCGGCGACTTCGACCTGGGCAGCACCGACGAGGGCCACGTCGAGGGGCATACCTACTATTCATCGAACGGGTACTCCTACTGAGCCGCCCGCCGGTCTCTGACGTCAGGCGGTAATCCGGGACAGGGCGGACGCGTTCGTAGAGGCGCGTCCGCCCCGTCCTCGTCCGAAAGGCACGTTCTCTTGTCCTCGACGCTCCACCGAGTGCGCGAATCCTTTCCCGACGCCGCGAGCGCCCTGACCCGGGCGCGGGCGGTCATGCACGACCTGGCTGACTGGACCGCCCTCCCCTGGCCCCAACTGAAGCCGGTCACCACGGCCGAGCAGTACGCGCACGCCCTGCAGGTTTTCGACACCGCCCGCGTCTACGGGAACCAGGGACAGCCCGGCGTCGCTGCCGCGCTGGACGAACTGCGCCGCCGCAGCGTCGTCACCTTCGGCAACGAGGAGCCGAACGCCTGGTTCGCGGGGTACCTGAGGCTCCGCCCCGACCTGGCCGACCTCTGGCCGCTGCCGGAGGGCCTGACCCTCACGCTGGACTCGGCCCAGCCCTTCGGCGATCCCGACAGCGAGCCCGACGAGAACTGCACCGAGGAGGAACTGGACCGGATGGTCTCGGTGCTCGGGCCGCTGTCCCTGAACGTCAGATGGGACTGCGGCTGGCGCGGCCTCCCCGAGTCCAAGGACTGCGGTGTGCAGGTCTGTCTGAACAGCGTCTGGACGGAGCAGACCGCCGAGCCGTCCCCCGGCGAGTTCGGCGTCTGGATCTCCCTCGGCCCCCGCGTCGCCTGGACACCTGAGGGCCGGAACTGGGTCCGCGACTGCGGACTCCCGCTGGGCGAACCGCAGGCAGGGTGGTGACGGATCGAGGCATCGGCGCGCGAGGCAGCGCCGGCCGCGCTTTCCGGCGCGCTCGCCGACTGCAAAGCGGTCAGGCGTCGGTGTCGGTGTCGACCGCGTCGAGCAGGTGCGCGCCGTTGGCGCTGGGCCGGTTGACCTCGGTGGAGACCGGGCGCGCGTCCAGGGCGCGGGCGGCGGGGTCGGCGAGCAGGGAGCGGATCTCGTCCGGGTCGTCGAGTGCGGGATCGAGCCAGGCGTCGACGTCGCCGGGGGCGACGGTCAGCGGCATGCGGGGGTGCACGCGGCCCGCGGCGTCCGTGGCCTCGGTGGTCAGGATCGTGCACGTCGTCCACCACTCGGCGGACCCGGCGTCCTCGGCCTTCGGGTCGCGCCAGAACTCGTAGAGCCCGGCGAAGGCCATCACCCGGCCGTCGTCGGGGTGGATGAAGTACGGCTGCTTGTACGCCTTGCGGCCGTCGCGGGCGGGCACCGCGGTCCACTCGTAGAAGCCGTCGGCGGGCACCAGGCAGCGGCGCGCGGCGAAGGCGCGGCGGTACGCCGGTTTCTCGTGGGCGGTCTCGGCCCGCGCGTTGATCATCTTGTTGCCGACGGACAGGTCCTTCGCCCACGAGGGGACCAGGCCCCAGCGCGCGGCGCGCAACGTGCGCCGGATCTCGCCGGTGGAGCGGTCGGCGCGCTCCAGCACCGCCCACACGTCCTGGGTCGGCGCGACGTTCCAGCTCGGTGGCAGCGCCTGGTCGGGCGGTGGCGGGTCCGCGCGGAACAGCGCTCCCAGGTCCTCGGGCTTGCGGGTGGAGACATAGCGGCCGCACATGACGTCCAGCGTGCCACATCCCGGTGTCGCAGCCGCGGGAGATGCGGTCTAGGGCGCTGCCGTCTTCGCCTCGTACGGTGCCGCGTCGCGACGGGGGCCGGCGAGGCGCTCGGTGAGCGTCAAGCGGCTCGGGACGCCGCGCGGGGGGCGCTGCCGCCGGTCAGGCCAGGGCGTGGCCGCGCAGCAGGAGCAGGACCACCGAGGTGGCGGCCATCGCGAGCGTCGCGAGGAACGGCAGCCGCGCGTGCGGCCGGGCGGCGGCCGGGGCGACGGTGGCGAGGGCCGCCGCGCCGGTGACGGCGAGCGCGGTCCAGCCGGCGGCGCCCGGCGGGCCCGGCGGACCGAAGACGAGGGCGCCGGCGGCGCCCAGCAGCGGCGCCGGCGCGAGCAGCCGGCTGCGCCGGCGGCCGAGGCGCTGCGGAAGTCCGCGCACCCCGGTGGCGAGGTCGGCCTCGATGTCCGGCAGCACATTCGTGAGGTGGGCGCCCACCCCGAGCAGCGCCCCGGCCGCGACCGACCAGCCCGGCGGCATGGTTCGCGCCGGCAGGCCGAGCGTCACGAAGACGGGAAGCAGCCCGAAGCCGACGGTGTACGGCAGCCAGGACCAGAGGGTGCGTTTCACGCCGGCGTTGTACGCCCACGCGGCCGCCACACCGGTCAGGTGCGCGGCCCCGGCCGCCGGACCGCACGCCAGCGAGGCGAGCACGCAGACGAGCAGCGCCGCCCCCGTCGCCATCCACACCGTGCGCGCCGACACCGCGCCGGCGACCAGCGGCTTGTCCGTCCGCCGCGCGACCGCGTCCCGCTCCCTGTCCAGCAGGTCGTTGCTCCAGCCCACCGACAACTGCCCGGCCAGCACCGCCACCGCCACCACGACGCACCCCCCGGCCGTCTGCCCCGACGCCGCCGCGAGCCCCGCCATCAGCGCGGCCACCGCGGCGGTCGGCTCCGGATGACACGCCCGCACCAGCGCGCCGACGACCGTGGCGAAGCCGGCGGGCGGGCGCGCTCGGGGTTTCGTCGTGCCGCCCAGCGCGAGCGGACCACCGGCCGCGGACGCGGAGACCGCCGTACCGCTCGACGCGAGATCCTTCGCCCGCGCCGAGGCCACCGCGCAAGGCGCGAGGTCGACGGCGGACACCGGGGCCCCGGCACCCGCCACGCCGGAGGACGCCACCGCGCCGCCCGGCGCGAGCGCAGCGCCGGCCGCGGACGCGGAGACCGCCGTACCGGCCGGCTTCACGGTGGACGCGAGACCCGTCCCCGTGGCCGACGCCGCCGGAGCCCCGTCCGAAGGCGCGGACACAGGGGTCACGACACCCGCCGCGCCGGGCGGCGTCGCGGCCGGGGGGGCGGCGTCGCGGGGGTCGCTGGGCACGCGTCCCACCGTAGCGGCAGGCGCCGCCGCGGCACTTGCGGCGCGGCGCGCACTCTCCGCCCGATGACGGTCATTCGCCCGACTTGTTCCTATGCTGACGGGATGAGCCGAATCGCCGCCGTGCACGCGGTGCTGCCGCGCCACCGGTACGAGCAGCACGAGATCAGGGACGCGCTGGCGGAGATGGCCGGGGTGGGGAGGGCGGGTGGGCCGGGGCGGGGGCTGCTGGACCGGATGCACGCCGCGTCCGCGGTGCGCAGTCGCCATCTGGCGCTGCCGCTGGAGCGGTACGCGGCGCTCGGGGACTTCGACGCGGCGAACCAGGCGTACGTCGCGTCGGCGCTGGAGCTGGGCGAGGCCGCCGCGCGCGGGGCGTTCGCCGGGTCGGGTGTGAGCGCGTCGGACGTGGAGCTGGTGGTGTTCACGTCGGTGACGGGGCTCGCGGTGCCGTCGATCGACGCGCGGCTGGCGGGCCGGCTGGGGCTGCGTGCGGACGTCAAGCGGCTGCCGGTGTTCGGGCTGGGGTGCGTGGCCGGGGCGGCCGGCCTGGCCCGGGTGCACGACTACCTGGCCGGCCGGCCGGCCGCGGCGGCCCTCCTGCTGTCGGTGGAACTGTGCTCGCTCACCGTGCAGCGGGCCGACACCTCGGTGGCGAACCTGGTGGCCGGCGCGCTCTTCGGCGACGGCGCCGCCGCGGTGGTGGCGGTCGGCGCCGAGCACCCGGCGGCGGCCGGCGCGGGCGGCCCGCGGGTGGTGGCCACCCGCAGCCGCCTGTACCCCGGCACCGAACGGCTGCTCGGCTGGGACGTCGGGGCCGGCGGCTTCCGGATCGTGCTGGGCGGCGACCTGCCGGACACCCTGGTGGAGCGACTCGGCCCGGAGGTACGGGACTTCCTCGCCGACCACGCGCTGAAGGTGCCGGACGTGACCGGCTGGATCTGCCATCCGGGCGGCCCGAAGGTGCTGGACGCGGTGCGGGCCGCGCTCGATCTGCCCGCGCGGGCGCTCGAACTGTCGTGGCGTTCGCTCGCGGAGGTCGGCAACCTCTCCTCGGCGTCGGTGCTGCACATCCTGCGCGACACCCTCGAACGGGACAGACCGCTGGCCGGCACGCCGGGGCTGATGCTCTCCGTCGGCCCCGGGCTCAGCTCCGAACTCCTCCTGCTGCGCTGGTAGGCGGCGATGCACTCCTCTTCCGTCACTGCCGCCGCCTACACCGTGCTGGTCCTGCTGGTCGGTGTGGAGCGGCTCGCCGAGCTGACCGTCGCGCGGCGCAACACCGCCTGGAGCCTGGCGCGCGGCGGCACCGAGTACGGCCGCGGCCACTACCCGGTGATGGTCGCGCTGCACACCGGGCTGCTGGCCGGGTGCCTGGCCGAGACGTGGTGGGGCGGGCGGACGTTCACCGCCGCGCTCGGCGCGCCGATGCTGCTGCTCGCGCTCGGCGCGCAGGCGCTGCGCTGGTGGTGCGTCCGCACGCTCGGGCCGCGCTGGAACACCCGGGTCATCGTGGTGCCGGGGCTGCCGCTGGTCGGCGGCGGACCGTACCGGCTGATGGACCACCCCAACTACCTCGCGGTGGTGGTCGAAGGCGCCGCGCTGCCGCTGGTGCGGGGCTGCTGGATCACCGCGGTGTGCTTCACCCTGCTCGATCTGGCGCTGCTCGCCGTCCGGCTGCGCTGCGAGAACACCGCGCTGCGCGCCGGGCTCGCGGTCCCGGCGGCCGCGGGGGCGGCGTGATCGACCTGCTGGTCGCCGGCGGCGGCCCGGCCGGACTGGCCACCGCGATCCACGCCGCGCGCGCCGGACTGGAGGTGGTGGTTGTCGAGCCGCGCCCCGGCCCGGTGGACAAGGCGTGCGGCGAGGGCCTGATGCCCGCGGCCGTCGGCGCGCTCGCCGACCTCGGCGTGCACGTCGGCGGCCTGCCGCTGCGCGGCATCCGGTACCTGGACGGCCGGCGCCAGGCCGAGGCGTTCTTCCGTACCGGTCCCGGCCGCGGGGTGCGCCGCACCGAGCTGCACGCGGCGCTCGCCGGGCGGGCCGCGGACCTCGGCGTTCCGGTGCTGCCGCGCAAGGCGGGCGAGGTGCGCCAGGAGTCCGACCGGGTGCACGCCGCGGGACTCACCGCGCGCTATCTGGCGGCCGCCGACGGGCTGCACTCCCCCATCCGGCGGGCGCTCGGCCTGACCGGTCCGCCGGACCGCGCTCCGGCCCGCTACGGTCTGCGGCGGCACTTCGCGGTCGCGCCGTGGACGGACTGCGTGGAGGTGCACTGGTCGGGCCGCGCGGAGGCGTACGTCACCCCGGTCGGGCCGCGACTGGTCGGCGTCGCGCTGCTGACCTGCGAGCGGGCCCCCTTCGACCGCCAGCTCGCGGCCTTCCCCCGGCTGGCCGCGCGGCTGCCGGCCGTCGCGGCGACCCCCGCGCGCGGCGCGGGCCCGCTGCGGCAGCCGGTCCGCGGCCGGGCGCTGGGGCGGGTGCTGCTGGTCGGGGACGCGGCCGGCTACGTGGACGCCCTCACCGGCGAAGGCGTCTCGCTCGCGCTGCGGGGCGCCGCCCACCTCGTGCGCTGCGTGCTCGCCGACCGTCCGGAGGAGTACGACCGGGCGTGGCGGGCGATGTCCCGGCGGCACCGCGCGCTGACCGCGGGACTGCTGAGGGTGCGCGCCGCGCCGCTGCTGGCCGGGCGGATCGTGCCCGCCGCGGCGCGCCTTCCGGCGGTGTTCGGTGCGGTGGTGAACGGGCTCGCCTGACGCCGCCCGGCACGCCTCCTGGTGTCAGGTGGAGGACAGGCCCGGCACCGAGTAGCCGCCCAGCACCCACAGCGCGGCGGTGTACCAGAGCAGCGCGATGCCGATGACCAGCAGGGAGCCGACGATCGGCAGCAGCGCGCCCGGCAGCCTGCGGGAGCGCACCACCAGCACCTTGGCGACGAAGGCGCCGTAGAGCGCGCAGCCCGCGACGGAGTGGATCGCCACCCGCGGGCTGGTGGTCTCGATGCCGTAGGTGGCCAGGCAGTGGTAGGCGATCGGCAGGGAGAACAGGAAGGCGAAGAGGCCGAGGGCGCGGTGGCCGATCCGGACCCCGTGCGGCGCCGCGCGCAGCCCCGGCAGCCGGCCGTACATCCACAGGGCGAGGACGAGCTGGATGAGGGCGAGGCAGAGCAGGGCGCTGCCCAGACGGGCCTTGAGGTCGACGGCGTCGGTGCCGTGCTGCCCGTACAGACCGCTGTTGTAGTCGGGGGTGTGGTGGTCGCCGAAGAGGTAGACGCCGAAGCCGACGGCCACCGGCAGCAGGACGCCGAGCGCGACCGCCGCCACGCGCACCGCGGGACGGCGGCGGCGGGGCGGTCGCGCGGCGGCGGGGGGCTCGCTCAGCTCGTGACCTGCTTGCCCTTGGCGTTCACGACGTACCACAGGGCGCCGAACTGGTCGACGGCCTGCCCGTTGGTCTGGCCGGGCTTGGTGTCGCCGACGTAGTAGTAGAGCGGGTGGCCGTTGTAGCTGACCTGCGGGAGGCCGCTGGAGCGCTTGACGGTGCCGATCAGCTTCTGGTCCGCGCCGGTGCCCGCCTTGGCGGTGCCGGTGCTCAGCACCGGCGGCCAGGCCACGGCGCAGCCGCCGGTGCAGGTGGACTCGTTCTTCTTCTTGTCGGCCACGAAGAGGTAGAGGGTGCGGCCCTTGGCGTTGACCAGGATGGTGCCGAGCTTGCCGGAGGACTTGGTGGCCACGGTGGCCTGGCCCGGAGCGGAGCTCGCGGCCGCGGCGGCGGTGGTGGCGTCGGCGGCCGCGCCCGAGGAGGCGGCGGAGGCGGACGAGCCGGTGGTCGACGACCCGGAGGAGGAGCTACTGCCCGAACAACCGGTCAGCAGCGTGGCCAGCAGGGTGACGGCGGCGCAGGAGGCCGTCGCGAGGGTGCGCTTCATCGCAGCTCCGAAGGTGGGCGCAGTGGGGGTCCAAGCCTCACCCCACGTGCCGCCTGCGGCCGGGTACGCCACACATGCGCGCTCCTGTCACCTGGCAAGATCAGCCGAGTGGTGCAGCGGCCGGGAACCCGGGGCGGCTCACGACGCCTCACCACGCGCCCGGTGCCGCGGCAAAAGCAAAGGCAAGGAGGGACTGCCTCTCCTTGCCACTCTCAACGTATAGCGCAACGGGGGGCTTGCGGCAAGGCCCCGCTCGTGGGGCACAATCGCGCATCCGGGCCGAAAAGCCGGAAGCCGCAGAAATGGGAGATCCACGAAGTGCGTGTGCCGTTGCAGGATGACGGGATGACCACCAGCGCGTTCGGGCTGCCCGATGGTCTGTCCGCCAAGGCGGACCCGGCGCTGATCGGCGGCGACGAGCAGCACTTCGCGGCCGTCGCCGCGAGCCTGGCGCAGACCATCGCCGAGCTGACCGACCGCCTCGACGCCGAGCGCAGGGCGCCCGGCGGCATCGGCCGCGAGGCGATGGACCGGGACAACGAGGTGCACCGGCTGACCGGTCAGCTGCGTACGCTGCGCCGCTTCGGCCTCGACCTGTGCCTGGGCCACATGGTCCCCGCGGACGGCTCAGGGCCGGTGTACGTGGGGCGTCTCGGCCTCACCGACAGCACCGGGCGCCGGCTGCTGCTGGACTGGCGCTCCCCCGCCGCCGAGCCGTTCTTCGCGGCGACGCACGCCGCGCCGATGGGTCTGGCGAGCCGCCGCAGGTACCGCTGGACCCGGGGCCGGATCAGCGACTACTGGGACGAGGTGTTCACCGCCGACGGCCTGGAGGGGCACGCCGCGCTGGACGACCAGTCCGCGTTCATCGCCAGCCTGGGCGGCAACCGGTCGGCCCGGATGCGGGACGTGCTGGCCACCATCCAGGCCGACCAGGACGCCGTCATCCGGGCGGGATCGCGCGGCGCGCTGGTCGTCGACGGCGGTCCCGGCACCGGCAAGACGGTGGTCGCCCTGCACCGTGCCGCCCATCTGCTGTACGCCGACCCGCGCCTCGGCCACCGCCGCGGCGGTGTGCTGTTCGTCGGTCCGAGCCGCCCCTACCTCGCCTACGTCGCCGATGTGCTGCCGAGCCTCGGCGAGGAGGGCGTGCAGACCTGCACCCTGCGCGACCTGGTCGCCGAGGGCGCCGCGGCGGCGGTCGAGGCCGACCCGGAGGTGGCCGCGCTGAAGGCGTCCGCGGCCCTGGTGCGGGCGATCGAGCCGGCGGTCGGCATCTACGAGGAGCCGCCCACCGAGGGCATGGAGGTGTCCACCCACTGGTCCGACCTCTGGCTGAGCGCCGACGACTGGGCGGTGGCGTTCGACGTGGTGGAACCGGGGACGCCGCACAACGAGGCGCGCGAGCAGATCCGCGACGAGCTGATCACGATCCTGTCGGACAAGGACGACAGCGACGCCACACCGGAGCTGCTCAGGCGGTCGCTGCTGTCGAACCGGGAGCTGACCCGGGCGCTCAACCGCGCGTGGCCGATGCTCGAGGCAGCCGACCTCGTGGGCGATCTGTGGTCGGTGCCCGCGTATCTGCGCAAGTGCGCTCCGGGGCTCGGCCCGGACGACGTCCGCAGGCTCCAGCGCGCGCAGGCCCAGGCATGGACGGTGTCCGACCTGCCACTGCTGGACGCGGCGCGGCAGCGGCTCGGCGACGCGCAGGTGGCGGTGCGCCGACGGCGCCACGAGGCGTCCGTCGCCGCCGAACGCGCACACCGTGCCCAGGCCATCGACAGCATGCTGCAGAACATGGAGATCGACGAGAGCGAAGGCGCTCTGGGGATGCTGCACGGGCAGGACCTCCAGGAGGCGCTGGTCGACCAGAGCGCCGTGCCGGTGCCGGAACCGGACCTGCTGGCGGGCCCGTTCGCCCACGTCATCGTGGACGAGGCGCAGGAGCTGACCGACGCCGAGTGGCAGATGCTGCTGCTGCGCTGCCCGTCCAGGAGCTTCACCATCGTCGGCGACCGCGCGCAGGCCAGGCACGGGTTCACCGAGTCGTGGCAGGAGCGGCTCGAACGGGTCGGGCTGGACCGGATCACCGTGGCCTCCCTGAGCATCAACTACCGCACGCCGCAGGAGGTCATGACGGAGGCCGAGGCGGTCGTCCGCGGCGTGCTCCCGGACGCCAACGTGCCCACCTCCATCCGCAGCAGCGGCATCCCGGTCGTGCACGGGGCGGTCGCGGACCGGGACGCGATCCTGGACGGGTGGCTCGGTGCGCACGCCGAGGGGATCGCCTGCGTCATCGGCGACCCCACCTTCCGGGCGACGCCCCGGGTCCGGTCGCTGACACCGGAGCTGTCCAAGGGCCTGGAGTTCGACCTGGTCGTGCTCGTCGCACCGGAGAGGTTCGGCCAGGGGGTCGAGGGCGCCGTCGACCGCTATGTCGCGATGACCCGCGCGACGCGCCAGCTCGTCGTCCTCACCGGCGCCGGCAGCTCCTCGTGACCCGGGGGCCGGCGCGCGGAGCAGCCCCGCCGCCGGCCGCTCTCCCCCAGCACACCGCGGCGGCCGGAACAAAAGGCGCACTGTCCGCGCTCTCCTACCCAAAGCGGGACAAAAACGTCATCGGCGATATGACGCCGTGACGGAACGGAGCGCCGGATGAGCCACTCGCCCTTCCTCCTGTCCGCCGGCCGGCGGACGTCCGAGAAGACCCAGGCGGGCATCGGCGTCTTCCTCCTCTCGGCCGCTCTGATCGTCGCAGTGCCGGTCGCCGACCTCTTCACCTCCCCCACGATCCATCTGGCCCACATCCTGGTCGTGCCGGTCGCCCTGGTCGCGGCCTTCTGCGGGCCGCGCAGGGGCGCGCTGGCGGCCCTCCTGGCGGTGGTCGCGCTGATCGCGGCGGGCGCGGAGCGGCACATGCTCAGCACCGAGAACGTGCTGGTGCAGCTGGGGTCGCTGGTTGCGCTCTCCGGGCTGCTGGTGTTCTTCGGCGGACTCCAGGAGCGGCGCCGGCGGGAGCTGGAGCGGCTGCGCCGGGTCTCGGACACCGCCCAGAACGTGGTGCTGCGCGCCCTGCCCCACCGGGCGGGGCCGCTGTCGCTGGCCGCCGAGTACCGGGCGGCCGAGGTCGGCACGAGCGTCGGCGGGGACCTGTACGCCGTCGCCCGCACCGCGCACGCCACCCGGGTGCTCATCGGCGACGTCCGCGGCCACGGCCTGGACTCCCTGAGCGGGACCGAGACCGTACTCGGCGCCTTCCGGGCGATCGCCCACCGCCAGGAGCCGCTGCCGGAACTGGTCGCGGACCTGGAGGCCAGCGTGCGCTGGGGGCTGGCGGAGCAGCTCGACGAGCAGCCGGGCGACGGCGTCGGGGAGCGGTTCGCCACCGCGGCCGTCGTCGAGATCCCCGACGACGAGCCGTACGTGCGCGTGGTCAGCTGCGGCCATCTGCCGCCGCTGCGGATCCGCGACGGCGGCGCGCAGTTCCTGGAGGTCGAGCAGACCTCCCCGCCGCTGGGTCTCGGGGCGCTGGCCGACGGCCCGTACACCCCCGCCACCTTCGACTTCGCCCCCGGCGACCGGCTCCTGCTCTACACCGACGGGGTCACCGAGGCCCGCGACGCGGACGGCCGCTTCTTCCCGCTGCGGGAGAGGGCCGAGGCGCACGCCGCGCGGCGCCGTCCCGACGCGCTCGTGGAGTCCCTGACCCATGACGTGCTGGCGCACGTGGCGGGCCGCCGCGACGACGACATGGCGCTGGTCGCGCTGCGGCGCGAGCCCGCCGACCGGGCGGCCCCGGGGCGGCGGGCACGCCGGGCGTGAGGCCGTCGGCCGTCCGCGGGCGGCGGCGATGCGGACGGCCGACCCGGCCCGGTCAGTGCACGAAGGACTCGGGGCCCAAGCGGCCCCACGCCACGAGGGCGGCGAGGGCCAGGTAGGCCAGGTCGACCAGCATGAGGGTGAGCTCGTGGCGCCGGATTCTGGTGATCGCCGCCCCCACCATGACCGCCACCAGGCCGAGGGCGGCCAGCGGCACCAGGACCGGGGCGGTGTCGAGCACGGCGGGCAGGATCAGGCCGATCGCGCCCAGCACCTCCAGGGCGCCGATGGCCTTGACGCCGCCGGCGCCGAAGTCCTCCACCCACTGGGCGCTGTGCCCGAAGGCGGCGATCCTCTCCTTGGGTGTGACCACCTTGAAGGCGCCGCCGAGCAGGTAGGCGGCGGCCAGCAGGCCGGCGACGATCCACAGCGCGAGATTCATGATCGTTCTCCCTTGCGGGTGTGCGGATGTGTGGGGACGAATGACGGGTGTGCGGGTGCACGGCGGGCTGCCGGTCACCGATGTCGTGCCGTCCCTCTGAGACACCGCGACCCGGCGATCTGTGACACCCGCGGGTGTGACGTGCGTCTCCCGGTCGCAGGCCGGGCGCGCGGCGACGGCCGGGCGCCGAGGACGGGCGGCTCGGATAGCCTGCTGGGCGGTTGAGGGAGGGTTTCCATGCCGGGAGCGGCAGTCGCACGGGAGGCGGTCGGGTACCGGCCGCTGCTGTTCTCCATCGCCTACGGGATGACCGGTTCCGTCGGCGACGCCGAGGACATCGTCCAGGACGCCTTTCTCGCACTGACCAGGGCGGAGCGGGCGGGCACCGCGATCACCGACCTCAAGGCGTACCTGGCCACCGCGGTGACCCGGCTGGGGATCAACCACCTCAGGTCGGCGCGGGTGCGGCGGGAGACCTACGTGGGCGACTGGCTGCCCGAGCCGGTCGTCGTCTCCGCCGACCGGCCGGGGCCGGCCGAGTACGCGGAGCTGGCCGACTCGCTGTCGATGGCGTTCCTGGTCCTGCTGGAGGCCCTGTCGCCCACCGAGCGTGCGGTGTTCCTGCTGCGCGAGGCCTTCGGGTACGGCTACCCGGACGTGGCGAGGGCCGTCGGCAAGTCCGAGGCCAACTGCCGGCAGATCCTGGCCCGGGCCAGAAAGCGCGTCGGCCCCGCGAGGCAGCCGGCCGACCGGCCGCCGAGCGCGGCGCGGCGCGCGGCGGGCGACGCGCTCGCCCGCCGGTTCTTCCAGGCAGCCGCGGGCGGCGACATGGACGCGCTGCTCGACATGCTCGCGCCGGACGTCGTGTTCCACGGCGACGGCGGCGGCAGGGCACGCGCGATCGGGAGGGCGGTGAGCGGCCTGCGGGGCGTGGCGCAGTTGCTCGTCGGCGGGTTCCGCAGGACCGGCAGGCTGGGCATCGCGCTGCGGCCGGCCACGGTCAACGGCCGGCCGGGCGCCGTGCTCTGCGACGAAAGGGGCCGGGTGGCAGGTGTGCTCGCACTGGACATCGCCGACGGCGCGATCCGGGCGGTCCTCTCGGTGTCGAACCCCGACAAGCTCGGCCATCTGGGCGCGGTGTCCGACGTCGCGCTGCTGCCTGAGCGGTGACGTCCCCGGTCAGTGCGGCGGTGGTGAAGGCGCCGGGCTGCTCCAGCCCGCCCGCGCCCGGTGCCTCGTCGGCGACCGCCCGCGAGCGGGCGACGGACTCCCGCCACAGGGCGCGCAGTTGCTCGGGGGTGTCCTCGACGGCGGAGCGGTGGTCCCAGTCGGGTTCGCCGTCCCGGTCCACGGCGTCCCAGGGAGCGCCGACGGGGGCGGCCGGCCACAGCCGGGCGACGTGGCGGTTCCGGCCGCGCTTCCCCGGTGGTCTCGGTCATGACCGCAGACCCTGACGGAGGGCTCCGACAGCGCCGGCCGCCGAGCGGGGACACCGCGGCCCGGCCCCACCCCCACCCGACGCGCGCCGGTCAGGAGTAGGTGGCGGCCGGCGGGGTCCACCGGCGGCCCGGAGGCACCGCGCCGGCCACCCCGTAGTCCTTCTTGAGCTGCTCGGGGATGGCGTAGTGCATGACACGGCCGCGGGTGAGGGAGGAGAGTTCGAGGACGGCGGTGAGGTGGCCGAGCCGGTCCAGCGCCCAGGCGCCGAGCGGGGAGCGGTCCTCGATGGTCTCGAGCACGCCGAGGAGGTGCGGGACCGCCTTGACGACGGTGTCCCACGGGGTGTGCGGCACCTTGAGCCAGTCGGCGCAGGTGTCGCCGACGAGGTGGCGGATCAGGGCGGAGACGACCGGGTCGAAGAAGGTGCCGGGCACCACCTCCTCGTACAGGTCGATGAGTTGGCGGGTGAGCAGCGTGCCGTCCTCGGACGGGCCCATGTGCCGGACCATGTACAGGTCGAGGAACGCGCGGGCCTCTTCGAGGGTCGCCGGGACCGCGTCCTGGTCGACGCCGAGCATCGCGCCGACGACGCGCCACGCGTAGTAGTAGGCGTCCGCGCCCTCCTGGGACATGTGGACGCCGAGGCGGTGCAGGCTGTCCAGCACCAGGATCGAGAAGAACATCTGCCCGCCGATCATGTCCTCCTGGCAGATCGGCGTTCCCAGCGCCTCGGTGTCCCAGCGCTCCTCGCGGGTGAGGTGGTGGCGGATGGCGGCGTGCAGGAGGCGGACCTTCTGGGCCGCGGGGATGAAGCGGCTGCCGGCCTCGAAGGCGTCGGGCTGCATCAGGTGGACGGTGAACTGGCCGGTCTCCGCCATCCGTTGGGAGGGGTAGTCCAGGCCGTGGGTGGTCGCCAGCAGCTTCGCGACGTGCGGCACGAGGTAGCAGGCGGGCATGGAGGCGAAGGACAGCGCGGTGGAGATGTGCACGTTGTTGTCGATGAAGAACAGCCGGGCCTGTTCCATCCGCCCCCAGTCGACCCACGCCGGGGGCGCGCTGGTGGCCTCCAAGTACTCCCTGGCGACGTCGGGCAGTCCGTCCGGCAGCGGGGCGCCGGCCGTGGAGACGTAGCGCATCAGGCCGTTGAGCCTGCCGACGTCCCCGCGCGCGAAGAGCGCGGCGACGGTGGCGTCGGCGAGTTCGTCACCGCAGCGGCGCAGGGCGTTCATCGATGCCTCGGTGCGGGTCATGGGCAGGGCTCCTTGTCGTCCGGTGCGAGGGGCGGAGGGGCGGGCGGCCGAAGGGGCGTGGCGAGGCCGTGGGGGTGGGCGCGGTGGGCACGGGTGGGCGCCGGCGCGCCGCGCGGGTCACGACGCGCGGACCGCCGCGGAGTGCGCCAGGGCGGTCAGGGCCGTGGCGGCGTGCGCCGGCAGCGCCAGCCCGTGGAGCGCCCCGGTCGCCGCCTCGACGCGCGCGCGGATCATGTCCTCCACCCGGTCGGGAGCGCCGGCCCGCCGCATCGTCTCGCGGACCGTGTCGAGGCCCTCGGCGTCCAGGTCCTTTCTGCCGAGGAGTTCGCGCAGGCGCTCCCGCTCCTGGTCGCCGGCCAGCCGCCAGGTCTCCGCCAGCAGCACCGTCGGCCGCTGGGCGCGCACGTCGTCGGCGTTGGCCTTGCCGGTGCGCCGCGGGTCCCCGAACAGGCCGAGCAGGTCGTCGCGCAGCTGGAACGCCTCGCCGAGCGGCAGCCCGTACGCGCGAAAGCCCTCGCGCAGGGGCGCGCCGGCCCCGGCCAGGGCGCCGCCGATCAGCAGGGGCTGCTCGACGGTGTACTTGGCGGTCTTGTAGCGGATCACCTTCAGCGCGGCCGTGGTGTCCGCGTCCGCGACGGCCCCGCTGCGCAGGATCTCCAGGCACTCCCCCGCGATCAGGTCCCGCGCCATCGCCGACCACAGCGGACGCGCCCGTGCCAGGTACGCGGCGGGCAGGCCGCTGGTGGCGAAGAGCTGCCCGGCCAGCGACATCAGGAGGTCTCCCACCAGCATCGCCAGGGACCGCGCAGCGGCCGTCCGCAGGCGGCCGCGCAGGGCGCCGCGTACGACGCCGCGCAGGGCGACGTGCGCCGTGGGCCGCCCGTGCCGCAGCGGGCTGTCGTCGATGAGGTCGTCGTGCACGACCGCGGCGGCGTGCACGAGTTCCATGGCGGCCGCCGCGCGCAGCAGCGCGTCGCCGTCCGGCTGTCCCACCGCGCGCCAGCCCCAGTAGCAGAACGCCGCCCGCAGCCGCTTGCCTTCGGCGACCGCCGCCCGTAACTGCTCGGCCACCGGGCCCAGGCTGGGGTCGACCGCCGTGAACTCACCGGCCTCCGCGGCGACGTAGGCGCGCAGCACCTCGTCGACGCGGCTCTTGAACGCGGCCGGGTCCCACCGGTCAGACATCGTCCGCGCCCTTCCGGGGCGCGCCCGTCCGGGAGGAGGACTGCCCGGCCGGGGGCTGCTGGGTGCGGGCGTGCCGGGCGAGGATCTCCAGGTGGGCCGGGGGGACGGCCGCGTAGCGGTCGAGCGCGAGGCGGCCGCGCGCGACGAGGTCCTGTTCCGCGTCCGCCGCCAGGTCCGCGGCGTCGGACCGGCGCAGCAGCCATCTGACCGTCGCCAGGCCCGACCCCAGAGTGGTCGCCGCCAGATCGGCCAGCCCCGCCACCAGCAGCACCGCCTGACCGTCCAGGCCCGCCCGCCGTCCCGCCTGCTGCGACATGCCGTCTCCCCCACCCGTCGCACATCCGGGGCAGCGCCGGTCGTGCGCCGCCCTTGCGAGCATCGCGTCACACCGGACACGCGGGACCGCGGAACTCACCATCGAGTGAGTCCTCGTTCGGCTGTGCGGACCGCGTACGGGGCAGCCCGCGCCGACCCGTGCGCCACAGGTCCGACGTAAAGTTTACTTATGTACCTTTTGCTCCGCGATGCGACCGGGCATGGCGCGCGGCGGCGCCGTCGTCGGGCCGGGCAGCCGATCCGCGGCGGGGTGCGCCGAAGCGCGGAGTCAGGCGCCCGATGACCCTGTCTGGCGCGGGCCCCGACGCGGCGGAGGTGCTGGACGGCGCGGTGGCGGACGCGGTCCGGCGCACCGGCGCGTCCGTGGGCGCCATCTACCTGCTGTCGGACGCGGAACCCGTCCTGCGGCTCTCGGTGATGTGCGGCATCCCTCCCGAGTTCTTCGCCCCGTGGAACCGGGTGGCGCTGGCGGCGCCCGTGCCGGTGTCGGACGCCGTGCGCGAGGACCGGCTGGTCTGGGTGGGCTCGCAGGAGGATCTGGTGCGGCGCTACCCGCGCACCGCGGTGGCGCTGCCGTACCGGTTCGCGCTGGCGGCCACCCCCATCGGCGGAAAGGACGGCTGCTGGGGCGCGCTGCTGCTGCTCTGGCCCTCCGCCCATCCGCCCCTGCTCACCGCCCGCCAGCGCGGCCACATCACCGCCGGCGGCCGCCGTGTGGCACGGCTGCTGGAGGAGCACGCGGCGCGGTGGACGGCGGGCCGGCCCGCCGGGACGCCGGCCTTCGCGCAGCGCCCGCGCGTGGTGACACTGCCCGCAGCGCGGCGGCCGGCCGGGCGCGCGGCGGAGGACTTCGCCGAACGGCTGCCCGGCGGGAGCGTGTCCCTGGACCTGGAGGGGCGCGTCACCTTCGTCACCGGCGGGGCCGCGGAGCTGCTGGGCCTCGGCGCCGACCGGCTGCTGGGCACCCTGCCGTGGCAGTCCCTGCCGTGGCTGGACGACCCGGCCTACGAGGACCACTACCGCAGCGCCGTCATCAGCCGGGAGCCCTGCTCGTATCTGGCCCTCCGCCCGCCCGACCGGTGGCTGTGCTTCGAGCTGCATCCGGACGACAGCGGGATCAGCGTGCGGATCACGCGCGCGCCGATCGCCGGCGCGCCGCGCGAGCGGTCGCCCGCTCCTCCGTCCGCGCCGCCGTCCGCGGGCAGGGTGGCCGGCGGGGCCGGCCGCCTCTACCAGGTGATGCACCTGGCCGCCGCCCTCACCGAGACCGCGGGGGTGGAGGACGTGGTCGACCTGATCGCCGACCAGATCATGCCCGCCTTCGGCGCCCAGGGACTGATGCTGGCCACCGTGGACGGCGGCCGGTTGCACGTGGTGGGCTCCCGCGGGTACGAGGCGTCGGTGGTGGAGCGGGTGGAGGGGCTCGCGGTGGACACCGCCCGCACCCCGGCCGGTCAGGTGCTCTCCGCCGGTGTGCCGCTGTTCTTCGACAGCCCCCAGGACATGGCGCGCACCCACCCGCTGGCGCCCGCGGCGAGCGACAAGCAGGCGTGGGCGTTCCTGCCGCTGATCGTCTCCGGCCACCCCACCGGGTGCTGCGTGCTGTCCTATGCGCTGCCGCGGCCGTTCGCCGCGGACGAGCGGGCGGTCCTCACCTCGCTGGCCGGCCTGGTCGCCCAGGCGCTGGACCGGGCGCGTCTCTACGACGCCCAGAAGAACCTCGCCCAGGGGCTCCAGCAGGTCCTCCTTCCGCACGGGCTCCCCGCCATCGAGGGCCTGAGCGTCAGCGCCCGCTACCTGCCGGCGAGCCATGGCATGGACGTCGGCGGCGACTTCTACGACGTCCTCTACCGGGGTCCGTCCACCTGCACGGCGGTCATCGGCGACGTGCAGGGACACAACGTGGCCGCCGCCGCGCTCATGGGCCAGGTCCGCACCGCGGTGCACGCGCACTCCAGCGCGGCCGCCACCCCCGGCGAGGTCCTCGACCGCACCAACCGGCTGCTGGCCGACATCCGGGCCGAACTGCTGGTGTCCTGCCTCTGCGTCCGCTTCGACCTGCCCCACCGCAGGGTGGCCGTGGCCGGCGCGGGCCACCCGCCCCCGCTGCTGCGCCGCCCCGGCGGGCGCACCGAGGTCCTGCCGGTCGATCCCGGCCCGCTGCTGGGAGTCACCACGGACGCCGACTACCCGGTCACCAGCGCCGCCTTCTCGCCGGGAGCGCTGCTCGCGCTGTACACCGACGGCCTCGTCGAGGAGCCGGGCCGTGACTTCTCCGACTCGCTCGACATGCTCGCCCGGTGCCTGGCTGAGGCCGCCGAGGAGGACCTGGACGACCTGGACGACCTCATCGACACCCTCGTCCGGCGGTCCCGGCCCGGCGGGCGCCACAGGGACGACATCGCGGTGATGCTGCTGCGCGCCGGCACGGAGTGACGCCGGCGCCGCCTGACGCCGGCGCCGATGTTTCCGGCTCGGGCGTGCGGGGAGCCGCTGGGTACGGACGGGAGAGGGAGGTCCCTCATGGCTGTGCGCCACCAGCTGATCAAGCGCCCTCGCGACCAGGTGTGGTCCGTGCTCGCCGACCGCGGCCTCTACGGCCGGTGGGTGGCCGGCACGTCCGCTTCGCACGGCGGTGAGGGCGAGTGGCCGGCTGAGGGGTCGACCCTGGCGTACACGGTCAGGCTCGGCCCGTGGACGGGCGAGGGCAGGACCGTCGTACGGCAGGAGGACCGGCCCTCCCGGCTCGCCCTGGAAGTCGACAGCGGGCGGCTGGGCACCGCCAGGGTCGACATCGAGATCAAGCCCTGGGGCGAGGACAGCCTGGTGATCCTGGACGAGCACCCGCTGACCGGGCTCGGCGGCTCACTCCACAACGGCGCCCTCGACGCGGTGCTGCAACTGCGGCACCGGCGGATGCTGGGCCGGCTGGCCGAGGTGGTCGAGGGCGCGGACGCGGCAGGCCGGAGCGGCCGGCGGTCGCCGTCCGGCGGCGCGGTGGGGCGCGCCCGCACGGCGGCGCGCCGCGGCTTCGGGAAGCGGGGCGTGGGCCATGCCTGACGCCGTCGTCATCGGCGCCGGCCCGAACGGCCTCGTCGCCGCGAACGTGCTGGCCGACGCCGGCTGGAGCGTGGAGGTGCTGGAGGCCCAGGACCAGCCGGGCGGCGCCGTCCGCAGCGATCGCGGAGTCGACCCGGCGTTCGTCACCGACCTCTTCAGCTCCTTCTATCCCATGGCGGCGGCCTCACCGGTGCTTGCCGCCCTCGCCCTGGAGGAGGAGGGCCTGCGGTGGAGCCACGCGCCGAAGGTCCTGGCGCACCCGCTGCCCGACGGGCGGTGCGCGGTGCTCAGCCGCGACCTGCACGAGACCGGCGGCAGCCTGGACTCCTTCGCCGCCGGGGACGGCGCGGCGTGGCGGGAGTGGTCGCAGCTGTGGGAGCGGGTCGGCGCCGACCTGCTGGGCTGCCTGTTCACGCCGTTCCCGCCGGTGCGGTCCGGCCTCGCGGCGGCCGGCCGGCTGCGCCTGGCGGGCGGCCTGCGGTTCGCGCGGATGATGGCGCTGCCGGTCCGCCGGATGGGCGAGGAGCAGTTCGCCGGCGAGGGGGCCCGGCTGCTGCTGGCCGGCAACGCGCTGCACGCGGATCTGGGCCCCGAGAGCGCGGGCAGCGGCCTCTTCGGATGGCTGATGTCGATGCTCGGCCAGTCCCTCGGGTTCCCGGTGCCGGTGGGCGGCGCGGGCATGCTCAGCGCCGCGCTGGTGCGGCGGCTGCGGCGCCGGGGCGGCGCGGTCCGCTGCGGCGAGGACGTGCGCGGCGTCGTGGTGCGCTCCGGGCGGGCGGTCGCCGTGCGCACGGCGGGCGGCGAGGAGATCCCGGCCCGGCGTGCGGTCCTCGCGGCGGTGCCGGCGCCGCTGCTGTACCAGCGCCTGCTGCGGCCCCAGGACGTGCCGGCCGGCGTGCTGCGGCAGATCCGCCGCTTCCAGTGGGACATGTCCACCTTCAAGGTCGACTGGGCGCTGGACGGGCCGGTGCCCTGGACGGCGCAGGGGGCGCGGCAGGCGGGCACGCTGCACCTGGCGGACGATGTGGACGACCTGACCCGGTTCGCGGCGCAGCTGGCGATGCGGCAGGTCCCCGACCGGCCGTTCGCCCTCTTCGGGCAGATGACCACGGCCGATCCCACCCGCTCCCCCGCCGGGACGGAGTCCGCGTGGGCGTACACGCATGTGCCGCAGGACATCAAGGCCGACGCGGGCGAGGACGGCCTGACCGGTGCGTGGGACGAGAGTGAGCAGGAGGCGATGGCGGACCGCGTCGAGGCCCGCGTCGAGCGATGCGCGCCCGGCTTCCGCGCCCTGATCCGGGGCCGGCGGATTCTGGCGCCGCCCACCCTGGAGGCGCTCGACGCCGGCCTGCGGGGCGGCGCGATCAACGCCGGCACCACCGCGATCCACCAGCAGCTGGTGTTCCGCCCGGTGCCGGGCACCGGGCGGCCGGAGACGCCGGTCCGCGGCCTCTTCCTGGCGTCGGCCTCGGCCCACCCGGGCGGCGCCGTGCACGGCGCACCCGGCGCGAACGCCGCGCGGGCGGCGCTGCGCCTGCCGGCCGTCAACGCGGTCCTCACCCGGTTGCAGCGGACGCTCAGCGGCGACTGAGGGCCGCGACGGCCGGGCGAACCCGCACGACCGCAGACGACCGCAGACGAGGCCCGCAAGGGACACGACGCGCAGGAAGGAGGCCGCGATGGCCGACAAGGGGACGCTGACCGCGTACGAGCGCCGGCGTGACTTCTCCCGGACCGCCGAGCCACGGGGCGGCGGAACCGGACCGGCCGCGGACCGCCCGGTGTTCGTGGTGCAGATCCATGACGCGACCGCGATGCACTTCGACTTCCGGCTGGAGGTGGACGGGGTCCTCAAGTCGTGGGCGGTGCCCAAGGGACCCTCCGGGGACCCGCGCGACAAACGGCTGGCCATGCCGACCGAGGACCACCCGCTGGAGTACCGGGACTTCGAGGGGGTCATCGCGCGGGGCGAGTACGGGGCCGGCACGGTGATCATCTGGGACGAGGGCAGCTACCGCAACCTCACGGTCGACCGGCACGGCGAACAGGTGCCGTTCGCACGGGCGTTGGCCCACGGGCATGTCTCCTTCCGGCTCGACGGCGGCAAGCTGCACGGCGGCTACTCCCTCACGCGGCTGCGCACGGACCGCAACGGCGGCCGTGAGGCGTGGCTGCTGGTCAAGCGCGCCGACGATCGCGCCTCCCACGGCGGCGCACCCGACCCGCGGCGGGCTCGTTCCGCGCGCAGCGGACACACCCTGCGGCAGGTGGCGGCCGACGGTGGCCGCGAGTAGGGGCGGCGGCTGGGACGGCCGGTGGGGCGTCGCCGCGGCGGAGCCCGGCCCCGCGCACGCCGTGGCGGGGCCGATCGGGGGTAGGGAGTCCCCCATGACGGCAACCGTCACCCTCGGGGTGGAAGAGGAGTACCTGCTGCTCGACGAACGCACCGGTCTGCCGGTGCCGCGTGTGAGCGAGGTCATGGCGGCGGCGGCGCAGGAGCCGTGGCTGGGACAGGACGAGGTCGACGACGAGTTGCTGCAGGCGCAGGTGGAGGTCGCCACGCCGGTCTGCACCGGACTGGACGAGGTCTCCGCGCACCTGGCCCGGTTCCGGCAGGCGCTGGCGGCCGCCGCGCACCACGCGGGCTGCCGGCTCGCCTCGGCGGGCGCCGGGCCCCTTCCGTCAGGGCCGACCGTGCCGGTGACGGGCAAGCAGCGCTACCGCGAGATGCGGGCGGAGGCGGGCCGGCTGGTGGACGAGCAGCTGATCTGCGGCATGCACATCCATGTCGCCGTGCCCGACCGGCAGGCGGGCGCCGCCGCGCTCGGCCGGCTGCGGCCCTGGCTGCCGGTCCTGGTCGCGCTCGGCGCCAACTCGCCGTTCTGGGACGGCCGCGACACCGGTTTCGCCAGCTGGCGCACCGTGGTCTTCGGCCGCTGGCCGGTCAGCGGCGCGCCGCCGTTCTTCGCCGACGCCACCCAGTACGAGCAGCGGGTCGACGCGCTGCTGGCCACCGGAGTGGTTCCCGACCGGCACCAGCTGTACTGGCACGCCCGGCTCTCCGAGGAGTACCCGACCCTGGAAGTGCGCGCTCCCGACGTGCAGTTGGACGTGCAGAGCGCTGTCACGCTCGCCGGGCTCTCCCGCGCGATGGTCGCGACCGCGCTGCGCGAGGGCCGCCGCGGCGCGCGGCCGCTGGACCCGCCGGCCAGCGTGCTGGAGGCCGCCGGATGGCACGCCGCGCGCCACGGTCTGAGCGGCGATCTCGTGGACCCGCGCAGCGGCACCCCCGCCCCGGCGGCCGAGGTGGTCGGCAGTCTGCTGGACCGCCTCACGCCCGCCCTGGACGACCTGGGCGACCTCGACCGGGTGACGGCGGGCGTCCAGCGGCTGCTCGACGCCGGCACGGGGGCGGCACGCCAGCGGGCCGCACTCGCTGAGGGCGGCATCGAGGCGGTGCTCGACCTCATCGCGCCGGGCGGACGGGAGCCCAGCGCCGACGCCTCCGCGCGGGAACTGCCCGCCCAGGGGGCGCCCGCCCGGGAAGGGTCGATGCCGCACGACTCCGTCGCGGGAGCGTAGCCGCACCGACCGGGCAGCGCCGCCGACGCGGCGGTCCGCGCCGTCCGGGTCGTCGCCCAGCACGCAGAGCCGCAGCCGCTCGCCCAGCCGGCCGTGCTCCGTTCCGTCACGCGAAGCGCCGCCCGCGCGAGGTCGGCGCGGCTGGGGGCCACGGCGCCCTCGACATCGGGCGGAAGCGGGTCGGGCGGATCTGGGTCGGGCGGAGATGCGCGGGGGAAGTGTGCGGACCTGTGCGGTGGACCTCTGCGGTGGACCTCTGCGGTGGATCGGACGGAGTTTGGCGGCGCGTCTACGCGCCGTTCCTGCTCCCTCCGGCGCCCTTCCCGGACGGTCCCTCCTTCTCGGGAGGCGTCCCCGGGCGGTTCCTGCGGCGGTCCCGGCGGTCGCCTTCGGCGTTGGCGCCTGCGGACGTGTCGTGCGCGCCGGGGAGGTCCGGGACCTCCACGGCGGGCGGCAGGTCAGGTGTCAGGTGGGTGTGCGGCGATCCCGTCATGCTCCTCGCCTACCCGGTCCTGCCGCCCCAATCGGGTGGGCCCGCCCTCTTCGGGATCCGGTCCGCTTCCGGGGGCGGGATCGCGCCCACCACGGGCGATACGGCGGCCGGGGCGGCGCCGGGGCCGGTGCGGGGCGCCGCCCGGATGGCGGAGCCGCAGCATCGGGCGGAAGCTGGGAGACGACCCGCAGCCCACCCGAACCCCCGGGTCGCCGACCGGCTACGGAGGGCGCCATGACCACTGCCACCCGCACCGTTCCCGGGATGGGACTCTGGCGACTGCCAGGGGTGTACCACCCGCAGGGCGACACCGTCCTGCTCGGCCGCGCGCTGCGCGCCGAAGACCTCCGGCCCGGAGCCGACGTGCTGGACATCGGCACCGGAAGCGGCGCCCTGGCGGTGCTGGCGGCCCGGATGGGCGCGCGGGTCACCGCCACCGACGTGTCCTGGCGTGCCGTGCTGACCACCAAGGCGAACGCGGTCCGGCACGGGCAGCGGATCCGGGTCCGGCACACCGATCTCGCCGCACGGCTCGGCTCCCGAGACGGTTTCGACCTGGTGGTGACCAACCCGCCCTACGTGCCGGCGCCCGCCGGGCGGCCCCCCGCAAGGGGCGCCTCGCGGGCGTGGGACGCCGGGCACGACGGCCGCCTCGTGGTGGACCGCGTGCTGGCCCACGCGCCGCGGCTGCTGCGCCCCGGCGGGGTGCTGCTGATGGTGCACTCGGGCATGTGCGGGGCCGAGACCACGGTGCGCAAGCTGGCCGGCACCGGGATGAGCGCCGAGGTGGCCGAGCGGGCCCTGGTGCCGTACGGACCGGTGCTGACCGGGCGGCTGGCCTGGCTGCAGGCGCGCGGGCTCGCGTCGCAGCAGGGCGGCGGGGCGCAGCCGATCGAGGAGCTGGTGGTCATCCGTGCCGAACGGCGCTGAGCGGCCGACCCGCGTCGTGGTGACCCCGGACGGACCGATCCTGGTCGAGGGGCCGGTCGAGGTGGTCGGCGCCGACGGATCGGTGCACCGCAGCGACCGGTTCGTGGTGGCGCTGTGCGCCTGCCGCCGCAGCCGTACCGCGCCGTGGTGCGACACCAGCCACCGCGCCCGCCGGCGGCCCGCCCGGCCGGGCCCGGCGGCGCGCGACGAGGGAGGCGACCCGGCATGACAGCGATCCGCGGTGGGACCGCCACCCCCGTCGCGCCGCCGCTGCCGCGCCCCGACGGCCCGGTGTCGGCCGCGCTGCTGGCCGCCCTCGCCGGCGGCGGGCCGCTCGCGCCCGGGGCCGTGGGCGACGCCGCGTCGCAGCACCCCTACGGGCGGGACGCGCAGCTGGCGCTGTACGTGCTCTACGAGCTGCACTACCGCAGTTTCGCCGACCTGCCGGGCGACCGCGAGTGGGACCCGGACCTGCTGCGGCTGCGCCGGGTGCTGGAGGACGGCTTCCTGGCCGCGCTGCGCCGGGACGTGCCGGGCGGGCGCTCCGCCGCAGACGCCTTCGCCGGCCTGCTCACCGAGTCCACCGACCACCGCGGCAGCGTCGCCCACCACCTCGAACACGACGGGGACCTGGCGCAGGTCCGCGAGTACGCGGCGCTGCGGTCGCTGTACCACCTCAAGGAGGCCGACCCGCACGCCTGGGTGATCCCGCGGCTGCGCGGCCGGGCCAAGGCCGCGATGGTGGCCATCGAGTACGACGAGTTCGGCGCCGGCCGCGCCGAGAACGTGCACGCGCGGCTGTTCGCCGACCTGATGGCCGACCTGGGCCTGGACACCGCCTACGGACGCTACCTGGAGCAGGCGCCGGCCGAGGCGCTCGCGCCGGTGACCGTGATGTCCCTCTTCGGGCTGCACCGGTCGCTGCGCGGCGCCCTGGTCGGCCACTTCGGGTGCGTCGAGGTGACCTCCTCCCCGGGCTCGCGCCGGCTGGCGGCGGCCATGCGGCGCACCGGTGCGGGACCGGCCGCCGAGCGCTTCTACGACGAGCACGTCGAGGCCGACGCCGTCCACGAGCAGGTCGTACGCCGCGACGTCATCGGCGGCCTGCTGGCCGACGAACCGCACCTGGAGCCGGACGTGGCCTTCGGCGCGGACGCCACGGTGTTCCTGGAGGAACGGCTCGCCGGACACCTCCTCGGCCGGTGGCGCACCGGCCGCAGCGCCCTGCGCGCACCGCGGTAGCCGGCGCGCACCGTCACGCACGCCGCGCGGCGAGCGTGAGGTGCGGCCGGCTCCCGCACGGCAGCGCGTCCGCCGCGGGCCGTCGGAGCGAATTCCGGCGGGCGTCGTGGCCTGCCGCCGACGCGGGGTACACGGGAGGTGTCAGGCCCGGAGCGCGTGGACCGCGGCGCTCTGCGGGCGGGTGAGCGGACGCGGCAGGGCGGCGGCAGGCCGATCGGTCGGCCGCGCCCCGGGAGCCGCGGCACGCCGGTCGGTGAGAGGAAGTGGGAAACCATGCCCAGAGGATCGAACGCCAAGCGCGAACGGCAGTACGAACACATCAAGGACAGTGCGAAGGACCGCGGCGAGTCCGACAGGCGTGCGAAGGAGATCGCCTCGCGCACGGTGAACAAGGAGCGGGCCCGCTCGGGCGAGTCGCGCACCGCGAGCCGCTCGTCGCTCCAGGACATGTCGTCGTCGAAGCGCGGCGGCGAGCGCTCCCACGCGGGCTCCGGCGGCCCGACGAAGGAGCAGCTCTACAACGAGGCCAGGCAGCGGAACATCAAGGGCCGCTCGACCATGACGAAGAACGAGCTGAGCAAGGCGCTCGGCCGCTGACGGCGCGAGCCCTCCCCGCCATGGACGTTTCGTTCCCGGGTAGGCGACGAACGGGAGCCGACCGTGCTCCCGCACCCCCGAGGAGGGAGCTCTCATGCTCAAGGCGATCGCAGATGTGCTCGGCAAGATCGGCAGCGCCGTCGCCACGGTGGTGACCCTGCCGTTCCGCGCCGTCGCCCGCCTCTTCGGCGGCGCCTCCGACACCGCGCACGGCCACCACTGAGCCGGCGGCCACGCCCCGGCGCCGCCCGGCCCGGGGAATGCCGCCTGCCTGGTGCGGCACCCGGTGCGGTCGGGAGGGCGTCCCGGCCGCACGCTCGCGTTTCGGCGCCGCCACGGCGGTTAGCCGCCCGGTAAGAGGATCTTCCGCCCCGACGCGGAACGCGAGCGACGACCCCAGGGAGTGTCATGACGGACGAGGCGAGGGGCGACGACGTCTACCAGCCCACCGGGACCGACGAGGACCAGGACGACGTGGCCGCGCTGGACATGGAGGACGCGGTCGGCGAGGACGACTACGACACGATCCTCGACCGGGGCTACTCACCGCCGGAACGTCCGTACGCGGTCGACCGGCGCGGCACCACCGACGCGGAGCAGCGGGAGGGCGAGAGCCTGGACGACCGGCTGTCCGAGGAGGTGCCCGACGTCGGCGCGGGGCCGCAGGACCCGGACGGCGACCGGCTGGGCGACGCGCCCGGGACCGACGGTGAACTCGTCGACCCGGAAGCCGGTGACGAGCGGTCCGGACGGCTGGTCGCCCCGAACCAGGGCATCGAACGCCCGGTGCACGACGGGGCCGCCGCGACGGACGTGGGTGTCGACGACGGGTCCGCCCCCGCGGAGGAGGCAGCCGTGCACGAGGTGGACGATCCCGAGGCCGGCGACACCGCCTCCTGACGGCATGACACCGGCCCACCGTCGCGCACGTGTGCGACGGTGGGCCGGTCAAGGCGGTTGTCGGTCAGTGTGCGGGTGAAGTGCGCCTACTCTAGGCGTGTGCACATGGTGTACGTGGGTGCGACGTGCCCCGCGACGACGCACCCAGGGCCCGCGTGGACACCACTTCGGCGCCACCCACGCACACGCACAGGAAGCGAGCTGAACTGCCATGGCTGACAACGCCACTTTGAAGGCGCAGTACCTCACCCAGGTCGAGGCGGACCTGGAGCGCAACACCAAGGAGAAGGACCGCATCGCCACCGATCTGGCGGCGCTGCAGGAGCAGTTGGCGGTCCTGGAGGAGGACCACGCCCTGCTCGTCGGTGTGCGGCAGACGCTGGTCGGCCAGGCCGAGGCGGCGGCCGTGACACCGGCCGAGGTGCCTGTCGCGGCTCCGGCCGAGGCACCTGTCGAGACACCCGCCGAAGCACCGGCGGCGGTGGTCCCGCGGGCGCGCAAGCCCAGGACGGCGGCGCGCAAGCCGAAGGCGGCCGCGCCGAAGAAGGCCAAGGCCGCCAAGGCCGGGGTGGCCGAGGGTGGTTCGGCGGCGACGGCGCCCACCCTGGTGGAGCTGGTCACGGCCCACCTCACCGGGGGCGCCGAGCCGCGGTCCGCCGCCGAGATCGGCACCACGCTCACGCAGGCCCACCCGGACCGCAAGATCCAGACGACGGTGGTGCGCAACACCCTTGAGGCGCTGGTCGCCAAGGGCCAGGCGCTGCGCTCCAGGCAGGGCAGGTCGGTGTACTACTCGGCCCCGGAGAAGGTCACCGCCTCCGCGTAGTGTGCGGGGGCGGTCAGGCCGGATCGGGTGCCTCGAGCTGGAGGGCGGCGGCACGCAGGGCGGCCGCCACACGTGTCACCGCATCGGCGGGCGGCTGCGGCAGGCGGGCCAGGAGCAGGCGCCGCTGCTCCTGGGGGCCGCCGCGGACCGGGAGGATGCGGACCCCTGGTGGCGCTGCGGTGGCAAGGACGGCCGGCACCGTGGTCAATCCGCAGCCGGCGGCGACGAGTTGGAGTTTGGCGAGCCAGTCGCGGGCGACGTGGGCGATCTCGGGCCGCTCGTCCAGTCCCGGCCACACACCCATCAACCCGTCCTCGCCCGAGGCCGATCCGGCGATCCAGCGCTGCCCGCGCAGGTCCGCGACGTCGACGAAGTCGCCGCGGGCCAGCGGGTGGGACGTGGGCACCGCAAGGCTCAGCGCGCGTTCGGTGAGGGTGCGCAGCGCCAGCGGGGGTGACTCGGCGTCCGGCGGCCGGAACGGCGGCGCCGACGCGAGCACGGCCAGGTCGAGGCTGCCGGCCCGCAGGGCGCGCACCAGTGCGGGGGTGCTGCCCTCCCGCCCGACCACCCGCAGCCCCGGGTCGGTTCCGCGCAGTGCGGCGAGCGCGCGGGGCAGCAGGACGGCGCCGGCGCTGGGGAACCACCCCAGGCGGACGGTGCCGCCCTGCCCCGGCAGGCCGGTCAGCTCCCTGGCGGTCGCGTCGATCTCGTCGAGCACGGTCGTGGCGCGGCGCATGACGACGTGGCCGGCCGCGGTGAGCCGCGCCCCGTCACGCCGCCGCTCCAGCAGCTCGGTGCCCGCGGCCCGTTCGATCGCGGCGATCTGCCGGGACACCGCCGACTGGGTGTAGCCGAGCGACGCGGCGGCCGCGGTGAAGGTTCCCTGCTCCGCCACCGCGCGGAAGACACGTAGCGCGGTCAGTGAGACATCCGTGAAGTCCATGACGATCACGCATACTAGCTGTGCCGAAGACTCGTTGGACTCATGGACGCGGACTTCTTAGCGTGGGATGCATGAACACTTCACACACCGCACGCATCGCCCTGGTCACCGGCGCCAACCAGGGGCTGGGCCGCGCCTTCGCCGAAGGGCTGGCGGCCCGGATGGACGCCGGCGACCTGGTCCTGCTCACCGGCCGCGACCACCAGCGGGTGGCGGACGCCGCCCGCGAGGTCGCGCAGCTGCCCGGGAGCCGGGCCCGTGTCGAGGGCCGGGTGCTCGACGTGACCGACGCCGAGGCCATCGCCGGCCTCGCCCAGGAGCTTCGGACCCGGCACGGCGGGGTCGACGTCGTCATCTCCAACGCGGTGGCCCGGGTGCTGCCCGAGGAGTCGCAGGCCGAGCGGGCCGACGAGTTCATCGACGTCTCCAACACCGCGACCCACGCCGTCCTGCGCTCCTTCGCACCCCTCCTGCGCCCCGGCGGCCGGCTGCTCGTGGTCGCCAGCAGCATGGGCACCCTCGGCCACCTGGACGCCCGGCTGCACCCGCTGTTCGACGGGGCGAGCCTGGACCAGGTCGAGTACGCCGTGGAGTCCTGGCGCAGCGCCGTCCACCACAGGACCGCCGCGGAGGCGGGCTGGCCGGTCTGGCTGAACGTCCCGTCGAAGGTGGCCCAGGTCGCCGCCGTCCGCGCGGTCGCGGCCGAACGCCGCGACCAGGACCTCGCCGACGGCACGCTGGTGGCGTCGGTCTGCCCCGGCCTGGTCGACACCGCCACCTCGCGGCCGTGGTTCAGCGACTTCAGCCAGGCCCAGTCACCGGAGCAGGCCGCCCGCGCCGTCCTGGACCTCGTCTTCGCCGACCACGTCGACCCGGCGCACTACGGCGAACTGGTCCGCTTCGGCCAGGCCCTGCCGTGGCACGACGGCGCACCCCTGCCGGAGCAGGACCTGCTCGTCAACCCCTGACCGGGGCGCGGCCCGGGCGGGCGGCGCTACTCGAACCGGGAGGTGTCGCCCGCGCCACGGCGCACGATCGTGACGTCGCCGTCGGAGAAGTCGATGACGGTGGTCGGTTCGGTGCCGCAGTCGCCCGAGTCGAGCACCGCGTCCACCACGTGGTCCAGCCGCTCCTTGATCTCCCAGCCCTGCGTCAGCGGCTCGTCCTCGTCGGGCAGCAGCAGGGTGCTGGAGAGCAGCGGCTCGCCGATCTCGGCGAGCAGCGCCTGTGTCACGGTGTGGTCGGGGATCCGGACGCCGACCGTCTTCTTCTTGGGGTGCAGCAGCTGGCGCGGCACTTCCCTGGTCGCCGGCAGGATGAAGGTGTAGCTGCCGGGCGTGGCCGCCTTGATGGCGCGGAACACGTCGTTGTCGATCTGCACGAACTGGCCGAGCTGCGCGAAGTTCTGGCACATCAGGGTGAAGTGGTGCCGCTCGTCGAGGTTGCGGATCGCCCGGATGCGGCCGATGCCGTCCCGGCTGCCCAGCTGGCAGCCCAGCGCGTAGCAGGAGTCGGTCGGGTACGCCACGAGGGCGCCCGCCCGGATGCTGTCCGCCAGGGTGCCGATGGTGCGCTGCTGGGGGTTCTCGGGGTGCACGTCGAAGTACCTGGCCATCCGGCGAGTGTAGGGGATGCGGTCCGCGCCGCCGGGACGGCGCTCCCGCGTGCGCCGCAGGTCGCGCGTTCGGCGGCGGCTGACGATCCGTCATGCGAGGGGCGTGGCGTGCACGGGCGGCGCCGGGGCAGGCGGCAGCCATGGACCACAGTGGGCGTGACGTACACGGCCCGGCGTTCGTGCTCGGCGGCGGCGGGGCGCTGGGAGCTTACGAAGTCGGCATGCTCAAGGCGCTGTTCGCCGCCGGGGTGCGGCCCGGCCTGGTGCTGGGCACCTCGGTCGGGGCGATCAACGGCGCCGCGGTGGCGGCGGAGCCCTCGCAGACCTCCGTGGACCGCCTGATCGACCTGTGGACGGGCCTCGGCCGAGCGGGTGTCTTCTCCGGATCGCTGGTGGGCCGGCTGTCCACCGCGGTCCGCAGCCGGACCCACCTGTACACGCCGGCCCCGCTGGTCGAGCTGCTCCACACGCACCTGCCGGTCACCGCCATCGAGGAACTCGATGTGCCGTTCCAGTGCGTGGCGGCGAGCATCGAGCACGCCGCCGAGCACTGGTTCGACCGCGGGCCGCTGGTACAGGCGGTGCTCGCCTCGTCGGCCGTGCCGGGGCTGCTGCCGCCGGTCGCGCTGGACGGCGAGCACTTCGTGGACGGCGGCCTCGTCAACAGCATCCCGGTGGGCCGGGCCGTCGCCCTGGGCGCCCGCGAGATCTACGTGCTCCAGGTGGGCCGGATCGAACGGCCCCTGACGCCGCCCAGGCTGCCCTGGGAGGTCGCCACCGTGTCCTTCGAGATCGCCCGCAGGCACCGCTTCGCCCGCGACATGACCGACCTGCCGTCGGACGTCACGGTGCACGTGCTGCCCAGCGGAGCGGCCACGGGCGAGGCGGGCGGGCCGCTGAGCCAGTTGCGGCACCGCGCGTTCGGTCAGACGGCGCAGCGCATCGAACGCGCCTACACCGCCTCCTCGCGCTATCTGGACTCGGCCCTCGACGCCGCCCCCGGCACCGCCCTCGATCCCGCCGACGGCCCGGCGTGACCCGCCCCACCGCGGGCGGCCGGGCAGAACCGGCCGGGCGGCAGGACCGCGCCGCGCGGACAGCACCCCCCGCCCCCGAGGAGACGGCGCCCGCCGGCCCGGAACAGCCGGTCACCGGCCGGGCCGCCCCGAGCGTGCCGGCGCAGGCGCACGCACGTCAGGACGGGAGGCCGGGGCCACGCCGCACTCGCGCCACCGCGGCCGGCGCCGCCCTGCTCACGGCGGCCCGGCGGACGGTCACCACCGCGGCTCTGCTCGCCTTCATCCCGCCCGCCGCGGCCCTGCTCGTCGCCGTGACGGTCCTCGGCGCGCCGGTGTCGCTGGCGACGCGCGGGCCGTGGCGTCCGGCACGGATGGCCGGCTTCCTCCTGCTGTACCTGCTCGTCGACCTCGGCGGACTGGTCGCCGCGGCCGCGCTCGCCGTGCGCGGTCCCTTCACCGGGCCGGCCGGCCGCGAGCGGCGGGCGGCCCAGGCGTTCGCCGTGCTGGCCCGGCTGCTGGCGGTGCTGCGCCGGGCCGCAGGCCGGCTGTTCCACCTGGAGGTGGAGATGGTGCCGGCGCTGCCCGCGGCCGACCCGCCGCCGGATGTGCCGCTGATCCTGCTCGTCCGGCACGCGGGGCTCGGCGACTCCTTCCTGCTGCTGCAGATCCTGCTCACCGAGGCCGGTCTGCTGCCGCACACCGTGCTGAAGGGCATCCTGCGCGCCGATCCCTGCCTGGACGTGCTGCTCGGCCGGGTGCCGCACTGCTTCCTGCCACCCGCCCGGGGAACCGCCGAGGAGGCCGTCGCCGATCTCGCCGCGGGGCTGCGGCCGCGCGACGCGCTGGTGATCTTCCCCGAGGGCGGCAACTTCACCCCCGGCCGCCACCGCAGCGCCGTCGCCCACCTGCGCCGCCTCGGCCAGTACCGCCGGGCGGCCAGAGCGGCCCGCCTGCACTACGTGCTGCCGCCCCGCAGCAGCGGCACTCTGGCGGCGCTCTCGGCGGCTCCCACCGCCGACGTGGTCTTCGTCGCCCACGCCGGGCTGGACGTCATCGCCTCACCGCGCGCCGCGTGGTCCTGCCTGCCCTTCCGCCGGCCGGTCCGCATCCACTGGTGGCGGATACCGGCCGCGGAGGTGCCGCGCGGCGACGAGGCGCGCGGCGAGTGGCTGCTCGGGCAGTGGGAGCGGATGGACCGGTGGACCGCGGCACAGGCGGTCGCGGCGACACCCCACGTCTGACGCACCCCCGCAAGGACCTGAGCGGGGGCGTCAGTCCACCAGGAGGACGGTCGCGCCGTCGCGCAGCCGGCTGCCGCCGCGGTCGAGGATCGGGTGGATGAGCCGGCGCAGCACCGCCGCGGCCGGTTCGCCCGCGGCGGTCGCACGGATGACGGCCCCGGTGAAGCGCGAGGTGCGACTGCCCCGGCGTGTGCGCCCCGACGCACGTGTCCCGAAGTGCGTGCCCCGACGTGCGAGGAGCCGCCCCTCGGGGCGGCTCCTCGCACACGTGCACGGCGTCCGGAGGGTCAACGACCCATCGCGTCCCGCGCCTTGTCCATCATCGCGGCGAACGGGCCGGTCAGCACCAGCGCCGCGGGCTTGCCCGCGGCCATCGGGTGGGCGTGGCTGGGCGCCATGCGCTCGGCCTTCATCAGCCGCTCGCCCATGGTGTGCCGCTCCTCGACCGAGCACTGCTGGACGATCGCCGGGAACTCCTGGTTCTCCTCGTGGTCGGCGTGGTCCCCCACCGCTCGCTCGAACTCCAGGATGGTGGCGGCGAACTCCTCGCTGTCGACGTCCATGTGCTCGAGCCGCTTGAGCACGGACGACGCCTCGGCCTCCTCCTTGTTGCGGGCGTCGGCCTCCTCCTTGCCCGCCGTCCGCTTGGCCACCGGCCGGACGACCAGCTCCTCGCCCACCTCGTGGACGGCCAGCAGCGCCCGCAGTTCGTCGAAGGCGGCCTTGCGGGTCGCGCCGTGCGTCTCCCGCACGGTCGCGAACAGGTCGCGGATGCGGGCGTGCTGGGTGAGCAGCACCGCGACCACGTCGCCCTCGGGCAGCAGAGCCGCCTCTGACCTCTCGGTGGTGGCAGAACTCATCGTTCACTCCTCCGTGTTGGGGCGTTTCCTTCCGGTGTGCCCATCCGGATGACCGCGTTGGCCGATCGCAAACACCCCGGTGGACCTGACGCGGGCCGGTGAGCGGCCGCGGGCGACCGTCACCGAATGTTCACGTTCGGGGCCGTGCGCGGGGGCGCTACCCGGGTAGCCGGAGCGCGCGAGCCCTTCGCCCCCCGGCTCCTTCGGAAGGACCCCCGCACGTGATAGTCGTCGCCGCGCTCGTGCTGCCCGCCGTGACCTTGCTGCTGTTCGGCATGGACCGGATCGAGGACTGGATGTCCCGCCCGTCCGTTCCGCGCGTGCCTCCCGCCGCGCAGGTGGCGGCCGGCCGCCATCTGCGCCTGCTGCCGCGCCCGCGGCGCGGCACGGAGGACGTCCCGGTCGCTGAGCCGCTCCCGGCGGCGCAGGACGCTGCCTGAAGCACCCCGGCGCCGCCCGCGGGAGTGGAGTGGGCCCGGACCGTTCGGGTACGCGCAGCGCTGTACGCACTCACGGAGGTGGGATCGATGGCTGCCACCCGGCGTGACGCGATGCGCGCGCTCCTGGACGGCTACGGCCGCACATACGCCGCCGAGGCGGGCATCCGCCTCAAGGACACCCCGCAGCCGCTCTACCGGGCGCTGGTGCTCGCCTGCCTGCTCAGCGCCCGGATCCGCGCCGACATCGCCGTCGCCGCGTCGAAGGAGCTGAGCGCGGCCGGGATGCGCGACCCGCGCCGGATGGCGGCGGCCGGCTGGCAGCGGCGGGTGGACGCGCTCGGCCGCGGCGGCTACCGCCGCTACGACGAGCGGACCGCCACCCAGCTCGGGGACGGCGCCGAGCTTGCCGCGGAGCGCTACGGAGGCGATCTGCGACGGCTGCGGGACCGGGCCGGCGGCGACACGGTCGCGATCCGGCGCGCGCTCCAGGAGTTCCCGGGCCTCGGTCCCACCGGCGCCGACATCTTCCTGCGGGAGGTCCAGGCCGTCTGGCCCGAGGTGGCGCCCTACCTGGACGGCAAGGCCCTCCAGGGCGCCCGCGCCCTGCGCCTGCCCACCACGCCCGGCGCGCTGCTGCGCCTGGCGGACGGGGCGCAGCCGGCCGTGCTGGCCGCCGCCCTGGTCCGCGTCGCCCTCGACAAGGAGGCGCCCGGGGCGGTCCTGGAAGCCGCCGCGGCCTGACCCTCCCCCGTCGGGGCGCTACGGCCGGGCGCGCCGCCGTCCGGCGTGCGCCGCGGCGTGGTGCAGGGAGCGGAAGGCCACCACCGCCCATGCGGCGACGAGCAGCACGTAGAGCGCCACGGCGGTCCAGACGAACAGCTGCGAGCCGGTACGGACGGCGAGCGCGGCGGTGGCCGTGACGCACGCCCCGAGCGGGAAGATGAAGGACCACCAGGTGGGCGCGAAGGGCAGCCCTGCCCGCAGCTCGCGCACGGTCAGCGCCGCGGCCAGCGCCAGCCACAGCAGTGCGAACCCCCACACCGCGACGCCGCCCAGCAGCGCCAGCGCGGCCGCGCCCTGCACGTACGGCGTGGTCAGCGCGCTGGGCGCGGCGGTGGCCAGCACGCCGAGCCCGGTCACGACCTGGCCGAGCGCCCCGAGGCCGATCCACACCGTGGGCACGATCGCACCGGTGGGCGCGTCGTGGTGCACCAGCCGGCTGTAGACCATCGACAGCACCAGCATCGCGGCCACCAGGCCGAGCCCGAACATCGCGTAGCAGCCCAGCAGCATGACCAGCCGCGGCTGGCCGGCGGGGGTGTGGGGGACGAGCAGCGCGCCTGTCGTGGCGGAGACCAGCGGCGGCACCACCGGCATCAGCCAGCCGCCGAAGGCCGCGTCGGGCGCGAAGCGGTGCCGGGTGATCATGAGATACGGCACCGTGGCGGCCGTGGCCAGTCCGATCGCGGTGCCGAGCGACCACAGCGCCCAGTCGACGTCCAGCGCGGCCTGCGCTCCGATCACCCGCCGGCCGAGTTGCAGCGTCCCCGCGCCGACGGTGAGCATCGCCACCGCGGGCGCGCCGAGGAACTGGGCCTGGGCCGGATCGGCGGCGTGCAGCCGCACGGCCCGCTGCCGGAGGTAGCCGGCGGTCAGCACGACGAGGAGCAGGGCGGCTGCGGACCAGACCACCGTGGCGGCGGAGCGCAGCCCGTGGAAGCTTCCGGGCAGGGTGGCCGCGGCGTTGGCCACGATGCCGGTGCCCATGACGGCCGCGAACCAGCTGGGGCCGATGAGGTGACGGTCCGTCAGGCGGTGCGCCCGAGGGCTCGGCGCGTCCGGCGCGTCCGGCGCGTTCATCGCGTCCGGCGCGGGCAGTGGGTCCGCGGGGCGGACGGGCTGTCCCGGGGCCGCGCGGTCCTCGGTGCGGACGGCTCCGGTGCTGCTGGGGTGGGGTGTCACGGCGTGGAACGCCTCTTTCCTCGACTGGGGATCAGCGTCGTGAACCGGCCGGCCGGACGGGCCCCAGCCCGGCGTGACACGGGTCGCGGCCGCGTCCGACGGCCCGTTGGCCCTCCGACACTACGATCGCCGCGCCGTCACGCCGCAGCGCCTCACGTGCCACAACACCCTCGGATCAGGACGCGCCCACCGGGACCCGTCAGCCTGCCGAGCGGGCGATCGCCGCAAGCCGCGCGACCTGCTCCCCCATGCCGCGGGTTCCGCTCAGAGGGGTCATGGCGTGCGGCCACACGGACCGGGAGTGAGGGCTTCCCCGAGCAGGGCACCCGGGCCGAGGTGCTGGCCGAGGCGGGCCTCACCGCGCAGGCGATCGCGGTCGCCGTGATGTCGAGGACCGGCGCGGCCGCGACGTCGGGTACGCCGGGCGCCGTCGGGAGGGCGTGACCGCGCGCCGGCTCAGGCGGGCGGCGGAGCCGGCACCGCGGACGGCTCCTCGCCCGCCGTCGCGGTGGTGCGGAACCGCGCGCGGAAGGCGCCCGGAGTCACCTTGAGATGGCGTACGAACGCCCTGCGCAGTGACTCCGGGGAGCCGAAGCCGGTGCGGCGGGCGACCACGGCCAGCGGGTCGTCACCGCTCTCCAGCATCGCCCTGGCCGCTTCGAGCCGGATCTGCTCCACGTACCGGGCGGGGGTGGTGCCCACCTCGTCGCGGAACAGCCGGGTCACGTGGCGCGGGCTGACGCCGGCCCTGCGCGCCATCGCGGACAGCGTGTGGTCGGCGCCGGGGTCGGCCGCGACGGCGTCCAGCACCCGGCGCAGCATGTCCAGACGGGTGTGCGAGGCGCGGGCGTGCACGCTGAACTGGGACTGCCCGCCCGGCCGTTGCATGAAGACCACCATGTCCTTGGCGACCGCGCGGGCCACGTCGGCGCCCCAGTGCTCCTCGACGAGAGCGAGCGCGAGGTCGATGCCCGCGCTGACTCCGGCCGAGGTGATCATCCGGCCGTCCCGCACGAAGATGGCGTCGGGCTCGACGCGGACGGCCGGGTAGCGCAGTGCGAGGTCCCCCGAGTAGCGCCAGTGGGTCGCGGCCCGGTGGCCGTCCAGCAGGCCGGCGGCGGCGAGCAGGAAGGCGCCGGTGCAGATGGAGGCGGTACGGCGGGCGCGCGTGTCGAGTGCCCGCACGATGTCCAGCAGCGCGTCGTCCTTGACCATCTGCTCCCAGGTGGGTCCCCCGGGAACGATCAGGACGTCGCTCGTCCCGTGTGCGTCCTCGACGCCCATGTCGACGCTCAGGCGGGTGCCCGCGGCCGTCGTCACCTCGGCGCCGTCGGGCGAGACGAGCTTCAGCCGGTAGCGGCCGCCGAACTCGTCGGCCGAAGTGAACACCTCGATCGGACCGGTCACGTCCAGCAGCCGGACCCCGGGGAAGACCAGGATCGTCACCAGGAGGGGGCCGGTTGCGGCGGGTGTGCGGTTCATCGGGCCTCCGGACCTGCCGAGCGTTTGCCACCAGCGTAGGGGGGGGTGAGTTTGTTCACCAAACTGACTATGCTGGCCGGATGACCGCCGTCCGGCCTCGCTCCTGTCCCATAGCCGGGACCCTCGACCTCGTGGGAGAGCGCTGGTCGCTCCTGGTGCTGCGCGAGGTGTTCATGGGAGTGCGCCGCTACGCCGGCATCCAGGCCAACACCGGAGCGCCTCGGGACGTCCTCGCCAAGCGGCTGAGGTCGCTGGAGGCCGCCGGAATCCTGGAACGCCACCGGTACCAGGACCGGCCGCAGCGCTTCGAGTACCACCTGACCGCCGCCGGCCAGGCGCTGGAACCGGTGCTGATCGGGCTGCGGGAGTGGGGCATCCGGCATCTCCAGGACCCGCCGCCCGCGCCGCGCTTCGTGCACACGTGCGGAGCCGACGTGCGGACGCGGGTCGTCTGCGGGGAGTGCGGCGAGCCGCTCGAAGGCGGCGGACTGGTGACCGTGCTGGAGGAGTCGGGCTCGGCCCGGCCGGCCTAGCCGAAGAGCGGGAGGCGTCCGGCGTCCGCGCCCAGGCGTTCCTTCTCGGCGGCGGTCAGCGGCAGCCTTCCGGTGGCGGCCAGCGCGTAGTGCCGGTCGCTCCACTCCAGCGGCACCGGGCGGCCCAGCAGACCGTCGAGCGTGGCCCGCACGGCTGCGAGGCCGGCCTCGGCGGGCGGCGCGGACGACGGGAGGCTTGCCACCAGGTCGAGATGGTGGACGGTGGCCTCGACGGTGAGCGTCGTCAGCAGGTCACCGCAGGTCAGCACATGCCCCTGGGTGCCGGCGAGCGCGCGCGGGTCGGCCCGCCCGGCAGCCGTGACGACGGCCGCCGCGGTCTCCAGGTACAGCGCGCGCAGCTGGTCGAAGACCAGGAACATGCCGGCGCACACCCTGGCGTACCTGCGTCCGTTCGCCGCTCCCGCGGTGTCCGGCCGCCAGTCCGCCCAGTAGGAGACGGCGTCGCGGTCCGCCGGACCCGCCGCCGGCGTGTGCAGCGCCACCAGCCCTCGCTGCGCGTCGGCCAGGCAGTGGAAGACCAGGTCGCGCACCGCCCACCCGGTGCACCCGCTCGGCAGCCAGGACTCCTCGTCGCCGAGCGACGCCACCACGGCCGCGAACGCGCCGTAGGCCGCCCTCACACCCTCCGCGCCGCCCGCCGCGCACGCCGCGTCCGCTTGTTCCACCTCGGCCTCCCGCTCCCTGCCGGCCCGACCTGGAGCCGCCTACCCGCGCGCGGGTCGTCGACTCGTACGGCGACGGGCTCCGGGAGCCGTCCGCGCCGGCCTGCCGCCGCGGCCCCGCACCGGCGCGGCGCATCAGGGCAGCAGCGAGACCTGGTAGTGCGCGACGTACCAGCCGTCGGTCCTGCGGGTCACCAGCAGGCTGAGGCTGACGGTCAGCGACGGCCGGTCGGTGAAGCCGAACTCGACGTTCTGGTAGCCGAGGACCAGGTCGTCGGCGAGCCGGCGCGTCTCCAGGATCTCGTACCGCGCGGTCATGCCCATCGGCTGGGACGCGTAGTAGGCCGCGACGCCCCGGCGTCCGACGCTGTACGGGTGCAGGCCCTGGAAGACCGCGTCCTCGGTGAAGCGCGCGGCGACGCGCTCCGGGTCGTGGGCGTCGACGCCCTGCTGCCACTCGTCGAGGACGGTGCGCAGGATCGCTTCCTCGTCAGCCGTGCGGGTCATCGCGGGTCTCCTGTCATGGGCGGTGGGGGGCCGGCGGGGAGGCGTCAGTGACCGGCGCTCTGGCCGCCGTCGACGTGCGCGATCTCGCCGGTGACGAACGGCGCCTGCTCCAGGTAGAGGATCGCCCGGACGACGTCCTCGACCTCGCCCATCCGGTTCACCGGGTGCAGTGCGGCGTTGGCCCCGCCGGGGTCGGTCGGGTGCATCGAGGTCCGGATGACGCCGAGGGCGACGGTGTTCACCCGGATGCCGCGGGTGGCGTACTCGATCGCCAGCGACCTGGTGACCGCGTCGAGCCCGCCCTTGGTGAGCGACGCCATCGCCCCGGTGACCCGCGCGTCCGCGTTGCCGACGAGACTGGTGGAGATGTTCACCACGTGCCCGCCGCCCTCGCGGGTGAGCATGGCGGCGATCGCGCTGCGGGAGACCTCGAAGAAACCGCGCAGGTTCACCCCGACCACCGACGCGAAGTCCTCGTCGGTGTACTCGGTGAACGGCTTGGCGACGAAGACGCCCGCGCCGTTGACCAGGGTGTCGATCCGGCCGAAGCGGTTCATGGCCGCCTCGACCAGCCGCGCTCCCACGCCGGGCTCGGCGACGTCGCCCGGCACGGTCAGCACGTCGGGGTCGCCGGACGCTTCGATGCGGCGGGCGGTCGCGAGGACCGCGTAGCCCAGGTCGCGGTAGGCGGCGGCGACCGCCGCGCCGATGCCTCGGGACGCTCCGGTGACGAGGGCGACTCTCTGTGTGGGGTCCATGGACGGATCTTCTCTTCCCGCGCTCCGGTCGGCGCGCGCACCGCCGGTGTGAAGGGAGGGCGACGACCGTGCCGGTGCGGGTGGACTCGCGCATCCCGACCTGGACGATGCTGATGACGAGGTGGCCGCCGTTCAGGGCGGCCCTGCGGTCGGCGTGCGCGCGGGCATCGGGCAGCGGGACGTCGGTGAACGGCAGGCGGAGGCGGCGCCGGCCGGGTCCCCCTCCCCCGGCGGGTCGTCGTTGGTGTCCGGCGAGGCGGTCGCGCCGTGGGCGCGCGCCGCGGCGAACAGCCGGGGATGCGCGGCGGCAAGCGCGGCCATCAGGAAGTACGAGGCCGCGTGCACGTGCCGGCAGTCGGCGAGCAGCGCCTCGGGCAGTCGTCCGGCATGGTGGCCGCGAGGGTGCCGGGCGCGGTGAGGACGGCCCGGTCGTCCTCGGCCACCCGGGTCACCGTCGGCGACGAACTGCCGGCCGGCCGCTACGGGTCGGGCGACCGGACGGCGGCGCGGCGCGGCGGGTGAGAGCGGGGCGGCCTGTGAGAGCGGGAACGGCGCGGCGCACGCACCGCCGCACCGCCCCCACGCTCGCCGCCGGTCAGCGGCGCGTGCCGCACTCCGGGCAGAAGGCGGCGCCCGCGGGCAGTCGGGCGCTGCAGGAGCCGCAGCTGTCCTGCTGGGCCAGCCGGTACCCGCAGTGCGGGCAGAAGGCCGAGCCGTGGGTCTCGCCGCTGCACTGCGGGCAGACCAACTGCCGCTGCGCGGCGGCGTCGAACTGCGCTGCGGCCCCCTGTCCCGCACTGTAGGCGCGTTCGGAGACCATGTCGTTCAGGCCCCGCTGACGCGCCGCGACGGCCTCGGCCGCGGTGTCGGGCGCGCAGCTCAGGCAGATGCCCTGGCCCGCGTTCCAGCAGCGGTTGCAGACGTAGTGGGTGCACCGCGGGCAGCGGTTGAAGTGCCCCTGCGCGGTGTTGATCGCCCGCTGGAACGCCGAGTCGCGCGCGCTGCCGTACCCGGCGCCGGCCAGGCCGTCGGCCGCGCTGGACACGCCGCTGCCGGTGCGGCCGAGCATGCCCCAGGCCGCGTTCACGCCCTTGCCGACCCAACTGGCCATCCTGCCCCCGGCGTACGCCTCGAAGGGCGAACGCCAGGTGTCCTGGCACCGGTTGCAGTGGAACTCGAACTGGAATCCCGCGCCTGTGCCGTGCTCCTCGCACAGATCACGGTAGTTGTTGCTGAAGTAGATCTCCGCGGTCAACGCCACGCCTCCCCGAGCGCTCGCCGGCCGGCCCCCGCCGGCCTCTGGTCCCACCGGCAAGGGACGCGGTGCGCCGCCTTCCGGTTCTGCCCACCGGTCACGGCGGCGCAGGCCGAGCATACTTTCGCACACGTCCGCGCCCCCGCGGGCCGGGACGGCCCGCTCCGGGTTCCGGGCCGCCGCCCGGTCGGCAGCCGGGCGCCGCCGAGGCGCTCACCGGTCCCAACGGACCGCGAGGGTGGGCGGTTTGCGGAAGATCAGGCCGCGCGGGGCGCTCGGCCGGCTCTCGTCGAGGCGCAGGCCGGGGAGCCGCTCGAAGCAGGCGCGCAGCGCGGTGCGCGCCTCCAGCCGGGCCAGATGGGCGCCGACGCAGTAGTGCGGCCCGTGGGCGAACGCCAACTGCAGGCGGGTGTTGGGGCGGTGGATGTCGAAGCGGTCCGGGTCGGGGAAGACCACCGGGTCGCGGTTGGCGCCGGCCAGCGAGACCGTGACCAGGTCGCCCGCGCGGACCCGTGCGCCGGCCAGCTCGACGTCCCGGGTGGCGTACCGGTCGACCACGGCGGCGCCCGGCTCCATGCGCAGCGACTCCTCGATCGCATTGTCCAGCACGGCGGGGTCGGCGAGGACCTGGGCGACCGCCCCCGGTGTCCCGAGGAGGTGCAGCAGGGCGTTGGCGATCATCGCCTCCGTGGTCTCGATGCCGCCGAAGAGCAGGACGGCGGCGTTCGAGGCCAGCTCCGGCACCGCGAGCCGGCCGTCGGCGGCGGCGCGGGCCAGCAGCGAGCCGGCCGCGCGGGCGTCGAGCGTGCCGGCCACGGCCGCCCGCAGCGCCTCGTACGCGGCCGGGCCGCCCGCGCCCGCCTCCTCGCCGTGGCTGAGCCGGTCGACCGCCCGGACGATGGCGTCGTACCAGGCCAGCACGGTCGCCACGGGGACGTCTTCCAGCCCCAGCACCTCGGCCATCACGGCCGTCGCGAGCGGGCCGGCGAAGTCCCGGCGCAGCTCCGCCGCGCCCCGCGGCAGCAGCCCGTCGATCAGCCGGTCGGCCTCGCGCCGGACCGCGTCGCCGAGCGCCGCGTGCACCACCCGCGGCCGGAAGGGCTCGACGAACGGCTCACGGTGCCGTACGTGCTCCGGGCCGTCCAGCGAGAGCATGCTCACCCCGACCACCCGGGCGGTGGTGAACCGCGGATCGTCCACGGTGAACGCGGCGGCGTCCCGCATCACCTCGACCGCGAGCGCGCGTCCCGTCACCATCCACCCGCCGAGCGCGGGCACCCACGCCACCGGTGCCTGCGCGCGCAGGCGCGCCAGGTGCGGGTGGGGGTCTTCGGCCAGCTCGGCGAGGGTGATCACGCCGTCGAGCCTAGGCGGTCCCGGCGCGCGACGGCGGGGCGGGTCCGCGGCTCCCCCGGTGAGGCGGGGGGCTCAGCCGGCGTCGCTCCCTGGCGAGGGCGGAGGTGGCGGTACGCGGGCGGCCGTCGCCCCACGCCGAGCGCTCCCTGACGCCACGTCAGCATCGAGACCCGCAGGAGGCGGGCGAGGAGGGTCGCGTACGGCGTGCGCGTCGCCGGCGCGGGGAGCCGGCACGCGCGCTCCGCGTACCGGCTCCCGGCGTCGTGCCCGGCCCGCGACGGGCCGTGCGGGCGTCCCTCATCCTGCGCGGCGCACCCGGGTCGCGGGCGCGGACGCGCACCGCCGGGTCAGTAGCAGCGGTACTCCTTGGTGCCGGCGGGCTGCGGGCCGGTCGCCGGGTTGATGAAGGTGACGTTGTAGTCGCCGTACTTGAAGCCGTTGCCGGCGATGAAGGTCCGGGTCAGGGTCTGCTTGTAGCTGCCGTAGGAGGCGGAGTTGGTGTAGCTGGAGGGGCAGCCCTTGCCGGTGAGGTTCGCCGGGCCGTCCGCGGCGTTGGCCACGCCGGACAGGCCGAGGGCGAGGGCCCCGGCGGCGCTGACGGTGACGGCGGCCTTGATCGTGGTGCGCATATCTCTTGCACGTCCTTTCGGTACGTCATGTACGGGGCGCTTCAAGGGAATTGCGGTCCCGTCCGCTCGCAGGCGGCCCGGGCGTCGCCGATCTTGGCCGGAAGACGACGCTCAAGTCAATGGTCTGGACCAAATATGGTCCAGACCAACCGGCTGAGCGGCTCGCCTCCCGGCGCCCAGGGCAGCGCCGGCGCCCGGACTCCTCGCCGTCCCGCTGCCGGCGGCCCGGCCGCCCGCTACCATCTGCCGGTGCTCTCCCTACGCCCGTTCCTGCCGACCGCCGCGATCTGTACCGCCGCGCTGACCGTGTTGACGGCGCTGACCGGCTGCGGATCGTCCGGCCCCGCCGCGGCTCCCGGGTCCTCGGCGCCGGCGGTGACGACCTCCGGGGTCCCGGCCGCCGGCGCCGGTCCCGCCATCGGCACCGCCGTCGCGATCCCGTCGCCCAGCGCGCACAGCGGCCGTCCTTCGGCCGGTGCGAGCGCCACACCGCGGCCGCCCGCACCGGCGCGGCTGCACGCGGGCAATCCGCAGGGCCACGAGCCGGTGCCGGCCGCCGGCCGCGCCGCCGACACCTCGCACCCGACGCGGGTCGTGGGCCACGGCTCGCCCGCCGGGTGCACCTCGGCCGCCGTCGTGGCGGCGGTCGCGGCGGGCGGGGTGATCACCTTCTCCTGCGGCCCGCGGCCCGTCGTGATCGTGCTGGCGGCGACGGCGAAGGTCCGCAACGCCTCGGCGCGCGTGGTCCTCGACGGCGGGGGGCTGGTCACCCTCAGCGGCGGCGGGCGGCGCCGCATCCTGTACATGGACACCTGCGACCAGGCCCAGGGCTGGACGACCTCGCACTGCCAGGACCAGAGCAGCCCCGAACTGACCGTGCAGAACCTCACCTTCGCGGACGGCGACGCCACCGGCGAGAAGACCGACGGCGGCGGGGGCGGCGCGGTGTTCGTCCGCGGCGGCCGCTTCAAGGCGGTCAACACCCGCTTCGTGCGCAACCGTTGCGACGCGACGGGGCCGGACCTCGGCGGCGCCGCGATCCGCGTCCTGGACCAGTACCACGGACTGCCGGTGTACGTGACCGGCAGCACCTTCGGCGGGGCCCCCGGCCAGGGCGGCGTCTGCTCCAACGGCGGGGCGCTCAGCAGCATCGGGGTGTCCTGGGTGATCACCAACTCGCTGTTCGGCTACAACTCCGCGATCGGCAGCGGCGCCAACCCGGCCCGCGGGGGCACGCCGGGCGGTGGCAGCGGCGGCGCGGTCTACACCGACGGCAACCGCTACACCGTGCGGATCTCCGGCTCACTGCTCACCCACAACGACGCCCGCGAGGGCGGCGGCGCGCTGTTCTACGTCAGCAACGACCGCACCGGCACGCTCACCCTGACCCGCACCACCGCGCGGGCCAACCCCAGCCACGGCTTCGAGACGGCCGGCTTCCCCGGCGTCTTCTTCCTCGGCGCCGGCCACCCGCTGACCGACGGCAGCACCCTGAACTGACCCCGCCCGCCCTCGCGCGTCCGCGGCCGGGGCGGCCGGATGGCCGGATCGGGGCGGCGCGAAACCGCCGTTCGGGGGCAGAAGCCGGGAAAGGGGTTCGAGGACTGCCGCCGGAGGAACACGCTCCCGGGCGGTACGAGGAGCGAGGTGCGCGGTGCACGGTTCGGAGCTGTACTGGCTGGCGGCAGCCGTCGCCCTGCTCGCACTGGTCAGCGCGGTGATCGCGGTACGGGTCCTGCTGAAGCTGGTCCGGGCGCGGCGGATGCTGAAGTCCACCGGGATGCCGATGTCCACCAAGGCGATGTTCTGGGGTTCCATCGCCTACCTGATCTGGCCGGTCGACCTGCTGCCCGATCCGGTCTACCTGGACGACCTGGGGTTCCTGATGCTGGCGCTGCGGTCGGTGCACGCCGCCCTCGCCCGCTCCCGGGCCGCCTCGGGCGACCTGGGCCCGCGCAGCTTGCGGTGATCGCGGCCCACATCCCGTCAACTCTCCCCGAAACAGCGGTGAAACGCCGCAGCGGGGGCACAAGGCCCTTCACAACCCAGGGAGGCACGTCATGCCACTGACATTCCGCAAGTCGTTCCACATACTGCCCGGTGTGCGGATCAACGTGAACCGCAAGTCGCTGTCCGTCACGGTCGGCCGCAAGGGCGCCCACCGGACCTGGTCGACCACCGGCCGACGGACCACGTCGGCGGATCTGCCGGGCCCCTTCGGATACCGGCACAGCGACCGCCGCGGGTGACGTCCCCGGCACCACTGATCGAACTGGCGTGTTACATCAACTCGGGGGCAGGTGGCGGACATGGGCATCATCGGATGGATCGTTCTGGGACTTCTCGCCGGCGCCATAGCCAAGGTCATCCTGCCGGGGCGCGACCCCGGCGGCGTGATCGTGACGACGCTGATCGGCATCGTCGGCGCGTTCCTGGGCGGCTGGCTGTCGGCGAAGCTGCTGGACAAGCCTGTGCCGCATGACTTCTTCGACGGCAAGACCTGGCTGGCGGCGATCGGCGGCTCGCTGGTGCTGCTGATCGCGTACCGGCTGCTGTTCGGGGATTCCCGCGCGCGCCGATGATCCGGCCGGGCGGCGCGGGCCACGACGGCCCGCGCCGCCCGGCGCGCGTTCAACCGCGGGTGAGTTCTCGGACCAGCGCGCCGACCTGGCCGGTCTCGATGAGGAAACCGTCGTGACCGTACGGGGAGTCGATCGTGCGCAGGTGGTCCGCGTTCGGTATCCCGCTCGCCAACTCCGCCTGCTGCGCGGGCGGGTAGAGCCGGTCGGAGGCGATGGCGGCGACCAGCGCGGGGGCGGTGATCCGGCTCAGCGCGGCGCGCACCCCGCCCCGGCCGCGCCCCACGTCGTGGCTGTTCATCGCCTCGGTCAGCGCCACGTACGCGCCGGCGTCGAAGCGCCGGACGAGCTTGTCGGCGTGGTGGTCCAGATACGACTGCACCTGGTAGCGGCCGCCCCGCCAGGGATCCTCCGGGTCCTGGGCGGTGCGGCCGAACCTCGTCTGGAGTTCCTGCTCGCTGCGATAGGTCACCTGGGCGAGCCTTCGGGCCAGTCCCAGCCCGGCGTGCGGGCCCTCGCCTGGCGAGGCGCCGTGGTAGTCGCCGCCGCGCCACCGCGGATCGGAGCGGACGGCGCGCAGCTGGATGTCGGCCCAGGCGATCTGCTCCGCGGTGGCCGCCGCCGGGCAGGCGAGCAGCAGCAGCGCCGCCACCCGCGCGGGCCGGCCCACGGCCCATTCCAGCGCGCGCATGCCGCCCATGGACCCGCCGGCCACGAGCGCCCAGCGCTCGACGCCGAGGGCGTCGGCCAGGTCCGCCTCGGCCGCGACCTGGTCGCGCTGGGTCAGAAAAGGAAAGGAGCCGCCCCACGCCCGCCCGTCCGGGCGGGGTGAGGCAGGGCCGGTACTGCCCTGGCAGCCGCCCAGCACGTTGGGTGCGACGACGAAGAACCGCTCGGTGTCCAGCGCCCGTCCCGGGCCGATCAGCCCGTCCCACCATCCGGGCGTGGGATGGCCCGGTCCTGCCGGGCCGCGGGCATGGCTGTCGCCGGTGAGCGCGTGCAGCACCAGCACCGCGTTCGAACGGTCCGGGCGGAGCCGCCCCCAGGTCTCGTAGGCGAGCCGCACGCCGGGCAGTTCGCCGCCGGCCTCCAGGGTGAGCGGCGTGTCCCGGCGGTGCCAGCGGCGGCGGCCCTCGGGGTCCCCCTCCCGCCAGGCCCCCGAGGCCGGCGGGAGGGGGGCGACGGTGGCCTGGGGCGTGTTCAGGACGCGCCCTTGGCCGCTCGGAAGCCGGTCTCGAGGTCCGCCCTGAGGTCGTCGAGGTGTTCGAGGCCCACGGACAGCCTGACCAGGCCGGGCGCGGTGCCGGTGGCGGCGAGCTGGTCGGCGTCGAGCTGGCTGTGGGTGGTGGACGCCGGGTGGATGATCAGGCTGCGGACGTCGCCGATGTTGGCCAGGTGGCTGAAGAGTTCCACTCCGTCCACGAAGCGCTTGCCGGCGTCGACGCCGTCGCGCAGCTCGAAGGCGAGCACCGCGCCCGCGCCACCCGGCAGGTAGCGCTGCGCGGCCTCGTGCCAGCGGCTGGACGGCAGTCCCGGGTAGTGCACCGCGGAGACCTCGTCGCGCTGCTCCAGCCACTGGGCGAGGGCCAGCGCGTTGGACGAGTGGCGTTCGATGCGCAGGCTGAGCGTCTCCACGCCTTGCAGCAGCAGGAACGCCGAGTGCGGCGCGATGGCCGGGCCGAGGTCGCGCAGCAGCTGGACCCGCAGCTTCGCGGCGAACGCCCCGGGGCCCAGCGCCTCCCAGTAGCGCAGGCCGTGGTAGCTGGGGTCGGGCTCGTTGAAGTCGGGGAAGCGCTCGGGGTGGGCGCCGAAGTCGAAGGTGCCGGCGTCGACCACCACGCCGGCGATCGTGGTGCCGTGGCCGCCGAGGAACTTCGTCGCCGAGTGCACGACGACGTCGGCTCCGTGCTCGGCCGGCCGCAGCAGGTAGGGCGTCGGCACCGTGTTGTCGACGATCAGCGGCACCCCGGCCGCGTGTGCGACGTCCGCCACCGCGCGCACGTCCAGGACGTTGCCGCGGGGGTTGCCCAGCGTCTCGGCGAACAGCGCCTTGGTCTGCGGGCGGATCGCGGCACGCCACGCGTCCGGGTCGTCCGGGTCGTCCACGAAGGACACCTCGATGCCGAACCGGGGCAGCGTGTGCCGGAGCAGGTTGTACGTGCCGCCGTAGAGCGAGGTGCTGGAGACGATGTGGTCGCCGGCTCGCGCCACGTTGAGGATGGCCAGCGTCTCGGCGGCCTGCCCGGAGGCGAGCGCGACGGCGGCGACACCTCCTTCCAGCGCCGCGACACGCTGCTCGAAGACGTCCTGCGTCGGGTTGTGGATGCGGGTGTAGATGTTGCCGGGCTCGGCGAGCGCGAACAGGTCGGCGGCGTGCTGGGTGTCGCGGAAGACGAAGGACGTGGTCTGGTAGATCGGCACGGCTCGCGCCCCGGTCGCCGGGTCGGGGACCGCGCCGGCGTGGATCTGCCGGGTCTCGAAGGACCATCCCCGGGCGCTGTCGCCTTCGGAGCCGTCGTGGGGGGTGTGGCCTGCGGTGACCGCGTCGATGGGCTGGCTCATGTCTCTCCCTGGGAACGGGTGGGTGCGGGTGGTGCGGGCGGCCGGGTGTGCCCCGGGAGCGGCGCGCCGGCGTGCGGCTGACGGATGGTCAGCGGGCGGAGTCGCCGGCGCGGGCGGGGCTCGGTGGGCGGGGCACGTGCAGCGCCCTGAGCGCGGCGTCAGTGTGCGGCGCGACACCCCGTGGTGGTGGCGCGCCCGTGGTCCACGTGGCGGCGGCTCACCAGCAGGGTCATACCGCGAGGCAACCACATCGTGTGCCCGCGCACCATCGGATCGCCGCAGCCGCCATCCGCTGTTCACACCCGGGCCCGGCGACCGCGGTGGCCGGGCCGGCGTCGGCGGGTGCGGCGCGGTTCAGGGTTCAGGGAGTGGTCTCGAAGGCGCTCTGCGTCGGGTCGTGGTCGAGGTCCCCGATCTCGTACATGGGTGTCATCCAGTGGTAGAAGTTGTCGCCGCGTTCGCGCAGCAGGTCGTACAGCCGGCGGATCAGCCGGACCCGGACCGGACGCATCTCGGGATGCGCGTAGCGGTTGACCAGTTCGTGCGGGTCGGCGGCCAGGTCGTACAGCTCGTTCACCGACTCGGGGTTGACGACGAGCTTGTACCGGTCGTCGCGGATCATCCGCTGCGGGTACGGGAAGTGGTGGCCGTGGAACTCGGCGAGCATCTCCCGCGGCCAGGGCGGACGCTCGCCGCGCACCAGGGGCAGCAGGCTGCGGCTGTCGACGGCCGGGGCGGTGTCGCAGCCGGCGAGGTCGAGGATGGTGGCGGTGCAGTCGGTGAGCGAGACGAACTCCTCGCGCACCTGCGGCGGTTGCCCCGGCACCCGGACGATGCCGGGGATCCGGTAGATGTCCTCGTACATCGCCGGGCCCTTGTCGTGCAGCCGGTGGGCGCCGGTGAACTCGCCGTGGTCCGCGGTGAAGAACACCGAGGTGTCCTCGCCCAGGCCGAGTTCGTCGAGCCGGGTGAGGATGCGGCCGATCTGCTCGTCGATCAGCGACACGTAGCCCCAGTAGACGGCGATGAGTTTGCGGGTCGTCTCGATCGGCAGCGTGTCGAAGGCCCAGTGGGCGCTGTAGTTGCGCTGCACCGGCGGCTTGCCCTCGAAGGTCTCGGCGATCGAGGGCGGCAGCTCCACCAGGTCCGGGTCGTAGGCGTCGTAGTACGCGTCGGGCAGCAGGTAGGGCAGGTGCGGGCCGAAGAAGTGGGTGGCGAGGTAGAAGGGGCCGTCCCCGGCCGCGTACCGCTCCAACTGCTCGATCGCCCGGTCGGCGAGGTAGTGCTCGAACGTCGCCTCGACGGGCTGGTGCAGCCGTGCCGCGAGCAGGTTCCCCGGGTTGCCGTTGGGGCTCACCCCGCGCACCGGGTCGCTGATGCGGTACGGCGGCAGGCCGCGCTCGTCGAGGTAGGCCAGGTAGTCGGGGTGGTCGACCGGGTTGTGCCAGCCGGCCAGGTCGGGGCCCTCGAAGCCGTACGAGGCGGCGTTGCGGCGCGTGCCGCCGTGCCACTTGCCGACCAGGCCGAGCCGGTAGCCGCGCTCGGCCAGTGCCTGCGGGAAGGTGAAGACGTCCTCCCGGAGGTCCTCCAGGTAGCCGACGTTGCGCTCGTGGTTGGCCAGCAGCCGGTGGCGGAAGGGCGCCTGGCCGGTGAGCAGGCTGGCGCGCGCCGGGGTGCAGATCGCGGTGGGCGTGTAGAAGCGGTCGAATCTGGTGCCGGTGGCCGCCAGCCGGTCCAGGTTCGGGGTGGCCACGTGCGGGTTGCCGTAGCAGCCGAGGGTGTCGACCCGGTGCTGGTCGGTCATCAGGAACAGCACGTTCACCTGGTGACCGCCTTGGCGCTGCCGGCCGCCTTGATGAACGCCTGGCCGTCGTAGTAAGTGGACGGCGCCGGGGCCTTCTTCACCTGGCCGGTGCCGACGAAGAACTGGGTCAGGCCGTTCAGCCAGGTGTCGACGGTGCCGTCCTGGGTCTTCGCCACCAGGTCGGCGGTGGTGAGCAGCGTGACGTTGGCGGCGTCCGCCGCCGCCTGGTCCGTGGAGACCTGGAGCATCTTCGCGGCGAGCGCGATCGCCTGGTCCTTGTGCGCGGCCCGCCAGTCGTTGGCCTCGGCGAGCACCCCGACGACCTTCTCGGTGAGACCGGCGTCGGTCTTCGGGCCGGAGACGAAGGCGGTGGGGAAGGCATGGTCGGGGAAGTCCCGGTCGGCGGCGAGTTCGACGAGCTTCGGCACCCGCTTCTTGATGGTCGCGATGAGCGGGTAGTAGAAGCCGGCGCCGTCGATCTGTCCCGAGGAGAACGCGGCCACCAGCGTGGCCGGGTCCATCGGGACCTTCTTGACGTCGGACTCGGTCAGTCCGGCCTTCTTCAGCGCGAGGTTGAGGATCATCTCGCCCGATGTGCCCTCCGGCACCCCGACCTTCCTGCCTCTGAGCTGTTCGATGGAGGTGATGCCGGGTTGGGCGATGACCCGGTCGGCGTCGGTGAGCGTGTCGATGGCGATCACCTTGGCCTTCCCGGTGGCGGGCAGCCACATCGCGCCGGGACCGATGTAGCCGAAGTCCAGGTCGCCGGCGCCGAGCGCCTGGATCTGGATCGGCCCGTTGGTGAACACCTTGATGCTCGGGGCGAGTCCGGCCTTCTTCCACAGGCCCTGGTCGTCGGCGATGGCCAGCAGGCTGGAGCCGTTGAAGTCGGCGATGTAGCCGAAGCGGATCTTCGTGGCGCCGCCCGAGCCGCTGGAGGACGAGCATCCGACAGCGGTGAGCGACAGGGCGGTTGCGGAAAGAGACGACAGCAGGGCGCGACGGGTCAGGGACACGGGGCGTTCCTTTCGGGGACGTGCGGGACATGGCCCGCAAGACAGGACGTACGGGACAGCGGGCGGCAGCGGAACGGCAGACGCGGGCAGCGGGCAGCAGTCGGCAGCGGAGGGAGCGGGCAGCGGGTGGGGGTTCAGCGGGCAGGGGTTCAGCGGGCGGGCGGCTCCGCGGGTGCCTCCTGGTGGTGGACGGCGCCCCAGACCTGGTTGCGCAGCGCGGCGAACTCCGCCGACAGCCGCGTCTCCTCGGTTCTGGGGTACGGCAGCGGGATGTCGATGACCTGGTGCACCCTGCCGGGCCGCGCAGCCATCACGACCACCCGGCCGGCGAGGTACACGGCCTCCTCGACATCGTGGGTGACGAAGACGACGGTGCGGGTCTGCTGCCGCCAGGTGTCCAGCAGTTGGTCCTGCAACTGCACCCGGGTCAGCGAGTCGAGGGCGCCGAAGGGCTCGTCCATCAGCAGCACGTCGGGGTCGACGGCGTAGGCGCGGGCGATGGCGCAGCGCTGCTTCATGCCGCCGGAGAGCGTCTTGGGCAGCGCGTCGGCGAAGTCGCCGAGCCCGACGAGGTCGATGGCCTCGTCGGTGCGGCGCCTGCGCTCCGCTGCGCCCACCCCGGCCACCCGCAGCCCGAACTCGACGTTGCGGCGGACGGAGAGCCACGGGAAGAGCGCGTACTGCTGGAAGATCATGCCGCGGTCGGGGCCTGGCCCGGTCACCCGCCGGCCGTCCACCACGACCTCGCCCGAGGTGGGTTCGGCCAGCCCCGCGGCGAGGTTCAGCAGGGTGCTCTTGCCGCAGCCCGAGGGCCCCACGATCGTGACGAACTCCCGCTCGCCGACGTCGAGGGAGACCCGGTCGACGGCGGTGAACGTACCGCCCTTGACCGGGAAGCTGCGGGTCACCTCCCGGAAGGAGATCTTGGGGGGACTCGTGCGGGCGGTCATCGGCGCTCCTGCCAGCGGGTGAGCCGGCGTTCCGCCAGGAGCAGCAGCCGGTCCATGACCAGTCCGAGCACTCCGATGGCCACCAGTCCCACGAAGATGGTGTCGAGGTCGTAGTAGGTCTCCGCGTGCTGCATGCGGAAGCCCAGTCCCTCCTGGGCGGCGATCAGCTCGGCGGCGACCACCGTCGCCCACGCCGAGCCGAGCCCGATGCGCATGCCCACCAGGATGAACGGCGCGGCGGCCGGGATGACCACGCGCAGGAAGACGGTGGAGTCGCGGGCGCCGAGCACCCGGGCGGCGTCGATCAGGGTGCGGTCGACACCCACCACCCCCTGCAGGGTGGCCACGACGCTCGACAGGAACGCGGCCAGGAAGATCACGAAGATCTTCGGTGTCTCGCCGATGCCCATCAGCACCACCGCGAGGGGGATCAGCGCCAGCGGCGGGATGGTCCGGAAGAACTGCACGTACGGCTCGCACAGCGCGCGCACCACCGGGTACCAGCCCATCAGCAGGCCGAGCAGCACCGCGAGGGCGGTGCCCAGCGCGAAGCCGGCGAGCACCCGGCGCACGCTCGCGAGCATGTCGCCCTCCAGGGTGCCGTCGCGCAGCATGTCCACCGCCCGGCGGCCGACCGCGGCGGGCCCGGGCAGGCCGCCGACGCCGTGGGCGGCCACGAGCGCCCACACCGCGAGCCCCGCGGCCAGCGACAGGACGTTGAGCAGCGGGGCCGGCGGCCGCCGGCGGCGGCGCGTCGCGTCGCCGCGCGGCGCTTCCCTCCGCCGCCCGGCGCGGCGGGCCCCGGCCCGCTGCGCCAGATGCGGCGCCTCACCTGCCGGCGGTTCCGCGGCCGCGGCCGCCATGTCCGGCGGCTGCCCTGCCTTCATGCCTCTTCTCCGGTCTCTCTGTTCGGGTAGCGGGACAGCAGCGGTGACCTGTGCAGCACCAGCGCGATGCCGCCGAGTGCGGCGCCGACCTCGCCGAGCGCCGCGGGCCGCAGGTCCACCAGGGGGCGCGAGACCGGCATCAGTCCCGCCGTCAGCGCCTCGCGCACCGGTCCGGTCAACGCCTCTCCCGCTGCGGCGAGTTCGCCGCCGATCACGACGGTGCCGGGACCGACCGCGTTGCACACGGCAGCCAGGGCGGCTCCCACGTGGTGGCCCACGGCGGCCACCGCCTCGGCGGCGCGGGGTTCACCCGCCCTGGCGGCCGAGGTGACGTCGGCGATGTCCGCCGCCGCGCCGCCGGCGGCCCGGTACCTCTCCAGGACGGCGCCCACCGACGCGACGGTCTCCAGGCAGCCGGTCCCGCCGCACTCGCAGCGCCTGCCGCCGGGGTCGACGCTGATGTGCCCGAACTCGCCGGACAGGCCGTGCGCCCCGCGGTGCAGCGCGCCGTCGACGACGAGGCCGCCGCCGACGCCGTGCGAGAGCCGCAGGTAGAGGACGTCCCGGGCGTCGGTCGCGGCGCCCCACACGGACTCCGCGAGCGCGGCGAGCCGGGTGTTGTTGTCCACCAGCACGGGCACCCCGAAGCGACGCGACAGCGACGCGCTGATCAGCGCCGGGGCGCCGCCTGTGCCGGGGGCCGAGGCCACCGGGCCGACCGCGCCGACGCCGATCGCGCTCAGCGCCGCGAGCCGCAGCGAGTCGCCGGCGAGGCCGCCGACCAGCTCCTCGGCGAGCGCGATCCGCCCGGCCAGGTCCAGCTCCGGGCCGTGCGGCCGGCTCGCCGTGCCGACCACCTCGTGCGCCACGTTGACCGCCGCCACGTGCACCGCCCGGCGGGCCAGGTCGATGCCGATGGCCTGCCCCGCCTCGGGGTTGAGGGCCAGCCGCTCGACCGGCCTGCCGCGCCGCCGCTGCGCCGCGTCCGGGGCGGACGCGACGACGGCGCCGTTGGCGACGAGCGCGCCGACGATGTCGTAGAGCGTGGTCCTGGACAGGCCGCACTGCGCGCCGAGTTCGGCCCGACTCAGCGGTCCGCCCCGGCGCAGCAGGTCGAGCACCAGATCCTCGTGGCCGCGCCGCAGTCGCGCCAGCGGGCCGTCGTGTTGCTGCATGCCGCCAGGATGGGGAACGGCGGATTTTTTCGTCAACGGTCCGGAAAAAAGAATCCGGGACCGCCCCGCGATCTACCGCTGCGCCAACTCCGCAGGTCAGAGCGGCAATTGAGGTTGCCGTCGGGGCGCTCCCGAACAGGGTTGATTTATCGGCCGGTTCGCACGGACGTTACCGGGGTTCATGAAACGCCGCTGTCGTAGACGCAGCGGAAGCCGAGGTTGCCGGTGGTGGAGTCCGGCGTGTTCGAGGTGCGGGCGGCGACCCGGTAGCGGTTGCAGTACGAGCGGTGGCACAGGTAGGAGCCGCCGCGCATGACGCGCGCGGTGCCGGTCGCGGGCCCCGCCGGGTTGCTGCGCCGCCCCGCGGAGTGGCCGGTGGTCCACCAGTCGGCGCACCATTCCCAGACGTTCCCGGCCATGTTGTGCAGGCCGTAGCCGTTCGGGGCGAAGGCGTCGACGGGCGCGGTCCCCTCGTAGCCGTCCTCGGCGGTGTTGCGTGCCGGGAAGGCGCCCTGCCAGATGTTGCACCGGTGCTCGCCGCCGGGTGTCAGCTCGTCGCCCCACGGGTAGCGCGCCTGCTCCAGGCCGCCGCGGGCGGCGAACTCCCATTCGGCCTCGGTGGGCAGCCGTCCGCCGGCCCACCGCGCGTACGCGGCCGCGTCGCTCCAGGACACGTGCACCACCGGGTGGTCCGCCAGGCCCTCCAGGGTGCTGCCGGGCCCGAACGGCTCCCGCCAGCAGGCGCCTTGCACGCCGCACCACCAGGGCGTCCCGTCCGGACGCCCTGCGCCGCGGCGCAGGGCGGCGGGCAGGAACCGGGCGAAGACGTAGGACCAGCCGAAGCGTTCGGCCTCCGTGACGTACCCGGTGTCCGCGGCGAAGGCGGCGAAGGCGGCGTTGCTGACGGCGTGCGCGTCGATCAGGAACGGGCGCAGGGTCACCGGGCGCACCGGGCCCTCGCCGTCCGCCGCGAAGCCCTCCGGGTCCTCGGTGCCCATGAGGAACGTGCCGCCGGCCAGCCGGACGGCGGCGTCTGCGCCCGCGCCCGCCGCCGGAGCGCCCGTGGACGGGACGCTCGCCGCGCGGACGCCGGGAGACGCGACGGCCAGCGAGAGCAGCCGGCCACCGTCCCCCGCGGCCTCGGCGACTTCGGCTGGCTCGGCGCGCCCGGGGGCACAGCAGGCGTGCGAGTGCGGCTCCGTCTCACCCATCGGGATTCCTTCCGACCGTCCTGTCCTGCGGACGTACCGGGACCAACCCGGCGTCCTGCGGCGAGCGCCGCGCAGCACGCCCGCGGGCGGGAGACCCCGCCGGCCGCGCTCCCCGCGTACGGCGGGGAGCGGACCGGCCGGCCGGCGCAGGCGCTGAGCGTGCAGCATTACACCTGGTCAGCGACCTCGGCAAGGATGGGCGCCCACCCGGGGCAGCCACCCGACGCGGGCCCGGCGGCCGACCGGCGGCCGTACCGCCACGCGCCACCCGCTCCTGCCCGGCCGACGTGCGGAGTCGCCAAAGCCCTCTTCGCGAGGGGGCGTTGACGACCCGCGCCATCGTGCGTACCTTCTCGTGCCGGGCGCTCCCACTCCGGGCGTCCGCACGCCGGCAGCCGTGCGGACCCGGTCGTACCGCGGCGCCCGCGCCTCGCCGTGCCCTCCGGCAGCACCCGGGCCGACGGCGCGGCCCACCGCACCCCCCTCACACCGCCATGCCGGCGCCCACCCAGCGCCGCCGCACGGCTCCGCAACTCCTGCCCCGCCGTGCCTGCTTCGTCCGGCGTGCCCTCTGCCGGCCCCGTCGTCCGCGCCGGGGCACCGCATGCCCGCCGCTCCCCCGGTCCCCCACCAGGAGGACCGTCCCTGCGACTCCGTCAGGAGCACTCCGCCATGCGCACCCTGCGCTCCCCAGCCACCTCTGCCACCCCGGCAGTCCCATCAGCCCCGCCCACCGCATCGGCCGGTCTGCTCGGGCAGGCCCGCCACCGCCTGCTGCTCGCCGCCGGCACGGTCCTGGCGCTGGTGCTCGTATGCCTCGGCGCGCTGCCGGGCGCCTCCCAGGCCGCCGGGTCGCAGCCGTGCGACATCTACGCCGCGGCCGGCACGCCCTGCGTGGCCGCGAACAGCACGGTCCGCGCGCTGTACGCCGGGTACGCGGGCCCGCTCTACCGGGTCGTCCGCGCCTCCGACGGCGCCGCCAAGGACATCGGCGTGCTCGCCGCCGGCGGCTACGCGGACGCCGCGGCGCAGGACTCCTTCTGCGCGGCGACCAGTTGCACCATCGACCGGATCTACGACCAGTCACCGCGCCACAACGACCTGACCGTCGAGCCGGCCGGCACCGCGGGTGCGGCGGACCGCGGCGCACTGGCCACCGCGCTGCCGCTGGTCGCCGCCGGACACCGGGTCTACGGCGTCCTGATCCAGCCGGGCACCGGCTACCGCCACACCGACGGCGCGGGCGTCGCGGTCAACGGGCAGCCCGAGTCGATGTACATGGTGACCAGCGGCGCCCATGTGAACGGCGGCTGCTGCTTCGACTACGGCAACGCCGAGCACACCGTCTCCGACACCGGCAACGGCCACATGGACGCGGTCTACCTCGGCACCCGCTGCCACAACCCGCCGTGCACGGGCGCCGGGCCCTGGGTCGCGGCGGACCTGGAGAACGGCCTGTACCAGGGCAGCGGCAACAACCCGGCGAACCTCGGCAACGCGAGCCCGTTCGTGACCGCGCTGCTGAAGAACAACGGGCAGACCGCCTTCGCCCTGAAGGGCGGCAACGCCCGCTCGGGCCCGCTGTCCACCTGGTGGAACGGCGCGCTGCCCAGCGGCGGTTACACCCCGATGCACCAGGAGGGCTCCATCGTGCTGGGCACCGGCGGGGACAACAGCAACGCCTCAGCGGGATCGTTCTACGAGGGTGTGATGACCGCCGGCTACTCCACCGACGCCGCCGACACCGCGGTGCAGGCGAACATCGTGGCCGCCGGGTACACCGGCGGCAGCGACGGCAGTTCCGGGACGACGGTCACCGGCCCCGGCGGCGCCTGCGTGGACGTGGACGGCGACGACACCGGCGGGGACCACGCGGCCGTACAGCTCTGGCAGTGCCAGCCGCAGGCGGTGGACCAGCACTGGACGCACGGCGCGGACGGCTCGCTGACCACGCTCGGCCGCTGCCTGGACATCGCGGGCAACGCGACGGCCGCGGGCACCAAGGTGCAGTTGTGGGACTGCGACGGCGTCGGCGGCCAGAAGTGGACCCAGCAGGCGGACGGCTCCCTGGTCAACCCGCAGTCGGGGCGCTGCCTGGACAGCCCGAGCGGCGCCACCGCCAACGGCACCCGGCTCCGGATCTGGGACTGCAACGGCTCGGCCGCCCAGAAGTTCACCCTGCACTGACGCGTCACCCTGCCGCTCCCCCGGCCGTGCGCGCACTGGCGGCGCACGGCCGGCGGGACGGGACGCCGCACGGCGATACGGTGACACGGCGGCACGGCGGGTCAGGGCGTCAGAAGGTCGTGGGCGGGTTGACGACGGACGAGGTCACGCCCGTGCCGGGCACGCCCCACTTGGCGAAGATCCTCGCGTAGTCGCCGTCGGCGATGAGCCGGTTCACGGCGTCGCTGAGCGCCTTGGCGATCGGGGAGCCCTTCGCCGTGACGAACCCGACCGGTGTGCTGGTGATCTGGCCGAGGTACTTGGTGCGGGGCACGTGCAGGGCGTCGTACTTCAGGCTCAGCGTCGGACCGAACTCGATGTCGACCTTCCCGTTGCCCAGGCCGAGGATGATCGGCGCCGTGTCCGCGAAGTACTGCACTTTGTAGGGCTTCTTGCCGGCCGCCGCGCACTTGCCGGCGCCGTCGGTGAGGATCTGCTGGAAGGTCGAGCCCGGACTGGTGGCGACGTTGAATCCGCACAGGCCGGTCAGGGTGGTCACCGAGTCCGGCGCGATGTCCTCGGCGCCCAGGAAGGACTGCCCGTCGTTGAGGTAGGTGGCGAAGTCGACGACCTCCTCACGGGCCCTGGTGGCACCGAAGTTGGCCTGCCCGACGTCGTACTTGCCGTTCTGCACACCGGGGATGATGGTGGGGAAGGTGCCGTACTGGACGTCCCAGGAGACGCCGAGCACCTTGGCGACCGCGTTGCGCAGGTCGATGTCCAGGCCCACCGTCCTGCCCTGCGGGTCCACCCCGGTGTGGGGCAGGAAGGACGTGCCGACGGACCGGCTGGTGCCCAGGATCAGGCTGCCGCGGCTGCGGATCTGCGGCGGCAGCTCCGCCTTCAGCGCCGGATCGGTCGCGATGGCCGAGACGACGTCCTGGGTGGCGATCCCCGTCGCCCCCGCGGCGGACGAGGGGGAGCCGGCGGGTCCGCCGCCGGGCGGCGCGGCGCCGGCGTCGGAGCCGGAGCCGCAGGCGGCGAGCAGTGCGAGTGCCGCGGCGGCGCCGGTCACCGCGAGAGCGGTGCGGGGGATGCGGAGGGCGGTGCGTCCGTGGGTCGTCACGAGATGCCTTTCGGATGCGGAGGTGGAAGTGGACCTGGGAGCGGAGCAGGATGCCGGGGCCGGCGGCAGGCATGGACGTCGAGAGGGCCGGCGGCAGGTCGGCCGCCGTAGTGGTGGAGGGTGACGCGACATCACGCTGACGAGGCATCAGCAGAGGTTGCGGAGGGGGGCGTCGGGGGTCAGAGGACCGCGGCGAGGAAGGCGCGGGCCCGCTCGTGGCGCGGCCGGGCCAGGACCTCCGCGGGGGCGCCGGACTCGACGATCCGGCCCTCGTCCAGGAAGACCACGGTGTCGGCGACCTCGCGGGCGAAGCCGATCTCGTGCGTGACGACGATCATCGTCATCCCGCTGTCGGCCAAATCCTTGATCACCGCGAGCACCTCGCCGACGAGTTCGGGGTCGAGGGCGCTGGTGGGCTCGTCGAAGAGCAGCAGGTCGGGGTCCATCGCGAGCGCGCGGGCGATCGCGACGCGCTGCTGCTGGCCGCCGGAGAGCTGCTTCGGGTAGGCGTCTCCGCGCCCGGCCAGCCCGACCCGCTCCAGCAGTTCGCCGGCCCGGGCCGCGGCCTGCCGCCTCGGCACGCCCCGCACGGCGACCGGGGCCTCGACGAGGTTCTCCACCACCGTCAGGTGCGGGAAGAGGTTGAACTGCTGGAAGACCATGCCGATCCTGGCGCGCTGCCGGGTGATCGACCGGTTCCCCAACTCGTGGAGCCGGCCCGCGTGGTAGCGGTATCCGATGATGTCACCGCTCACCTCGACGAAGCCGGCGTCCGGCCGCTCCAGGTGGTTGATGGTGCGCAGCAGCGTGGACTTGCCCGAGCCGGAGGGGCCGAGCAGCACGGTGACCTCGCCGCGGCGGACGTCCAGGTCGACGCCGTCGAGCACCTGGTGCGCACCGAAGCTCTTCCGCAGTCCCCTGATCCGCACCAGCGGCGACTCGGCGGCGGCAGCGGCGCTCACGACAGACCTCCCAGCGCGTCGCGGCTCCGGCCGAAGAGCGGCAGGTTGCCCCGGAAGAGCTTCCCGAAGCTCCGCGGGCCGTACGGCCCGTGCCGGCCGCTCCCCCGGGCGTAATGGCGCTCCACGAAGAACTGCCCGGCCGACAGCACGGTGGTGAGGACGACGTACCAGAGCGTCGCCACCAGCAGCAGCGGGATCACCAGGAAGTTCTGGTTGTAGACGAGCTGCGAGGAGTAGAGCAGGTCCTGCACCGCGATGACGCTCACGATCGACGTCGCCTTCAGCATGCCGATCAGCAGGTTGCCCGAGGCCGGCACGATGGAGGGCATCGCCTGCGGCAGCACGATCCGGCGGAAGATCCGCGCGTTCCCGAGGCCCAGCGCCTGGGCCGCCTCGGTCTGGCCGCGGTCGACGGACAGCAGTCCGCCCCTGACGATCTCCGAGGAGAAGGCGGCGACGTCCAGGCTGAGCCCCACGTAGGCGGCGAGGACGCCGCTGAACAGATGCGCCGTCCGCACCGAGACGAACTCGGTGCCGAACGGCACGCCGAGGGACAACCGCGGGTAGAGCGAGGCGAGTTCGTACCAGAAGAGCAGCTGCACCAGTGGTGGGACCGAGCGGATGAGCCAGACGAAGGCGAAGCTCAGTGAGCGCAGGACGGGATTGCGCCGCAACCGCATGGCCGCGACGCCGATCCCGAGGAGGTAGCCGGTGGCCATGACCGCGGCGGTGAGCCAGAGTGTCAACTCCAGCCCGTGGACGATCGACGCGTTCAGGAAGTAGTGACCGACCACGCCCCACTGGAAACGCCGGTTGGTCACCAGCGTGTTGACCAGCATGGCGACGAGCACCAGCAGGGCCAGCGCGGAGGCCCACTGGCCGGGGTGGCGCAGCGGGACGAGCCGGGCGGCCAACAGCTCCTGGTCGCCGGGGCGTTCGTCCTGCGGCGCCGGCCGGCCCCCGGTGTGCCGCGGCGGTGCCGGTGCCGGTGCCTCCGGCGTGGGTGTTCCCGACGCCGGTGTTCCCGGTGTTCGGGGTGTCGGGGGCGGTGGTGCAGGTGCGGCGGATGCGCGTGCGAACGCTTCGGAGCTGCTCATGGCGGTGTGGTCCGTCCCATGGAGGCGCGCCGCCGCGCCGTCGGTCAACGGCGGCGGGACACGCGGGGAATGGGGGCGTTGCCGGACGGCGGCGGTTGCGCGGGGCCTCGGCGCCTCGTCACGGCGCGGAGGGCGGTCAGCGGACCGCCGCTCCCACGGAACACAGCGCGCTGTTGACGCGCAGCAGGTCGATGTGGCGCCGGGCCACCATGAGCCGGGCGAAACCGGGCGACCGCAGGGAACCGCTGCTGCCGGAGTGTCGTCCCCGCACGCGGATCACCTCGTCTCGTCGCTGGCGCCTGCCGATGACGGTAACGCCGTGGCGCGGTCGAGCACAATCACTTCCCTCCGGCAAGTGACGGCATTGACAGCGTTCCCGGCGCGGTTCTACGGTTCGGCGCGACGACCCGACCGGCCGAGGTTCGGTGCGCGTGAGGCCCCCCTGCGGGGCGGAATGGCGACGGTGACGGCGATGTACGCAGGTCCCGGGATGGCCGCATGGCGGCGTCACGGCCGCGTCGCGGCGTACCTGGCCCGCCACATCGACCTGCTCCGGGTCAGCAGCGCCCTGTGTACGGGCCCGTGCGAGCACAGCTCCTGCTGAGCTGACGCCGCCCTGACGCCCCCGCCGGGCGTCCCCTCTCCCCGTCCGCCCAGCCCGGGCCGCCGTGCGCCGTCGCGCCGCCTCCTCGGGCTGGCGCTCCCTGCCGCCGCGGTGCGCCGCGCGGCCGGAGCGGCCGTGTCCGTATGGAGTCCCGATGACCGAGCACTCCCTGCCCGCGCTCGCCGCGGGCACCGCCCCGGCCCCCACCGCGGAGCCGCCACCGCCCACCGACGCCGTACCCGCCGCACAGCGGGTGATCCCGCTGCGCCACCCGCGGCGCTGGGTCGCCACCGCGGTCGTGCTCGTCCTGCTCGCCCAGATCGTGCACGGGCTGGCCGCCAACCGGTTCTACCAGTGGGACCGGTTCGCCTACTGGTTCATGCGTCCCGTGATCACCGACGGGCTGCTGATCACGCTCCAAGTGACCGTCTACAGCGCCCTGCTGGGCCTTGCCGGCGGCATCCTGCTGGCGCTCGGGCGGCTGTCGGGGAACCCGGTGCTGCGGGTGGTGAGCTGGCTGTACGTATGGCTCTTCCGGTCGGTGCCGCTGATCGTGGTGCTGCTGTTCCTGTACAACTTCAGCGCGCTGTACCAGTCGTTGAGCCTCGGGGTGCCGTTCGGCCCGGCCTTCGTCCACTTCGACGAGTCGCGGCTGGCCACCGACACCGCCGTCGCCGTGGTCGGCCTGAGCCTCAACGAGGCCGCCTACGCCGCGGAGGTGGTGCGCGCCGGCATCCTCTCCGTCGACCAGGGCCAGCACGAGGCGGCGGCCTCCCTCGGACTACCGAGGCGCTACCAGTTCACCCGGATCGTCTTCCCGCAGGCACTGCGCGCCATCGTCCCCGCCTACGTCAACCAGCTGATCGGACTGGTCAAGAGCACGTCGCTGGTCTTCTACGTCTCCCTGCTCGACCTGTTCGGCACGGTGCAGAGCATGGGCAGCACCTACCCGGGCGACATCGTGCCGCTGCTGCTGGTCGCCACCGTCTGGTACGTGATCCTCACCAGTGCCGTGTCCGTCGTGCAGTTCTACGTGGAGCGGCACTACTCCCGCGGTGCGCTGCGCAGCGTGCCGCCCACCCCGCTGCAACGGTTGGGGGCCGCCGTGCGCGAACTGCGGGCCAGGGCAGGGAAGGAGGCCGCGCTGTGACCGCTCAGGCCGCGCCCGCCGCACTCGAGGTGCGCGGTGTCCACAAGGCGTACGGCGCCCAACGGGTACTCGACGGAGTCGACTTGACCGTTCCGCCGGGGCAGGTCACGGTGATCCTCGGCCCGTCCGGGTCCGGCAAGTCCACGCTGCTGCGGGTGATCAACCATCTGGAGAGGCCGGACGCCGGGCACGTCATCCTCGGTGGCGAGCTGATCGGGGTGCGCCGGCACGGCGACCGGCTCAAGGAGCTCGGCGAGCGGGCCATCCTCCGCCAGCGCAGCCGTATCGGCTTCGTCTTCCAGAACTTCAACCTCTTCCCGCACCTGACCGTGCTGGAGAACGTGGCGGCCGCGCCGGTGGCGACCGGGCAGCTCGGCAGGCGGGAGGCGCAGGAGCAGGCGCGCGGCCTGCTGGACCGGGTGGGGCTGGCCGACCGGGCGGGCGCGTATCCGCGCCAGCTGTCCGGCGGGCAGCAGCAGCGGGTCGCCATCGCGCGCGCCCTGGCGCTGCGGCCGGGGATCGTCCTCTTCGACGAGCCGACCTCGGCGCTCGACCCCGAACTGGTCGGCGAGGTGCTCTCGGTCATCAAGGGCCTGGCCACCGGCGGCACGACGCTCGTCGTCGTCACCCACGAGATCGGCTTCGCCCGCGAGGTCGCCGACCACGTGGTCTTCCTCGACGGCGGCCGGATCGTCGAGCAGGGCCCGCCCGCCGTCGTGCTCGACCACCCGCGGCACCCCCGGACGAAGGAGTTCCTCAGCCGGGTGCTGTGAGGCGCCGCCGCCTCACCACGGCCGGCCGGCTGCACCCTCGCGGTCCCGGCCCTCCTCCGCCATGCCCGCACGCCCACGTCAGAAAGGACATCGCGATGCCCGCGACCCGCCTGCGCACCGCCGTCGTCAGAGCCCTCGCAGGGACCACCGCCGCCACCGCCCTCGCCGCGGGCCTGTCCGCCTGCGGCAGCGACGGCGCCTCCTCCGCGTCGGACGCCGTGTCCGCCGGGAACGCCGCAACCGGCACGGTCACCGTCGGCGCCCTGTCCAACGGCGCCGCCCGCAAGACCGACCTCGCCGTGTCCGAAGTGGCCAAGATCCGAGCCGAGTTGCCACCTCGCGTCCTCAAGAGCGGTCAGCTGGTGGTCGGCATCGGCGCCCTGCCCGCGGGCTCCGCGCCGCTGGCGTTCGTCGGCGACGACCAGCGGACCCTCACCGGCTCGGAGCCCGACATCAGCCGCCTGGTGGCGGCCGTGCTCGGCCTGAAGCCGGTGCTGCGGAACTCGACCTGGGAGAACCTCTTCGTCGGTATCGACAGCGGCCGCACCGACGTGGGCTTCTCCAACATCACCGACACCGAGGAGCGCAAGAGGAAGTACGACTTCGCCTCCTACCGCGAGGACAACCTGGCCTTCGCGGTGCTCAAGAGCAGCACCTGGAACTTCGCCGGCGACTTCGAGAACCTCGCGGGGAGGACGGTGGCGGTGGGCGCCGGCACCAACCAGGAGAAGATCCTGCTGGAGTGGCGGTCCAAGCTGCGCAAGGAGGGCAAGGACGTCACCGTCAAGTACTTCCCCGACAACAACGGCGCCTACCTCGCGTTGACCGGCCGGAAGATCGACGCCTACTTCGCCCCCAACCCCGACGTCGCCTACCACGCGGCGAAGGACGCGAGTACGCCCGCACCGACCCGCACCGCCGGCACCTTCTCCGGCGCGGGCACCACCGTGCAGGGCCTGATCGCGGCGACCTCCAAGAAGGACAGCGGCCTGGCGAAGCCGCTGGCCGACGCCCTGAACTACCTGATCGCCAACGGCCAGTACGCCAAGTGGCTGGCGGCCTGGAACCTGTCCGACGAAGCCGTGCCGACCTCGCTGGTCGATCCGCCGGGGCTGCCGCTGACCAACTCCTGACCCCGACCCGGCCGGCGCCCCGCCGCCCTCGCGGCACGGACGCCGGCCGGCCGTCTGCCCGCCGGTCCGCCTGTCTGCCATGTGAGACGTCCGGTGCAATGGTGGCCCGCCTTCTTGACGGGGGGTGGGGGCCGCCCGACACTGCATGGAGGCAGGTTCATCCCCCAGTGAGCGGGCGGGACATGATGGGACGTCAGGACGCAGCCGAGGGACGTGTGCTTCGCACACGCCGGCTCTCCGTCCTGCTGACCTCCCGCCGCCACATCGACCTGCTGCGTGTCTGCAGCGCGGCAGCTCCCGGGCGCTAGAACCCCGGAGCCGACCGCCCCCTGCGCGCTGCACCCCGGTACGCGCCGACGCCGCCGCGCGCCCTCCTCACCCCCGCCGCGCGCCCCTCAACCCGCCGTCCGGCCGTGCGCCGGTCACCGGACCTGGGAGACACATGTCCAGCACACCCCCGTCAGCCCTGCCGTCCTCCGTGCCGCCACCGTCCTTCCGCGGAAGGATCAGCTCCCACACCCGCGGCGGGCACTACGCCGCACCGCACCGCTACGCCCTCCATCTCTGCCTGTCGTGTCCGTCCTGTCTGCGGATCGCCGTGACCCACAGCCTGCTGGGCCTCGACGAGGTCCTGCCGGTGGTCCTGCTGCCGGCCGTGCCGGACGAGCCGGGCGGCGGCCACAGCGCGCTGCGCCGCTGGTACGAGGCGAGCGCGCACCGCTATGCCGGAGGAGCCGTCGCGCCGCTCCTGGGCGACGAGTGGACCGGCCGGATCGTCAGCACGCACGCCCCGCACATCGTCCGCGACCTGGCGCGGCACTTCTCCGCGCTCGGCCACGGCGGCGCGGTGCTCCATCCGTGCGGCCGCGAGGCCGAGATCGAGGCGGTCGGCAGGCTCTGCGAGGAGGGTGTCAACGACGCGGCGCAGCGCGCCGGGCAGCCCGGCGCGTGCGGTCCCGCGCGCGACGGCGACCTCGACGTGCTGTTCACGGCGCTCGACCGCCTGGAGGGCATGCTCGGCGGCCGCCCGTACCTGCTCGGCGAGGAGATCACCGCCGCCGACGTCGAATTGTGGGTGACGCTGGTGCGCCTCGACACCGCGCACCGCTGGCATCTCGACGCGGCCGCGGTCGACCGGATCGCGGGCCATCCGCAGCTGTGGGCCTACGCGCGGCGGCTGGCCGCCCACCCCGCCTTCGGACCGCACCTCGACCTGCACGCGATCGCCCGCAGGCACCACGCCCAGTGCAACGGCCTGGAGGCCGCGGGGGCCGCGATGCACATCCTGGACTGGGCGCAGGCGCTGCCCGACCGGTTCACCGCCCAGCCGGGCTGACACCGTACCGCCCGCCGGCGGCGCACCTCGGCCGCCGCCGGGCGGTGTGGATCTTCTCCGGGTGCGCCGACGGCCGGGATGGCGTGGAGTGGTGGGACGGGCGCGGGGTCGGTGATGACCGCGCCCGTACGCGGCGGCCGCACCGCACTCCGACACATCACCGCGCCGACGCACCGACACACCGCCCCCCGACGCACCACCGCGCCGGGACACCACCGCCACCGCGCTCTGGAGGACCCTGCCGTGATCGACCCCGCCGACGAGGCACTGCTGCGACGCGCGATCGCCCTCGCCGCCCGAGCCGTCGCCCTCGGTGACGCGCCGTACGGCTCCCTGCTGGCCGATCCCGACGGCCGGGTCCTCGCCGAGGCGCACAACACGGTACGGCGCGACGGCGACATCAGCGCCCATCCGGAGCTCAAACTCGCCCGGTGGGCGGCCCGCGAACTCGACGAGGCGACGGCCGCCCGCACCACCATGTACACCAGCTGCCAGCCCTGCCAGATGTGCACCGGCGGCATCGCCCGCTCCGGTCTCGGCCGCGTCGTGTACGCGCTCTCCACCGAGCAGCTGGTCGCACTCAACCCGGACTCCGGCGCCTGGCCGACGGTCCCGCAGGCCGGCCCCGGCCTGTTCGACGAGGCTCGGGTCCCCGTCGACGACCACTACCGCGGCTGACCGCGCGCCGGCACGCGCCGGCGCATGTCACAGGACGAACGGCATGTCACAGAACGGCGAGGCTGTCGCCCCGCCGATGGACGGGCGGCGGGCGGCGGGCGGCCGTCCCTCCGGCCTGACCTCCGCGCGTCGTACCCTGGACCGACGTCGGTGCCTTCCGCGTTGCGCGGTCGCGCACGAACCACGCATGAGCCGCGCGCCACAGGGCAGACGCGCCGCATGGCGACAGACGATGCGCTCACGCGCCCCGCGACAGCGGACATCCCCATCGTGCAGGCACAGGGTGACCTCGACATCGCGAACCTCGAGCCGCTGGCCAACCGGCTGCGGGCGGCGGCGGCGAGCAGTCCGGTGGTGATCCTGGACGCGCGGGACATCACCTTCGGCGACTCCAGCTTCCTGGGCGTCCTCATCACCGTGAACAAGTCCACCGACCTGCGGATCGCCGGCGCCCGGCCGACGCTGCGGAGGCTGATCGAGATCGTCGGGATGGGGACCGTGCTGAGCCTCTACCACTCGGTCGACGAGGCGCGTTCCGCGCCGCCCAGGGAGCCCTCCCGGTCCTGGTGACCGTTCGCCCCCCACTCCTCCCCGGCCCCCCACTCCCACGACTGGCAGCGCCCCCGGCCGCACCACGGCCGGGGGCGCGTCGCGTCAGCCCGACCGCGGCCTGTTGGGCGGGCCGGTGAAGACGTCGACGAGCGCCACCACCAGGGCGAGCGCGGCGAGGCCGGTCGAGGTGACCAGTCCCAGTTCCAGTCCGGCGGTCCAGTCGGCGTGCGGGCCGGCCGCCCGGGAGAAGAAGACCGCGCCGACCGCCGCGATGCCCGCTGCGGAGCCGATCCGCTGTGCGGTCTGCAAAATTCCTCCGGCACTGCCTGCCCGCTCGACCGGCACCTCGCCGAGGGTGAGCGTCTGGTTGGGGGAGATCACCAGCCCGCTGCCGACGCCGGCGAACAGCAGCGGCAGAGCGGTCACCAGCCCCACCGACCGGGTGGTGTCCAGGTGGACGGCCAGAGTCGTGCCGAGCAGTCCCACGACCACCATGGCCAGGCCGACGGTCGGCAGCGGCCGCCCGATCCGGGTGACGACACGGCCCCCGATGGCGGCGGCCACGCCCGAGCCCACCGCGAACGGCATGATCGACAGGCCCGCCTCCAGCGCGCTGTAGCCCATCCCGTTCTGCAGATAGAGCGTCAGCACGAAGAAGATCGAGGTGAAACCGGCGAAGTACAGCAGCGAGAGCAGGGTGCCGAGCCCGTACGACCGCTGCCGGAACAGCGCCAGGTCCACCAACGGCTCATGCCGGCGTCCGTAGTGGCGCTCCCAGGCCACGAAGCCGCCCAGCACGGCGAACGCCGCCGGCAGCAGCAGCCACTTCGCCGGGCCCGGCCACTGCCGCTCCTGCACGAACGGCAGCAGCAGGAGCACCGTGCCGACGCCGAGCAGCGTCACCCCGAGCGGGTCGAGGTCACTGCGCGGGCCGCGCCGGTCCCCTTCCTCCCGCTGCGCAGGACCCGGCAGCAGCCGAACCGCCAGCGGCAGTGCGACGAGCCCGATCGGCAGGTTGACGTAGAACACCCAGCGCCAGCCCTCCTGAGTGCCGAAGAGCTGGATCAGCAGTCCGCCGAGCAGCGGGCCGATCGCGGTGGACAGGCCGATGGTGGCGCCGAGCAGGCCGAAGGCCCGGCCGCGTTCCGCGCCGCGGAACATCTGCTGGATGAAGCCGGACACCTGGGGCACCAGGATTCCGCCGGCGACGCCCTGGGCGAGCCGGGCGGCGACCAGCCAGACCTCGTTCTGGGCCGCTCCGGCCACGGCGCTGGCGAGGGTGAAGAAGACGAGCCCGACGAGGAAGACCGTGCGCCGCCCGCGGACGTCGCCGAGCCGTCCGGACGGCACCAGCACGAGGCCGAAGGCGAGCGCGTAACCCGACAGCACCCACTGCAGACCGCTCTGCGAGGCGTGGATACCGGTGCGGATGGACGGCAGCGCCACGTTGACGATGCTGACGTCCAGCAGCGTCATGAAGCTCGCGGTCAGGCACACCGCCAGCGCGGGCCAGCGGCGGTCGGGGCCGCCCTCCTGCCGCCGTGCGGTGCCGCGCGAGGCGGCTTGCGTCGCTCCCACGCCCCGTCAGCCCTCGCCCCGCACGACGGCGGCGAACGGTTCCGCGGCGAGCGGGCCGGTGGTGGTCGGCTCGCTGGACGGGCGGGTGGGCCGCTGCTCGGCGGCCGGTTCCTGGTGCATCGTTCCTCGCTCGGCGCTGGCTGACGGGGGCCGGCGGACGCCGTACGCGCCGCACCGTGTCGGCGCGACGGCCGCTCCGCACTTCTGGTCGGCTGACCGCTGCGATCCAGCCGAAACGCCCTTCCGGCGGATTCCGAGGTGTCAGCCGCGGCATCCCGGACACGCGAGACAGCACAGTCCACCACAAGGAGGAGTTCGTCCATGTCGACCATCGAGGAATCCGTCGAGGTCGCGGTGCCGGTCAGCACGGCGTACAACCAGTGGACCCAGTTCGAGGAGTTCCCCCGTTTCATGGACGGCGTCGAGCGCATCGAGCAGCGCAGCCCGACGCTGACCCACTGGGTCACCAGTGTGGGCGGCCAGCACCGGGAGTTCGACGCAGAGATCACCGAGCAGATCCCCGACGAGCGCGTCGCCTGGACCACCGTCGCGGGTGAGGTCCGGCAGGCCGGGGTGGTGACGTTCCACCGCCTCGACCCGTCGCACACCAAGGTGATGCTGCAGATGGAGCACGACCCGCAGGGCATCGCCGACACCGTGGGCGACAAGCTCGGCTTCGTCCGCCACCAGGCCAAGGGCGACCTGCGGCGGTTCAAGTCCTACATCGAGTCGCGCGGCACCGAGTCGGGATCCTGGCGCGGCCAGGTCTGACCCCGCCGCACGCCCGACAGCGAGAAAATCCCCGTCCCGCAATTGCGGGACGGGGATTTTCTCGCGTATATTGAGCGTTTCTGTCAACGCACAGAAAAGGCCCCTCAATGGGGGCCACTGGAAACACGGTACCGACAGGGGGCGACTTTGTCAACTCACGGAAATGCCGAATTGCAGAAGGAGCAGGAATTCACCGACCGGGTCTACGACCGGGTCGACGCCCTGCGCGCGGCGGCCGCCCAGGGGGTCGAGGACGCGCTGGCGCCGGTGGGGACCGGCCGGCAGGCCCGCCTCGAACGGGACGTGGCCGTCGCCGAGCGCTCCGGTCTGCTGGCCGCCCTGGACGCCGTGGACGGGTCGCTGTGCTTCGGCCGGATCGACCTCCACGACGGTTCCGCGCACCACATCGGCCGGATCGGCATCCGTGAGGACGACACCGAGCACACCCCCCTGCTGATCGACTGGCGGGCGCCGGTCGCCCGGCCGTTCTACCTCGCCACCGGGCACACGCCCATGGGTCTGCGCCGGCGCCGGCACATCACCACCGAGGGCCGCGCGGTGACCGAGCTGCACGACGAGATCCTCGACCTCGGGGACCGCGAGCGCAGCGGCTTCGAGGACCCGAGCGGCGACGCCGTGCTGCTCGCCGCGCTCGGCAGCGCGCGCACCGGCAGGATGGCCGACATCGTGCGGACCATCCAGGCCGAGCAGGACCGCGTCATCCGCGCCCCGCACCGCGGCGTGCTCGTGGTGGAGGGCGGCCCCGGCACCGGCAAGACCGCGGTCGCGCTGCACCGTGCGGCCTTCCTGCTGTACGAGCACCGCGAGCTGCTGGCCAAGCGGGCCGTGCTGGTCGTCGGACCCAATCCGGCCTTCCTGCGGTACATCGGCGAGGTGCTGCCCGCCCTCGGCGAGACCGGGGTCATGCTCGCCACGCAGGCGGAGCTGTTCCCCGGCGTGCACGCCCGCGGCGCAGACACCCCGGGGGCGGCGGCCGTCAAGGGCGGCCTGGCGCTGGTTGAGGCGCTCGCCCTGGCCGTACGCGACCGGCAGCACCTGCCCGAGCCCGGCGCGCCGCTGGTCATCCCGCACGACGACGGGGACCTCGTACTGGACTGGGAGATCGCGTACGAGGCGCGGCAGGCGGCCCGCGACACGCGTCTGCCGCACAACCTCGCCCGGCCGTACTTCGCCTTCCACGTCATCGACGCGCTCACCGCCCAGCTGGCCGAACGCATCGGCGCCGACCCGTACGGCGGTCCCAACTTCCTCGGCGCCGACGACATGGCGCAGCTCGGCAAGGGCGTCGCGGCGAGCGAGGAGGTGCACGCCGCGGTCGCGGAGCTGTGGCCGATGCTCACCCCGCAGGAGTTCCTCGCCGACTACCTCGCCGAGCCGCTGTACCTGCCGGCGCAGGACGCCGCCGCCATCCGCCGGGCCCGCGGCGAAGGGGAGTGGACGCCGGCCGACGTGCCGCTGCTGGACGAGGCGGCCGAGCTGCTCGGCGCCGACGACAGCGCCGAGCGCGCGGCCGCCGAGTCCCGGCGGCAGGAGCGGATCGCCTACGCGCAGGGCGTCCTGGAGCTGTCCCGAGGGTCGGAGACGTACGAGTTCGAGGACGCCGAGTCCGAGGTGCTGGCCGCCCACGACATCATCGACGCGGACCGGATGGCCGAGCGGCAGGAGGAGGCCGACCACCGCAGCGCCGCGGAGCGCGCCGCCGCCGACCGGACCTGGGCGTTCGGACACATCATCGTCGACGAGGCGCAGGAGCTGTCGCCGATGGCCTGGCGGCTGCTGATGCGGCGGTCGCCGACCCGCTCGCTGACCCTGGTCGGCGACCCGGCGCAGACCTCCGAGGAGGCCGGCGTCGGATCGTGGGAGAAGATCCTCGCGCCGTTCGTCGGCGACCGCTTCGAGCACGTGCGGCTGGGGGTCAACTACCGCACGCCCGCGGAGATCATGGACCTCGCCGCCAGGGTGGTACGGGCGAAGGACCCGTCCTTCGAGCCGCCCGGGTCGGTGCGCTCCACCGGTGAGAAGCCGTGGACGCGGCACGCGGGCACGGATCTGGCGGGCGCGGTGGCCCGCGCCGTGGAGGAGCTGACGCCCGCGGAGGGGCGGCTCGCGGTGATCGCGCCGCCGGAGCTGCACGAGGAGATCGCTGCCCCGCTGGCGGGGATCACCCCCGGCGCCGAGCCCGACCTGACCCGCCCGGTGGTGCTGCTGGGCCCGCGCGCCGCCAAGGGGCTCGAGTTCGACCATGTCCTGGTGGTGGAGCCCGGCCGGTTCGGCACCAGTGACCTGTACGTGGCGCTGACCCGGGCAACGCAGCGCCTGGGCGTCGTCCACCGCGAGGATCTGCCCGAGGCGCTGCGCTGACGGCGGCCGGCGTCACTTCGGGTGGGTGTCGGTGACCTTCCCCCGGGGGTCGGAGGTGAGGAAGCCGCTGCCGTAGTCGTCGGAGAGGTAGACGTCGATCGTCGGGGTCTCGTCGATGATGTCGCTGCCGACGACGAGGTAGCGGGTGTCGGGGTGCGGCACGTTGAGCTTCCGCGCGGCCTGGGCCATCAGTCCGGTGACGGCGTCCCAGTCGTAGACGGACAGGCTCACCGGCGGGTCCATGGCGTCCTTCATGGTGCCGCCGGCCTCCGCGGTCACCTTGCCGTCGCGGTACATCAGGTCGTCGTAGACGCTCGGGTCCCCGGGTGTCGGGGCCTCGGCGACGGCGTAGTCCTCGTAGACCGTCAGCGAGAGGACCTTGCCGCCCGCGATGTGCGGGGTGAAGGCGGCGACCACCTGGCGCACGCCGGCCGGGGTGAGCAGGCTGCCGCCGGAGGGACTGCCGCCCTGTCCCGCGGAGCCGCCCGCGGCAGTGGCGGCGCCCGTCGCCTTCGGGTCGCCGGAGGCCGCGGAGGGGACGGCGGTGCGCGCGCCGCCTGAGGAGGTGGTGGCCGAAGGCGTCGTGCCGCCGTCCCCCGACGTCGCTCCCTTGACGGTCGGCAGCACCACCCACACCAGCACGCCCACCGCGGTCACCGATCCGACCGAGAGCAGCGCGGTGACCGGGGCACGGCGGCGGCTGGCCCGCGCGTGCGGCGCCCGGTGCGGGGCGGGGCCGGCGGCCAGACGCGGCTGCGGCTGCGGCTGCGGCGCCCAGTTCCCGCCGCCGTAGGCCGACGGGGGCGGCGCATCCTGGTACGCCCCCGCGTCGGTCTGCGGATACGGCGGCTGCGCGTACCCGGGCTGCGGCGTGCCGGAGGGGTGCGGCGTGCCGGAGGGCTGTGGGGTTCCCGAGGTGTACTGCGTCCCGGAGGGGTAGTGCGGCCCGGAGGGGTGCGGCGGGTACAGCGGGGGCGGGGTGGCCGGAGGGGAGCCGGTCACGCCGGCGGCGGGGTGGCCGTAGCCGGCCGGCGCCGTCTCGGCCGCGGCGAGCATCCGGTCGAAGGTGTCGGGGTCGGGCCGCGCGGCGGGGTCCTTGGCCAGGATCGCGGCGAGCGCCGGGCCGAGCGCGCCGGCCCGCAGCGGCGGCGGCAGCGGCTCGTCGAGGACGGCGGCGAGCGTGGCCAGCGAGGTGCCTCGGCGCAGCGGATGGGTGCCCTCCACCGCCACGTACAGCATCATCCCGAGCGACCAGAGGTCGGAGGAGGGGTTGCCCTCCACGCCGCGGATGCGCTCGGGCGCGATGTACTCGGGCGAGCCGATCAGCGCTCCGGTCGCGGTGAGTGCGGTGGCGCCGTGCATCGCCGCGATGCCGAAGTCGGTGAGCACCGGAGTGCCGTCCTGCCGCAGCAGCACGTTGCCCGGTTTGACGTCCCGGTGCTGGACGCCCGCCGCGTGTGCGGCGCGCAGCGCGCCGAGCACCCCGCGGCCCATCCGGGCCGCCTCCGGCACCGAAAGCGGCCCGCGGTCCAGCCGGTCGCCGAGGCTGCCGCCGCGCACCATCTCCATCACCAGCCAGGGGAAGGCGTGTTCCGGGCTGTCCACGATGTGGTGGATGGTCACCACGTTCGGGTGCTGGAGCCGGGCGAGCGCCCTCGCCTCGCGCAGCACCCGGTCGCGCATCTGGCGGGTGCCGTCCGGGTCGGCCTCGGCCATCGCGGCGTCCGGCGGCCGTACCTCCTTGAGCGCGACCTCACGGTCGAGCGCGGTGTCCCGCGCCCGCCAGACCAGGCCCATGCCGCCACCGCCGAGCCGGTCGAGCAGCTCGAACCGGCCGTCTACGAGCCGTGTCCGCGGCCCCCCAGGATTCATGCCGCACATCGTAGAAGACCTGCGGGGTGCGCTCGGCACGCTCGTTCGAAAACCGGCGGGCCGCCGCGAGCGGCCCCGCTGCGCACGGCCGGTGACGCTCCTTCACGGTGTGAGCAGAAGGTCGACGACGCGGCCGAAGACGCGTCGGCCGACCTGCGCGGTCACCCCGTCCAGGGCCCGGGGCACGCCTCGCACCTGCAGGTCCTCCCGCCACCGGACGGCAGCCCCGGACCCGCCGTGCGGGTCGGGCGACACGTCGATCTCGGCCCAGCCGGTGACGGTCCTGCCGGTCTTCTCCAGCCGGCAGTGCCGCTCCGGCCCCTCCGGCCGCCACGCGGTGATCCGCATCGGATCGTCGAATCCCAGCCGCCCGACACCGGTGCGGGCGAGGACCACCGTGCCGGCGCCGGCCGGCGGCGGGGTGGGCACGGTGATCCGGGTCAACGGCACGGCGGCGGCGTGCCGTTGCCAGTCCGTCAGCCGCCGCCACGCCTCGGCGGGCGGCAGCGGCGTGGTGCGCTCGATCACGAACAGGGCCATCACGCCAGGCTAGTGCGGTGGCCGGACGCCGGCGGCGGGGCGCGCGGCGGCGGTAGCAGGATCCGCCGGCGGCCTGGTCGCCGCGTCGGGCCGGTGGTCACGTCGGGCCGGTGGTCACGCCGGGGCCGGCTCGCTCGGCACCGCCGCGATCGGCTGCGGCGCGGCGATCCGTCCGTCCCGGCCCACCCGGCCCACCCGTAACTGAACCTGCCGCTCTCCCCCGTCGCGCCCGTCCTCGTCGGCTACGGCGGCGCCACCTGCGGCTCCGCGGCCAGGACCGCGCCGCGACCCGCCGCGCGCCCGGACGCACGCGACCGTGTCATCGCGCTGGCGCTGCGGGCGCCGGCCTGGGCGGCGGCACCGGCGTCGACGCCCCGCTGGTCGGGTAGATCGCCCGGACCCTCAGCAGCCGCTGGAGTCTCGTCGCCGGCGGGGCGCCCACCTTCCTCCCTGGCGGCGCGCCGCCAGGACCGGACCCGGCGCGGGACCGGCTGACGCACGGTACGCCGCGGCGCCGGCCGGTACGCGACGATGTGCCCATGGCTCACGTCGCGCTGTTCCACTCCGTTCTCGGCCTGCGCCCCGTCGAGCTGCGCGCCGCGGAGCGACTGCGCCGCGCCGGGCACGCGGTCGTCACGCCGGACCTCTACGACGGCCTGACCGCGGCCACCCTCGACCAGGGGTTCCAGCTGGCCGACCGCGTCGGCTGGAAGGCGGTGGTCACGCGCGCCCGGCAGTCCCTCGACGGCATGCCGGAGGAGACGGTGCTCGCCGGGGTCTCCATGGGCGCGGGCGTCGTCGCCGAACTGTGGCCCCAGCGCCCAGCCGCCGCCGGGGTCCTCCTGCTGCACGCCACCGCGGACCTCCCACTCTCCGTCCGGCCTGGACTCAGGGTGCAGTTGCACGCCGCGGAGCCCGACACCTTCGCCTCACCGGAGCAGATCGCCGCGCTGCGGCGGGCCGCGCGCGACGCGCACGTCGCCCTGGAGGTCTTCCGCTACCCGGGCGCCGGCCACTTCTACACCGACCCCGACCTCCCCGACCACGCTCCGGCAGCGGCGGAGCTGACGTGGTGCCGCGTGCGGGACTTCCTCGCCGAGCGGGGCGGCGGCGGTGGCTGAGCCGGCGCGCACGGGTGCGGCGGTCCCGCCGGGTCAGCCCGGGAGCACCTGGAGCGAGCCGGAGTCGACCTGGAGCGCGATCCGGTGGGCGGCCGCGGCACCGGTGTCCTGGGGCACCCGCACCTGGACGTCCGCCGAGGCGGAGGACGTGCTGACCGCGTAGGCGTCGCCCGCGGGCAGCCGTACGGTCGCGGCGGCGGAGGTCTCCTGGACGGTGAGCGAGGCAGGCGCGCCCGCGAACGTCACGTCGGCGCTGCCGGAGACGACCGCGAAGTCGGCCCGTGCGGGGCGCAGTCCGGACGCGGTGAGCCGGTCGGAGGCGGTGCTGACGCTCAGTTCGCCGCCGAGGCCGGTCAGCACGGTCTCCCCCGAGGTCTGCCGCAGCCGCAGGCCGGTGTCCGCGGGCAGCGTCAGGCTCAGGTCGCCCGCGCAGGGCACCACCGCGCCCGCGCCGTCGGCGCACCGCACGGTGAGGGCTCCGCCGGAGCCGGTGTCACCGGACGCGCTGTCATCGGACGCGGCGACGAGCCTGCCGTGGAGGCCGGCGGCTCCGTCGGCGGGGCGGAAGGTTCCGGTCACCTCGTGGGCCCCGGCGTCGGCGGTGACGCTGATCCGCCCGGAGACGCCGTCGAGCACGACCGTGCCGGGGTCGCCGGTGTGGAAGGCGAGCCGGTCGCCCGTTCCGGCCGCGCCCCCGCGCCCGAACGGCGCCGCGTACGGCGCGCCCCCGTCGTCGTGGTGGGTGCCGTGGCCGGTCAGTACGAGCCCGAGGACGACCGCGAGGGCGACGGCGCCCGCGCCGACGAGGAGCACCGTCCGGTGGGAGCCCCCGGGCGGGCCGCCACCCTGCCGTGCACCGGGCTGCTGTGTGCCGGGCTCCGGTGTACTGGGCTCCGGTGTACTGGGCTGCCCCTCCCCGGCGGGGTGTACGGGCTGCGGAGGCCGGTCCGGCCGCGGCGGAACGTCTGCTCTGTCCATGGGGGTTGACTGCCCAGATCCGGCGTCCACACGCCGGCGCCGGCCGCCGGCTCCCCCTTACCAGCCCCTACTAGGGGTTTTCCGCCGTCTCTCCCCTCCTTCACGCCACAGCGCGAAGCTCGGTGGATGACTTTGGCATGCACCGGCTGTAGCGGGGCAACCGGCCGATGAGACAAGACGAGGGCGTGTCAGCGCGAAGGCGCCCACGCGAGGAAAGAGAGGGCCTCATGACCATCCTTTGGGCGATCATCGCCGGACTGATCATCGGCCTGTTGGCCCGTCTCGTGCTGCCCGGTAGGCAGCCCATCCCCCTGTGGGCGACGGTGCTGATCGGCATCATCGGCGGCGTCGCGGGCAACGGCCTCGCCGCGGCTTTCGGCGTCGGGGACACCAGCGGCATCGACTGGATCCGGCACTTCTTCCAGGTCGGGGCCGCGGCGGTGCTCATCGCGCTCGTCACCCCGCTGTGGGCGGGGCGCCGGCGCGCCTGACCCGTATCCCACCCCGCACATGACGGTGCGGGCCACCCGACGGTGCGGACGGTACGAGGGCGGGCGCCGGCCCGGTCACGCGCTCAACCACGGGCCGGAGCAGGCCCGACCCGGGGCCGATCCGGGGCCGAATCCGCACCTCTTCCGAACCTCTGTACGGGCAACGGAGTTTGCGGGTCGCGGCGGCGGCAAGGCGACGGTCACAACCCGAACCAAGGGGAGGCAGTTCATGTCCACAGCAGCGGTGGTAGCCATCGTCGTCGCCGTGCTCGTCGTGGCCGCCGTTGTCGCGGCCGTGACACTGAAGCGCGGCACGGGTCCGGGCGGTGCCCGGCTCAAGCACCGTTTCGGGCCGGAGTACGAGCGCACGCTCGCCCACCACGACGGTGACGAGAAGGCCGCCCGCCAGGAACTGGCGGAGCGCGTGAAGCGTTACGGCGAGCTGGAGTTCCAGCCGCTCTCGGCGCAGGACAGGGAGCAGTTCGAGTCCCGCTGGGCCGCGGTCAAGGCGCAGTTCGTCGACCACCCCGCCGAGGCGGTGACCGAGGCCGACCGGCTGATCGGGCAGCTCGCCGAGAAGCGCGGCTTCCCGGCCGCCGACTCGCCCGAGCACACCGACGCGCTCTCGGTCCACCACCCCGAGCAGCTCCAGGGATACCGCAGGGCGCACTCCCTGGCCGGCCAGACCGGGGCGCGCGACTCCCAGGGCACCGAGGAGCTGCGCAAGGCGCTCCTCGAAGCCCGCGGGATGTTCGACGAGCTGGTGGGCGGCGACTCCGGTACCGCCGCGAGCACGCCGGCCATCGACCCCCCGTCCAGCCCCACGGGCACCACGACCGGCACCGCGACCGGCGCCACGAGCGCCACGTCCACGCCTGTCGCCGACGGCCGCGACGAGGACGTCCACGAGGACCAGGACGGCCACGACAGCACCCGCCGGTCCCCGCGGGGAGGCCGCTTCGCCTCCCTCACCGGCGGCGGGGCGGGCAAGGACGACACGGACAGCACCCACTGACACAGCACCGGCGACACCGTCACCGAGGTGTACAGCACATACGGACGTGAGGAGTTGAGCACGATGAATCTGCACCGTGGAAACGATGCGGGCGAGACCGGCGGAGTCTCCGGAGGCAGCACGCTGCCCCGCGACAGAACGACGACGGAAGACGGCAAGGACACGGACACCACCGGACGTACGGACACCGCGGGCCGCAAGGACGCGGACACCACCGGACGTACGGACACCGCGGGCCGCAAGGACACGGACACCACCGGACGTACGGACACCGCGGGCCGCAAGGACGACGCGAGCCGTACGGACGAGGCAGGCCGCAAGGACACGGCCGGCAGCAACGGCACGGTCGGCCGCGACACGGACGCGGCCACCACCGGCAGCCGCGACAGGGCCGAGGAGAAGGAGAGCGGGAGCCCGGCGCGGACGCCGGACGGCGCGCGCTCCCTCGGCGACGGCACCTCGCAGCGCACGGCGGCTCAGCCGCAGGCACCCGCGACCGAGTCGGCGGGCGAGACTGCGCAGCGGGCGAACGGGCTGCCGAAGGCCGGCAGCGACGGCCGCCCGGACCAGGCCAAGGCCGCCGACCGGTCCCAGCAGGCCGACCTCTCCCACCGGGCGGACGAGTCCAAGCAGGCGGACCGCACCACCGGAGCCGACCGCACCACCGGAGCCGACCGCACCACCGGAGCCGACCGCACCACCGGAGCGGACCGCACCGGCAAGGTCGGCGCCGACTCCGCGACCGGGCGGGACACCCGTACCGGCACGGCCGCCGGCACCACGAGTACGGCCAAGGCCGGCGTGGACGGCGGCCGGACCGCCGACGTCGACCGGATCACCCAACGGATGGACAGCGCGGTCGGCGACTTCGTCGACGACCCGCAGCGCGCGGTGCGCGAGGCGGACGCGGTGCTCGACGAGGCCGCGAGCCTCATCGAGCGGCGCCGCAAGGAACTCCGCCAGGAGTGGGACGGCGGCCGCGACACGGACACCGAGAAGCTGCGTGTCGCCCTGACCCACTACCGGGACCTGACGCGTCAGCTCATCGATCTGACCACTGCCTCATAAGGGACCGCACAGCCGGGTACAACGCGTCGGCGGGATCACCGAAAGGGTGATCCCGCCGACGCGTTGCCGGCATGCGGCACCTTCCCCACGCCCCCTGCCGGCGGGCAGCGCCTACGATGTGACCCGCGGCCGCCATCGACCGCGAGGCACCCGGCCCACGACGTCTTCCGGTGATCCGATGACCGCTTTCCCCGTCAATGAGATCTCCCTGGGCATCGAGTCGTTCGGTCCCGACGACGCACCCCTCGTCCTGCTCGCGGGCGGGACGACGATGCTCTCCTGGCCCGACGCGCTCTGCGAGCGGCTCGCCGCCGCGGGCCGCCGTGTGGTGCGCTACGACCTGCGCGACAGCGGGGAGTCGACGACGGCGGACCCCGAGTCGCCCTCGTACACCCTGCGCGACCTCGCCGCCGACGCGGCGGCCCTGGCAGGAGCGCTCGGCGGCGGGCCCGCGCACCTCGCGGGGATCGGCGTCGGCGGCATGGTCGCCCAGGTGGCCGCGCTCGACCATCCGGGCGCCTTCTCGGCGCTCACCCTGGTCGGCACCCGCGCGGTCGCACCTGGGCCGGTCGACGACGACCTCCCCGATCACGACCCGGCGACGATGGGCCGGCTGTTCGCCCGCCCGATGCCCGACTGGGCGGACCGCGAGGCGGTCGCGGAGTTTGCCGCCACCGGCGCGGAGATCCTCGGCAACGACCCCGCGGCCGCGCGCACGACCGCCGCACGCATCTGGGACCGCACGCCCGGCACCGCGCCCGCGGTGCAACTGGCCAACCAGCTGGGCATCGTGTTCGCCAGGCTCGACTGCACACCGCGCTGGCGCGCGCGCCTGCCCGGGATCGGGGTCCCCACGCTCGTCGTCCACGGCCGCCGCGACCGGTTCTTCCCGGTCGGCAACGGCGAGGCGATCGCGCGCGAGATCCCCGGGGCGCGCCTGCTGGTCCTCGATGAGGCCGCCACCACGATCCCGGCGGCGGCGGTCGGCGAGGTCGCCGAGGCGATGCTCACGCTCGGATAGCCGGCGGACCCGGCGGAGGCTGAACCGCGGGAGGCTGGGCCGGCAGGGCGCGGTTGCCTGGACGCGCGTTCGGCGCCACCGGTGGGGTGGCGCCGAACGGGGGTGGTACGCGCGCACCAGCGTGCGCGAGGGAAGGGCCTGTCACACCTTGCGCCAGCGCGCGTTCGCCCAGGAGAACACGCCGAAGGCGACCAGGCCGACGGCGACGAGGACGAGCAGCCAGGGGCCTGCGGAGGTGTCGGTGAACGACCGCAGGGTGTTGTCCATGCCCTTGGACTTGCCCGGGTCGTGCTGGACGGCGGCCACCACCGCGAAGACACCGGCCGCGGCGAAGACGACGCCGCGCGCCACGCCGCCGAACACGCCCAGGAAGTCGACGGCGCGGCGTTCCCGGGGCGACATCTCGGCCATCTTCAGGTGCTTGTGGAATTTGCGCATGGCGGCGCGGATCGCGATCCACAGGCCGATGCAGGCGACGGCCACACCGGCCGCCCCGACGATCCACTGGCCGCCAGGCCAGTTCAGTGCCTTGGCCGTCACGTCCTCGGTCCGCTTGTCGGTCGATCCGCTGCCGCTGCCCTTCTCGCCCACGGCGTAGGCGAGGACCGAGTACGACACGAAGGCGTAGAACACGCAGCGGGCCGCGGCCGCCGCGCGCTTGGCGGGCTTGCGGCCGTCGGGTCCCGCCTGGCCGAAGGCGGCTTCGGAGAGCCGCCACAGCGCCATGCCCGCCAGGGCTATGCCCAGCAGCCACAGCAGCACGTGCCCGAAGGGCTTGCCGGCGATCTCGGCGAGCGCGCCGCCGCGGTCGGCCTGCCGGCCGCCGCTGTCGGAGAAGGCGACGCGCACAGCGAGCACTCCGACCAGGACGTAGATCACTCCGCGCGCCACGAACCCCGCGCGGCCGCCGATCTCGACTGCCTTGCTGTCGGCCACGTTTCTGGCATCACGTCGGCCGGTCCTTGTTCCCGTTTGCGTCTTCACACCTTGCGGCTTCCCGCAATCCGCGGATTGAGCCACCGGCGAGGCAACTCGGTTCCTGAGGCGCGAAACGGCTGGCCACGACGGCCGGTCTTGACCTCCCTCCGGCTCGGGCGCCGGGGACGGCGACATGTCCGACGACGCCAGCGCCGTGATCGAGCGCGAGGCCGCCGCCGCGGGCTTCCAGTTCGCCGACGTGCGTCCGGCGTTCGCCGGACACGAGACGAGATGGGCAGCCGCGGTGTTCTCGGCAAAGGGTGGGTCCTCCGGATCAAGAACGACTGGGAGTCCTACCACCCCACCCCGCCCGTCGGTGCGGCCATCCGTGCGGCCGTCGCCCGACGGTCACCGACCCGCCAGGGGACGGCACGGGCCCCGGCCTTCCCGGTACGCGGGAGGCCGGGGCCGTTTCGCGCCGTGCTCACGCCTCGACGAGGTCTCCCTGCCCGGTCGCGGCGGCCGTCGCGGTGCTCGCCGCGACGCCGGCGGCCCTGCGGCGTGCCAGCCGCCCCGAGAGCAGGTAGCCGGCGACCATCAGCGCGATGACGAGGAGGGTCTCGGACGTGCCCCACACCCAGGTGGACGCGCTGACGGCCTTGGCGGGCAGCTTCGGCAGGTCGTCCAGGTCGACGGCGGAGTGTGCGGCGAGCCCCGCCTGGTAGGCCTGGTTGCGGGCCGATCCGTGCAGGAACGGCGCGACGAACAGCACGCTCAGCCCGAGCACCGTCTCGGCGGCGACCACCGCGGGGAACTTCCGCGCCAGGAGGCTGTGCAGGGGCCGCCGGTCGCCGCCCGCCCGCAGCGCGTCGACGCGCGGGTGCAGCCAGAACTGGTTGAACGCGCCGAGCAGCAGCAGCGTTCCGAAGATGAGGATCTTCACCCCGAGCACCCGCCCGTACATGGTGCTGGTCAGCTGGGAGAGGCCGTCGACGTGCTCCCAGTACAGGAAGAGGCCCGACAGGGCGATGGCGGCGACGCAGCCCATCGCGGCGGCGGAGAAGCGGCGGATGGCCGGCGGCCAGAACACGCCCCTGTCGGCCGGGGCGATCGCACCGGGCAGGGCGAGCAGCAACAGGCCCAGCAGGCCGCCGATCCACACGGCGCCGCCCAGCAGGTGCAGCATCCACATCAGCGTCTCGAAGCTCGTCCGTCCCCAGTCGTCGGGCACGGCGTCAGGGAACCTGGTGGTGCCCAGCGCGACCGCTCCCGCGGCCAGGCCGCCCGCCAGCAGCCGCACCCGGGCCGCGCCCGCGGCGATCCCGCGGACGGTGAGCGGGGCGACGAGTACGACGCCGACCAGGACGAGGGTGACCTCGAGGCCGGACAGGCGGCCGCCGTTGGTCCCGTCGTACAGCGAGTCCCATGCGGCGCCGTAGTCGTAGCCGCCGCTCGCCGAGGCGTCGTGGGCGAGGCCGGTCAGCGCCGCGGGGAAGGCCGCGATCCCCAGGAGGACCGCGGCGCGGGACAGCCGTACGGTCACCGCCGCCGCGGGGCGGGCTCCCGCGCGGCGGGCGGCGGGGCCGGCGGCCACCAATGCCAGGGCGACCAGGCCGACGAATCCCATCAGAGTCGTCCAGGACGCCCACGCCACCGCACTGTCCTCGAACGGGCCGAGGGGGGTCGAGGGCGCCGCGCCCGCCGCATACAGCACATCGGGTGACAACTGGACGGGAAGAGGCATGACCGAAGAACTCCTGTTCTGAGAGACCGACGAAGCAGCTTAGGTTAGGCATGCCTAACTTCTGCGGTCAATGTGGGCAACCCGATGCCGCCCGCGCTGAACACGACCGCCCCCGGCCACGTACCGGAACGGTCCGCTCCGCGCCCGCTGACCGCGTATGCCTCGTACGCTGCACACGGTGCGGCGGGCGCGCGGCGCACGGCACCGCGAGCGGAGGGTGGGGCGGATGAGCGGCGACTGGCTCGACGGCGAGGAGCGGGACGGTACGGAAGAGGCGCGGGCGCGGGATGCCGCGGCGCAGGACGAGGCGCCGGACGATGGCTTCGAACCGGGCCACGCGCGGCCGGGGTTCAGCAGCCCCTCGTTCTCCAGCCCCGACTTCAGCGGACCCGACGAACCGCCGGGCGACTACCAGGTGCCTGCGTTCGAGGTGCCGCCGTTCGAGGGCCCCGACTACGAGTCGCGGGACGCCGACGACCTCGTGCCGGACGGCGCGGGGTACTCGGCGCCGGGGTTCTCCAGCCCCGACTTCACCAGTCCCGGCTCGCTCGACGAGCCGTTCGACCCCGCGGAGAACAGCTCGTCGGAGCACGGCGGCGAGGACCGCGGGGAGGGTCGCGGCGACACGTCCTGATCAGACTCTTGACGCGTTGGCATGTTCACACTTTCAATCAGTCGGCGCCCACAACCGCACAGGCCCGCACGCGCCGAGGCGACCGCGCCGTTTGCCGCCGGCCTCCGCCACCGTCCCGGCTCTCCCCCCTCGCCACCACGGAGTCGTCGATGCCATCCCCCACCCCCCGCATACGCCGCCTGGCGCGCCGCCTCGCGGCGGCGCTGTCCCTCGCCGCGCTCTGCGTGCTCGCCGCCTTCTCCACCGGCGCGCCCGCGGCGAGCGCCGTCACCGTCCCCGCGCCGCCGTCCGGCTGGACCACCGTGTTCAGCGACGACTTCGCCGGCGGTTCCGGCAGCGCCCCGAACACCTCGAAGTGGACGTACGACACCGGTCCCGGCTCCAACTTCGGCACCGGCGAGATCGAGACCATGACCAACTCCACCGCCAACGTCCACCTGGACGGCAACGGCCACCTCGCCATCACCGCACTCGGCAGCGGGTCCAACTGGACCTCCGGCCGCATCCACACCCCGACCGCGGTGGCCGGCGCCCCGGCCGGCGGCAAGCTCCAGGTCACCGCGTCCATCCAGCAGCCCAGCCCGGCCAACGGCCTCGGCTACTGGCCCGCGTTCTGGATGCTCGGCCAGGGCCAGTGGCCGGAGAACGGCGAGATCGACATCATGGAGGACGTCAACGCCCTGTCCCAGGTGGCCGGCACGATCCACTGCGGCACCTCCCCCGGCGGCGTCTGCAACGAGGGCAACGGCATCGGCAGCGGCCTGCGCGCCTGTTCCGGCTGCCAGTCCGGCTACCACACCTACTCGATGATCCTCGACCGCACCAACACCTCGAACGAGTCGATCACCTTCTACCTCGACGGCTCGGCCTACTTCAGCGTCACCGAGGGCCAGGTGGGCGCGGCGACCTGGCAGCAGGCGTACGACCACAACCTGATGATCATCTTCGACCTGGCGATGGGCGGCGGCTTCCCCAACGGCGTGTGCGGCTGCACCTCACCGGGGTCCGGCACCACCTCCGGCGGCACCATGAGCGTCGGGTACGTGGCGGCCTACACCACCACCGGCGGTGGCGGCACCACCCCGCCGCCCGCGAACGGCAGCGCCATCACCGGCTACGGCGGCCTCTGCCTGGACGACCGCGCGGCGAGCACCGCCAACTACAACCCGGTGCAGGTCTACACGTGCAACGGCACCGCCGCCCAGCAGTGGACGGTGGTCCAGGCGGGCAGCACCCTGCACGTGCTCGGCAAGTGCCTGGACGTGAACGCCGGCGGCACCGCCAACGGCACGGCGGTCGACCTGTACGACTGCAACGGCACGGGGTCCCAGGTCTTCATCCCGCGTTCGGACGGCTCGCTCTACAACCCGCAGTCCAACAAGTGCCTGGACGACACCGGTTGGTCGACGACGCCCGGCACCCAGACGGAGATCTGGGACTGCACCGGCGGCGCCAACCAGAAGTGGGCGCTGCCGCACTGACGCCAGCCGCACGCCGACGCCGGCCGCCTCACCGCTCGTCCCCCGCCGGGGGCGGTGCGGCGGCCGGCCGCCCGGCCCCGCCGGCCTCCACGGCTTCGGTGGTCTGCGCGGTCTCCGCGGCCGGAAGCAGTTCGCGGGCCAGCAGCGTCGCCCCCGCCACCGCGCCGGGCATGAGCAGGACCGCGACGAAGGGGACGAGGAAGGCCAGCACCAGCGGCACACCGAAGCCCAGGGTGAGCGGGAGCCGGCCGCGGAGCAGGGCCAGCCGGGTGCGCAGCGGCACCTCCCTGCGCTGCAGGGCGACGCCGGCCAGTTCGACGGTGAGGAAGAACCCGGAGACGCAGAAGCCGACCGCGGGCACCACGGTCTGGCCCACGACCGGCAGGAAGCCCGCCGCGAACAGCAGCACGCCGAAGGCCGCGACGCGCACCAGCAGGAAGAGGCTGTCGCGAGCGGAGATCCACAGTTCGCGCCACAGCGGGAGTTCGGGAGGCTCGGGCGCGCCGCCCTCGGCGCGGTCCACGCGGGCCGCGAGCTCCTCGTAGAAGGGCTGGCCGACCAGGAGGGTGGCCGCGGTGAAGGTCACCACGGCCAGCAGGAGCACGCCGCAGAACAGCAGTACGTCCAGTCCGCCGCGCAGCAGGCCCCGCCACGGCTCCGCCCAGTGGTCGGCGAACGGCGTCGCCCAGCCGACGGCGCCGGGGCCCCACACCACCAGCGCGGCGAGCGCCGCGCCGTAGCCCACCAGGGTGATGAGGGCCGGGATCATCCCGAACCGCCAGTCCCGCCCGTGCCGGTAGGCCCATCGCTGCCCCTGGCCGAGCAGGCGCACGCCTTTCAGGAGATCCCGCATGCCACCTCGCATGCCCCGGATCGTAGGCCCTCATCACGAGCGGTGGCGCGGGACCGGGGTCCCGCGCCACCGTGTGGGTCAGGTCAGGTCAGCGCGAACTTCTGGGCGGCGCTGCCGTTGCAGTCCCAGATCTGCAGCCGCGTGCCGTTGCCCGTCGCGCCGTTCGGCGAGTCGAGGCAGCGGCCGGACTGCGGGTTGAGCAGCGAACCGTCGCTCTGCTGGACCCAGTTCTGGCCGCCGACGCCGTTGCAGTCCCACAGCTCGACCTGGGCGCCCGCCGCGGTCCCGTTGCCGTTGATGTCCAGGCAGCGGCCGAGCGTGCGCAGCGAGCCGTTGGCGTTGTGGTACCAGTGCTGGTCGACGGCCCAGCTCTGGCAGTCCCAGAGCTGAACGACCGAGCCGTTGCCGCCGGAGTCGTCCGCTGCGACGTCCAGGCACTTGGCCCCGGGGCCGGCGACCGGTGCGCCGCCGTTGACGGCGAACTTCTGGGCGGCGCTGCCGTTGCAGTCCCAGATCTGCAGCCGCGTGCCGTTGCCCGTCGCGCCGCTAGGCGAGTCGAGGCAGCGGCCGGACTGCGGGTTGAACAGCGATCCGTCCGAGCGCTGGACCCACTTCTGGCCGCCGACGCCGTTGCAGTCCCACAGCTCCACCTGGGTGCCCGCCGCGGTGCCGTTGCCGTTGATGTCCAGGCAGCGCCCGATGGTGCTCAGCGAGTTGTCGGCGTTGTGCGTCCAGTGCTGGTCCTCCGCGTAGGACTGGCAGTTCCACAGCTGCACGCCGGTGCCGTCGGTACCGGTGTCGTCGGCCGCGACGTCGACGCACTGGCCGCCGGGGCCCGTGACGCTGCCCTGCGGGCCGTTGGGCACGTCGGTCTGGCCGGAGTAGCCGGCGGAGACGACGTTCGCCTGCACCGCGTTGTCCGCGGCGTCGGTCGGGTAGCCGGCGACCATCACCCCCTCGAAGAAGGTGCCGCGGTTGCGGTTGCTGTTGTCGCCGCCGGTGCCGAGGATGATGCCGCCCTCCTGCTGCATCGGCCGGTAGCCGCCGCGCGTCGGCAGCGCGCCGCTCCACCAGGTGGACAGGCCGCCGGACTGCGAGTTGCCGCCCTTGATCGCGTACGTCGTCTGGCCGTTGTTCTTCAGCACGGCCGTGACGTAGGCGCTGCTGTTTCCGGCGTTCGCCGTGTTGGAGCCGTTGTCGCCCTGGAACATGCCGTTCTCCATGTCGGCCTCGACCCAGGGGCCCGAGCCGGTGCACGGTGCGAAGTAGCAGGTGGTGGCGATGCTGACGGCGTCCATGTGGCCGTTGCCGGTGTCGGAGGGGGTCCGCTCGGCGTTGCCGTAGTCGAAGCAGCAGTCCGAGCCGACGTGGGTGCCGCTGGCCACCATGTAGGCGCCCTCGGGCTGGCCGTTGACCGCCACGCCCGAGGCGACGCCGGTGTACCGGTAGCCCACGCCCGGCGAGATCCAGATGCCGTACACCTTGTGACCGCCCGCGGTCACCGCGATCTCACTGGCGTCCGCCCCGCGGTCCACCCCGCCCGCGGTACCGGCCGGACCGGGCAGCAGATCGTTGTGGCGCGAGGTCTGGTCGTACACCTTGGAGATCCGACACGTGGTGTTCGCACAGAAGCTGTCCTGCTGCTGCGCGTTGGCGTAACCGCCGGCCGCCAGCAGCCCGACATCGCTCCTGCCGCCGTCGGAAGCACGCGTGACCTGGTACAGCGGACCGTTGTACGCCGAGAACAACGCACGCGTCGTACTGTGCGCCGCCACACACGGCGTACCCGCCGCACCATAGATGTCACACGGCAGCGAACCCGCCGCCTGCGCCGCGCCCGGGAGGACGGCGAGGGCGCCGAGGACGATGCCGAGGCTCGCCACGACGGACAGCAGGGCCTTCCAGTACCGGAGAGCCGGACCGCCGGGTTTTCTGGGGACGGCGCCCGGGGCCGAGTGGGTCGTTCTGCGCATAGTGCGCTCCTGTGGGTGGGGGAATGGAGCTGAACTCATCTACGCGACCGCCTGGTGGGCGCTGCTCGGCGACCGGCTCGGAACCTACGCGGACCCTTCAGGGGTGTCAATATTTGTTGCTTTTTCTCCTGAAGGGTCGTCACCCTGTCCGAAAATGTGACTCCCTGGGAGCAGGGGTCCCCACCTCGGGGCATCTCCTCGGGGCATCTCATCTGCTCAGGGCGCCGCCGCCGGGGACGCGTCCCGGCGAAACTTAGCGCCGCGCGGGACGAACCCGGCGGATCGGGTACCCGTCTCCTGGATGATCGCCGGGCACGCCCGTGCGGCCGGTCGCAGCCGACCGCCGTACCGGGCAGGACGCACCGGCCGGACGAGAGGGCGGTGACGCGATGGCGGCGGCGGCGAAGAAGGTGGACGTCCTGATCGTCGGGGCGGGCGTGGCGGGCCTGGCCTGCGCGCAGGACCTGACGGCGGCGGGACTGGCCGTACGGGTGCTGGAGGCATCGGACGGTGTCGGCGGCCGGATGCGCACCGACGTGCGCGACGGCTTCCGCTTCGATCGCGGCTTCCAGGTCGTCAACACCTCCTACCCGCAGGCGCGGCGCCGCCTGCGGCTGCACGACCTGTCCCTGCGGCCGTTCACCCCGGGCGTCCTGCTGCACACCCCGACCGGGCGGCTGCGCTTCGCCGATCCGACCCGCACGCCGCGCAAGACGGCGGACCTGCTGCCCGGCCGGCTGGCCTCACTGCGCGACCTGGCAGGACTGGTGATGCTCAGCGGTCGGGACCTGGTGACGCCGCCGCGGCTGCTCAAGCGGGCCGAGGACCGTACGACCCGCACCGCGCTGGCCGACGCGGGCATCGGCGAGGACCTGGTGGAGACGCTCTTCCGGCCGTTCCTGTCCGGGGTGTTCCTGGAGGACGAACTGGAGACGTCCAGCCGCTTCTTCCACCTGGTGTGGCGCTCCATGATGCGCGGCACGCAGTGCCTGCCGGCGGAGGGCGTCGCGGCGGTGCCCGAGCAGCTGGCCGCCGACATGCCCGAGGGCACGGTGCGCCTGGGCGTCCCGGTCGAGCGGCTCACCGACGGCGGCGTGCTGACCGCCTACGGCGAGGAGCAGCCCGCGGCCGCGGTGGTCGTCGCGACCGGACCCGGCGCGGCGGCCGATCTGCTGCCCGGCCTCGACGTGCCCGCGACCCGCTCGGTCACCACCTACTACCACGCGGCGCCGAGCAGCCCGCTCGGCGAACCGACGCTGATCGCCGACACGGCGCGGCGGGTGCTGAACACGGTGGTGCTCAGCGAGGTCACCCCCACGTACGCGCCGCGCGGGCGGGCGCTGGTGTCCACGTCCGTGCTCGGCGCGGGACGAGCGTCCCGGCCGGGAGGCCGAGGTCCGCGGCGTGCTGGCCGAGCTGTACGGGACCGACACCGCCGACTGGGAGCCGGTCGCGGTCTACCCGGTGGCCGAGGCGCTGCCCGCGATGGTCCCGCCCTGGCCGCTGAGCCGGACCACCCGTCACTCCCCCGGGCGGTACGTCTGCGGGGACCACCGGGCCACCGGTTCGGTGCAGGGCGCGTTGGCGTCCGGCGCCCGCGCCGCGCGTGAGATCCTCGCCGACCGGGCCTCGGGCACCCTGGCTTTCGGCGGCTGACCGCTTCCAGCCGCTGCCCGCTCCCGGCGGTCGCGGGCCGCCGACCAGGGGTGGGGACGGCGCTCGCACGCGAGGTATGGACATGTCAATCGTGGCGTGCTGTCATGCTTCCGACGCGGGATTACATCGTTGCAATCCTGCGCGTCACCGCCCTGACCGATCGGCGAAGAGGAGGCGCGGCCGTATGCGCACCGGGAGGAACCCGCTCACACCGGTCGTCGCGCTGGCGTCGGCCCTGCTGCTGTCCCTTCTCGGCGTCGGCGCCGGACTCGGCGCGGACGGAGCGGCGGCGGCCGCGGCCGCGTCCCGAGCGCCGGCTGCCGCCCCGGGGCCCGCCGCGGCATCGCACACGGCGACCGGCACGGTCCGTCCCGACGCCACCGGCACAGCGCTGCGCAACGGCACCGGCCTCTACCCGCGGGTCATCCGTCTGGCGCACTCCGGAGCCGCCAACGGACAGGTCATCGCCTCCGTGGTGGACTTCGACGCGGCCGGCGGCGTCGGCCGCGTCTACCGCAGCAACGACGGCGGCGCCACCTTCGGCGAGATCGGCGGCATCCACGATCCGGCGACCGTGAACGGGCTGTGCTGCTCCACCCTCTTCGAACTGCCACGGCAGATCGGCGCGATGCCCGCGGGCACCCTGCTGTGGGGAGCCTCGGTCGGGCAGAGCCCGGCCGGCCGCCGGATGGCGATCGACGTGTGGCAGAGCCAGGACCACGGTGCCACCTGGTCCCAACTGCCGCCCTGCCAGACCGCCCCGAACACCGGTGGGCTGTGGGAGCCGCAGTTCGACGTCGACAACGAGGGCGACCTGGTCTGCCACTACTCCGACGAGACGAACCCGGCCGCGCACAGCCAGTCGCTGGAGGAGCGCTTCTCCTCCGACGGCCGCACCTGGGGGCCGGTGTACCCGACCGTCGCACCGGCCGGGGCGGCCCTGCGACCGGGCATGGCGACCGTGGTCCAACGCCCCGACGGCAGCCACTACATGACCTACGAGGTGTGCGGCACGGGTGACAGGTACGACTGCGCCGCGCACTACCGGACCTCGGCGGACGGCGCGAACTGGGGGCCGCCGACCGACACCGGTCCGCTGATCACCACCGAGACCGGTCAGTTCTTCACCCACGCGCCCACCGTCGCCTGGCTGAACAACGGCACCGCGGCAGGGCGGCTCGTCCTGGCCGGCCAGCAGTTCCGCGAGGCGAGCGGTGCGCTGTCGACCACCAGCGGCCGCACCGTGCTGGTCAACACCGAGAACGGCGGCGGTTACTGGTTCCCCGTCGCCGCACCCGTCGCCGTCCCCTCGCCCGACGGCAGCTACTGCCCCAACTACAGCTCGCCGCTGCTGCCTTCGGCCGACGGGAGCAGGCTGCTGGAGATCGCGACCGACTACGTGGGCTCGGTGTGCCAGCCGTTCTACGCCACCGGCTCCGCCCAGGGCACCCAGGACTCCTCCGGGGCCGGCCTGACGCCGGGATCCACCTACCGTCTGATCAACGTCATCAGCGGCGACTGCCTGGACGTCTCCGCCGACTCCCGCGCGGCCGGCGGCAACATCCAGCAGTGGACGTGCAACTCCCTCGGCCCGCAGAACTTCCGCTTCACCCGCACCGCCTCGGGCGACTTCACCCTGACCGGCCAGAACTCCGGCCTGTGCGTGACCGTCGCCGGAGCGAGCACGTCCCCCGGCGCCAACGTCGACCAGGAGCCGTGCACCGGCTCCCCCGCCCAGCGCTGGCAGCCCCTCAACCAGGGCGACGGCTACTGGACCTTCCGCAACACCGGCAGCGCCCAGTGCCTGGACGTCGCCGCGGGCTCCACCACCCCGGGCGCCAACGTCCAGCAGTGGACCTGCAACAAGCTGTCGCCGCAGATCTGGAAGCTCGAACCCCGATGACCGGCTGACCGGCTGACCCGCTGAGCGGCGGTGCGGGCTCAGAAGTGGTACCTGCCGATGTCGGCCTTGTCGAAGACGGTGGGCTTGCCCAGGGTGATCAGGCCGTCCTTGCCGACGGTGTACGTGCCCATGTCGCCGGCGGTGAAGGTCTGGCCCTCGGCTCCGGTGATCTGTCCCGAGACCAGGGCGACGGCGGCGTACCCGGCGAGGGCGCCGAGCTTGGCCGGGTCCCACAGCTCGAAGGACCGCACGGTGCCGTTGGTGACGTAGGCGCGCATGTCGTTGGGCGTGCCGAGGCCGGTGAGCTGGACCTTGCCCTTGTACTTGGAGCCGGACAGGTACTGCGCGGCGGCCTTGATGCCGACGGTGGTCGGGGAGATGATCCCCTTCAGGTTCGGGTACTGCTGGAGCAGGCCCTGGGTCTGCTGGAAGGACGTCTGGGCGTCGTCGTTGCCGTAGGCGGTCTTGACGAGCTTGACGTCCTTGTACTGGGGCTTGCTCAACTCGTCCTTCATGTAGCCGATCCAGGTGTTCTGGTTCGTGGCGGTCTGCGCCGCCGAAAGGATCGCTATCTGGCCCTTGCCGCCGATCTGCTGGGCCATCAGCTGTACTTCCGTACGGCCGAGGTCCTCGGCGCTCGCCTGGGAGACGAACAGGTCGCGGCAGCCGGCGTTGGTGTCGGAGTCGTAGGTGACGACCTTGACGCCGTTCCTGCGCGCCTGGTTGAGCGCGGTGCACAGCGCGCCCGGGTCCTGCGCGGACACCGCGATGGCGCTGACCTGCTGCTGGGTGAGGGTGTTGACGTAACTGACCTGGCCGGCGGTGTCGGTGCCGCTGCTGGTGCCGACCTCCTTGTACTTCTCCCCCAGCGCCTCGACGGCCTGCTTGCCGCCGCCGTCGGAGCTGGTGAAGTAAGGGTTGTTCACCTGCTTGGGCAGGTAGGCGATGGTCAGGCCTTTCTTCAGCGGCGCGTTCGGGTTCGCGGTCGCCGTGGGGTCGGCCTTCGGCGCTGCGGCGGAGGAGTTGTCGGTGGAGCTCTTGGTGGTGCCGCCGCAGGCGGCGGCGCCGAGTGCGACCACGGCGACGGCGGCGACCGCGGCCACGGTGCGGCGGACGGGAACGGTTCCGAGGGACATGCGGGCTTCCTTTCGCTGCCGCACCGCGGCAGGCGGACCGGGGAGCGGGACGTGGGGCGGTGGTGCGAGGGCATGGTGCGAGGGCGGGCGGTGGGGCGCGCGGCAGGACTCAGACGGTGGCGAGGGCCTTGGCCGCGGGCGGGTCGGCGGCCCTGCGGCGGGACCGGGCGGCGGCGACACGGCGGCCGACCCGCGGGGCGAGGACGGAGATCACCAGCAGCAGTCCGGTGATCAGCGTCTGGGACTGGGCGGAGACGTTGACCAGGCTCATGACGTTCTGCAGGGCGCCGAGCAGGAAGACTCCCGCCATGGCGCCGAACAGGGTGCCCTTGCCGCCGTCGAAGTCGATGCCGCCGAGCAGCACCGCGGCGATGACGGACAGTTCGAGGCCGGTGGCGTTGTCGTAGCGTGCGCTGGCGTAGTGCAGGGCCCAGAAGACACCGGTGAGCGCGGAGACGGCGCCGGTCGCGGCGAACAGGGCGAGCTTGATCCGTCTGACCCGGACCCCGGCGAAGCGGGCGGCCTCCTCGCAGGCGCCGACGGCGAACAGCGAGCGGCCCAACGGGGTGGCGTGCAGCACCAGGACGGCGATCACCAGCAGGGCCGCCCACGGGATCGCGGCCTGCGGGACGAAGGTTCCGCCGATCCGGCCGGAGCCGAAGTCGAGGTACTGCTGCGGGAAGTCGGTGACGGAGTCCGCGCCGAGGACGATCTGCGCGACGCCGCGGTAGGCGGCCAGGGTGCCGATGGTGACGGCCAGCGAGGGCAGCCCGAGGCGGGTCACGAGCAGGCCGTTGACCAGTCCGCAGGCCAGGCCCAGCAGGACGCACAGCGGGATGATGGTCTCGATCGCCATGCCGGCGTTCCACAGCCGGCCCATCACCGCGCCGGCCAGCCCCGCGGTGGACCCGACCGACAGGTCGATCTCCCCGGAGACCACCAGCATCGTCATGGGCAGCGCGATCAGCGCGATCGGCAGGGTGTTGCCGATGAGGAACGACAGGTTCAGGGCGTTGCCGAAGTTGTCGACCAGGCTGAAGGAGCACACCAGCAGGACGAGCAGGAGCGCTCCGACGGCGGTGTCCCAGCGCAGGACGTCGCGGCCGCGCAGCAGGACGGAGGTGCGCGGCAGGACGGAGGTGCGCGGCGGGGCCGGGGTGCTCGGCGGGGCCGGGGGGCGCGCGGGGGTCTCAGCCATGGTGGGCACTCCTTGTCCGTGCGGCCCGCTTGCGGAGCACTGCGGCGACCCGCAGGGCGACCACCCGGTCCACGGCGATGGCCAGCAGCAGCAGGATGCCGTCGATGGCCTGGACCCAGACCGAGCTGACGCCGATCGACGGCAGCACGCTGTTGATGGAGGTGAGCAGCAGCGCGCCGAGGGCCGCGCCGTAGACGCTGCCCGAGCCGCCGGTGAAGGCGACGCCGCCGACCACCACGGCGCTGACGACGGTGAGTTCGTAGCCGGTGCCGGTGCCGGAATCCACGTTGCCGAAGCGGGCGAGGTAGAGGGCGCCGGCCAGTCCGGCCAGCGCTCCGCAGACGACGTAGGCGGTCAGCACACGCTTGCGGACCGGCACACCCGCGAGCCTGGCCGCCTCGGGGCTCGAGCCCTGCGCGTACAGGTCGCGGCCGCTGCGGTAGCTGCGCAGGTAGGAGGCGACCGCGACGAGCACGGCCGCGGTGAGCAGGGCGAGGTACGGGATCGCGCCGAGCCCGTCGTGGCCGAAGCCGGCGAATCCGTCCGGCAGGTCGGCGGCGGTGATCTGCCGGGAGCCGCACCAGATGGAGTCCAGGCCGCGGATGACGTAGAGCGTGCCGAGGGTGACCACCAGCGCCGGGACCTGGCCCAGGCTGACCAGCGCCCCGTTGACGATGCCGAAGCCGGCGCCCGCGGCCACCGCGATCAGCACGGCCAGCAGCGGATCGCCGCCGCCGCGCAGGAACTCGCCCGCGGCGAAGGCGGTGATGCCGAGAACGGAGCCGACGGACAGGTCGACGTTGCGGGTGATGACCACCATGGACTGGCCCACCGCGACCAGCACCAGGATGGTGGCGTTGAGCAGCAGGTCCTTGATGCCCTGCTCGGACAGGAAGGCGCTGTTGTCGAGCTGGGTGGCGACCAGCATGAGCACCAGCACGACGAGGATGGCCAGTTCGCGTACCTTGAGCACCCGGTCGAGCAGGCCGCCGGACGGAGCGGCCCCGGGGTGCGCGGCGGCGGGCGCCGGTTTCGTGGTGACGGTCATGCGGCGCTCCTCGCGCTGCCGGTGGCGGCCGCCATCACCGATTCCTCGCTGGCCTGGTCGCGGGGGATCTCGGCGGCGAGCCGGCCCTCGTGCATGACCAGCACGCGGTCGGCCATGCCGAGGATCTCGGGGAGGTCGGAGGAGATCATGAGCACCGCCAGCCCGTCGGCGGCGAGCCGGGACAGCAACCGGTGCACCTCGGCCTTGGTGCCGACGTCGATGCCGCGGGTCGGCTCGTCCACGATCAGCACCCTGGGTTCGGTGGCCAGCCACTTGGCCAGCACCACCTTCTGCTGGTTGCCGCCGGACAGGGTGCCCGCCAGGTCGGCGAGGCGCGCGTACTTCACCTGGAGGCGCACCGCCCAGTCGACCGCGCGGCTGCGTTCGGCGGCGCGGTTCATCACACCGGCGCGGCTGGTGGTGCGCAGGCCGGTGAGGTTGATGTTGCGTGCGATGGACAGGTCCATCACCAGGCCCTGCGCCCTGCGGTCCTCGGGCACCAGCGCGAGGCCCGCAGCCATCGCCAGGCTCGGCGATCCGGGCTTCAGCGGCCTGCCGTCGACCGCCACCTCGCCCGCGTCCCAGCGGTCGACGCCGAAGACGGCGCGGGCGACCTCGCTGCGCCCGGCGCCGACCAGCCCGGCCAGGCCCACGATCTCGCCGTGCCTGACCTCGAAGGACACGTCGGTGAACACCCCTTCGCGGGTCAGCCGCCGCACGCTGAGCGCGACGTCGCCGACCTCGCTGTGCTGCTTGGGGTAGAGCGCGTCGAGGTCGCGGCCGACCATCCGGCGCACCAGTTCCTCCTCGGTGAGGCCGGCCACCGGTTCTGAGGCGATCAGGGCGCCGTCCCGCAGCGTGGTGACCCGCTGGCACAGCGCGAAGACCTCTTCGAGGCGGTGGGAGATGAACAGCACCGCCGCGCCGCCCTCGCGCAGCGCCCTGACCACGCCGAACAGCCGGGCGACCTCGGCGCCGGTGAGGGCCGCGGTGGGCTCGTCCATGATCAGGACGCGGGCGTCGAAGGACAGCGCCTTGGCGATCTCGACGAGCTGCTGGTCGGCGATGGACAGGCCGCGGGCGGGCTGGGCGGGGTCGAGGGAGACGCCGAGCCGTGCGAAAAGGTCGGCGGTGGCGGCGGTGACCGCACGGTGGTCGACGCGGCCGAGGGAGCGTCTGGGCTGGCGTCCGACGAAGATGTTCTCCGCCACCGACAGGTCGGGGAAGAGCGTGGGCTCCTGGTAGATGACGGCCACTCCGGCGTCCCGGGCGTCGGCCGGGCCGTGCAGGGCCACGCGCGCGCCGTCGATCAGCACCGCGCCGGCGTCGGGGCGGTGCACCCCGGCGAGCACCTTGATCAGCGTCGACTTGCCCGCGCCGTTCTCTCCCGCCAGCGCGTGCGCCTCTCCCGCGTACAGCCGCAGCGAGACGTCGCGCAGCGCCCGCACGGCGCCGAAGGACTTGCTCACCCCCTCCAGCGCGAGGACCGGAGTCCGTTCCGGTTCGGGGTCGGTCATGGTGTCTCCTGAGGTCTCCCGGTCGTGAAGCCGCAACGATGGAGTGAATTGTTTCAATAGAGTTGCCGGGACGTTAGCCTCGCCCGATCGGCCCGTCAAGAGTGCGCACGGCCGGGATCTGACGCTCCCACACCGGATGACCCGTCAGGCGGGCACGACGGGAGCGCGGAGCAGCGGCTCTCTCGACGTCACGGCGTGGACCGCTGAACGCCTTACGTGCATTGTGGGTTGGGCGGGAGCGGGCGTGGGGTCGGGCGAAGCACCGGCCGGCCCGGGACTCGCGGCGGCCATCCGGGCCGGCCGTCGGACCCGCACCTCGCTCAGGCGACAGGCGAGGCGCTTGGCGTAAGGCCGAGGGGACAAATAAAACGATTCACCGCATGAGCCGCCCATGACGGCTCCGCCGGTGGTGACCGCCCCGGGCTCCGCCGCCGTGACCCGCGCGGCCGCGACCGCTGCGACCGGCACGACCCGTGGCCCGTCTCAGCGGCCCTTGCGCACCAGCGCCGTGATCGCCTCGCCCTCCGCGAGCGTGACCGGCCCGACCGCCTCCGGCCGCCCCACGCCCAGGGCCTGCGCCAACGTGCGGGCGTGCAGGTCGACCGCGGCCTCGGACAGGGCGGCCAGGTCGGCGACGGCCGTGCGGGCCGCGGCCCATCCCGTCATCCCGACGCCGGCGCCGATGAGGGCGGCGGGCCACCACACGGCGCCCAGGGCGAGATAGGGCCAGGCCCAGGAGCCCACCGTGGTGGCCCGCGCGAACGCCGCGTAGGCGGCGCCGATCTCGGCCCGCACGCCGTCCGGGAGCACCAGCCACAGCCGGGGCCACGCGAAGGAGAGGTCCAGCCCGCTGCGGTGCAGGGCGACCTGTTCGACGGCCTGGATCCGGTCGCCCATCCAGGTCGGCCGGGCGGGCCGGGCCGGGGAGAGCCGGTTGAGCCGGGCGGCCGACGCGTCGATCCGGTGCTGCTCCTCGACGCTGCGCGAGGCGTGCGGCGAGGAACGCTCCCACTCCCGCCTGCGGTCCGCCTCATGGTGCCAACGCCGCTGCCGCCGGGCGGTGAGCCGGCGGCCGGCCGCCGCGAGCGGCCAGGGCCACGCGCCCAGCCACAGCCGCCGGGTGGCCCCCGCCAGCGCCCGCACGACCAGCCCCAGACCGGCGGCGGCCAGCAGCAGCACGACGGCCACCACCAGCCGGCTCGACACCGGCAGCCGGGCCAGGTGCGCGGTCCACCGGGACGCCAGGTGCGCGCCGCGATCGCAGTCGAGGGCGCGCCGCTGGCCGAGCCCGCTCGCGGCGCACGCCGCGGCCACGAAGAGCAGACCGGGCAGCACCAGCAGGCTCACCCACTGCTCGGCGAGCTTCCTGCCCAGCTCCTGGAAGAAGCTCTGCACCGGGCCTACTGCCTGCGCATGGGCTGGTCCGTGACCGCGCAGCGCGGTACCGGACCGGCCGGGTACGGGCTGAACGCGATCCGCTCGCAGGCCCCGTCGGGGCATCCGAACCGCTCCTCGTCGGCCCGGCCGGACCCGGCGCCGGGCAGGCCGGTGCTCAGCGCCTGCCGCGTCTGCTCCTGGCCTGTCTGCAACAGCCTTGCCAGGAGGGCGAGTACGGGCCTGCGGGCGCGGGCCTCACCCTCGATCCTGTCCAACTGGGACCGGTGGTCTTCGGACAACCGTGAGCATTCCGCGCGCAGTTGGGGCAGTTCCTCGCACAGCATGCCCAGCACGTCACGTTCGGCCGTGTCCACCCGCATCCCCCGTTCCCTCCGGCGACACGCCATCGTAGAACCCCGTCGCCGTCCGCCGTGCGGGTACGTCCGACCCTGCCGGCTCCCGCTCCCCCAGCGCGCCGGCGCGGCGTCCCTGCGGCGGTCACGGACCGCTGTGCACCAGCGGAGCCCACAGGTCGGGGCGGTCCGGGTGCTCGGTCCGCAGCCGCAGCGTGACCCGGCGCAGGACGCGGGCCGCCGGAGTGGCCACCGCCGCGCCGGACAGTTCGTGGTGGAACGCGCGTGAGGCCTCGACGGCGACGGTGTCGGCCAGCGGCCACAGGCTCGCCACCACGTGCCGGAAGCCGGCCGCCTGGAAGGCCGAGGCGAGGTGCAGCACCTCGTCGGGGGAGCCGAGCCCGTGGTTCGCCGTGGAGCAGGCCGACAGGTAGGCCAACTCCGCCTCGGCGAGCCGCAGGGCGCCGATCTCCGACAGCCGCAGCAGGCGGTCGTGCACCCGCAGTCCGCTGTCGGCCTGGGAGACCGGGTCCACGACGCCATGGCAGGCGAAGTGCGCCCAGGTGGCCTGCCGGAGGGCGGCGAGGACACCGTCCGCGGTCGCCTGCCCGTCGACGAGCACCGGTCCTTCCAGCAGGCCGGCCTCGCGCGCGGCACCGGGCAGGTCCGGCAGCTCCGGAGTGTGGTGCAGGGCGACGGTGAGGTTGCGGCGGGAGCCGGCCGGCGGACGCTCCCGGGCCTCGCGCAGCGCCCGCAGGGACGGTGCGTAGGACGACACCAGGGTGTCCAGGGCCCCCGGCCTGCCGGGGTGCCCGGCGGCGTGCAGCGGCAGCAGTCCGATCAGCCCGGTGGGAACCCACCACACCCGGTGCGGCCCGTGGCCGGCGGCATCGAGCGCCTCCGCGACCGGTGCGACGACACTGTCCCACAGCCAGCCCAGCACCTCGGGCAGCACCCGGCGCCTGCGCAGCCGGCCGGCCAGCGAGCCGCCGCCGTCGACGGCCGCCAGCAGCTCCGCCACCCGGTCCGCGACATCGGCCGGCCGCAGACCGGGCAGGGGCACCGCGACCGGGGCGCCGTCGGGTCGGACGAGGACGGCGTCACCGCGGTTCGGCCCGGCGTTGACGAGCACCGCGCACCCGCCCGCCGCGGCCGCCCGCAGGTCGGCCATCCTCGGCGGGGCCAGGAACCCGCTCAGGCCGGGCCGCGCGCGGATGCCGGCGAGCAGGGCGTCGTACTCGGCCCACCACCGCCTGCGCTCCTCGCTCGGGAAGTCCGGGGTGTTGAGCCGCTCGCAGGTCCAGCGGAACCGGTCGGCGAGCCGGGGGTCCCGGCGGGCCAATTCGGCGAGATCGGCCCGGGTGCCGGCCTGGCTCGCGAGCAGGACGCCGCGGCCCAGTTCCGCGGTCTCCACCGCGCCCGCCGGGTCGCCTGCGGCGCAGTGCGCGGCCACCGCGGCCGTCACGAGGCCGTCGTGCGCGCCGAGCCGGAGCTGCTGGTCGGCCCACCCCGCCTCGCGGGGGGCCACCGAGGGCAGCAGCGCGGTGGCCGCGTCGAGCAGCGCGACGGCCAGCCGGTGCCGGCCGGCGGCGTGCGCCAGCACGCCGGCCGCGTGGTGGGCGGCGAGCCGGTCCGCCGGGGCGGCCGTCCGCGCCCCGGTCACCTCCCGCGCCAGCGCGCGAAGCCGCGCCGGGTCCGGCGCGCAGCCCCCGGCCCCGATACGGGCGAGATGGGCGGCGCACAGGCCGGCCACCCAGCGCGACCGGCCGGGATGCCCCTCCGGCGCGAGCGCGAGAGCCCGCTCTCCGAGCGCCACCGCGGCGTCGAGGTCGGCTTCCGCCGGCGCCTCACCGGCGGTCGCGGCGACGCGGCCGACCGGCGGCGGGGCCGCGTCGGCGGACGCCGACGCCTGACCGGCGGTCACAGGGCCTGAGCGCACGGACGGCTGGCCCGGGGGCGCAGGCGGCGCGTACAAGTCGGCGGACGCCGACGCCTGACCGGAGGCCACGGCAACCGGGCCGGAGGGCGACGGGCCCAGGTCAGCCGACCCGGTGACCGAGTGGGCAGGCTGCGGACCCGGCGCGGCGGACGGCGACGCCTCAGCCGCAGGCGGCGCGTACGGGTTGGCGGGCAACGGCACTTGACCGGAGGTCGAGGCGACCGGGCTCACCGGCGACAGCCCCGAGGCCACGGGCGGCGACCCCGGGGCCGCACGCACCGCGTGCGGGGCGGCGGACGCCGGTGCCCGACCCGGGGGCTCGGCGTCCGGGGCGGCTGGCGCCGCGTCGAGACGGTGGCGGTCGAGATGGGCGGCGGCCAGGACGGACAGCCGGTCCGGCAGGTCGACGTGGTCGTCGGGTGATCCGGCGACGGCGAGTCGCCCCAGCTCGACGGCCCGGTCCAGGTCGGACCTGTGCGCCGTGGCACCGTGCCGGCGCCAGAAGGCGGCCGCGAGCCGGGCCTGGCGCTCCGCGAGCATGACGTCGTCGGCCGTGGTGGCCGCCACCGCCTGCTCGCCGAGGCCGACCGCGCGGTCCAGGTCGGCGACGGCTCCGGAGGCCCGGTGGCGCTGCCGGTGCACCTCGCCCAGCAGCGACAGCCACGGCGCCGGGGGGGCCGCCGGATCGGCCAGCGCCTGCTCGCCCAGCTCGACGGCCCGTGCGACGTCGGCGAGCACGCCGGAGCGCAGGAACCGCGTGAGGTGGACGGCGGCCAGCTCCATGGCGGCGCGGCTCCGGTCGGGGTGGCCGGGCGGGGTCGCGGCCAGCGCCCAGCCGGCCAGGGTGGCCGCGCGGTCAAGGTCCGCTTCGGCGCCGGCGCCGGCGTAACGCCGGTGCAGGGCCGCGGCGAGAGCGCCCAGCGCCGCGCGCCGGCGCGGATCCTCGTCGGGCAGCGCCGCCAGCGCCTGCTCCCCGAACATGACCGCGCGGTCCAGGTCCGCCACCGACCGGCTGCGCTCGTGCCGCCGGAGCAGCACCGCGGCGGCGTCGGCGAGGTGGGCGCCGCGCTCGGGGTGGTCCGCGGACCCGGTCTCCACGGCGCGCAGGGCGAGTTCGGCGGCCCGCCACAGATCCGAACGCGTCCCCGAGCGCTCGTACTGCCGCAGCAGTACGGTGCTGAGTCCGCTGAGGACGGCGGGGTCCGTGCCGCCCCCGGACAGGGCGGCCGCCTCCTCGGCGAGGACCGCCGCCCGTTCGGCGTGCGGGGCCGCGCCGGTCCGCTCGTAGGACTGCCGGTGGAGGGCCGCCAGCTCGGAGAGCAGCAGCGGTCGCGGCCCGGTGCGCGCCAGCGCCCTCTCCCTCAGGTCGACCGCGCGCCGCAGGTCGGCGATGTCGCCGTGCAGCCGGTGCCGGCACTCGTACGCGGCGGCCAGCCGGATCCACGCCTCCGCCTCCGCCGCGGCCGGTTCCCCAGCGGGTCCCGCGGCCGCTTCCGCGGCGATGGCCACCGACTCCTCACCTGCCGTGACGGCCAGTTCGAGGTCGGCCTCGGAGCCGCCCTGCTCGTGCCGGCGACGATGGACCAGGCACAGGTGGGCCAGCCGGGCGCCGCGCACCGTGCTGCGCCGCGGCGCGGCGGCCGCCGCGTGCGTCATCAGCAGGATGCTCGCCTCCAGCACGGCCGCGTCCAGCGCGGCCGGGTCCGGGGCCGCGGGGCCCGGTGCCGCCCCGTCCGGGTCCTCCCGGTGCGGGCGGGCGGCCGCCCACGGGGTCAGGGCGAGCGCCAGCTCCTCCTGAGCGCGCGGGTCGGTGAACCGACCGATCACCGGGCGCAGGTCGGACGGGACGAGAGGGGCGTCGTCGGAGACGGCCTCCAGGCAGAGCAGGGCCCGGGCGAGGTCGCCCCGCCCGCGCTCCCCCGGCCGCGCGCGGTGCCGCCAGTAGCAAAGTCGGCCCAGGGCGGTGCTCGCCGCGGTGTACCGGGCGTCGAGCGCCTCGGAAGCGGTGTCCGGGTCGAACCCGCGCACCGTCCGCCACAGCGCGGCCGCGTCCCGGTCCGCCTGCTCGTCGAGGATCGCCTCGGGGTCGCCGGTCCGCCGGTACGCCTCGACGTGTCCCGTGACCCGCCCGGTCAGCTCGTCGATCGACACGCCGAACGGCCCTCCCTGCGGCTCCCGCCCGTCACCATCGAACGTCCAGCCGCCGTACGCGCGCCGGTGCGTCGCCCTGACGGCCGGTCACCAGCAGCAGGCCGCCGTCGTAGGCCGTCAGCAGCTCCACGGCCACGACCGGGCCGTCCGCCGCGTGCGCGACCCGGGTCAGCTCGGCGCCCGACTCGGCGTCCCAGACGACGGTGTGCCGGCGGCCGGTCGCCGCGACCGCCACCCGCAGCCCCGGCAGGACGGCCAGTGCGACATCCCCGCCCCCGCCACCGCCGTCACCCCCGCCCTCGCGACCGTCGTCCTCCGGCAGCGGCAGCGTCCGCACCACCTCACCGGTGTGCCCGTCCCAGATCCGCACGCCGGGGCGGCCGACGGCCGCCACCCGGAACGACCGGTCGGCCAGGGCCGCGACCGCGACCCGGGGCATGGCGCGCATGTCGAAGGCGTGGCCGGCGCGTTCGAGGGCGAACTCGTGCAGCCGGGTCCCGGCGGTGGCGTCCCAGACGTGCACGACGTCGTGATCGTCGCCCGGTACCGCCGCCGCCACGCACACGTGGTGGTCGGACAGCACGGCGGTGGCCACCGACCACACCAGGTGCACACCGGGGACCCCCACCGGGAATTCACCTGCCCTCCGCCCGGTCTCCACGTCCCACAGCCGCACCGACGCGTCGTCGCCCCCGGTGACCAGCCACGGCAGCCGGCCCGGTGGGAGCGCCCAGGCCAGGCTGTTGACGGGACCGCGGTGCGCTTCGATCTCCTGCAGCGCGGCCGCGTCGCGGGCCGACCAGACCCGGACGAGGCCGTCCTTGCCGCCGGTGCCCAGCACGACGCGGCCGTCGCCGAGCGCGGCCAGCGCGACGGACAGCACCCATTCGCTGTGCCCGGACGCGGTGGAGACGCCCTGGCCGTCGCCGACGCTCCACACGTGGGCCGCGTCGTCGTGGGCCGAGGCGAGGAGCTGCCTTCCGTCCGGAAGTCCCAGCAGTGCCAGCGCGTTGGGCCTGAGCGCGTCGTCCGCTCTCCCCCACGCCGCCGGCGTCACCTCGTCGACCCGCACCTCGGCCGGGCCCCAGGGCCGGGGGTCGGCCGCCATCCCCCGCACCGCGGCCGGTGCCAGGTCCGCGGCGGCCGCCTCCGGCCAGCGGGTACGCAGCGGCAGGCCGTAGAGGTCGTCGTACGCCTCCAGGTCGTCCGTCGCGACGACGGTCCCGGACGGCAGCACCCGCACCCCGGCCGGCGGCCTCGAACGGCGGTCGACGCGCACCTCGAAGACGTCGCAACTCTGGTAGGGCAGCTCGTCGTCGAGGTTGGCGTACACCTCCTGCTCGTACGCCGCCTCGGCCGGCCCGCGTTCGGTGTGGTCGACCACCCGGTAGTCGCTGCCCGGGTCGCAGGCGGTGACGACGGCGAACCGGCCGCCCCCGGTCACCGGGTCGTCGTAGCCGACGAGTTCGATGGAACCGTCCAGCAGCGCGTGTGTCCGGGTGCGGCGCAGCACGGTTCCCGCCGCGATCGCGTCCTGGTACGCGTCCCAGAGCCGGTCCGCGCGCTCTCCCCACCGGGTGTACCGGCAGTCGTCGTCGTTCATGTCGTACAGCACCCGGCGGCCGTCGGCCTCCGGTAAGTCGATCTCGCCGTTCCCGTTGTCCACCCGACGCATCGTAGCCACCGGGCCGGCCCGCCGACGGCGGAGGGCCGCCCGGCCGGCCGACGGCAGCGCGGTCAGGCAACCTCTCCGGCAGTCCGGCACCCGGTACGGTGCGGTGGCCCCGACGGGGCCGAACTCATACCGCGCGCAGCAGCAGGAAGTCGTTCCTGCGCTTGTAGACCGCGGTGGGGTCGGACTCCACTCCGGGCGCCGCCCGGCAGATGAAGCGCAGCCGGTCCCCGGGGGACACCTCGACGGAGGACACCTGGCTGGAGCACCAGGAGATCTTCACCTGGACGCGGTGCGGCCCGGGAGCGACGGACCGCGAGCAGCTCTCCCCGCGCCGGATGTCGCCCACCCGCTCGCCGTCCACGTAGACCTTGTAGCGGCGCAGCTGCGCGTAGGAGTCCGCCTCGTCGCGGAACACCAGGATCTCGGCGCCGCCGTCGGCTTCCTGCGGGATCGGTCCAGACGTCATGGGGGTTCCTTGTTCGGAGGGGGAACCGGTCGTCCGGCCGCCCGGCGCGGCGGACTTGCCGCCCGCCCCGTTGCGGGCGTGCTGGGGGAGGACGAACAGCGGACGGCCGAGGAATCCCAGCGAGAGCTGGCCCAGGACTCCGGCGAGGAACACGGCGAGCCCGAACACGGCCACTGCGAAGGCGACCGGGTTCTGCGCACCGGACGTGCCGTCCGGGGGGAGCCAGGCTCCCCCCAGCAGCACGAGTGTCAGGCCGGTCAGACAGGCCGCGTTGAGGGCGGAACCCTGCTCCAGCCGCCTTCTGGCATCCGGCCCGAAGTAGCGGGACAGGGCCACCGGCGACGGGCGCGCCGCGGGGTTGCTCCAGTACCGCGCCACCCGCCGCCAGGAGCGGGCGGACAGCGTACCCAGCGCGGCGCCTCCCGCGAGCGCGGCCCAGGCGATCAATGCAACCAACTTCCGATATCCGAAATGACGTTGTTCGTGACGTTACTCGTCACAAAGCCGGCGCCCAAGCCTACAACCGCCCCCACCGCTCCCCCGACGACCGTTCCCTCGGGGCCCACGAAGGAGCCGATGATCGCTCCGGTCTCCAGGCCGGACTCGGTCATGGTCGCCGATATGTACATGTCGGCGCCGGCCTGCGGCACGCTGGTCACCGCCGCTCGTGTGCGGGACTGCCCCTCCGACCTGTCCGTCATGTAGTTGTAGCCGTACGCCGCGACACCTCCCACGCCGGTCAGCAGCCGTGCCGCGGGGGCGCGGGTGAGCACCGGACTCAGAGAGGCCGTGCGCGACAGACCTGTTCCGGTGTTCTGCATCTGCAGAATGCGGTTGGCGTTCGCCATTCCCTCTTCCGCGGTGCCGTTGTTGATTCCCGCAACCAGGGCGCCGGGGGTGTACTTGCTGAGATACGACTGCGCCCCGCCGAATCCCGTGGACACCACTCCGGTCGTGGTGCACACCTTGCCGAGCAGGTTCGTCGCGCACTGCGAACTCCACCACCCGGAGAAGTAGGGCACGAAGAAGGGGGGGACCACCTTGTGCGTCGAGGTGTGCGTGCCGCACGGGTCGACGAGGAACGATCTCCCTGTGGGTCAAGCTCAACGACGGCACCAACACCGTCAACGCCCTCTGCCAGGGGACCACCGCCCACCAGGCCCTCTACATCGGCTACGACAGCGGCAACCAGGGCTGGGCCTTCCAGACCACGACCACCAACGACGACGACGCGCAATGGCCCACCGCCGAGGGCGACTTCGGCTCGGCCGAGATCAACACCTGGACCCACCTGGTCGCCACGTACAAGGCACCGGTGGCCGGCGACGCCAGCACCGGCGTGATGACCCTGTACGTCAACGGCTCGCTGATGGGGACCGACGTCAACCTGACGCCGCAGTACGACCCCAACCTGCCGATGACCGTCGGAGCCTGCCGCAACACCGCCGTCTACGGTGAGACGCCCTACACGGCCTTCCCCGGCCAGGTCACGGACGTGCACACGTACGGCTTCGCCCTGTCCGCCGACCAGATCGGAGCGATGAGCTGATCCCGCCGCCCGCCGCCCCGACCGCCACCGCGGCCGGGGCGGCGGGCCGTCGATGCCGGCCGGTGAGCAGAGCGGCGGCGCGCTCGGGGCCGCGTTCCTGGTCGAAGGAGCGAATGTCGTGGTCCGCCATCGTCCTCACGCTGCCGAACGGGTGCAGGCGCGGGTCGACCTCAGCCCAGGAGATGCTGAAGGGAGCGAGGTCGTGCGGCATCGGGCAAGCCGTTCACAACAGACGGCGACGCCTGGCGGGTTCACGCCCACCGGCCGCCGCGTGCCGACCACGGACCACGGACGACCGGTAGGTTCGGACCGTCGGAGTCCGAACGCCCCACCGTGGAGAGGCTGGTGTCATGGCCGCCGGGATCGTCGACATCGTCGAGCGCGAACTCGGCGGGCGCTGGGAGGGGTTCCTCGCCGAACCGGCCGCGGGGAGCCGCGCGGCAGGCGTGCTCGTGCTGTCCGGGTCGAGCGGCCGGATCGAGCGTGACCGGTGCCGGCTCTTCGCGCGCGCCGGGGTGACCGCGGCGTCCGTCCGGTGGTTCGGCGGTCCCGGGCAGCCGCCGGGCATCTGCGAGGTCCCGCTGGAGACCTTCGCCGACGCGACCGGACTGCTGCGCGAGCGCGGCGTCACGCGCGTCGGCATGCTCGGCGTCTCCAAGGGCGCAGAAGCCGCCCTGCTGCTGTCGTCGCTGTCGGACTGCGCGGACGCCGTCATCGCACTCGCCCCGACCTCGGTCGTCTGGGCCAACGTCGGTCCCGGTCGCGACGGCCGGCAGCAGCCGTACCGTTCCTGCTGGACCTGGCAGGGGCAGCCGCTGCCCTTCGTGCCCTACGACAGCTCGTGGGCCGGGGCCGAGCCGGACGGCGCGCCGGTCTCCGTGCTCGGCTGGTACGAGCGCAGCCTTGAGGTGCATGCGGACCGGCTGCGGGCCGCGGCCATCCCGGTGGAGAATGCGGACGCCGATCTCGTCCTGGTCGCGGGCGGCGCGGACCGGATGTGGCCCTCGGTGCGCTTCGCCCGCGAACTCGCGGACCGGCGTACGGCGGCAGGCCGCTCGACGGCGGTGGTCGTCGGGACCGGCGCGGGTCATCGGACCGTCTTCCCGGGCGAGGTGGCACCGCCCCCGTCCCCGCACTTCGACCACGGCGGCACCGCCGAGGCCGACGCGGCGCTCGGCGCGCAGGCCTGGCCGCACGTGCTGGCGGCCCTCCGCGGCGTCTGAGCGGTGAGCACTGGACACCGAGCGCTGGACACCGAGCGCTGAGCACTGGGTGCGCAGACCGGCGCCGCGTCAGTGGCCCCGGCCGTCGTCGCCGGCGAGGGCGTCGGGGGTCAGCGGGCTCATCGCCGTGGCGTCGGCACGAGGACGCCTCGTGGGGGGTGGAGTCGGCGCATTTCCGGCATCCGGCAGGAGCGGTGGCGCCGCGAGGCGCTCTGCGATGCGGAGCGGTGAGGCGCGATGCGGTGGGGCGCACGCCGGTGGGATGATCGGCGGATGCCAGTGATCGAGGTGGTACAGGGTGACATCACGCTTCAGGACACGGACGCCGTGGTCAACGCGGCGAACCAGTCGCTGAGGGGCGGCAGCGGCGTCGACGGCGCGATCCACCGGGCGGCGGGCCCGCGGCTGGCCGCCGCCGGGGCGGCGCTCGCGCCGTGCGCGCCCGGGGACGCCAAGGCGACGCCGGCGTTCGACCTGGACCCGCCGGTACGGCACGTCATCCACACGGTCGGGCCGGTGTGGCGCGGCGGCGGCAGCGGCGAGGACGACGTCCTCGCGTCGTGCTACGCACGCTGCCTGCGGCTCGCGGACGAGCTGGGAGCGGCCAGCATCGCCTTCCCGGCGATCTCGACGGGCGTCTACGGGTTCCCCGCCGACCGCGCCGCGCGGATCGCGGCCGCGACCCTCACCGCCACCCCCACGCGTGTCGAGCTGATCCGGCTGGTCGCCTTCGACGACGCCACGCGCGAACTGCTGACCGCGGCGCTGGCACCGTAGACCAGGACCCGACGGCCGCGGCCGCAGCCCGGCGGCGGACCCACGCGGGCGTCACACCGGCAGGACGCAGACCGGCGTCGGGGTGGCGTAGCCGCCGCCGGCCGAGGTGAGCGCGCCGGTGGCGGGGTCGACGTGGAAGCGCGCGACCGTGCCGGAGTTCTGGTTGGCGGCGAAGAGCAGCGTGCCGGTCGGGTCGAGGGCGATGTGCCGGGGGTAGGCGCCGCCGCTGGGCACGGCGTCGAGCAGCCGCAGGCCCGCCCCGCCGTTCTGCACGGCGAACCGGGCCACGCTGTCGTGGCCGCGGTTGGAGACGTACACGAACGCGCCGTTCGCCGACACGACGACCTCGGCCGGGTAGTTCCGCCCGGAGACCGGCGAGCCGGCGGGCACGGTCGGCTGCGGGCTGCCCGGCGTGAGCGTGCCGGTCGCCGGGTCGTAGCCGCAGACGATCACCGAGTCGCCGAGTTCGTTGGCGACGTAGGCGTACCGGCCCGAGGGGTGGAAGGCCAGGTGGCGCGGCCCCGACCCGGGCTTCACCGCGGCGCGGGAGACCTCGGTGAGCTTGCCTGCTGTCGGATCGAGCCGGTAGGTGTACACCGAGTCGGTGCCCAGGTCGACGGCGAGCACGAAGGCGCCGCCGGGATCGCTGAGCACCATGTGCGCGTGCGGCCCCTCCTGGCGGTCCGGGTCCGGGCCCGAGCCGGTGTGCTGCACGAGGTCGGAGCGGGCCAGCAGGACGCCGCCGGAGCCGAGCGGATGGACGGCGATGCTGCCAGAGCCGTAGTTCGCGCTCAGCACGTGCCGGCCGCCGGGGTGCACCGACAGGTGGCAGGGGCTCGACCCGCCGGTGGGCCGTGAGCCGAGGACCCGCAGGGTGCCGTCGGACCCGACCGCGGCGGCCGTGACCCGGCCCTGCTCCTGCTCGTCGACGGCGTAGAGGACGTCGCCCGCGGCCGACAGCGCGAGGAAGGACGGGTCGGCGGCACCGGCCAGCACGCTCCCCGGGGAGATCGCGCCGCTGTGCGGGTCGTACGTGGCCACGCCCACACCCTTGCCGCCGCCGCTGGAGGTGTACGTGCCGAGGTAGAGGTGGCGCGGGGCGCTGCGGGGGCGGGCGGCCGCCTGCGCTGCGGCGCCCTGCTGCGGGGCGGCGGCGGACGCGGGGGCCGCGGCCGGGGTCCGCGAGGGGGCGTCGCGGTGTCTGCCGCGGGCCATGGCCCCGATGCCGGCGAGGGCGCCGACGCCCGCAGCCGCTAGCAGGCCGCGGCGGCCGAGGTCGCCGCGGGCGGCCAGGACGCGCCCGGCGGGGTCGCTTCCGGACGGCGTTCGTGACGCTGATGATCCGATGTCCATACCGGCCCTCTGTCGTCGGTGGTCGAACTCCTCGTACCGTGTCCGCCTTCTAACGTGGCCTAGACCAGCGGCGAGGGCAAGGGGGTCGCCGTGACTGATGGGACGCGTGGGGCGTGCGAGCGACCCCGGGGGCGCTCGCCGGCGCCCTCGGGGTCGGTGCGGGCAGGCCGATCAGGACAGGTCGAGCTGCTGCATGAACCGCGGGTCGAGGGCGCCGGCGCGGCGGCGGAAGTCGGGCAGCGGCACGTCACGCAGCTCGGTGCTCTGCAGATAGCTCTGGCGGCCCGCCGGGTCGTCGACGGTCCCCGCGGGCAGCGCGACGACGCCGGGAAGCTCGGCGTGCGAGCGGGAGGTGATCTTGGCGACCCTGGCCGTACGGCCCCGGACCGACAGCACCAGGCACGGCCGGTCCTTGGCGCCCGGCCGGTCCTCGTAGGGCACCGAGGCCCACCACACCTCGCCGCGGGCGGGTACCGTGCCGGATCGTTTCGCCGCCGTCCGCCGCCGCACGGGGCGCCCGGAACGGGCCCGCCCGTCGACGAGGGCCGCGATCAGGGCAAGGGCCGCCACCGCGGCGACGGCCCACCACATCGTCGCACTCATCCCGCGATTCTCCCCCGGCCCCGCGGCCGCGCGTCCTCCGGGGCCCCTGCCCGCGCGTCGCCCGCCGGTGAGCGGGGACAGCGGGGGGCAGAAGGGGGCCGCGTCGGGGTCCGGGATCAGCTCAGCGTGCGGACCGGGTCAGCGCCGGCGCCGGGTCGGGCTGCGGCTGCGGCTGCGGCTGCGGCTGCGGCTGCGGCTGCGGCTGCGTGATCACCTGCCGGAGTTCGGCGGTGCACATCATGTAGCCGTCGGGGGTCGGCAGGTGGTCCAGGTAGTGGGCGAAGTCCACGCCCAGCGCGAAGACGCGCACGGGGGTGCCCGCGGCGCGCGCGGACTCCACGACCCGGCGCACTCCGTCGAGGACCGCCGGGTGACGGGTCCGGTAGGTGTCGGCCACCAAGTGGTTGCTGCGGTCGGCGGCCAGGTAGAACTGCACCAGGTCCTTCACCCCGACGAACAGCTCGCTGGCGCCCGCGGCGCAGATCGCCCCGGTGGCGTGCACGGCCGACGGGGTCTCGATGAACGCCGACAAGGGCACCTCGGGCGGTATCCGCAGATGCACCCTGAGCTGGGCGAACTCCTCCTCGTCGGTGAGGAAGGGAACCGAGAGGTGGATCCGGTCCGCCCCGCCCCCGAGCCGCTCGCGCAGCGTCGCGAGCACGACGTGCAGGGCATCCCGGTAGGCGGCGGAGCCCATGAGCCAGCGGGCGCCGTGCAGGCCCATCTCCGGATTGGGCTCGACCGCGACCGGAGCCTGCACGGTGACACCGGCGGCGTGGTCGGAGCGCAGGTCGAGCAGGCGCAGGACCAGCCGCTGGCCGGGCAGCAGCGCCCCCACGTAGTCGCAGAGCCGGCCGGCGACGGCCCTCCCGTACGCCGCGATGTCCTCGGGCCCGCCGTGCAGGGCGTCCAGCGGGCGCAGGCCCGCCGCCAGGCAGAGGAACTCCTCGCGGATGAAGAAGGAGTCGACCCGCTGCGCGTTCGGCCCGCACGCGTTGATCGTCTGGATGTCCTGCAGGTCCGCGATCACCGCGCACGCCGAGCCGAGATCCTCCACGGAGGGGGCGGCGGCCGCCTGGCGGGCCGCCCCGGAGCCCGCCTGCGACCCGACGAGGATCGACTCGCTCTCCAGGTCCAGCGTCACCTCGCCGACCAGTTCGGCGAGGTCGGCGGGGTCGACGCGGAGCACCGGTATGCCCCTGCCGCGGCACAGGGACTGCATGTGGCCGGTCAGGCCGCCGGCGCCGCAGATGACCGCGCGCGCCGCCACTATCGCCTCGTAAAGACCCGCCTCGAGGAAAGGAGCGACGAGAATGGACCCCTCGAGTGGATTTCTTGTGCGGTTACACGTTCCTCGTAACACACTCTCCGTGCCACCAGCCAAAAGGAATCCCTGGATCCGCCGCCCGTTCAAAGAGGCCCCCAGATACTAGGTGTTCGCTATGCCGAGCCGCTCGCGCAGCTGGCGCGGCGTCACGGACACGTCGGTGAGTCGTCGCACGGCCACCCGGTTGACGACGTCCCTCATCAGGGCATCCCTCCGGGTGTCCGACGGGAGGTCAGGGCGGTGGCCCAGGGAGCGGAGACGGGCTTCCAGCCGTGCGTCGAGCAGTTCCCGCTCACTTCGGGCACGCGTCGCCAACCTCCTCACCTCCACGTCAACAGCCTCCTCGAACCCGGCCCGGTCTGCTTCCTCCATCTTGCTTACCTGATCCTGGTATTGGCGATATCGAGCCATGTCCTCGGTCAGTCCCGATTTCCGCAATTCCAGTTGCCCGACGGCTCGGGCGGCGACGGCGATGGAATGGTTCTTGATGGCGGCGAGATTGAAGGCGAATGCGCCGGTCCGGCCGTTCCGTACGATCTCGTCGCCCTCTCTCAGCGGGCCGACGGCGGATATCGGACCGGCCGGCTCCCCGGCGGGGCCGAGCAGCGTCCCCTCGGCGTCGACCTCCAGGCCGCGTCCGGTGCGCTCGTGGGGCGCGGCGAGGCCCCTGCGCAGGAGGTTCCGCCACAGCGGCTGGCCTACCCTGCTGTAGTCCGGCTCCCGGCCGAAGTTGGACACCACCAGATCGGCCTCGATGGCGTGTTTCTCCTCGGGCGCCGCGACCGCGACGACCAGCCGCCCCGACTCCGTCGGTGTGATCCCCGCCACGCTTCCGACGACCAGTTGCACCACGCCGTCCTCGGAGTGCAGGGCGTGTTCGATGATCGCCATCGTGTACTCGACCGCGCCGACCCGGATCGCGGCGATCGCGGTGCCGAACTCGTCGAGCAGACCGCGCAGTGCGGGAGTCGGAATCCGCTCGATGATCTGCGGGAGGTAGGGCTCCCAAGCCTTGGACACCCGCTCGGCGACGATCACCGGGTCCATGTCGGGATGGTCCTTGACGACCGACGCGCACGCCGCCTCCCACTCCGCCCTGACCCGGTCGAGGAACTCCTCGCGGTCCTGGTAGGGCTCCAGCAGCGTGGCCGGGCAGGGCAGTTGCAGCACGCCGTGCTCGTGGCCGCCCGGGTAGGTCCGGAAGATCGTGCCGGACTTGGAGATGAGGTGGATCCTGCCGGTGTGGCCCCGGCGGAGCAGCAGGCCCGCGGCGTCGTACGCGCTCAGCACCGATCCGACGATCGCGACGGTCGCCTCGGGGTGGACCGTCTCGAGCCTGTTGATCCCTGCCTTGGAGTACGGGTTGCGGATGAAGGACTCGTGGCCGAGCACCTCGGCGGCGAAGGGCGGTTCCCTGAGTTCGAGGCCGGTCGCGAGGACGACGTGGTCGGCGAGGACCACGGCGGAGTCCGGTCCCAACTCCGCCGCGAGGGCGGGCTCGGAGAGCTGCCGGATCGTCACGTGCACCCCGTCGGGCCGCACTTCCATGTCGACGGCCTCGCCGTCCGCCTCGACGAGCACGACACCGGGGCCGGCTTCCCGCCGGGCCTCGGCCAGCCGGTCGATGAGGTAGTCCTGTAAAATCCGTCGCGGCGCCGGTCCCTGCTCGACGAACTCCAGTTCGGCCCACGGGGCCGGCCAGTCCTGGCGGTCGGCCTCCAGGTTGGCCCACCGGATGAAGTCGAGCACGTCCTCCCGGAACACGGACATCCGGCCCGCCTGGATGTTGAAGACGTGGTTCCAGGGGTTGCCGTCCCGGTGGTACGCGACACCGGCCGAGCGGTAGTCGGAGCGCCGCTCGAGCAGCACGATCTCCAGGGGCTCGCGGGCGAAGCGGAGCAGCCGGATCGCCGTGGCCGTGCCCGCCAGACCCGCCCCGACGACGAGCACGCGTGGACACATGTCTGTTCGACTCATGGTGAAGCCTCCCCGTGGGGCGATGGAGGCCCGGCTCCGCTGTCTCCGGCCGGGCGCAAGGTCTGCTGGCGGAGCTGTCGCTCCGAAGGAGGGAATTGCGGTCCGGGCTGGGGCGATCCGTCCTTTCCGGGGACTGACCATCGGCAACGCGGGGACAGGGAACCATTGCCCGCGAACAAAGGCTAATGGCTTTGCCCGGCGGCAATTGCCTTATTGGCCCAGCCCGTTGGGCCACCGCCGGGGATGCGGTGATGCTGCGCCGGGGCGTCGTTCGGCCGGGGAGGCGGCGACGCCGGCCGGGAGGCGTGCGGGGCACGTGCTCCCGGCCGGCGTGAGGTGCGGCATGCGGCGTGCGGTGCTCGGCGTGTCGGGTGGCGTACCGGGCCGGGGGTCAGGCGTCCAGCGCCGGAGCGGCCGGAAGGTCGAGATCGGTACGCGCGAGGTGGTTGAAGTAGTTCGTGTAGAGGTTGGCCGCCACGTGCACGAAGGACTCGGTCAGCTCGGTGTCGGTCCAGCCGGCCGCCAGCGCCTTGTCCCAGGTCGTGTCGGAGACCTCGCCGACCTCGCCCGCGGTCTCGCGGACGACCTCCAGCAGCGCGGCCAGCCTCGGCTCCACGTCCGCGACACCGCGGCGAATCGCCACGGTCTCCGCCTCGGTGAACCCGGCGTTCTTGGCGCCGATCGTGTGCGCCGACTGGCAGTAGGTGCAGTCGTCGACCGCCCCGACGGCGAGGGCGATCGCCTCACGGGTCCGGGCGTCGAAGGTCCCGTGCTCGGCGATGGCCTCGTTCACGGCGGCGTAGACGGCCAGGACGACGGGCGAATGGGCCATCTCGCCGTGGATGTTGAGCACCTTCCCGAAGCGCTTTTCCAGGTGGCGCAGGGTCTCCTGGCTCGCTGCCGGAGCGTTGTCGGTGGTGTGGACGGGAATCCGCGACATGCTGGGACCTCTCCTCGTGGACGGACGTTCGGTGGTTCCTCGTCTTCCATGGTGCCGACAGGGAAACCTGGCGAAGCGTCACGGCATTCCCGCCGAGGGTCGAGGGTCGGGGCTCGCGCGCCGCGGGGCGCGGAGTGTCGGCGTGCTGCCGCCGAGAGGCCGAGGTGCGCGCGGCCGGACGGGCGTGGTCGTGGACGACGCCCGTCCCACCGCTGAACCCGCCGTCCGGCTACTGCCTCGCCGGGTCGGTGATCACCGTGAAGAGGCCGCCGTCGGCGTCCCGCAGGCGCGCCCACGCGCCGGCGGGAGCGGTGCCGCCGTCGATCAGGGTGGCACCCAGGGAGCGGGCGACGGTGGTGCTGGACTCGACGTCGTCCACGGCGAACTGGACTTCCCAGTGCGGGCGTACGACGGGGTCGGGGGCCGCGTCGACGGCGCCCGAGCCGAGGCGGGCGACGACTCTGTCGGCGCTGCGCACCACGACCTCGTCGTGTTCGTAGGAGACGGTGCAGCTGTCGGGCGCCCCGTCGGCCCACTGGAGGACGCCGCCGTAGAAGATGGCCGCCTCGAAGGCGTCGCGGGTGCGCAGGCGGACCACGACGGGGCTGTTGTCGTGCCAGGTCTCCCAGCCGCCGGGGAGCCTGCCGTCCCAGATGCCGAAGACCGCGCCGTCGCGGTCGGCGGCGACCAGGGCGCGGCCGGACGCGAAGGAGACCGGGCCGAGCGCGACGGTGGCGCTGCGCTCGCGGACCCTGGCGGCGGCCTCGTCGACCTGGGGCACCGCGAAGTAGGGCGTCCAGACCACGGCGAACTGCATGTCGGTGGCGACGGCGCCGATGCCGGCGACCGGGCGGCCGTTCTTCAGGGCGACGGCGAAGCGCTCACCGAGGGTGGTGGCGCGGAACTCCCATCCGAGCACCGTGCCGTAGAACTTCTCAGCCGATTCGAGATCGCGTGCGGTCAGGTTGACCCAGCACGGCGCGCCGCGGGGCGCGTCCGGGGTGGGGGCGCGATCGACGTCGGTCACCGGCTGCTGCTCGGACATCACTGAGGAACACCGTCTCGTTTCGGGGTGGGGCGGGGCGGGGTGCGGGGCTGCGGAGGGCTGGTGGGCTGGTGGGTGAAGAGAGGGAGCGGGGGAAGAAGGGGCAGGGCACTGCGTTCTGCCGCCTTCCCGCACCGGGCGCGATCATGCATGGGGCGCGCCCGGCGTGACCGGGCTCACGTCCGTGCTCGCGCGGTGGCGCCCACGTCATGCGACGCTCACGCCCGGCGCGGCGCGGGTGCGGAGGGGCGGCGGACGGTGAGGCCGCTGCACCGCCACTGGAGCTCGTCGACGGCGGGCGGCGGCGCCGGGTGGCCGTACGCGCCGGCGGAGACGCTGATGCCGACGACCAGCCAGGCACGCCAGTGCGGTCCGACGCCCGCGCCGTCGCTGAAGACGAGGGAGCCGTCCACGGACCACTCCACGCTGTCGGCGCCGAAGCGGACGGTGAGGAGGAACGGGCGGCCGGGGGCGACCAGTCCGTCGGCGTAGCGGGCCGCGGGGCGGACGTGGTTGGTCAGTTCGAGCATCGTCGGGTGGTCGGGGTGGTACTCGAAGGCGTCGACCTCTCCGTGTCCCGGCTGGGAGCGCCCGTTGTCGTGGTCGCGGCCCCATGTCCACAGCGCGGGCCAGGCGCCCGGCTCGGCGTGGACGAGGCAGGTGGCGGAGAGTTCGTCGCCGGCCAGCAGCTCGAAGCCGCCGGGGGCGTACTCGGTGGAGACGAGGTCGGTGTGCCAGTCGCCGCGGCCGGCCCGGCGGGCGCGGAAGGTCCCGTCGGGAGTGGGGGCGTAGGCGGGGCCGATCCGGTCGAGCTTGTTGTCCGCGCGGTTGCGGCCGTCCTCGGGGTAGGCCGAGGTGCGGCCGGGCGCCCAGGCGGTGCGATCGGTGAAGGGCGCGGCGAAGACCACGGGGGATGCGGGCGGCGGGGGCCCCTGCGGGCGCGGCGGAGGTACGGAGCCGGTGGCCGGCTCGGCGGGGGTCTGCGGGATGTCCATGGGTGCTCCCCGAAGTCTTTTGATTACTCATAGTGAACAACAGGTCACGGCGCGTGGCGAGAGGCGTGCGGACGTGTTCGAAGGGCGCTCGGCGGGCTTCGCACGCCCCCGGCCCCTCCCACAGCGCCCTCACCCCCGCTGCGGCGGCGCTCTCATGTTCGGTGCGTGATCAGTCCGGAGGCGGTGAGCAGCCACGCGGCCACCCCTGCCCACAGCAGGACCGCGCCGAGCGTGTGCAGGCCCCTGACGCCGGTCGCGGTGGCGATGGACATGCTCGCGACGGCGCCCATGCCGAGCGGGAACACCGTGGCCCAGCGCCGGAAGTCGTAGTGCGGCCGCGGCCAGCGCACTTCGGCCGCGGCCAGCACGGCGTAGAGGGCCAGCACGACGCCGAACAGCACCAGGGTCGCGGTGCGCAGGACGCTGTGCGGGGCGCCGGTCCAGAAGGGCGCGGAGGTGAGCTTGGACCCGGCCAGGGCGCAGATGGCCAGCGCTCCGCCGAAGATCCAGTGGTCGCCCGCGCCGGTGCGGATCTGCCGCGGGTCGAAGCGCGGCAGCGCGACGCAGTAGAGCAGCAGGCCCAGCACGAACAGCGCCAGTGCGGCGGTGGAGAGCCAGCGCAGGTGGTGCGCGGCGCCGAGGACGGCGGAGAGCACGGCCAGTCCCTCGGTGGCGACGCACACCAGGAACACCCCGCCCGGCATCCCGCGGGTCCACCGGTCGATCACGCTCACGAGCAGGAACGGCCATACCGCCGCGGCCGTCGCGAGCAGCGCCTCGGCGGGGACGCCGCGGGCCACCGTGGCCAGCCGGGTGCCCAGCACGGCGGAGGCGGCCACCGCGTTCAGCGCGGCAGGAGTCGACGCCTCGGTCCTGAAGCGGGCGCGCTGCCCGAGCAGCCGGTGGACGAAGTCGCCCGCGAGCACCACCCACAGGACGATGGCGAGCACCAGGGCGATCACCGAGAGGACGCGCCGGCCGACGGTCTCCAGACCGACGGACAGGATGGCCGTCGCCATGACCACCGAGCCCGCCGCCGGCGGCAGTTCGCGCAGCGCCGCGAGCAGCCCGCGAGGTGCGCGGCTCATCGCGGCCGGGCCGCTACGGCACGCTGGCGGCTCCGCGCTCCCGTGACCTCCGCGGCATCCGCGGCGTCCGCGGCCGGTTTTCTCCGGTATTGCTCCATGACGCCATGAAACGCGAGTTTCCTCCTCCGCCGAGGGAGGCGCGACGGGTGCGTCCGGCAGTACGGGCGTTACGGGCGGTACGGCGCCGAGACGCTGCGGGCTGCGGCCGCCTGGCGCGGCGGGGATCGGGCGGCACTCCCCGCCGCACCGGGTGCGGTGGCGCTCGGGGGTCAGCGCGTGGGGGCGATCCACTGCTGGTTGGCGCCGCCGTTGCAGGTCCAGATCTCCAACTGGGTGCCGTTCGCGGTGTTGGAGCCCGGGTCGTCGAGGCACTTGCCGGAGGCGGGGTTGATGAGGGCGCCGCCGCGCTGCTGCCACTGCTGGTTGCCGCCGCCGTTGCAGTCCCACAGCTCCACGAGGGTGCCGTCGGCGGTGGCGGCGCCGGTGATGTCCATGCACTTGCCCGCGGTGCGGACGGTGCCGTCGCTCTGCGCGGTCCACTGCTGGGCGCCGGTGCCGTTGCAGTCCCACATCTGGACCTTGGTGCCGTTGGCGGAGGAGCCGGTGTTGTCGTCGACGCACTTGGCGGTGTCGGCCAGCGAGACGATCGGACCGGTGCCGGCGCTCTGGGTGCCCGCGGCGGTGACGGTGAGGTTGTCGAACTGGTCGGTCTGGTAGCCGCTGGTGCCGAGGCCGGCCATGCCGGTGCCGTAGGTGCCGTCGGTGGCGCTCCCGACGGTCGCGCCGTCGATCGCGGCGGTGAGCGTGCTGCCGTTGACGGTCAGCGCGAGGTGGTGCCACGCGCCGGTGCCCAGGGCGGCGACGTGGCCGGAGGCGAGCGTGGTCAGGGTGTGCGCGGTGTTGTTGCGGACGAGGGACCAGGCGCCGGTGTTGTCGGCCTGAAGGTAGTAGTCGTCGATGCCGGCCGGGCCGAAAGCGTGCTGGGTGCCGGCCCTCGCGATGAGCTGGACCGCGCCGGGCTGCTGGATGAGGGCGTCGGCGGCCACGGTGTAGTTCGTCCAGTTCAGGCTGCCGCCGATGGTGTACGGGCTGGAGTCGCCGTCCCACTCGATCGGCTTGACCGGCGCCTGCTGGGTGACGCAGCGGCCGCTGCGGCCGGCGGCGCAGCCGGTGACCTCGAACGCGCCCTGCTGCTGCGCGAGATACCGCGGCTGCTGGCCGGTGGCGTCGCTGTCGAAGGTGTCGGAGTAGGGCAGCGGCAGCGGGGTCTGCGCCGGGCCGGTCACGGTGCTGCTGCCCTGGCCGGTGGTGGTGGTCAGGGTGTAGACGCGGCCGGGCTGCACGGTCAGCGCGTACGAGCCGCCGGAGGGGGTGACGGTCGACTGCTGCACCATGCGGGTGCTCGGGTCGGCGGAGGTCAGGTCGGTGCTCCACACGTGGACGGCGCCGGTGGACAGCCCGCCGCTGACGTTGAGGTTGACGGTCTGCGCGGCGGTGGCGGTGGTGGTCTCGATGACCGTCGAGTAGTCGCTGTTGTTCGTGGACTTCAGCGTCACGTAGCTGCCGTTGCTCTCGCTGCCGCCGAGGTAGCCCGAGCCGGAGTCGAGGAACTTCCAGCCCGGCGCGGTGAACTGGGTGACCTGCGCGGTGGCCCACAGGCTGCGGCCGACGCTGTAGGCGCCGGAGTAGGGCTGGGAGGCGAGCACCAGGCCGACCGTGCTGTAGGGCAGGTCGGGGTAGACGGCGGCCACCACCGGCCAGTTGATGTACGCGGTGAAGTGTGCGTCCACGTAGCCGCGGGTGATGGAGCGGATGAGCGCGGGGGCGCCGGAGTCGAGGTCCTGCGAGCCGTTCTCGCTGGCCCACAGCGGCTTGCCGGTGCCGGTCGCGGTGGCGTTGCCCGGGCAGGTGTCGGCGTTGCCGCCGTCGCCGCCCTGGCAGGGGTAGTGCACGCCGATCGCCGACACGGCGGCGGCGAAGGCCGGGTTGGACGCGACGTCGCCCGCGACCGACCAGTCGCTGTCGGCGGCGACGATCTGCACCGCGCCGTACCCGTTGCTGTTCAGGGCGGAGCGCAGCTGCTCGTACCAGGAGACGTTGTAGCCGCGTTCGTTCCAGCCGCCGAGGTAGTCGATCGTCAGGCCGTGGGAGGACGCGCAGCCGAGCCACTTCAGCAGGTAGTCGACGGTGTCGGTGGACCAGAAGTTTCCGCCGCCGATCCAGCCGGGGGCGCCCCAGGCCAGTCCGTAGAGCTTGATCGACGGGTTGAGGGCCTTGGCCTGCTGCATGAGCCACCACTCGTAGCCGGTGGTGCAGTCGACGGCGCCCGCGGTGTGCATGTGGCTCGACTCGGAGCCGTCGGTGGAGTTGGTGTCGCCGCCGATCTCGGCCTTGAGGATCTGGAGGTCGGCGCCGTAGCCGGGCTTGAAGAGGTAGTCGAGGATCTGCTGGCGCTGGGTGGCCGGGTAGTCGGTCAGCAGGCGGGTGTTGCCGCCGCCGCCGCTGATCGCTCCGATCCCGTCGAAGGTGCGGCCGCCGCTCGCGCCGTTGACGGAGATCGTGGTGGGGCCCGCGGCGCGGGCGGCGGTGGCGCCGCTCGCGGCGAGGCCGAGCGACAGCAGGAGTGCCAGGACGGCGAGCACAGCCGTGCGGCGCAGCAGCCGGGGCGGTACGAGGAGCACCATCACGTTCCTTCCCTCGGGGCGAGTTCACCAGAAAAGCTCAGAACCGAACGCGTCGAACCGGCCGTCAGTGCACTGCGATCCCGGTGGCGCGTCAAGAGAGCGCACAAGCAAACGTCTTTTGTCAGTGGTGAGTTCAGGCCGATATGGGTAACACGGTAGGTAGAGGCATGGTTTGCGCGTGCGCGCGGCGCACGGCGCTCCCGAGCCGTGCCGGCCCGAAGAACCGGATCCGCCATGGCACATCTCTTAGTCGTCGGATTGATCGTTCTGGCCGCCTGGACGCTGCTCGCGCTGCCGCTGGGCGTGCTCGTCGGGCGGCGGCTGCGCCGCCTCAGGCCCCGGCGGCCGCTGCGTCCGGCGCGCCCGCTCGGCCGCACGCTCGGCGGCGAACCCGCTGACGAGCACCGCGCACGCTCCCTGCGCTCCGGCAGCTGAGTCCGTCCCCCACCCCGGGGACCTCCGGCACGCCCCGCTGCGGTCTCACCCCGCCGCGAGCCCCGCCGGGGTGTTTGACCTGGACACTCGTCGGCGTTTGACTGCTGTACGCCGCTTGCGGCCGCAGGCAGCCGACGACAGGGAGACCGGGACATGACGCTGCGCCGGCTGGGGCTGGTCGTGCACGGAGGACGGGCCGAGGCGGTGGCGGGCGGCCGGACCGTGGAGGAGTGGTGCGCCCGAAACGGCATCGGCTGCGCCGAGATCGACGTCTGGGGGCAGGACCGGGGGCGGCGCAGCAGCCTGGAGGAGTTCAAGGCGGCCGGCGGCCCCGACCTGATCGTGACGCTCGGCGGCGACGGCACCTTCCTGCGCGGCGCGCGGATCGCGGCCAAGAAGGACATCCAGGTGCTCGGCGTCGATCTGGGACGGGTCGGCTTCCTCACCGAGATCGCGGTGCAGGACGTGGAGCGCGCGCTGGACGCGGTGCTCGCCGGCGAGTCGGAGTGCGAGGAGCGGATGACGCTCACCATGCGGGCGTCGCGGATGCTGGAACTCCCGGACGGCGTCGAGGCGCTGCTGCGGTACGGACGCGGGCCCGCCCTGCCGCCGCCGCGGTTGCGGCCGGAGACACTGGAGGGCGACGGCTGGGGGGTCGCCCTGGACGTCACCGCGCTCAACGACATCGTGCTGGAGAAGCTGGCCCGCGACCGGCAGGTGGCGGTCGGCGCGTACATCTCCGGCCGGCTGCTGGCCTCCTACTCGGCGGACGGCGTGGTGGTCGCCACCCCGACCGGCTCGACCGCGTACAGCTTCGCGGCCGGCGGTCCCGTCCTCTCGCCGCGGATGCGGGCGGTGGTGTTCACCCCGGTGGCCCCGCACATGACCTTCGACCGGACGGTGGTGGCCGGCGCGGACGAGGCGGTGGCGCTGCGGGTGCTCCCGCACTCGGGGCAGGCCGCGGTGAGCGTGGACGGGCAGCTGCGCGGAGTGCTCGACCCCGGCGACTGGATCGGCGTGTTCGCCGCGCCGCGTCCGCTGCGGCTGGTCCGCCTCAGGCCCGCGGACTTCTACGGGCGGCTGCGCGACAGGCTGCGGCTGACCGACGCACCGGCGACCGCCGCGGACGGCGAGTCCGCTCCGCTGTTCCGCCCCTCCGCGCCGGTCCCCGCCGACCTCGCGCACCTGTACCTGCCGCCCCCCCAGGACTGAGCGGCCGCGGCGCGTCGGGGTGCGACCCGGGCGCGGGGCAGCCGCCGGGGGCCGAGCGGCCGCATCCCCGCGTGCACGACGCCGCGGCGCCCGCCCGGACCGTACGGGCGGGCGCCGCGGTTTCCTGGGCGCGGGCGGCTCAGTCCGCGTAGCCCGACTGCTCGCGCAGCCGCTCACGCGGGCGGGTCGCACCGCGCAGCCGGACCGGCCCGCGGGCCAGCCGGTGCGCCGCGAGGGCGGCGAGGACGGCCAGCAGGCCGCCGCCGCCCGTCCACAGCCAGCGCGGCGACCACCAGGTGCCGGCCCAGCCGCCCGAGGGGGCGACGGAGGGGCCGGAACCGGTGACGAGCGGGGCGGCGGAGCCGTCCACCGCCTGGCGTCCCGCGGTGCCGTCCGAGGTGGCCCGGACGGACGTCTGGACGGGCAGGCCGAGGTCGGTCTGCGGCAGGTCGAGGACGGTGAGCCGAACGTAGTACGCGCCGCGCAGCGGGTCGTTGGACCACGGCTCGGCCCACGACCTGACGGCGCGCAGGTGGCAGACGAGCGCGACCGACGCGGCGTCAGGCGCGGCCGTGCGGGTCTGCGCGCCGTAGCGGCATGCCTGGCGGCGGCGCAGCCCGTCGTAGACGTCGACCTGCCAGGTGGACGCGCCGTGCCGCACCTCCCCCGCCGGGAAGGTCACGGCGGCGCTGACGGTGACGTTCTGCCCGGTGTCCGCGGGGAACACCCAGTACAGGTAGTCGCCGGCCGAGGCGCTCGCGGTGGCCTGGACGCCCTGGTCGATGACCGCGGCGGTGCGGAAGTTGGTGCCCGCCTCGGTGGGCGCGGCGTCGGACCCCCCGGCGGACGGCGTGGCGGTGGCCGTCGCACCGGTGGAGTCGGCGGGGCTGCCGGTCGGGTCGTCGGCGGAGGCCGGCCCGCCCAGCACGGTCAGCGCGGCGCCGGCCAGCAGCGCGGCGGCGAGGAGTCGGGGCGTGCGCATCAGACGTTCCTCCCGGAGTTCAGACGCCAGCGGGCGGCCCAGCCGGTGAGCAGTCCCGCGACCGCGCCGGTGACGGTGAGCAGCCCGAGCAGCCACCATCCCCGGCCCAGGCCGAGGAAGGCGACGTCGGAGGGCTGGTCGGGGGCGTGCACGAGGTCGATGGCCAGCTCGACGGGCAGGCCCGGTGTGGTCTTGACGGACGGCGGGGCCGAGAAGGAGTTGGAGATCTGCAGGCAGACGGTCTCGGCGGGAGTGTCGTCGTCGGCGTCGGGCTTGGGGTAGCGGATGCCGGCCGACACCGCGTCGGTGCGCCCGCTGCCGCCCTCGTCGTCGCGGACGATCTCGCGGCCGTGCAGGGTGACGCCGCGCAGCAGGATGCCGTAACCGGGGTTGACCGCGCGGTCGTCGGCGATGGTGGCGGAGGCCCGCAGTTCCTGGCCGGGCTTGACGGCGACCCGGTAGTAGCGGTTCTCGGAGAAGGTCTCGCGGTCGGTGTACAGCCCGGCGGTCAGCAGGGGCGCCTGCGTGCAGCTGGCGGCGCCCTGGGTGGCGACCGGTGTGGCGGTCGTGTCGGTGCTGCGGTCGACGAGCTGTTTGACCTTGGTGGTGAGCTGCTGGCGGTGCTGGACGGTGGTGTAGGTGCCGCCGGTGGCCTCGGCGATGCAGCTGAGCTGGTTGCGGGTGGTGGAGTCGGGGATCAGGCCGAGGGTGTCGATGACGAGGTGGATGCCCTTGGCGGCGATGTCGCGGGCGACGTCGCAGGGGTTGAGCGGCGGGCAGGTGTCCTCGCCGTCGGTGATGAGGACCAGCCTGCGGGTGCCGTCGCCGCCCTTGATGTCGTCGGCCGCGGCGAGCAGCGCGGGGCCGATCGGGGTCCAGCCGGTGGGCTGGAGGGTGGCCACGGCGGTCTTGGCCTCGGTGCGGTCGAGCGGGCCGATCGGGTAGAGCTGCCGGGTGTCCTTGCAGCCGGTCTTGCGGTCGTTGCCCGGGTAGTCCGCACCGAGGGTGCGTATGCCGAGCTGCACGCCCTGCGGCACCGAGTCCAGGACGTCGTCGAACGCCTGCTTCGCAGCGGACATCCGGGACTCGCCGTCGATGTCGCGGGCCCGCATCGAGCCGCTGACGTCGAGCACCAGCTCGACCTTGGGGGCGGGCGCCGGGGAGGGCCCGTCGTCGGCTGACGCGGTCGCGGGCAGGGCCGCGCAGGCCAGCACGGCCAGCAGGCCGCACACCGGCGCCGCGGTCAGCAACTTGTGGATGATCATCGCAGGATCGTAGTGAAGGGTCGGGTCGATCCTGAAGTCGGCTGGTCAGCGCAGTGTGTGACGGGTGTTCACCGAGTGGCGGGGCGTCAGGAGCCTGCATGCGGAGCCGGCGCGGGCCGCGCGGTCCCCGCGTCAGGGCGCGGGGGACGGCGACCACGTCGCGTTGCCGGTGACCACGTCGCGGCTCGGCGGCGGCGCCGCCGAGGACGACCGCGTGCCGGGCCGGGGCCGCGGTGACCGTGCGGCGTACGGCCGCCGGCGGTGCGCGGCGACGGGCGGGAGGCCGCCGCGCGGACCGGACTTTGACGTTTCTTTACAACCGGCCGGGCCCGCGCTTCGTCTCTGCTCGCGATGTCCGCCATGGCCGGTCCGGCGCCCGCTCGCGGGTCCGGCGGCCACAGGAGAGACGAAGGAGCAGGACATGCGCAGGAGTTCACTCGTCACAGGTGCCGCCGCCGGTGCGGCGGCCGCCGCCGTCGCCGTGCTCACCGCCGTGCCGGCCACGGCGCTCCCGGCCGTGCGGGACGCACCGACGGCCGCGACCACTCCGATGTGCGCCACCTCGCAGCTGACCGCCAGGCTCGGCGGCGGCGACGCGGGCGCGGGCAACCTCTACCGGTACCTGGTGCTCACCAACCACAGCGCGGCCACGTGTCACCTCACGGGCTTCCCCGGGGTCTCGCTGCTGAGCGGCAGCGGTGCGCAGATCGGACCCGCCGCGACCCGCACCCGGGAGGCGTACGCACCGGTGGTGCTCAAGCCCGGAGCGTCGGCCAGCGACACCATCCACACCGCCAACCACATGGGCACCTGCCTGCCCACCTCGGCGAAGGTGCGGGTCTACCCGCCCGGCAACACCGCCTCGCTGGTGATCGCCGGCGCCATCGCCAACTGCCACGACCTGCTGGAGATCACCCCGCTCGCGGCGGGCTCGGGCGGCAACCCGGAGGGTCCGGTCGGCAGCGCCCCCACGCCGAGCGCCGCACCGACGGCCGCGCCCACGGGCTCCGGACAGCAGGTCACCGCGGTGCCCAGCGGCGCCCCCGACACCGGCCTCGTCGCGGACTCCGGCAGCGGCAGCAGCAACGGGCCGGTGGCCGGCGCGACGGCGGCCGGCGTGCTCGCGCTGGGCGGCGCGGCGGTCGCCCTCGGGCTGCGCCGCAGGTCCCGGACCCGGGTCCAGGGCTGAGCGTTGAGGCCGGCGTTGGGGTATGCGTTGCCGCGATCTCGCGGCGGGGAGGCGGTCCCGCCGTCAAACGGCTCCGGGCGCGCGGGCACGAGCGCGCCTCACGGCGGCCCGCCGCGGCGGGCGCGGGGCGGCGCCGGGGCGGCGGTCGCCGCCGCCGCGCTGCTCGCGGCCCTGTCCGGCTGCGCGAGCACCGCACCCGCCCAGGTGCCGTCGGACGGCGGCTCGGTGCCGGTCGTGTCGTCAGTGCCGGGCGGCGCGCCGGCCACGACCACGGCCACGACCACGGCCGCGCCCGGCCGGCCGATGGGCCGCTCGCTGCCGGCCCGGCTGCGCATCCCGGCGATCGGCGTCGACACGCCGGTGATGTCGCTCGGGCTCACCGCGGGCGGTGAGGTCGCGGTGCCGCCGATCGCCGCGCACGCGCCCGCCGGCTGGTACGACGGCTCGCCGACGCCGGGACAGACCGGTCCCTCGGTGATCCTCGGCCATGTGACCGTGGGCCGGTACGGCGACGGCGTCTTCCTCCACCTGGACCGCCTGCACGCGGGCGACCGGGTGGCGGTCTCCCGCCGGGACGGCTCGGTGGCGCAGTTCGCGGTGGACTCGGTGCAGACGGTCGCCAAGTCGCGGTTCCCCACCCGGCGCGTGTACGGGAACGTGGACCACCCCGCGCTGCGTCTCATCACCTGCGGCGGCACCCGGGTGAGCGGAGGCGGCGGCTACCCGGACAACGTGATCGTCTACGCTTCGCTGGTCCCGGGACCGTGAGCGCCGAGCAGACAGCGGTCCGCACGGCCCGTACGACACGAGTGAGGAGAGCGGTCATCCGGTCTCAAGAGCGCGCGGCCTCCGAGCTGTTCGCGGCCCTGTATCCGCGGCTGGCCGGCTGGGTGCGCCGGCTCGTGGACGACGACGGGACCGCGCACGAGATCGCCTCGGAGGCCTTCACCCGGCTGTGGGCGCGCTGGACCAAGGTCGAGGAGCCGAGCGGCTTCCTCTACGTGACCGCGGCGAACCTGGTCCGCGACCACTGGCGCAAACTGGAGCGCGAACGCCGGGCCATGCGCCGGGTGACCACGGAGGAAGCGTTGAAGCCGCAGCCCGACCAGACCGACCCCTCGGTCCGGATGCTCGTCCAGTCGCTTCCGCAGCGGCTGCGCAACCCGGCGCTGCTCTACTACTACGCCGACCTGCCGGTGCGTGAGGTGGCCGCGCTGCTGGGCCGCAACGAGGGGACCGTCAAGGCCGATCTGCACGCGGCCCGCGAACTGCTGCGCGCCAAGCTCGGAGGCCGTCATGACCGGATCGTCTGAGGACCGCGCGGACGGCGACCTGTCGGGCCGGCTGGACGGCGCCGCGGCCGATCCGCTGGAGCCGCTGCTGCGGCCGCCGGCCGAGTTCCTCGCGGCGCCGCCCGGGGCCTTCGACCGGATCCGCCGCCGGGCCGCCCGCCGCCGGCGGGCCAGGGCGCTGGCCGGCGGCGGCGCCGCGGTCGCCGTGCTGGCCGGCGCTCTGTACCTGGTCGGGTCGCTGACCGACGGCGGCGGCGACGAGGTGGTCGGGCCGCCCGCGAGCAGTCCGGCCAGCGGTTCGCCGGCGCCGTCCTTGACGCCGTCGACTCCGGCGTCGCCCGCCCCGCCCTCCTCCGGTACGCCCCGCACGCAGCGGCCCACCACCGGCACCGGCACCGGCACCGGCAGCGCGCCCACCAGCCCGTCCGGCGCCCCGGTGGGCGCGACGCCGACGCCGACCGGCCAGGGGACGACGCCGATGTGCGCGACCTCGCAGCTGACCGCGGGGCTCGGCGGCGGCGACGCGGGCGCGGGCAACCTCTACCGGTACCTGGTGCTCACCAACCACAGCGCGACGGCCTGCCATGTCAACGGCTACCCCGGCCTGTCGATGCTCGACGCGAACGGCCGGCAGATCGGCGCGCCGGCCACCCGCGACGAGCGCGCGCACACGCAGGTGGTGCTGAAGCCGGGCGGGTCGGCGAGCGACACCATCCACACCGTCAACGGGCAGGGGACCTGCCTGCCCGCTTCCGTCACGCTGCGGATCTACCCGCCGGGCAACACCGCGTCGCTGGACTTCCCCGGCCAGGTCACCGACTGCGACGACCAGTTCACCGTCACGCCGTTCACCGCGGGCGCGACGGGCAATCCGCCGTCGTGACCCGGCGGGCGCGCTCCCTGGTCACCGATCGGCGACCAGGGACAGCAGCGCCTTCTTGTCCGGCTTGCCGCCCGGCGCGACCGGGACCGCGCCGAGCACGGTGACGGTGGCCGGAACCGCGCCCTCCCCCAGCCGTTCGCGGACGGCGGCGCGCAGCACGTCCGCGGTGGGCGCGGTGCGGCCGGCGGCGGGCACCACGAAGGCGTGCGCGGCCTCGCCGGTCCGCTCGTCGGGCGCCGCGACGACGTACGCCTGGTCCACGTCCGGATGGGCGGCGAGCGCCGCCTCGATGGCGCCCGCGTAGTAGAGGACGGCGTTGACGAAGACGACGTCGCGGGCACGGCCGATCAGCCGCAGGTATCCGTCCTCGCCGAGCACACCGAGGTCCCGGGTCCTGATCCAGCCGTCGGCGACCACCTCGGCGGTCTCCTGCGGGTCGCCCCAGTAACCGGACATGGCGCCGCCGGCCCGCACCCAGATCTCGCCGGCCGTGCCGTCGGGGACGCTCCGGCCCCGCGGGTCGCGCACGTGCACGCCGACGCCCGGCAGCGGACGGCCGACGGAGTCGAGCACCCGCTCGCCGCCGTCGGCGAGGTCCTGCGGGGTGAGCAGGCTCAGCATGCCGGTCTCGGTCTGGCCGTACCCCTGGTGGACGGCCGCGCCGAGCCGTTCCACGGCCTCGGCGAGGCGGTGCGGGGGCAGCGGCGAACCGGCCACGAGCAGCGCCCGCATGCTGCTGGTGTCGACCGTCCCGGTGCGCAGGGTGTCCAGGATCTGGTAGAGCCGCGGCACCGTGCACAGGCAGGCGGTGATCCGGTGGCGCTCCCACACCTGCGGGAAGACCAGCGGGTGTTCGGGTATCACCGCGGTGCCGCCGGCCAGCAGGCAGAGCCCCAGATGCTCCAGCATGACCGCGCTGGTCAGGGTGCCGAAGACCAGGAACCTCCGGTAGCCGTCGGCGAGCCGGCGCACGGTCGGACTCCAGCGGGCCGGCCGCCAGGACCAGTGCTCCTCGAAGGCGCGGTACGGCTGGGCGCAGCCCCTGGGGTGTCCGGTGCTGCCGCTGGTCAGGGTGATCAGGGCGATGTCGTCCGGCCGGCCGTGCGCGGTCAGCGCGTCGTCCGACGCGTCCGGCTCGGTGGCCAGCAGGTCGGCGTCGAGGTCCAGTACGGGGACCGGTCCCGCCGCGGCGGCGAGCGTCGGGCCCGCGGTGGTCGCGTCGGCGACGATCACCTCGACGCCCTGGCCGAGCACATGCTCCAGCTGGGCCGGGGTGAGCCCGGGACGCAGTCCGGTGACCCGGCATCCGAGCAGGTGGGCGGCGATCTGGGCGGCGAAGGCGCCGGGCGTCACGGCGGTGGTGAGCGCGACGGAGCGGCCCGGCCCGAGACCGCGGGCGCGCAGTCCGGCGACGCAGCGGCGGACCGTCTCCAGCACCTCGCCGCGTGACACCGGCCGTGACCGGAATTCGAAGGCCGCGGTCCCGGGATCGCGGCGAAAGGCGTCGACCAGGGGCTGCGGAAAAACCGATTCGGCCGGATTGTGCATGCGCTCTCCGTTCCCCGACGACGCGCGGGCGTCGTCTTCCAGCCACACAGGAAGTTCAGCAAATGCGTTCGTCCGCCGTTCGGCGGCGGGCACTCGGCCGCGAGCGCCGGTCCGCGGCCACGCGGGCGAAATTATCCACCAATAGCCATTGCCATACCCGGCGCCCGGTGTGATATGGATCACATCCCGAGGTCTGGATACCTCCTTTAACTCTCAACTACGGTGTGCGCATCGCCACGGGAAGCCGGGAGGTCGCATGTCCGGAGAACAGCGGGTCGATTACTTGGTGGTAGGTGCCGGTCCGGCCGGACTGCAGGCCGCCTATTTCCTCGAGAGAGCCGGGCGCGACTATCTTGTCGTCGAGTCGGGGCAGGCGCCGGGAACGTTCTTCACCCGTTTTCCACGCCATCGCACGCTCATTTCCATCAACAAGGTGCACACCGGCTGGGACGACCCGGAACTGCGCCTGCGGACCGACTGGAACTCGCTGCTCTCGGAGGAGGGCTCACCGCTCTTCACCTCCGTCACCCCGCGCTACTTCCCCGCGGCCGACGACTTGGTCGGCTACCTCGCCGACTTCGCGGCCGCCCACCGGCTGCGTATCCGGTACAACACCCGTATCACCCGCATCAGCCGAGAGGCGGGCGGGCGGCCAGGGAGCGATTCCGGCCGCGGCGACTTCCTCACCGAGGACGAGCGGGGCGGGACGCTGCGGGCCCGCCGGATCATCATGGCCACCGGCGTCTCCCGCCCGTACATCCCGCCGATCGAGGGCGCGGAGTTGGCCGAGCCCTACAGCGAGGTCTCGGTCGACCCGGCCGAGTTCACCGGCCGGCGGGTGCTGATCATCGGTCGCGGCAATTCCGCCTTCGAGACCGCGGACAATCTGGTGGAGACCGCCGCCGTCATTCACGTGGCCGGCCCGGGAACGCTGCGGCTCGCCTGGCAGACCCATTTCGTGGGCCACCTGCGGGCGGTCAACAACAACTTCCTCGACACCTATCAGCTCAAATCACAGAACGCGCTGCTCGACGGCGAGATCCTGTGGATCAGGCGAGCTTCGGAGAGCGACGAAAAGGGGGAGGCGGGCGGCGGTTATCGGGTCGCGGTGAAATTCCAGCGGGTCGCCGAGGTGGTCAAGGAAATACCCTACGACCGGGTCATCCTCGCCACCGGCTTCCGTTTCGACGCGTCCGTCTTCGACGAGAGCTGCCGGCCGGAACTGACGATCAAAGACCGGTTCCCCGCGCAGACCGACGCCTGGGAGTCGGTGAACGTCCCCGACCTCCATTTCGCGGGCACGATCACGCAGGTCAGGGACTTCAAGAAGTCCACCAGCGGATTCATCCACGGCTTCCGCTACGGGGTGCGGGCGCTGCACCGCATCCTGGAGCAGCGCCACGAGGGCCGGCCGTGGCCCCGGCGGGAGCTGGAGCCGCGACCGCAGGCGGTGGCCGACGCGGTGATCGCCCGGGTGAACCGCTCCTCGGCGCTCTGGCAGCTCTTCGCCTTCATGGCCGACGCGGTCGTCCTGCTCGCCGACGGAACCGCCCGCTACCACGAGGAGGTACCCGTCGACCATCTCCACCGCGCTGTGCACGAGGGGGAGTTCGGCGCGGTGGACCGCTACCTGACGGTCACGCTGGAGTACGGGGCCGACCACGACAAGGTCAATCCGTTCGACGTCTCGGTCAGCCGCGTCGCCCAGTCCGACACCGGCGGGCTCGACGGGCGCTACCTGCACCCGGTGGTGCGGCTCTTCCAGGGCGGCAAGCCGCTCGCCGAGCACCACATCACCGAGAACCTCGAGAACGAGTGGGACGGCGAGGAGGTGCACCGCGACCCGCTGGTGCGCTTCCTGGAGTCCCGGCTCGCGGCGGCGCCCGCCGGGCAGCCGGCCGGTCCGGCCCCGGAGGACGCCTCCGCGAGCCCCTCGTGAGCGGGGTGATCGAGGAGCTGCGGCACAAGGCGGCGGCCCGCCTCGACCCGGTGCACCGGGACTTCTTCGACGGGGGCGCGGGAGCCGAGACGGCGCTCGCCGAGAACGAGCGGGCCTTCCGGCGGCTCGCGCTGGTGCCCCGGGTGCTGCGCGGCGCCGGCGACCCCGACACGGGCGTCCGGCTGCTGGACGACCGGGCCTCGATGCCCGTGGTGGTCTCCCCCACCGCCTTCCACCGGCTCGCCCATCCGGACGGCGAGCACGCCACGGCCCGCGCCGCCGCGGCGGCCGGCACCGTGCTGATCACCTCGATGGCGTCCACCACGCCGGTCGCCGAGGTGACCGCGGCCGCCCGCGCGGTACGCGACGACGCCGCCGTGTGGTTCCAGCTCTACCTGCAGCCCGACCCCGCGGTGACCGACGCGCTGGCCGAACGGGCGCTGCGGGCCGGCTGCTCCGCCCTGGTGGTCACCGCGGACTCCCCCGTCTTCGGCCGCAGGGCCCGGGACGACCGCAACGGCTTCCACGACCTGCCGCCGTGGCTGGCGGCGGAGAACATGCGCGGCCTGCCGGGCGGCCCGCCGGACGCCACCCGGGACATCGCGATGTCCCCCCGGCTGTCCTGGGCCGATCTGCGCCGCCTGCGCGAGGCGACACCGCTGCCGCTGGTCCTCAAAGGGGTGCTGCACCCGCAGGACGCGCGCCTCGCCCTGGACGAGGGGGTCCGCGCGGTGATCGTCTCCAACCACGGCGGCCGCCAGCTCGACGCCGCGCCCGCCGCCCTCGACGCGCTCCCCGCGGTGGTGGCGGCGGTCGCCGGCCGGATTCCCGTCCTGCTCGACGGCGGGGTGCGCTGCGGCGCGGACGTGGTCCTCGCCCTGGCGCTCGGCGCCACGGCGGTCGGCGTCGGCCGGCCGGTGGTGTGGGGGCTGGCCGCCGAGGGCGAGCACGGCGTCCGGCGGGTGCTGGAGGAGCTGCGGGAGGAGACCGCGCACGTCCTCACCCTGTGCGGGGCAGCCGACTGCGCCGCGATGACGCCCGACCAGGTGGCGGTCCGCGGCCGGGGGGTGGGCGGGTGCTGACGCGGGGCGCGGGGCGGCGCGGGGCGTCGGCGTACCCTCTGGCGGCGCTCGGCGCGGGCTTCGCCCTGTCCGCGCCGTACTGGCTGCCCAAGGCGGTGGTGGCGCTGCGGGTGCGGGCCTTCGCACAGGTCAACGGCCCCGGCGGTGTCGTCGTGCCGGGCGGGCAGGTCGGCCCCGACCGCTTCGAGGAGCTGTACGCGCATCCCGCCGCGAACGGGCGCAGCCGCGGCGCCGGCCTGTCCGACCTGTTCTGGTACTGGCTCTCCCCCGGCCCCGAGGTGCACCAGGAGCATCTGGAGGCCGGACCGCTGTACGACGCGGTGGCCCGCACCACCAGCGCGATCCTCGCCGGGAGCAGCGCGGACCTGGCAGCCACCGCCACCCGCTGCGCGGCCGCCGTGCTCGACGGACTGCCGTCGGGCGGCACGTCCGGCGGCATGACGTCCGGCGGCATGACACTCGTGCGGCTGCGCGACCTGATGATGCAGGTGTGGGCGGAGTTCTTCCACGAGCTGGTCTTCCACGACCCGTGCCCGCCGGGGGTGCGCGGGCTCATCACGGACAACGCCGCGGACGTCGTCGACTCGCTGAAGAACACCCGGCTGCGGCACATGGACCGCAGACGGCGGCTGACCCGCTACCTGCTGGGCCGGCTGGCCGCGGGCGAGGTGCCGCACGAGCTGCCGGCCGGGCTCGCCACGGCGCGGGACCGGGCGCACTACCTGCAGGGGACGTTCTTCAGCACCGCCGTGGTGCAGATGTCGGAGGCGATGGCCCACCTGCTGCTGGTGCTCGCCACGGAGCAGGACGTGCAGCGGCGGCTGGCCGCGCATCCCGACGACGACCACGACCTCGGCAACGTCATGAACGAGACGCTGCGGATGTACCCGCTGTTCGGCATCGCGCACCGGATCACCACCGCGGACATCGACCTCGGCGGCGGCGTCGCCTACCCCACCGGCACCGTGCTGTGCTTCGACTACCCGGCCTACCACGCGTCCGGCTGGAGCGACCCCCAGGTCTTCGACCCCGGGCGCTGGGACCGCGTCCCGGCACGCAGCGCGCACCACATCCCCTTCGGGATCGCGGCCAACCGCCCGTGCCCGGCGTGGCGGCTGGCGCCGCTGGTGATGCGCGCGGTCACCCGCGAGGTGCTGCGCCGCTTCGCGCTCCACTCCTCGGTGTCCCACACCCGCTCGCTGCCGCATCGGGCACCGTGCCTGCTGGTCGCGCGCGGGCGCCCGGCGCCGCGCGGCCGCCGGTGGGCGGCGCTGGCCTTCCTGCGGCTGCGCGACCGCTGGGAGGACGTCGGGCGCAGCCTGGTGCAGTTCGGGCTGGGCCTGTGGATGGTGCGCGACGCCCGCCGGCAGCGGCTCACCGAGCGGTGGTTCGCCCGGCAGGACGCGCCGGCGGCGCCGGACGCGCGCGCCGCACAGGACACGCCGGACGGCGGCGAGGGTCACGAGGTACCCGGTTGTCCCCACTCCGGTCGCTGACCGCCGCCGGTCCCCGGCCGTTCCCCCCACCGCTCCCGCCGAAGGGCGTCCGTCATGTCTTCGACCGAACTGGGCACCGCGTTCCTCCTCGCGGTCGTCGTGATCCTCCTGGTCTGCCGGGCCGCCACCGTGCTGCTGCGGCCGCTGGGCCAGCCGCCGGTGGTGGCCGAGATGATCGCCGGGGTGCTGCTCGGCCCGTCGGTGCTCGGCCTGCTGCTGCCGTCGGTGGAGCACCACCTCTTCCCGGCGGCGCTCCGGCCGGTGCTGTACGTGGTCGGCCAGCTGGGGCTGACGCTCTACATGTTCCAGACCGGCTACGAGTTCCGGCTGGACCGGATCAAACCCGTGGCCCGGTCGGCGGCGCTGATCTCGGCCGCCGGCAGCGCCACGCCGCTGGCCCTCGGCGCGGCCGTGACCTGGTCGCTGCACGGCTCCGTGGACGCCTCGCCGCCCGGCATCCCGCTGCACGTGACCGTGCTCTTCGTGGGCGTCACCCTGGCGATCACGGCCTTCCCGATGCTGGCGAGGATCATCAACGAGAACGGTCTGACCCACACCTCGTTCGGCACCATCTCGCTGGCGGCGGGCGCGCTGGACGACGCGGGCGCGTGGATCCTGCTGGCCGGTGTGGTGAGCCTGGTCCGCGGCAGCGCGGGCACCTTCGTGCTGGCGGCGGCGGGCATGGCGGGCCTGGTGCTGCTGCTGGCCGCCCTGGTGCGGCTGCGCGATCCGCTGCTGCGCGCCACCGAGCGGCTGTCCCACGAGCAGCTGCTGCTGGCGACGATCCTGCTGGTGTGCCTGTTCGCCTGGTACACCGACCGGATCGGCCTCTACGCGGTCTTCGGCGCCTTCAGTCTCGGGGCGGCCTTCCCGCGCTCCCCGCGGGTCGACGAGGCCATCGAGGCCACCGCCCCGCTGAGCCGCATCCTGCTGCTGCCGCTGTTCTTCACCTACTCAGGGCTCAACACCGACACCGGGCTGCTCGCCGATCCGGCGCTGCTGATGTTCGCCGCCGCGTGCACGGCCGCGGCGATCGCGGGCAAGTTCGGCGCCTGCTGGGCGGCGGCCCGGCTGGGCGGCCAGCCCCCGGCGGTGGCGCTGCGCATCGGCACGCTGATGAACGCGCGGGGGCTGATGCAGCTGATCGCCATCAACGTCGGGCTGGCCGAGGGCATCGTGACCCGCTCGATGTTCACGGTGCTGGTCGTGGTGGCCGTGGTCACCACGACCATGGCGACGCCGCTGCTGAAACTGTGGGACCGGCTGGACGGCGGGGTGCCGCCCGTACCCGAGGAGGCGTCCGCGGGCGACCGGCCGCGGACGCCGGCGGCGACGGCCTGAGCCTCAGGGCGAGGTCGAGGGTGAGATCGCGGACCAGGGGGGCGGACCGAACCTCAGGCGGAGCCTGAGGCTTTTGCCTCAGAGGCAAGAAGTTTGCCTCTGAGGCACCGCTCGCTGTTCCATGGCTCCATGGACGCCACCGACGCTCCACACGCCACCGCCACCGCCGCCGCTTCCGACACCGCGGCCGAAAGCGCCGCCCTGGCGGAGGGCCTCGCGCTCGCCCCCCGGCTGCGCGAGCGGCGGCACGGCAGCGGGCTCACGCTCGAGGCCGCGGCGCGCCGGCTCGAACTGTCGCCCGCGCATCTGTCCCGGCTGGAGTCGGGGCTGCGCCAGCCGTCGCTGCCGGTGCTGCTAGGGCTCGCCCGCCTGTACGCCACCACCGTCTCGGACCTGCTCGGTGAGACCGCTGCCGAACCCGACCCCATCGTACGCGGCGACCGGATGGCCGCGGTGCCCGCGGGCGGCTGGACGTACTGGCGGGCCGGCGGCACCGGCCGGGCCATGCAGGCGCTGCGGGTGCACGTGCCGTCGAGGGTCCAGCAGACCCTGGTGCGCGTGCACCCGGGCGAGGAGTGGCTGTACGTCACGGCGGGCGAGCTGGAGCTGTCCCTCGGGGACCGGACGCACCGGCTGGCCGCGGGCGACTCGGCGCACTTCGACTCGCTGGTCCCTCACCGGCTGGCGGCCGCCGGGGCAGGCGGGGTCGACCTGCTGTTCGTCCACACGCTGATGCAGAGCGAGACGTCCGCACTGTGCGTCGGCACCACCGAGGGCACGCGGGAACCCCGGGAACGCCTGGACCTCCGGGACCCCAGAGAACAAGGAGAGCGGCGATGACGATGCAGGGGACGCAGGGCATGCGGCAGCCGGCGACGGAGCGCGCCGAAGGCGCCGTGGACCGTCCGGTGGCGCGGGTCGTGCCGACGACGAACGGCAGCGAGCGGCGCAAGGAGCGCGGGGTGACGCTGCGGGTGCTGGTCTACGTGGCGGTCGCGCATGTGATGGCCTTCTACCTGTGGCTGATGTTCGCGTTCGTCGGCAAGCGCTGAGCGCCCGCGGCGCGGCGGAACACGACGACGGCGCCCGTCCCCCCACGCGTGCGGTGGGGCGGGCGCCGTCGCGCCGGCGGGTCAGTGGTTGACGACGCCGTTCCCGGACAGCACCGGGATGTCGCTGAGGAGGTGCGACAGCGGCTCATCGCCCTTGATCTGGCTGCTGTTCTCCGCGCACTGCTGGTTCTGCGGCGAGGCCAGCACGTTGACGTCCTGGACGGTGATCGGGATGGCGCCGATCAGCGAGCCGACGTTCGCCTTGGCCGGCAGGCCGACGCACAGCTTGTTGAGCGAACCCTGGACCAGGCCGACCTGCGGGCTCAGCTCCCCGCCCGTGACCGTGTTGCCGAACGCCTGGGACGCACCGTTGCCGTTGACCGTGGTGGAGCCCTCGTCGTTGCCGATCGCCGAGGCGGTGCCGGCGCCGCCGGCGATCACGACGGCGGCCAGGCCGCACGCGGCAAGAGCACTACGGGTACGCATATCTCTCCTATCGATGACGAAACTGCGAAAGCGTGAGCAAGCTATCCATTCCATGCCTGAAGCCACGTGGATTCACCCGGACGACGGCATGTCCCGTACCGGTGGCCCCACACCGGTAACGGTGCGTAAGGTGTGAGCGGGTAAGCGGTTGCCGCGGTCCCAGCCTGGTCCGGGGGAAGGAGACGTCACCGTGCGGAGGCGAGACAAGGGCGTCAGCCGCCCGTTCCCCGGCCTGCCGGGCGCGACGCCCGCGGTCGCGCGTGACCGTACGGTGCCGCTGCCCCTGACGGTGCTGCCGTACGCCGTGATGGCCGTGGTCGCGGTCGTCGACGGGGTGTTCGGCGAGAGCGTCGGCCTGCTGCCGCTGGTGGCGCTCGGCCCCGCCTTCGCCGGGCTGATCGGCACCTGGGTGCGGACCGCCGTGATCGGCGCGCTGGCGATCGCCGTGGTGTGCGCGCTCGGCGTGGTCGACGGGCTCTTCGAGCACCGCCGCGGCTTCGCGGCGGTGGGGGCGGTGATCGGTGTGACGGTCGCCGGTGTGATCGCCGCGGTGACCCGGCAGCGCCGCGAGGCGGAGCTCGCCAGCGTCCGGTCGATCGCCGAGGTCGCCCAGCGCGTGCTGCTGCGCCCGGTGCCGAGCAGCGCGGGCCAGCTGCACGCCGCCGTCTCGTACACCTCCGCGGTCGCCGAGGCGAGGATCGGCGGCGACCTGTACGAGGTGGTCGCGTCGTCGGCCGGGGTGCGGGTGATCATCGGCGACGTGCAGGGCAAGGGTCTGGAGGCGGTGGAGACCGCCGCCGTGGTGCTGGGCGCGTTCCGGGAGGCGGCGCACGACGAGAAGACCCTGGAGGGCGTCGGGGAGCGGGTGCAGCGGGCCGCCGACCGCACGCTCAGCGGGGAGAAGTTCGTCACCGCGGTCCTGGCCGAGATCAGCCCGCTGAACGTCACCACGCTGCTCAACTACGGGCATCCGCCGCCGATGGTGCTGCACTCCGACGGCCGGGTCGACTTCCCCGAGCCGCCGGACTACGCGCTGCCGCTGGGCCTCGGCATGCAGCTCGGCGAGTCCGCGGAGCCCTTCGCAGTGGACTTCGGGCCCGGCGACCAGCTGCTGCTGTACACCGACGGCGTCACCGAGGCCAGGGACGCGGACGGCAGGTTCTATCCGCTGCGCGAGCGCGCGGGGCTGCTGGCCGACGGCGACCCGCAGGGCGCGCTGGAGGCGCTGCGCCAGGACCTGATCCGGCACACCGCGGGTCCGCTGCACGACGACGCGGCCATGCTGCTGCTGCGCTACCGGGACCCGGACTCCGAGCCGCAGGCCGCGCCCGAGCCGGTCGTGCCCACCGCGGCGGACGGCACGCACTGACGCGGTCCGGGCCCCGCCGGCCCACCGCCCCTGCCCCCTCACCGCCCCCGCGCGCTCACCGGCAGTCGGGGTGGCCCCACCCGTCGGTGTTCTTGGTGATCGGCTCGCCGGCGGCGTAGGAGCGCCCGCAGCGGCAGCGGCCCGGGTACTTCGCCTTCAGGGTGCGCGGCGCTCCGGACTGCGCCCTGGTCCCGCTCGCACCGCCCGCCGCGCCGCCGCTCCCCGCGGCGGCCGAGCGGGCGGCGCGGGCCGGCGCCGACTTGCGGACGGTGTCGGGCGCGGCCGGTGGCGCGGCGGAACCGGCCCCGCTGCCCGCGGCCTGCTGGGTGAGGGCGGCCTGGCTCGCGGCGCGGTCGGCGAAGTCGTTCAGCCGGTCGCCGCCGACCTGGTGGGCGGGCACGTAGCGGAACTCCACCGAGCGGCCCGCGAGCAGTTCGTCGATCCGGACCACCAGCTCCTGGTTGGCCACCGGCTTGCCCGCGGCGGTCTTCCAGCCCTTGCGCTTCCAGCCCGGCAGCCAGGTGGTGACGGCCTTCATCGCGTACTGGGAGTCCATCCGGACCTCCAGCGCGACCCCCGGGTCGACGGCGCCGAGCAGCCGCTCCAGGGCGGTGAGTTCGGCGACGTTGTTGGTGGCGGTGCCCAGCGGGCCCGCCTCCCACCGGTCGGGTTCGCCCCGGCCGTCGGCGATGACCCAGCCCCAGCCGGCCGGTCCCGGATTTCCTTTGGACGCCCCGTCGCAGGCGGCGATGATGTGCTCGACCACGGCACCGATCATGCCAGGGTGCGTCGCCGCGTGCGGCGCCACCCCTCGACGGCCTCCGGCAGCGCTCCCTCGGCCGCGGCCCCGCGGCCCCTTCCCGACGGCGCCGCGGCTCAGTCCTGGCGCGCCAGGAGGGTGGCCGAGTGCTCCCGGACCTCCTCGGGGGTGAGGTAGGCGTCGGAGTGCTCGAAGTCGCGCAGGGTGGCCGGGGTGCGGGCGAGGAACCCGGTCCTGACGAAGTCGTCGCCGGCGACGGCGTTGAGCAGCCAGTTGGTCAGCACCCGGGTCTTGGCGACGTTGGTGCGCAGCGCGGACCAGTGGTAGCCGCGGGCGACCGCCTGGGCGGGCATGCCGCGCAGTTCGATGCCGAGCGGCTTGGAGACCGCGTCCCTGCCGCCCAGGTCGACGACCAGGCCGAGGTCCTTGTGCTTGTAGGACTCCAGCGGCCGGCCGCGCAGCGAGGCGAGCACGTTGTCGGCGACCTTGCGGCCCTGCCGCATGGCGTGCTGGGCGGTGGGCGGGCAGACCGCGCCGTCCTCGTCCTTGGCCAGGTCGGGGACCGCGGCGGCGTCGCCGACCGCGAAGACGCCGTCGAGACCGGGGACGGACATGTCGGGGGCGACGGCGAGGCGGCCGCGGACGGTCTCCGCGCCGAGGGTGTTCATCAGCGGGCTGGCGACGACGCCCGCGGTCCAGATCAGGGTGCGGGTGGGCACCACCCGGCCGTCGGTGAAGGTGACCTCCTCAGGACCGGCCTTGGCGATGGACACGCCGAGCGAGATCTCGATGCCGCGGTCGCTGAGCACCTTCTGCGCGCTCCGGCCGAGCTTGTCGCCCAGTTCGGGCATCAGCTTGGGCGCGATGTCGATCAGGTGCCACTTGATGAGCGCGGGGTCCAGCCGCGGGTAGCGCTTGACCGCGTTCATGGTCAGCCGCTGGAGGCAGGCCGCCGTCTCGGTGCCGGCGTAGCCGCCGCCGACGACCACGAACTGAAGCCGCGACAGGCGCTCGGCCTCGTCCTGGCTGGCGTCGGCCAGGTCGAGCTGGGCGATCACGTGGTCGCGCACATAGGCCGCCTCGGCCAGCGTCTTCATGCCGCGGGCGTTGTCGACCAGTCCCGGGATGTCGAAGGTGCGGGTGATGCTGCCGGGTGCCAGCACGATGCGGTCGTACGTCTCGTAGACGATCTCGCCGGTGGTCCTGCGGACCACGCACACCTTCGCCTTCGGGTCCACGCCGATGGCGCCGCCCGGGTTGATGCGGGTGCGGAACCTGCGGCTGCGGCGCAGCGAGACGGCGATGGACTGCGGGGTGAGGACTCCGGAGGCGACCTGCGGCAGCAGCGGCAGGTAGAGCTGGTAGGAGAACGGGGTGACCAGGCAGAGGTCGGCCTCGTCGGGGGCGAGTTGGCGTTCGAGGCGGCGCACGCAGCCCACCCCGGCGAATCCGGCACCCACTACGAGGATCTTCGGTCGTGCCACGGTGTCCGTCCCTTCTCCTGGCCAGGTGATCGGTCCCCTGATCCCCTGCCCACGTCGCGCGGCCTCGCACCTCCTGTCCTATCCCGGGTTCGGCGCACCCGCCAGCCGGCCGGGCCGCCCGTGCCGTCCTTGACACGCGGTGCGGATGCTGATTCCTTGGTCCCGAGGTCATACCGAACGGTCGGTCGGTCGACCGTGCCATCGGGTGCGACCGGACGGTACCGGGCGGGCGTGAGGGAGAGCGGCATGGGCGGCGAGAGGGCGCGGGCGAGCGCGGGCGGGCCGGTCCCCGACGAACTGCTCGACCCGGCCGAGCGGCTGGACCGCGAGGAGCTGCGGAGCCTGCAACTGGACCGGCTGCGGGCCACGTTGCACCTGGCGTACGAGCATGTCGAGGTCTACCGGCGGAAGTTCGACGCCGCGGGCGTCCTCCCGCAGGACTGCCGGAGCCTGGCGGACCTGGCCCGCTTCCCGTTCACCACCAAGGCGGACCTGCGCGAGGCGTACCCGTTCGGGATGTTCGCGGTGCCCATGGCGCAGGTGCGCAGGCTGCACGCCTCCAGCGGCACGACCGGCCGGCCGACCGTGGTCGGCTACACCGAGAGGGACCTGTCCATGTGGGCGGACGTGGTGGCCCGTTCGATCAGGGCGGCCGGCGGCCGGCCCGGCCACAAGGTCCATGTCGCTTACGGGTACGGGCTGTTCACCGGCGGCCTCGGCGCGCACTACGGCGCGGAGCGGGCGGGCTGCACGGTGATCCCGGCCTCGGGCGGCATGACCGCACGGCAGGTTCAGATCATCCAGGACTTCCGGCCCGAGATCATCATGATCACCCCGTCCTACATGCTCACCCTGCTCGACGAGTTCGAGCGCCAGGGCGTCGACCCGCGCGCCACCTCGCTGCGGGTGGGGATCTTCGGCGCAGAGCCGTGGACCGAGGGCATGCGCGAGGAGATCGAGGAGCGGTTCGCCATCGACGCGGTGGACATCTACGGGCTGTCCGAGGTCATCGGTCCCGGTGTGGCCCAGGAGTGCGTGGAGACCAAGGACGGCCTGCACCTCTGGGAGGACCACTTCTACCCTGAGGTGGTCGACCCGATCAGCGACGAGGTGCTGCCGGAGGGCGGCGGCGGTGAGCTGGTCCTCACCTCGCTGACCAAGGAGGCGCTGCCGGTGATCCGCTACCGCACCCGGGACCTGACCCGGCTGCTGCCGGGCACCGCGCGGCCCGCGTTCCGCCGGATGGAGAAGGTCACCGGGCGCTGCGACGACATGATCATCCTGCGCGGGGTGAACGTCTTCCCCAGCCAGATCGAGGAGATCGTGCTGCGCACCCCGGGCGTCGCACCGCACTTCCGCATCGAGCTGAGCCGGCGCGGGCGCCTCGACCACATGACGGTCGCCGCCGAGGCGCGGGCGGCGACGGGCGCCGCCGAGCGGCAGGCCGCCGCCGCGGCGATCGCGAGCGGCATCAAGGACGGCATCGGGGTGAGCGCCGAGGTCTCCGTGGTCGACCCGGAGACGCTGGAGCGCTCGGTGGGGAAGATCCAGCGGGTCAGGGACCTGCGGCTGAGGGACTGACGCCACCCGCGGGACCGGGCGGCCTCGGACACGGCCGCCCGGACACGGCGCCGCCCGCTCCGGACGCCGCCGCGGGGCGGCGGGCGGGCGGCGCGGGCGGTGTCGCGCCGGCCGGGGGCGCGGGGTCAGGACCGGGGCGCGGGGTCAGTCGATGTCGATCGGGCCGTCGGAGGAGTTCCCCCTGCCGCCGTCCTTGCCCTTGCGGTCGGAGCGGTCGCCGGTCACGTAGCCGCGCAGCGCGACCGCGGTGGACGAGCCCGCGCCGTCAGCACGTGAGTCGTCGCCGTTCAGGTTCTTGCGGACCGAGTCCAGGATCGTCAGGCCCTGGCTGACCAGGCCCGCCGCGATCTCGCTGAGGCCGTCCGCGCCGTTGAGCACGTTGACGTTGGCGCCGGCCAGACCCGCGGACGCCTCCTTGACGATCTGCGGCAGCTGGTCGATGAGCATCCGGTCCAGCGCGACCCGGTCGTGCGAGGCCGCCGCGGCGGCCTGGATGCGCATCCGCTCGGCGTCGGCGACCGCGAGTACCCGGATGCGCTCGGCCTCCGCCTCCGCAGGCTTGACGATCTCCGCGACGAGCTGCTGCTGCCGCAGCTCCGCGGCGCGCAGCGCCAGTTCGGTCTGGGCGGCGAGCACCTCCTGCTGGGCGTGCGCCTGGGCCAGCGGGCCGGCCTGGGCGGCCGCCGCCTGCGCCCGGTCCACCTGGGCGTTGTACTCGGCCTGGACGACGGCCGTCTGCCGGGCGTACTCCGCCTGGTTGCGGGCCGCGACCTGCTGCGCCTCCACGGACGCCTGGGTGGCCTGCGCCTGCGCGATCTGCGCCTGCCGCTGGATGGCGGCCTTGTGCGGCGCCGACATCGCGTCGATGTACCCGGTCTCGCCGTCGTCGATGGACTGGATCTGCAGGGAGTCCACGGTCAGGCCGATCTTGGCCATCTCCGACTTGGAGGTCTCCAGCACCTCGGTGGCGAGCTTCTGCCGCTCGGTGACGATCTCCTCGACGGTCATCGAGCCGATGATGGATCGCAGGTGGCCGGCGAAGATCCGGCCGGTCAGGATGGCCATCTGGTCCTGGTCGGACAGGAACCGCTGTCCGGCGTTGACGATGCTCTCGTGGTCGTTGCCGACCTTGAAGGCGATGACCGCCTTGACCGTGAGGGCGATCCCCTGCCGGGTCACGCACTTCTCGGCGACCTCGGCCTCGCACATGGCGAGGGTGAGGAAGCGGGTCTTGCGGAACACCGGCAGCACGAACTTCCCGTGCCCGGTGACGACGCGGAACGGCGCGCCCCCCAGCCCTCGTCGACCGCCCGAGATCAGCATCGCCTCATCGGGTGCGGGAACGCGGTAACCGAACATCCTTCGTCTCCTTCTGTGCGCGACTGCGCGGCTCAGCCGGCCGGTGGCTCCAGGGGGTCCGCCCACGAGATGACGTCGACCTGGCGGGTCCCGCGGGAGTCCACCACGAGCACGGTGGCGCCCTCGGGCAGCGGCTCGTCCGACCAGGCGAGGAAGGTTTCGCTGCCGCCCCTGATCCTGACCAGCACCTCGCCGGGACCTTCGGCACCGCGGGTGCCGATGAGCAGCTCCCCGGTACAGCCGACCACGGCCTCGTCCCGCGTCATCTGCGGCCGCCCCCTCCTCGTCGCGGTGCCCTGGAACTTACGACCACGTCCATCCTCCCACCTGGGAGGGTCCCCGGGCGGTGGGCTGTCCTTACGGAATACGCGGGGCGTGCACCGCCGGTTCCCGCCGGGCGGCCGGCGGTGCGCGCGGTGGTCCCGCGGGCGGGCCGCGGACGCGCCCGGCGGCGAACCCGCCGTGTCCGGCAGGCGGTAGCGCGTGCCGCGCGGGGCCGGGTCGTGCCAGGGTGTGATCAAGCAGAGGCAGTGGTGGGAGGCTGGATGTTCCGGGGCTTGAGGGCGTCGTCCTCGGAGGAACGTGCGGAGCGCGAACGGACGACGGCCGCGGCGGCGTGGGCGTACATCCGCACCGAGACGGGCAGCGCCGCGGTGCTGCTGGCCGCGACGCTCACGGCGCTGGTCTGGGTGAACGTGGCGCCCGGCAGCTACGCGGAGGTGTGGCAGACGCACCTGGCGGTGGTCCTGGGCGGGCACGGCGTGGAACTGACCCTCCGCGACTGGGTGAACAGCGGTCTGATGACGCTGTTCTTCCTGGTGGTGGGGTTGGAGGCACGGCGCGAGTTCGACCTGGGCGAGCTGCGCGACCGGCGCCGCATCCCGCTGCCGATGCTGGCCGGGATCAGCGGCATGGTCGTGCCGGTGGCCTTCTACCTGGCGGTGAACGCCGGCCGTCCCTCCGCCCACGGGTGGGGCACGGCGATGTCCACCGACACCGCGTTCGCGCTGGGCATGATGGCGCTGCTCGGCTCGCGCTTCCCGCCGCGGCTGCACACCTTCATCCTGACGGTGGCCGTGGTCGACGACTTCGTCGCGCTGGCGGTGATCGCCGTGGCCTACAGCGACCACATCTCCTGGACGCCGCTGATCATCGGCGTCGCCTTCCTCGCCGTCGCGTTCGTGGTGCGCGGCCTGGGGGTGCGCCGCGGCCAGGTGTACGCGGTGCTGGGCATCGCGGCCTGGGTGGGGTTCGTGCACTCCGGCGTCGACCCGCTGGTGGTCGGCCTGGTGCTGGGCCTGATGTCGTACGCCTATCCGGCCTCGCGGGACGCGCTGGAGCGGGCCACCGGCCTGTTCCGCTCGTTCCGTGAGCAGCCGACGGCGGAACTGGAGCGCGAGGCGCGGCTCGGCATCGCCTCGGCGCTGTCCCCCAACGACCGGTTGCAGCGGATCTGGCACCCGTGGAGCAGCTACGTGATCGTGCCGCTGTTCGCGCTCGCCAACGCGGGCATCCACATCGACGGGCCGCTGCTGAAGGATGCCTTCACCTCGCCGATCACCCTGGGCATCCTGCTCGGCTACAACCTGGGCAAGCCGGTCGGCATCGTCGGCATGGCGGCCCTCAGCACCTGGCTGAGCCGGGGCCGGATGCGGCCGCCGGTCGGCTGGGGGGCGGTGCTCGGCGGCGGCACCATCGCCGGCATCGGCTTCACCGTGTCGCTGCTGATCGCCACGCTGGCCTTCGACGGCAGGCAACTGGACCAGGCGAAGATCGGCGTGCTGAGCGCCGTGGTGCTGGCGATGCTGATCACCACCGCGGTCGCGCTGGTCACCCAGCGGCTCCCGGAGGAGCGCCGGGCCCGGGCGCTGCTGGGCACCGCCCAGTCGGTGGTGGACCTCACCCACCCGGTGGACCCCGGGCGGGACCACGTCCGCGGGCCGCTGGACGCACCGGTGACGGTGGTGGAGTACGGCGACTTCGAGTGCCCGTTCTGCGGCCAGGCGGAGAGCGTGGTGCGGGAGCTGCTCTCCGACTTCGGGGACGTGCGGTACGTGTGGCGCCACCTGCCGCTGACCGATGTGCATCCGCACGCGCAGTTCGCCGCCGAGGCCGCGGAGGCGGCCGCCGCGCAGGGCCGGTTCTGGGAGATGCACGACCTGCTGATGGACCGCCAGGACGCGCTGAGGGTCAAGGACCTGGTGCTGCACGCGGCGGACATCGGGTTGGACATCGAGACCTTCAAGGAGGCGCTGAAGTCCCGCACGGGCAAGGCGCGGGTCGCGCAGGACGTGGAGTCGGCCGACGAGAGCGGGGTGTCGGGCACGCCGACCTTCTTCGTCAACGGCCGCCGCCACCACGGCGCCTACGACATCGAGGGGCTGTCGGCCGCCGTGATGGCCGCGCGCGACCGCGCGCTGCTGGTGGAGGGCGGCGGCCGCTGATCCGGGCAGGCGGCAGCGGGGGGGGGGGGGGGGGGGGGGGCCCCCCCCCCCCCCCCCCCCCCCCCCCCCGCGGGTCTGTCCGACTCACGCGGCCCCGTGGAACGCCATGGAGCGCGCGTCGGGGAAGGCCGGCAGCACCGGCGGATCGAGGGCGCTGACCGGGTGCAGCCGCAGGTCGAGCGGCATCATCGGCAGACCCTGCCGCACCGTCAGCGGACCCTCCATGGCCAGCGCGACCACCCGGGCGTCGACCGACGGCCCCCCGAGGACGGTGCGGTAGCCCGTGACGTACCAGGTCCCCGGCGGCACCTGGTCCAGGACGAACGGCCCGTCGGCGTCCATCATCGTGCAGCGGACCGGATGCCCCTCGGGCGTGGGCGTCGGATACAGCCCCACGAAGAGCATGCTGTCCTCGTCCAGCTCCGGGGAGCGCACGTACCCGCGCACCACCGGCAGCCGTCCGGCGCCGCGCGGCGGGGAGGCCGGCGGCACCGGATGGGCGAACCCGCCCCTGCGGCGGAACATCGTCGGGGCCAGCCCCACGCACCGGGTGAACCGGGTGCTGAAGGTCCCGACGCTGGAGTAGCCGACCCGGTGACTGATCTCCGTCACCGTCATACGCGTGGTCACCAGCAGGCCCTTGGCCGCCTGCAGCCGTAACGCGGACAGGTAGCGGCCGGGCGAGATGCCCGTCACCCGCTGGAAGTTCCGCGAGAAGTGGAATTTGCTGTACATGGCCGCGGAGGCCAGGTCGGTCACTGTCAAGGGTTCTTCCATGCGTTCCTGCATGATTTCGATGGCGCGAACGACAGCATGCTCCATGGTGAGGTTCGCGCTCGATTCTCGGACGTCACCCATCGCATCTCCTGATCGACGAGGAAGAAACACCGGATCCCGGCGTGCGGCAGTCGCAAGGCACGAGAAACAGCCACCCGGCGATGCGTCCCGCTGATAGCGAGGACGCCCTGTCGGAGGCTTGTCGACTGCAAGGATCCATATTCGGTTTATTTGAATTCAGCGTACATGTCTGACTCGACGGGTGACAACCCCGCCTTCCAGCCAACCAAATTCCGCACGTACTCGACTATGGCCGGGCAATATGGAAGATGCAGGTTTATGGATTCGGTGTTAGTGGCGTGGAGCCGGAATGTCGAAACCGGGGTTCCGCGCGGTCGGCGAGGGCTGTCCCGTGCGTTTGAGCTGCATCGATGCGGGCAGACGAGGAGGTCTGCGGACGCCGGCGGAACCGCTTCGCGGCCCTCCGTGGGAAAGGAGACGACCTCGTGGAGGCGGTCGCCGGGGGTCCGCATGACGCAGGAATGGCGTTTTCATGGTGTGCTCGTTGCCCACTTTGTGCGGCGCGAGGTGAATTCGGGGCCGCCGGACCGGTAATTGCCGGAGGAATTCCGGATGAAAGGGTGGGGGGTGGCGCGGGCGGCGGGGGTCCCGTTATGCCGGGTGGAAAAGGCCGCCGGGTGGGCTGCGGGGCCATGGCGGGTGTGACGGAAGGGGAACGCGCGCCGGGTGGGGTCGCAATCAAGCCGCCCCCGCCTTCCATGCGACCTGAAACGCGGCCCCCGTGCGGCGGTCGGCGGACGGCGCTGAAGGAAAGACGAAGGAAAGCGGTTCCCTGGCGGGCGGGGCGACCCCGTCCCGCTCCGGCCTGCGCCCACCCCGTGACGGGTCCCACCGGCGCGACGTCCTGCCTGTTCAGGAGCGGTGCCGCAGGCCCACCTCGGTGGCGGCTACACCCTGCCCCGGCCCGCCGCAAGGGCTCTCGCCGGCGCGTCCGCACCACGACGGGAGCCGCCCGGCGCGTTCGAGGCGGCGCGCGGGGGGATTGCGCGACTTTCGCGGCGGCCGTGGTGATTCTCGGCCGCGCATTGCCGCCGCCGGTGACACCGGGAAGGGTACGCACGGCCGTGACCGGGAGCAGCCGGGAGCAACCAGGAAGAACCGCCACTCCGCGGCCCTTGGCCGCTCCCCTTTCCGGCGGAACCCCCCACCGGATGCCGGCGGACCCGCCGCGCGGGGAGAGCGGCGGCCGCCGGAGCGGCTTATGCGGAAGGCCCGGCTCCGGCCACCCGGCTGCGCCGCCGAAGGCCGAGGCGTCTTTCCCGAGTTCGCCTTCTCCTTCGTGGCTCTGCCGAAATTCCGGCCCCCCGCCGGGCCGTTCCCGAGCCGTCCGCGGAGCCTGCGGGGCCTGCGGGCGGCCCAGCGCGCCCGGCTGCCACCCAGGTGGGCCAGTCCACGGCGGCTTCCCGCCCCCCGGCGGGCGATGCTGGGCGCATGAGCGGACAGCAGGCCCCCGGACCCACCGCACCGAGCCGCGGCGCCGGCTGGCGCGACCGGCTGACCACCACGCGCGTCCTGGTCCTGGTGCTGGTCGTGCTCGCCGTCGTCCTCATCGCCGAGAACACCCAGCACGTGAAGATCCGGCTCATCGTGCCGGTCGTGACGATGCCCCTGTACGCGGCGCTGCTGATCATGTTCGTGCTCGGCCTCCTCAGCGGCGCACTCCTGCTCTACGGCCGCCGCCGCAGGAAGCGGCGCCGCCAGCTCTGACCGGGCGGCACCGCGCTCGCGCTCGCGGACCGCAGCGGGGGAGCAGCGGGGGAGCGGCGGCGCGGGGGCCGGGAGGACGGCGGCCCCTTCCGCAACGCCCACGGCAGGTGGGCGCCGGCATCCGATGACATGACGTCCTCTACGCCCCCCGGGCGCCACGGTGCAGCGCGCGAGCCGATACGGGGTCGCGATCGCGCCCGTCCCGGACCGGGTGCGCGGGCGGCCCGCGGAGGCCCGCGATACCGCACGCGGGCGACACGGGGGCGGACCGCGGCGATCGGCCGGATACGCCACGCCCCGGCTGTCGTGCGGGAACAGCGCTCCTGGCCTCAGCGGGCGGCGCACCGCCCCCGCGCCGCGCGGCGCGTATGCCGCCGTGCGGTCGTCAAGGACGACCGGCGAAACAGTGCCCCCGGACGCAAGAGTGGTCAAACCACTCATGCGGGCAGGCTTGCGACGTCCGCCCCAAAACGGCTAGCGTGCCCGGACTCTGACGGCGAGTGGGGGGCTATGAGCCAGCAGAGGCCACTGCGCCAACCGCCGTCTTCCACCTGCCGTCGGCCGCCGATCACGCCCGGGTCCCTGACGGACGGGGCGTGCTCCGTGTCCGCTTCTGCCATGGAGGACATCCACTGTGCGAAGAACCGCAAGACGCCGGCCGCCGCGCCGGTCGTCGCCGCCTGCCGTGCTGTCCGTACTCCTGCTCGCGTGGGTGACGGTGCTCGGCCTGTCGCCGACGCCCAGCGCCGCGGCGTCGCCCACCACCGCGTCCCCCACCGCGGCGGCGCCCGCGGTGGCCATGACCGCCCCCGCCGCGAAACCGCACGGCAGGCCGGCGCTGGCCGAGCCCGCCCGGCACGCCCCGCCGTTCCGGATCTGCCGCCGGGACCACGGCCGCTTCCCGCGCTTCTGCCACGGCCACGGCGGCCGCGACCTCACCGTCGTCGCCCCGGGCAGCACCGACCGCGCCGGCATCGTGCTGGAGGGCACGGCGCACCCGTCGGCGGTGGTCTCCGTGCAGGGCGGCCGGCTGCCTGCGCGGACCACGGTGGCCGCGGACGGCACGTTCACGGTCGAGGTGGCCCTGCGGCCGGAGGCGGCCAACCGGCTGACCGTCACCGCGACGTCGGGCCGGCGCACCACGTGCGTCACGGTCACCGTCGTCCAGCACTCGCCGAGCGCGGCCGGCGCCCTGAAGGGCACCGTCCGCGACATCGGCACCGGCCAGGCCGTCGCGGGCGCCACCGTCGCCTACGGAGCCGACAAGGCCGCCACGGACGCCCAGGGCGCCTTCCGGCTGACCGGACTGCCGGACGGCCCGGTCGTCGCGACCGTCAGCGCGCCCGGCTTCCTGTCCGGCGCCGCCTCGGCGGTGCTCGACCACGGCGCCGCCCCCGACGCGGCCGTCCTGCTGCAGAAGTTCGCGGCGCCCACCAGGGTGACCACGGCCGGCGGCAGGTTCACCGGACCCGGCTGGCAGATCGACCTGCCGCGCGGCGCGGTCTCTCGGACCACCGAACTGCAGTTCACCCAACTGGTGTTCACCAGCCAGGAGGACGGCTACGGCATGCCGTACGTCGACCTCTCGCCGTCCGGCCGGCGGCTCGCGAGACCCGCCACGGTCACGATCGACCCGGCGGCGCTCGGCGTGGACGCCGAGGACGCCGAACTCGTCGGCGTGAACGACGCCGGTGAGGCGACCGTGCTCCCGTCCAGGATCTCCGGCACCCGGCTGGTCACCACGCTCGCCACGTTCGACGGCGAGCAGGTCCACGCCCGCAGGCGGGACCCGAGCGAGCGCCCTGACAGTTTCTGCACGCCCTACGGCTCGCGCACCGCGGCGAACGTCGCGCGCAGCACGATGCGCACGGTCCTGCTGCCGTACCTGCGGTGGGCGATCGGCGAGGGCTCCGCGCAGATGTGGGGCGAGTACCTGGGCGGCGGCGTCGCGTCCACCGCCCGCGAGAACGAGAGCGGACCCGAGATCCTGCCGAAGTTCCGCGACGCCCCGAAGAGCAAGAGGGCCATGGAGTCGGTCTTCGAGCAGCTCGTCCAGCAGGTGTCGGCGGCGCCCGCGCCCACCCTCGGGTCGCCGGACGCCCCGACCACCCAGCAGCTCTCCGACTTCTCCGGGCTGGGGCAGCACCTCCCCATCAACTACGACGATCCGTTCAGCGTGCCCGGCAACACCGCGGGCGACCTCAGCGACTCCTCGCCGGCCACCGGTTCGCAGCCGGACGACCGTTCCTTCTCGGGTGACGTCAAGTACGTCCCGACGGCGACGGATCGCGGTGTGCTCAGCAAGGTCGACCTGGTCGCCGACCTGAAGCTGAAGGTCCTCGACGGACTGGACTTCTGCCCCGGCGGATTCGGCGCGCTGATCGAACAGGCCGCCACGATCCCGCTGAGCCGGCTGGAGGTCACCCCCGAGGGCGCGGGCACCTACGCGAGGCCGTTCCTGTTCCAGGTGGAGCCCGCCTTCGATCAGCAGACCCGCGACGTCACCTCGGTGTTCCAGAAGAACGACACGGACCTCGACGGCATCCCCGACCGGCAGCCGTGGACGGGGGCCTCCTACACCCTGGACAACTGCCCCGACGTGGCCAACGCCGACCAGGCCGACGCCGACCACGACGGCACCGGCGACGCCTGCGACTCCGACGACGGCCAGCCACAGCAGCCGCCGCCCCCGGTCGCGGACCCCGGCGCGCCGCAGGACCCGGGCGCGGGCGGCTCCTCCGGTGACCCGCACCTGGTCACCTTCGACGGCGGCCGGTACGACTTCCAGGCGGTCGGCGACTACGTCCTCGCCCGGAGCGACTCCGACGACTTCGAGGTGCAGGCCCGGTACGTCCGGGTGCCCGGCCAGAACCAGTCCGTCGCCTTCAACCGCGGTGTCGCGGCGCGGGTCGGGACGTCCGTCATCGCGTTCAACGACACCCCGCAGACGGCCTTCGGCGGCCCGGTGACCGCGACGCTCGACGGCCTGCCGCTGCCCCTCACCGACACCGGCACGGCGCTGCCCGGCGGTGCCACCGTCGCGCTGCAGGGCGGCGACCCCGTCGTCCGCTGGCCCGACGGCACGCGGCTCACCGCCGGCTCCACGGTGGCCGCGCCGATGTCGATCACCCTCGCGCCGGCCCGCTGGGGCCACGTGCACGGCCTGTACGGGAACGCCGACCGTGACCCGTCGGACGACCTCACCGCGGCCGACGGCACACCGGCGACCCCGCAGACCGAGTACACCGTGTTCGCTCCGAGCTGGCAGCGCACGGGCGGCGCCGACTTCTTCCGCACGCCCGTCCCCGCGGACGGCTCGCTGCCCGTCACCCCGCCCGACGCCCTCTCCCTCGCCGGTCTCGGCGCCGAGCAGCGCGCGGCGGCGGAGGCGGTCTGCCGGGCGCACGGGCTGACCGACGGCCCGGCGTTCCAGCAGTGCGTGCTGGACGTCGCCCTCACCGGTGACGCCCGGTTCGCCGACGACGCCGCGAGCGTGGGCGACCGGCTGGCCGGCAGCCAGGACCTGGGCGCCCTGACCGGCCAGGTCGAGACCACGGCGGAGCTGCAGCTCGGCCGGCCGGCGGACGGCTCGCTGGACGCGCCCGGCGCGGTCGACGTCTACACGGTGGACCTCGGCGCGAACGACGCGGTGCACCTGTCGACCGACGGCCCGTGCACCCACCAGGGCACGTTCACCGTCACGTTCGTCGCGCCCAGCGGCCGGGTGATCACCACGAACGGCGGCCCCGGCTGCGGCACGTTCGCGGTCACCGGACTGACCGAGAGCGGCCGGTACCAGCTCCGGATCGACGACACCGGCGGCTTCACCGGCGCCTACCGGATCGCGCTCGACCGGGACGCCCTCGGCACCACCTGCGAGGCGAGCCAGGTGGCCCCCAACGACGACGGCTCCTCGCCGGAGATCCCGATGCCGTTCGGCATCGACTTCCACGGCCGGCAGTTCCGGTCGCTGTGGGTCAACAACAACGGCAACGTGACCTTCGACGGCCCGATGAGCGACTACACGCCCGCGGACCTGGCCACCTTCGACCGACCTGCCATCGCGGCCTGGTGGGCCGACGTCGACACGACGGGCGCGCTGTCCATGCCGGTGCGGTACGGGCTCGGCGACGTCGGCGGCCGCCGGGCGGTGTGCGTCGACTTCGACCACGTCGGCTACTACAGCGGCCACGACGACAAGCTGAACTCGTTCGAGCTGTTCATCGTCGACCGCGGTGACGTGGCCCCGGGCGCGTTCGACATCGTGTTCCACTACGCCCAGCTGCAATGGGAGACCGGTGACGCCAGCGGCGGCGCCGGCGGCCTGGGCGGAACCTCGGCCGCGGTCGGCTTCACCAACGGGACGGGCGCACCCGGCACCTTCCTGGAGGTGGCCGGCTCCCGTACCCCGGGCTCCTTCCTGGACGGCGCGCCCGGCAGCCTGTCGGCCTCCTCCACGAACAGCTCGGAAGCGGGCCTGCACGTGTACCCGATCCGCAACGACTGACCACCCGACCATCCGACCACCGTCACGCCAGGCCCCGGCCCGGACAGCGTCCGGGCCGGGGCCTGGCGTGCGGCCGCGACGGGGAATCCGGTTGGCGGAGGCCGCGGCCCCTGCTAGGTTCGCGGAGGCCGTGCGAGAGAACGAGGAGGTGGTACCCGTGAACGTATCGACATGGGTGCTCTCCTCCGGGATCGCGGTCGGGCGATAGGTCGTCCAGGAGCGCCGTTCACCAGCACTCCCGAAAGGCACGACCATGGCCCTCCATCTCACCTCCGAGCAGCGGCTCGACGACGGCGTCCTCGAACGCGCCTTCACCCTCGGCGACATCCCCGGCCTCCTGTGGACGCCCGCCGCCGCGTCCGCGCCGGCTCCGCTGATCCTGCTCGGCCACCCGCCGCTCGGACTGCACAGGATGTACCCCCGACTCGTGGAGCGGGCCCGGCGCGCCGCGGCGGACGGCTTCGCCGCGGCGACCGTCGAACTCCCCGGGAGCGGTGAGCGGCCGCGCTGGGCCGCCGTCGAGCAGGCCCGCGCCGACCTGCGCCGGGCTGTGCAGGCCGGCGAGCCGGTCAGCGGGGAGATCGTCGACGCGCTCATCCTCCCGCTCGTCGACCGGGCGGTCCCGGAGTGGCAGGCCGCCCTCGACGCCCTGCTGTCGCTGCCCGGGATCGGCGGCCCGGTCGGGTACTCGGGGGGGGTGGTCTCCATCGGCGTCCGCCTCGCGGCGGTCGAGCCGCGCATCGCGGCCGCCGGGCTCTTCGCCGGGAGCTTCGTGCCTCGCGCCATGTTCGAGGAGGCCCGCCGGGTGACCATTCCGCTGCACGTCCTGCTGCAGTGGGACGACGAGGGGAACGACCGGCAGGCGGCCCTGGACCTGTTCGACGCCTTCGGCTCCCGGGATAAGTCCCTGCACGCCCACATGGGCGGGCACACCGGCGTCCCGCGGTCCGCGGCGGACAGCGCCGCCCGGTTCTTCGTCCGGCACCTGAGGTGAGGCCGGGCCGGCGGGCCGGCGGCGGCCGCCGGCCCGCCCCACGACTGCGGCCGGTGGACCTCCGAGCGTCGTCGGGAGGTCCACCGGCCGCGGGGTCGGGCGGTGCGGATCAGCGGGAGGTCACGTCCTGTTCCACTTCTGGTTGGCGCCTGAGTTGCAGGACCAGATCTCCAGGAGCGTGTTGTTGGCGGTGCCGTGGCCGGTGGCGTCCAGGCACTTCCCGGAGCCGGTGTTGACGACGGTCCCGTCCGTGCGCACGCTCCACTGCTGGGCGCCGGTGCCGTTGCAGTCGTAGATCTGGACCGGGGTGCCGTCGGCGGTCCCCGCCGAGCGGACGTCCAGGCACTTGGTGCCGTAGACGGTCAGGCGCCCGGAGGAGTCCGCCGTCCAGGACTGGTTGCCGCCGCCGTTGCAGTCCCACAGCGCGACCTGGGTGCCGTTGTTCTGCGTCGCGTTGGGGACGTCCACGCAGCGCGAGGACTCCTGTCCGCGCAGCACCCCGGTGGTGCTGGGGGGCGGTGTCGTGGTGAGCCCGAGGGCGGCGACCAGCACCTCGGCCGCGGCCGTCTGGGTGCTGGGGGTCCACAGGGCGAACGGGCCGACGAAGGAGTTGCCCTGCTGGCCGGCGCTGTTGGTGTCGTTGGCGAGGATCGAGTTGGCCGTGGTGGCCAGGAACCCGTCGTACTCGGTGCTCTTCGTGGCGGTTGCCAGAGCCCGCAGGTAGCGGGCGAAGATGCCCTTGAACGCCGAACCGTCGCCGGTGCAGTTGGGCTCGCAGCCGTCGTAGAGCACGCCGTTCTTGTTGAAGCGCGCGACCGCCGCGGTGGCGATCGACTTCGCCGTGGTCAGCAGCGAGGTGTCACCGGTGGCGCGGGACTGCTCGACCAGGCCCTGGAGGATGACGCCCTGGTTGTACGAGTAGTTCGCGGTGCTGAAGCTGCACCCCGAGACGTTGATGCCGTCGCGGACGAGGTTGCCGTTGATGAGGCCCGAGTTCTTGAACCAGTTCCACTCGCTGGTCGCCCAGCCGCCGTAGGTGGTGTCACCCGCGATGCGGTTGTGCAGCCCGGCCGTGGCGGCGAGGAACAGTTCGTTGGCGATCGACGCCTTGTACTGCTTCGCGGTGCTCCAGTAGACACCGCCACCGCACGCGGAGTCCCAGTAGTTGTGCATGTAGTTGGTGGTGGTCTTCGCCATGTTCAGGTAGTTCGTGTTGCCGGTGAGGTCGTACGCCTGGAGCCACACCAGCGCCCACCAGCCGGTGTCGTCGATGTAGTCGTTGGTGAAGTTGCTGTTCTTCGCGAAGGCGCCGGAGATGGCGTAGTCGTAGCTCCGGTCGCCGGTGGCCTGCTCGTACGTCATCACGCTGCTCAGCGAGACCGCCGCGGTCCACCAGCCGTTGGCGTCGATCCTGCCGTTGTCCGCGTTGTACGACTGCATCAGGACCGCGATGCTGCTGGCGGCCGGGGTCGGTGCGGCCTGCGCGGTGACGGTGTTCGGGATCAGCAGCAGCGCGCCGAGCAGGGCGACCACCGCCCGTGCTGCCCATTTTCTCAAGGAGAGTCCGGTCATTGTCGTTCCCGTTCTCGTGGGGGGTTGTGTTGTCAGCGGTCAGGAAGGGAGGTTCCAGCGCTGCGCGTTGGTGCCGTTGCAGTCGAAGAGCTGCAGCTGGGTGCCGTCGGTGGTGCTGGAGTTGGGGATGTCGAGGCAGCGGCCCGATTGGGGGTTGACCAGTGCCTTGGTGCCGGAGTTGTACGTCCACGTCTGGCTGCCGGTGCCGTCGCAGCCCCACAGCTGGATCAGGGTGTTGTTGCCGGTGCCACCGCTGCTGACGTCCACGCAGTGGCCCAGGATGCGCAGCGTGCCGTCGCCGGAGACGGTGACCTGCTGCGCCGCGGAGCCGTTGCAGCTCCAGATCTGGATGTGGGAGCCGTCAGCGGTCGAACCGGCGTTGTCGTCCAGGCACTTGCCGGCGTTGTCCGAGGTGATGGGGCCGGTGCCGGTGCTGATCGGGGGGCCGGGGGGTTTGGCGCCGCCGTTGCCGTTGTAGGAGGGGGGTGCGGAGGTGGGGGTGGTGGCCCAGGTGGTGTTGGCGGTGGTGCCCAGGGTGAGGTTGAGGGTGCCGCCGGTGGTGGCGAGGCTGGCGGGGAGGTAGGCGTTGTTCCAGGTGGCGCCGTTGAGGGTGGCGGACTGGATGTAGGGGGCGTTGTCGGCGGCGGCGGGGGCGTTGACGCTCAGGTGGGCGCCGTTGCCCAGGGTGACGTCGACGGAGGTGAACAGGGGGCTGCCCAGGGCGAGGTCGGAGGTGCCGGGGGTCTCGGGGTAGAAGCCGAGGGCGGAGAAGACGTACCAGGCGCTCATGGTGCCCAGGTCGTCGTTGCCGACGCCCCAGTTGGCGGGGTTGTTCGGCCACAGCTGGTCCTGGACCTGCCGGACGGTCTTCTGGGTCTTCCAGGGCTGGCCGATGTAGTCGTACTCCCAGGGCAGTTCGATGGACGGCTCGTTGCCCAGGTCGGCGTGGGAGCCGCCGGAGCCGTGGAAGTCCGACAGGACACTGTCGAGGTAGGCGGCGTACTTGGTGTTGCCGCCCATGGCGTCGGCCAGGCCGCGGATGTTGTGCGGGACCGCGCCGGTGTACTGCCAGGACGTGCCCTCCACGAACTGGTCGCTGGAGGTCGCGCTGAACCCCGGCTTCCAGCCGCCGCCGGCCAGTTTGGGCTGGATGAACCCCGAGGCGGTGTTGAAGATGTTCTTCCAGTCCTGCGCGCGGTTGGCGAACTGGTCGCGGGTGGTGGTGTCACCGAGCGCGCCGGCGAACGCGGAGGTGGCGAAGTCCTGCGCGCTGTACTCCAGCAGGGTGGCCGCCGAGCCGTAGAAGTCCTTGGGGTAGGCGCCGTCCGAGGGCAGGTAGCCGTACTTGGTCTGCAGGTCCAGGCCCATCCGGATCGCGTTGGCGGTGGTGCCTTCCTTGACCATGTCCGCCTTGGCCGCCGCGGTGTCGAACCCCCGCGCGCCGAAGGCGTAGTAGTCCGCGATGATCGCCGGCCCCGGATCGCCGTTCATCACCTGCGTCTCGGCGGAGTTCAGCGACCACTTGGGGAAGAACCCGGCCTGCGCGTAGTCGTTGACCAGCGACTGCGCACTGTCGGAGGCCTGCTGCGGGGCGACCAGCGCCTCCAGCTGCGCCTGGGTGCGGTAGATGTCCCACCCGGAGTACGTGCCGTACTGGGCCTTCTGCGCCCCGGCCACGGTGTGGACCTGGTGGTCGAAGCCCCAGTAGCGGCCGTCGCTGTCGCTGAGCAGGTTCGGGTGCAGCAGCGCGTGGTAGAGCGAGGTGTAGAACACCTTCTGCTGGTCGCCGGTGCCGCCGCTGACCGCGATCTTGCCCAGCACCGTGTTCCAGGCGTTGTGCGCGGCGGTGCGGGTGCCGTTGAAGTCCCAGCCGGTGTTCTCCGCGGCCCGGTTCGCGCTCGCCCCGGCGATCGAGACGTAGGACAGGCCGACCTTGGCCTGCACCACCCGGTTGCCCGTGGTGTTGAAGGTGACCGCGTCCCCGCCGGAGAACGTGCTGCTGCCGGTCATCGGCTGGTCGAAGACCATGTCGAAGTACGCGGTGTAGGACGGTGCGGAGGCGCAGAACAGCCCGGCGTCCACCGACCCGCTCACCTCGGTGCTGGAGACCCGGTTGAAGTGAAGGTTCGTGGCCTTGTCCGCGCTGAGCTTGAACAGCAGGTTCGCCTGCGCGGTGGCGGGGAAGGTGAAGCGCGCCATGCCCGAGCGGGCCGTCGCGGTCAGCTCGGTGCTCACCCCGTTGCCCAGGTTCACGCTGTACGCGCCGGCGCTCGCGGTCTCGTTGGCGTGGCTGAAGCCCACGGTCGCGTTGCCGTCGATGCCGCCGGTGGTCGGCAGGACCGGGATGTCGCCCATCGCGCCGCAGCCGGGTCCGGAGATGTGGTTGAGACTGAACCCTGTGACAACGTTGTCGGAGTAGGCGTAGTCACCACCGGGCGGCCTGGACGGCGTGTCAGGACTCCACGACACCATCCCGAACGGCGTGTCCGCACCCGGGAAGGTGTTCCCCCCGTTGGACGTGCCCAGCAACGGATTGACCAAGGACGCCGGATCGGACACCGCCGCCGGCGAAGCGGCACCCGCCGCCGTGCCGGGCACCGCCAAGCCCAACACCAACAGGCAGGTCGCCAGAGGAATACGCCATCGTTTCATCGTTTGCGGCTCCAGGTACGGACAGCGCAGCTGTCTGCGGACCGGTGGGGGGTGAATCCCGCACAGCAAAGGGCAGGCCCTCCGCGCCTGTCAACGCAACCGACCAAAATAGCGAACACGACCCAACAGACATCGGAGGAAAGGCGTTTGAACGTGAGGGGTCCTCAGCGGAGCGATCGCCTCCGGTCCTCGAGGCGCCGCACGGTCCGCCCGATGGCCGCCCCGGCAGTCCGAGTTCGCAGGTCGGGTGGGCGCGGGCCGGCCTCGGCGGCGGGGTGGGGAGGTGCGGACGGCCCGTTGCGTCCCGTCGCCCGGCGGCCGTGGGAGCGCAACCACGAACAGCCCCGAGCCGGCCTGCGAGAGCAGAACGGTCCGACCATGCGTCAAGACCATTGACGCGAGCATGGTCGCTGGCTAGCGTCGGAGAGCGCTCTCCCCTTGTCGTCAGTGCGCCCCACCGCATCGGATCAGGTAGCGAGGGAGTCTCCATGGCTGCTGGACGGGTACCACCCCTTCGGCCGACAACGTTGTCATACCGGCGTCGCCCCAGAGGGTGGTCCGGCAATCTTCGAGGTGGCGCAACTGCCGTCCTGCGCGGATGAGTTCGGCGCCAGCTGTTTGTTTCTGTCGTCTTGTCGAGAACCTTGACCGACAAACGAACACGACAGCACACTGTGCGCCAATCCCTCCAGTAAAGGAAGTCACTCATGTCACGACTATGGAGACTTGCCCCGTTGTGGGTGCTGGCGCTCCTCGCGGCCGTCCTCGCGGTCAGCAGTGTTCCCGCCCAGGCGGCGACCACCGCGATCACCGTGGACGGCACGCAGGGCGGCCGGACGTTCGACGGGATCGGCGCGATCAGCGGCGGCGGGGGCAACTCCCGGCTGCTGACGGACTATCCGGCCGCGCAGCAGTCGCAGATCCTGGACTACATGTTCAAGCCGGGCTACGGCGCGAACCTCCAGCTGCTGAAGCTGGAGATCGGCGGCGACGCGAACTCCACGGACGGCTCCGAGCCGTCGATCGAGCACGCGCGCGGCACCATCAACTGCAACGCCGGGTACGAGTTCTGGCTGGCCGAGCAGGCCAAGGCGCGCAACCCCAACATCGGCCTGTACGGGCTGGCGTGGGCGGCGCCCGGCTGGATCAACGGCGGCTTCTGGTCCACCGACACCGTCAACTACCTGATCTCCTGGCTGGGCTGCGCCAAGCAGCACGGCCTGACGATCAGCTACCTCGGTGGCTGGAACGAACGCGGCCACGACGCCAACTGGTACGTCCAGCTGCGCTCGGCGCTGAACAACGCCGGGTACTCCGGGGTGAAGCTCGTCGCCGACGACAGCGGCTGGGGCGTGGCCGACGACATGGCCAGCAACTCCGCGTTCAACAACGCCGTCTCGATCATCGGCGCGCACTACTCGTGCAACGGCGGTGACGGCGGCGACGCCAAGTCCTGCTCCAGCACCACCACGGCGAAGAACAACGGCAAGCCGCTGTGGGACAGCGAGAACGGCTCGCAGGACATGAACACCGGTGCGCCCGCGCTGATCCGGGCGATCACCCGCGGCTACATCGACGCGAAGATGACCAGCTACTTCAACTGGCCGCTGATCGCCGCGATCTACCCCAACCTCCCGTACAACACGGTCGGCCTGGCCACCGCCGGCTCGCCCTGGTCGGGGCACTACACGATCGGTGCGAGCACCTGGGCGACCGCGCAGGTCACCCAGTTCACCCAGCCCGGCTGGAAGTTCATCGACTCCGCGTCGGGCTACCTCGGCGGGAACGAGAACAACGGCACCTACGTGACGGTGAAGTCCAACACCACCTCGGACTACTCCACCATCGCGGAGACCACCACCTCCACCGGTACGCAGACCGCGAACTTCCACGTCCAGGGCGGCCTGTCCACCGGCACCGTCCACGTGTGGGCCACCAACGTCAACAGCCCCAGCGCGGCGACGTCCTTCGTCCACACCCAGGACATCACCCCCTCGGGCGGCTCGTACTCGCTGACCATGCAGCCCGGCTACGTCTACACCGTGACCACCCTGGCCGGCGGCGGCAAGGGCACCGCGACCGCACCGGCCGACCACGCTCTGGCGCTGCCTTACTCCGACAACTACGACAACGATGTCAACGGCACTGAGGCGAAGTACCTCTCCGACATGCAGGGATCGTTCGAGGTCCAGCCGTGCAGCGGCCGCACCGGTCAGTGCGTGCAGCAGATGGCGCCGGTCAAGCCGATCGAGTGGCAGGACGACTCCGACTCGTACGCGCTGATCGGCGACCCGACCTGGACGAACTACACCGTCAGCTCGGACGTCTACCTGCGCAGCGCCGGCACCACGGAGCTGCTCGGCCGGGCCAACACCCAGCAGCGGCCGCAGTCGCACATGAACGCGTACTACCTGCGGATCCGCGACACCGGCCAGTGGTGGATCGAGAAGATGTACACCGACGGGTCCAACCACACCCTGGCCACCGGCACCACCACCGCACTGGGGACCGGCACCTGGCACAACCTGTCCTTCACCTTCCAGGGCTCCCAGATCAGCGCCAAGCTCGACGGCAACCAGTTCGGCTCCGTCACCGACACGTCCTTCTCCAGCGGGCAGGCCGGCCTGGGCATCCAGGGCTACCGCACCGACCAGTTCGACAACCTGTCCATCACCCCCGGCACCGGCGGCGGCACCGGAGGCAATCCGGGCGGCACCGGCGCGGTGGTGTCGGCGAACGGCGGCAAGTGCCTGGACGACAACACCGGTTCGTCCACCAACGGCAACAAGATCCAGATCTGGACCTGCAACAACTCCGCCGCCCAGCAGGTCACCGTCGCGAGCGACGGCACCCTCCAGGTCCTCGGCAAGTGCGTCGAGGTCACCGGCAACGGCGGCACCGCCAACGGCACCCTGATCGAGCTGTGGGACTGCAACGGCGGCAACAACCAGAAGTGGACCTACACGTCCTCGACCGGCGCCCTGGTCAACCCCCAGTCCGGCCGCTGCCTCGACGTGCCCAACGCCAGCACCACCGACGGCACCCAGCTGGAGATCTGGGACTGCAACACCGGCGCCAACCAGCGCTGGACGGTCCCGTCCTCCTGACCCCCGCCAGAACCGACCCGGGTGGGCGCCCGTCGCGGCGCCCACCCGGTCCGCCGGCCACCAGCCGGCGGTCCGACCGGCCCCGGCGCCCGCGCCGCGCTCCCACGAACGTCCCCTGAGAGGTTCATGATGCTGAGACTCCTCCGCGGGCCGCGCCCGCAGCCGCGGCAGCGGCGCCTCCGGCTGAAGGTCTCGGCCGGAGCGCTGATCCTGGCCGCGGCGGCCGTGACGGGAACGGGGACCGCGGCGACCCCCGCGGCCGCCGCCGGCGCGGCCCGCCCGACGCTCACCTTCGCCAACTCCGCGACCCAGGCCAAGCTGGGCGCCGCCTACACCAAGGCGCTGGCGAACCTGCTGGACACCAACACCGTGGGCTACGACCCGTCGGTCTACAACTCCTCCGGCCTGATGACCGCCAACCCGCAGACGTTCATCCGGGCCGGCGGCGGCTACAGCCAGCCGTGGACCCGGGACGCGGCGGTGAACTCCTGGAACGCGGCGAGCCTGCTGGAACCGAAGCAGGCCGCGAACACCCTGTGGTCGGCGGTGGTCAAGCAGTCCAACGGCCAGTTGATCGTCCAGCAGGACAACGAGCAGTGGGACCAGGTGGTGTGGGCGGTCGGCGCCTGGAACCACTACCTCGTCACCGGCGACCAGACCTTCCTGGCCAACGCCTACCAGGCGGCGACGAACACCCTCACCACCCGCAGGAACGCGAACTACAACTCCTCCTACGGCCTCTTCCAGGGCCCGGCGTTCTTCAACGACGGCATCGCCGGCTACCCGGCGCCGCCGGCCGACAGCACCGAGAGCCACGGCGGCTACGTCGGCGACTACACCGCGACGTCCACGATGATGACGCTCAGCACCAACGCGGTGTACTACCAGGCCTACCGCAGCGCCGCCCTGATGGCCTCCGCCCTGGGCCGGCCCGCCAGTGAGGTCAGCGCACTCAACTCCCAGGCCGCCAGCCTCAAGACGGCGATCAACCAGCGGCTGTGGAACTCGGCCAAGGGCCTGTACGGCTACTTCCTGCACGGCAACGACAGCATGTCCGGCCAGCTCGACCAGACGGAGGAGGGCACCGGCCTGTCCTTCGCGGTCCTCTTCGGCATCGCCGGCCCCAGCCAGGCGCAGTCCATCATGCAGAACGCGCACCTGCAGCCGTACGGGATCGTCGACACGTACCCGAACTACGCGCGGTACAGCGACGCCCAGCCCGGCCGCCACAACGTGGTGGTCTGGCCGATGGTGCAGGGCTACTGGGCGGACGCCGCCGCGCAGTCCGGGAACCAGGCGCGCTTCGCGGGCGAGGTGCAGCAGCTCGCCGGACTGGCCGACGCCAGCGGCCAGTTCGCCGAGATCTACAACGCGCAGACCGGCGCGGTGGACGGCGGATGGCAGACCGGCGGGCACTGGGGCGCCGCCCCCGACCAGACCTGGTCGGCGACCGCGTACCTGCGGATGATCGACACCGACCTGTTCGGCATCACCTTCGGGACCGGCGGCATCACCTTCAAGCCCACCCTGCCGGCCGGTTGGGGCGACGCGACGCTGAGCGGCGTCAGCTACCGGGGCGCGACGCTCAACATCGCGCTGCACGGGTCAGGCAACGTCATCAGCTCGTTCAAGCTCGACGGCGTGACGACCTCGGGCAACTCGATCCCCGCCTCGCTGACCGGCACGCACGCGGTGGACATCACCCTGTCCGGCGCGCAGCCGCTGCCCAGCACCGGCACCATCCTGTCCGCGTCCAACAGCAACAAGTGCGCCGACCTCAGCGGCGGTTCGAGCGCGAACGGCACCCACGTGCAGCTGTGGGACTGCAACAACACGGCCGCGCAGAGCTGGACGCGCCAGGCGGACGGGACCGTCCGCGCGAACGGCAACTGCCTGGACGTCAACGGCGGGCACACCGCGGACGGCACCCTGGTCCAGGAGTGGGCCTGCAACGGCACCGGTGCCCAGCAGTGGACCGTCTCGAACGGCGCCCTGGTCAACCCGGTCTCCGGCAAGTGCCTCGACGTCCCCGGCGGCAACACCGCCAACGGCACCCAGCTGGAGATCTGGACGTGCAACGGCGGCGCCAACCAGCGCTGGGCCACCCCGTGACCGGCCCTCTCCCGACCACCGGACACCCCGCCTGACACCTTGCCGGACACCTTCGTCTGAAGAAAGGTTCGACCCCCATGAGACACGGCCGACGCCCCCGGACCCCGGCGAGGTCGCTGCTGACAGCGGCGATCGCCTGCGCCCTGGCCGTACCGACGTACGCCCTGACCCTCGCCCCCTCCGCCACGGCCGCCGGCACACCGGCGTTCACCACCTCCTTCGAGTCGGGCCAGCCGCAACCGACCTGGAACAGCACGGTGGAGGTCAACCCCAACGGGACCAACCGCACCTCCGGGATCTCCGCCGGCATGACCACCGGTGTCGGCTCCGGCCCGGCCTCCGGCCCGGACATCAAGCCCAACGTCGGCTTCACCGGCCTCAAGGCGCTGCAGTACTCCGGCACCCACACCGCCGGCGGCGGCGTCTGGGCCTGGGACAAGCTCTACAACGTCAGCATCCCGGTCACGCAGAACCTGCAGCTCTCCTACGAGATCTTCCCCGAGCTGACCCGCAACGACCTCAACTACCCCAGTACGTACGCCGCGGTCGACCTGCACTTCACCGACGGCACGTACCTCAGCGAGCTGTCCGGGCCCGCGGTCGACCAGAACGGCGTCAACATCAGCCCGAAGGCCCAGGGCACCGGCAAGATCCTCTACGCCAACCAGTGGAACCGGGTGGCCTCGACCATCGGCACGGTGGCGGCCGGCAAGACGATCGACCGCATCCTGCTCGGCTACGACGACACCCAGGGCACCGCCAACACCACCCAGTTCAAGGGGTGGGTGGACGACATCACGCTGGGCGCGGCCACCCCCAACACCGCGGCGAGCTTCGCCCAGCACGTCGACACCCGGCGCGGCACCAACGCCTCCGGGTCCTTCTCGCGCGGCAACAACCTGCCGCTGACCGCGGTGCCGAACGGCTTCAACTTCTACACCCCGGTCACCGACGCCGGCTCGTCGAGCTGGGAGTACAGCTACGCGTCGCAGAACAACGGCGACAACCTGCCGACCCTCCAGGCGCTCGGCATCAGCCACGAGCCGAGCCCGTGGATGGGCGACCGCGACCTGTTCCAGGTGATGCCGTCCGCGGCGACCGGCACCCCCGACCTGAACCGCGGCAACCGCGCGCTGGCCTTCTCGCACGCCGACGAGACAGCGCAGCCCCACTACTACGGGGTGACGTTCAAGAACGGCATCAAGGCGGAGATCGCCCCCGCCGACCACTCCGCGGAGTTCCGCTTCACCTTCACCGGCGGCAACGGCGACCTGCTCTTCGACAACACCAGCAACGACGGCGGGCTGACCCTCAACTCCGACGGCACGCTGGACGGTTACTCCGACACCTCGATCGGCAACGGCGCCGGCGCGACCCGGATGTTCGTGCACGCCGAGTTCGACCGCACCCCCACCGCCGCCGCCAAGGTGACCGGCCAGGGCCGCGACAACGTCACCGGCTACGCCAAGTTCGACACCTCGTCGAACAAGACGGTCACGATGCGCATCGCGACCTCCTTCATCAGCCTCGACCAGGCGAAGCGGAACCTGTCGCTGGAGATCCCGGCCGGCACCTCCTTCGACACCGTCAAGAACGCCGCCGAGCAGCAGTGGAACGCCAAGCTCGGCAAGGTCGAGGTCCAGGGCGCGAGCGACGACCAGCTCACCACGCTGTACTCGGACCTCTACCGGATGAACCTGTATCCCAACTCGGGCTACGAGAACACCGGTACGGCCGCCGCCCCGGTCTACAAGTACGCCAGCCCCTTCTCCGGCGCCACCGGGTCCACCACCTCCACCCAGACCGGCGCGAAGATCGTCAGCGGCAAGGTCTACGTCAACAACGGCTTCTGGGACACCTACCGCACCGAGTGGCCCGCCTACTCCCTGCTGGAGTCCACCACCGCGGGCCAACTCGCCGACGGCTTCGTCCAGCAGTACAAGGACGGCGGCTGGACCACCCGCTGGTCCTCGCCCGGCTACGCCGACCAGATGACCGGCACCAGCTCCGACGTCGCCTTCGCCGACGCCTACGCCAAGGGCGCCGCCTTCGACGCCAAGGCCGCCTACGACGCCGCGGTGAAGAACGCCACCGTCGTGCCGACCTCCGCCGGAGTGGGCCGCAAGGGCCTGGACACGTCGGAGTTCACCGGATACACCAACACCGGGCAGGGCGGCAGCATCTCCTGGTCGCTGGACGGCTACATCAACGACTACGGCATCGGCACCATGGCCGCCAAGCTCGCCGCCGACCCCGCCACCTCGGCCACCGACCGCAAGAAGTACCAGGACGAGTCCGCGTACTTCCTCGGCCGGGCCCGCAACTACACCACCGTCTTCAACAAGAACGTGGGCTTCTTCGAGGGCCGCACCTCCAGCGGCGCCTGGCGGGTGGCCGACGGCAGCTTCGACCCCCAGCAGTGGGGCAACGAGTACACCGAGACCAACGCCTGGAACTACGCCTTCACCGTGCCGCAGGACCCCAACGGCCTGCAGTCGCTCTACGGCGGCAGGGCCGGCCTGGAAGCCAAGCTGGACGCGTTCTTCACCACCCAGGAGACCGCGGTCGGCGACACCGGCGGCTACGGCGGCACCATCCACGAGATGATCGAGGCCCGCGACGTCCGCATCGGCGAGCTGGGCATGAGCAACCAGCCGTCCTTCGGCATCCCGTACATGTACGACTACGCCGGAGCGCCGTCGAAGACGCAGGCCGTGGTCCGCCAGATCCAGCAGCGCCTGTTCACCGGCAGCTCCATCGGCCAGGGCTACCCCGGCGACGAGGACAACGGCGCCACCTCCACCTGGCAGATCTTCAGCGCGCTGGGCTTCTACCCGCTCCAGGTCGGGAGCGACAACTACGTCATCGGCTCGCCGCTGTTCACCAAGGCCACCGTGCACCTGGACAACGGCCACGACATCGTCGTCAACGCCCCCGACAACAACCGCGACAACGTCTACGTGCAGTCCCTCAAGGTCAACGGCCAGGATTACACCAAGCCCTACCTGACCGGCGCGCAGCTCACCGCGGGCGCCACCCTGGACTTCACCATGGGCTCCAGCCCGTCGAGCTGGGGTGCGGCGGACACCACCATGCCCGACCAGCTCACCGCGGCCGGCCAGGCGCCCCAGCCGCTCGGCGACACCACAGGACCCGGCCGGGGCAGCGCGTCCGCCTCGGACGGCACCAACGTCTCGGGCCTGTTCGACGACACCTCGGGCAGCCGGGTGACGTTCTCCAACGCGACGCCGACGGTCACCTACAGCTACAGCGGCGGCGCGAAGCAGCAGGCCACCTTCTACACGCTGACCTCGGCCACCAACGCCGCCCAGGACCCGAAGAGCTGGACCCTTCAGGGCTCCACCGACGGCTCGAACTGGACGACGCTGGACACCAGGACGAACGAGTCGTTCCCCAACCGGCTGCAGACCCGGCCGTTCAAGATCACGACGCCGGGCAGCTACTCCGGCTACCGGCTCGTGGTCTCCGCGGGCAACGGCGACTCCAGGACCGCGCTCGCCGAGGTGGAACTGCTCGCCACCGGCTCGCAGGCTCCCGGCGGGACCGGCGGCGGCACCGGCGCGGTGGTGTCGGCGAACGGTGGCAAGTGCCTGGACGACAACACCGGTTCGTCCACCAACGGCAACAAGATCCAGATCTGGACCTGCAACAACTCCGCCGCCCAGCAGGTCACCGTCGCGAGCGACGGCACCCTCCAGGTCCTCGGCAAGTGCGTCGAGGTCACCGGCAACGGCGGCACCGCCAACGGCACCCTGATCGAGCTGTGGGACTGCAACGGCGGCAACAACCAGAAGTGGACCTACACGTCCTCGACCGGCGCCCTGGTCAACCCCCAGTCCGGCCGCTGCCTCGACGTGCCCAACGCCAGCACCACCGACGGCTCCCAGTTGGAGATCTGGGACTGCAACGGCGGCACCAACCAGAAGTGGACGGTACCCGGCACCTGAGTCCCGTCCGGCAGGGCCCGCCGGACACCCGGCGGGCCCCGCCCCTGAGGAAGGAGGCACGGTGAAGAGACTGACGGCCGCACTCGTGACGGCCCTGCTGGCAGCCGGCGGACTGGCGTGGGGCGCCGGCACGCCCGCCGAGGCCCGGAGCAACACCCACGTACGGCTCATGCCGCTCGGAGCGTCGATCACCGAGGGCTACGGGAGTTCGACGGGCAACGGCTACCGCGGGCCGCTGTTCACCTCGCTCGCCGCGGAGGGCTACACCCCGGACTTCGTCGGCAACCTGCGCAACGGGACCATGGCCGACCCCGACCACGAGGGGCACTCGGGATGGCGCATCGACCAGATCGCCGGGATCACCGACGCGACCCTCGCCCGCTCCAAGCCCAACGTCGTGACCCTGCAGATCGGGACCAACGACCTGGCGCAGAGCTACCAGGTGCCGACGATCTCCAACCGCCTCGACGCGCTGATCGACCGGATCCTCGCCGACGACCCCGGCGTGACCGTGCTGGTCAGCCCGCTGCTCCCCAGCACCGACCCGACCATCCAGGCCAACAGGGCCGAGTACGACCGGCAGGTCCCGCTGATCGTGCAGGCCAAGCGGGCCGCCGGCAAGCACGTCGGGTTCGTCGACTCCAGCGCGGTGAAGGTCTCCGACCTGTACGACGACCGCCACCCCGGTGACGCCGGCTACCAGAAGCTGGCCGACGCCTTCAACACCGCGCTGCTCGCGGCGGACGACGCCGGCTGGATCAAGCCCCCGGTGCCGAACGGCGGCCCGGTCAGAGCCGGTGTCGGCGCGTCCGGCGCGTGCATGGACGTCAACACCGCCAGCAGCGCCAACGGCACCGCCGTCCAGCTCTGGAGCTGCAACGGCGGCGACGCGCAGTGGTGGACGCTCCGTTCCGACGGCACCCTTCGCGCCCTCGGCAAGTGCCTGGACGCGACCGGTTTCGGCACCGCCAACGGGACGAAGCTGGAGATCTGGGACTGCAACGGCGGCGCCAACCAGCAGTGGCAGGTGTCGGGCGCCGGCTATCGCAACCCGCTGTCGGGCCGCTGCCTGGACGACCCCGGCTTCGCCACCGCCAACGGCACCCGACTGGACCTGTGGGACTGCAACGGCGGTATCAACCAGCAGTGGACGGCACTGCCCGCGGTGCCGTAGGCACAAAGGCCGCGGGGCCGCCCAGGCCCGGCCCCGCGGCGCACCGGCGCGCACCGTCTCCACCCCGCGCCGGCCCGCGTCACCGGTAACGGCACGACGACGACACCATGGAAGGCAGGCACCCATGCCGAAGAACACCGGCCGGCCGCGCAGGCTGTTGCGGCGCATCGTGACCGGCCTGCTGCTGCTCGCCGCGGCCGTCCTGGGGCCGCTGCCCGCCGCCCACGCGGCGCCGGTCAGCACGTTCACCCCCGGGGCGGCGTGGAACGACCAGAACGGCAACCCGCTGCAGATGCACGGACTGGGCATCGTGAAGTCCGGCAGCACCTGGTACGGCTTCGGCGAGGACAAGAACGGCGAGAACTCCTCCGACACCTCGTTCCGTTCGATTCCCTGCTTCACCTCCACCGACCTGCGCACCTGGACCTTCCAGAGCAGCGCCCTGCCCCGGCAGGCGAGCGGCGATCTCGGACCCGGCCGCATCGTCGAGCGGCCCAAGGTGCTGTACAACGCCTCCACCCGCACCTACGTGATGTACGCGCACATCGACAACCCCGCCTACACCGAGGCGAAGGTCGGCGTCGCCACCAGCTCCACCCCCTGCGGCCCGTACGCGTACCGGGGCAGCTTCCAGCCGCTGGGCAACCAGAGCCGCGACGAGAGCCTGTTCCAGGACACCGACGGAACCGCGTACCTGCTCACCGAGGACCGCGGGCACAGCAGGACGCACATCGAGCGGCTGTCCGCCGACTACCTCTCGGTGGCCGCGGACGTCGCCGACGTCGCCGGCTACGAGGCCCCGGCGATGATGAAGTCCGGCGGCCGCTACTTCATCCTCGGCTCCAGCCTGACCGGCTGGAACACCAACGACAACATGTACGCCAGCGCCGCCTCGCCGGGCGGCCCGTGGAGCTCGTACAGCGCCTTCGCGCCCGCGGGCACCTCGACGTACAACACCCAGACCGCCAACATCATCCAGGTCAGCGGCACCGCCGGGACCACCTTCATCTACGCCGGCGACCGGTGGAACCCGAACGACCTGGGCGGCTCCCCGCTCGTCTGGCTGCCGATCACCGTGTCGGGCAGCACGCTGAACGTCGGCTGGTTCGCCTCCTGGTCCCTGGACGTCGGCGCGGGCACCTGGACCGCCAACGCGTCCGTGCCCAGCGCGGCCGACCACGTCCTCACCAGCGCGAGCGACGGGCAGGCCGTCGACGTCGACAACGCCTCCACCGCCGACGGCGTCCCCGTCGTCCAGTGGCCCGCCAACGGCGGCGCCAACCAGCGGTGGAACCTGCGCCGGACCTCCGGCAACGTCTTCAGCCTCGTCAGCGCCGCCTCCGGCAAGTGCCTCGACGTGTCGGGCGCCTCCACCGCCCCGGGCGGAGCGCTCATCCAGTGGCCCTGCACCGGAGCCGCCAACCAGCTGTGGGCCTTCGACGCCGTCGGTGACTACGCCTCCCCGTCGAACACCTCCTACGCCCTGAAGAGCCTCAGCAGCGGCCTGGTCGTCGACGTGCCGAACAACTCCACCACCGCGGGCACCGCCCTGGACCAGTGGACCGGCAACGGAGGCGCCAACCAGGTCTGGCACGTCGCCTGACCCTCGCCCCCTGCGTCCCTTCCGCCACCGCGGCCACGGCGGGCCTCAGCCCGCCGTGGCCGGTTCGCCTTCAGGTCTTTCCCTTCCGCTTCGCCTTCCTGGTGAGGGCCTGCGGCTTGTGGACGGCTGTGCCGCCGGACTTCTCGCATCCCCCGTTCCATGACCTGCGGATGCACGGCCGCCTTCCCGGGGCGGGCCTGGCGCCACGGCGATCTCCGCTCGTGCCCCGCCGTGCTGACGCCCACCGGTCACTGCCGCAGTTCAGCGCCGTAGTGCCGCGAGAACCATGTCTCCGTAGCGGTGCCATGTCACCGGATCGCGTTCGGCCAACCGCACCAGTTGCAGGGCCGTGCCGCACAGGACGACCCGCAAATCCATCTGAGTGACGTCTTCGCGCAGCCTTCCGGCGACCCGCGCCGTCTCCATCAACGTCACCAGGGTCTCCAGGACGGATACGGCGGCGGAGGAGGTGGCGTCCGCGAGCCTCTCCGCGAGGAGACGGTCGTGCGCCAGGCCCTCGAAGAGCCCGAGGACATAGCGGCGGAAGGCCTCGTAGGGGTCGGCTTCGCGCAGTGCCGACGCGGTGCGCTCTTCCAGCCGCGCCAAGCTCAGCCCGGTGACCGTCTCCAGCAGGTCCTCCTTGGTCGGGAAGCTCCGGTAGACCGTCGCCTTCCCGACCTGGGCGCGCGCCGCGATCTGGGGAACCGATGCCTGCGTGCCGTACTCGCGGAAGATCTCGACCGCGGCGGCCACCACGCGCTCGTGGTTGCGGCGGGCGTCCGACCGCCTGGGTGTATCGGGCACCCAGTGGTCGGATCCAGAAGCCTCGGAAGGGGTCATCGGAGGGGGGAACCTTCCTTGGAGAGGTGGTCGATCGCATGGACGGCCGCAGACGCGCCATTGCGGTGGGCGACTGCGTGCGTGCCCGCCGGTCTCAGTCCGGGGAGTCGTCGGTCGGTGTGTCCAGGAGGGGCTCGTCGCCGTAGACCTTGGTCACCTGAACGTCCAGCACGGTGGAGATGCGGCCGAATGACCAGTAGTAGCCGATCACTTGCAGAACCTCGACCAGTTCGCGCGCGGTGAGGAACGTGCAAGCCCGCCCGAATACATCGTCGGAGATGTGGGGGCGCTGGACCACCTCGGCCGTGAGGCGCAGCAGGGCGCGGTCGGAAGGTGAGAGCTCGTGACTGTCGATCTGCCTGGCGTGGATCAGCTGCCGGGTGCGCTCATCGACCCCGGCCGACTGCGACATGGGGATGTGCTGAGCCGCGACGAATGTGCTCCCGGTGTACTCGGCGACGGTGAGGATCACCAGCTCACGCGAACGGGCCGGCAGCTCCATGGCGGTGAACTGCGCTTTGGCGAGTTGCACGAACGGCTTCACGGTCCCGGCCGAATGCGCCAGCATTCTGACCATGGGATCGGGCGGCAGGGAGGTGAGGAATTCGCGGACCTCGGCCGGGAGCGACGCGGGGTCCGGATCGGTAAGGCGGGGCATGCCGTACTCCGGTCGTGAGGGAATCAGCGGGTCTCGTCGGCGGCGATGTCGAAACCGGTCTCGCTCAGGTGCCGGAAGCGGCCGTCCTCGGCGAAAGTGCCGAAGATCGCGACCTCACGGCTCTGGGTGGAGCCGTTCTCCAGGGTGATGTGGAAGACATGGCGTTCTGCGTAGGCGGAGCCGTCACGCAGTTCGTCGAGGACGGTCACCGTGCCGTTGGCGACCTGGCTCCTGATGCGCGCGACCATTCCCGCGAATTCCTCACGGTTCAGCGTTTTCCCGTCGCTGCGGTGGGTGTAGTCAGGGGCGTAGTACCGGTCGAGGACCTGGGGCAGTTCCTCGCCTGGGTCAGGCTCGAAGACCAGGGCCCGCAGGGCTTCGCCGATGTGGACGTGAGGCATGGTGAAAGTCCCTCTCATGCTTGCTGCCAACCGAAACGGACCCGTGGGTCCGGTCGTCAGATTACCGGACCCTTGAGTCCGTTTCCAGTCGGATGCCCCGGCGCCGGCCGGCCTGCGCCAAAGAAGGTGCCGTTCACGGCCGGTCCGCGGGTCTTGTTGCCGCTACGGCGGCGCAGGCCGTGGCCGGGTCCGGCGCACAGGACCAGCCGGCCGCGGTCGCGCGGTCAGGTGGCGGGACCGCGGCAGTGTCGTTGCCCGTACGCGCTCAGGGTTCGGGGTGTCGGGTGCGCTCCACCAGCTCCGGACTGAGCAGCGAGGCCACCGGGGCCATCATGTTCGCCACGTGGAGGAAGGCCGTTCCGAGGACCGGGTCGATCGCCGCGGAGGCGCGGTACTGATCGAGGTACCGCCCGATCTGTTCGTCCTGGGGCCCTCGTTCTCCCTCCACCTCGGGAAAGCGCAGGTCGCCCCCGGTGGCCAGGGCCCACGGTTCGGCCAGCAGCGCGGCCGCGGCGGTGAAGAAACGAGCAGACAGGTCGTTGCGGTCGGCCCTGACCAGGGATTCCAGGAGTTCGGCCTGCATGACCGCGACGGTGATGCCCTGACCGTAGATCGGGTTGAAGCTGCACAGTGCGTCGCCGACGACAAGGAATCCTCCGAGATGGCGGCCGAGTCGGTCGAAGTGCTTGAGGGAGCTTTCCGGATAGCGCATCTTGACCGCGTCGTCGAGGGGTGTGGCGGAGCGGAGCACCTCGGCCACTTCCTGGCCCGCCAGTGTCGACGAGAATGCGAGCATGCCCGCGTCGTCTGTCGGTGGTTCCTCACCGAGTATCCCGGCCAGCAGTACCGCGAACTGGTCCTTCTCCTGCCGGATGACCACCCCCGCCCGGGGCTGCCCGGGATAGGGCACGACGGTGGCTCCCAGCCGACCGTCCAGCAGGCCCGGCTCCTGCTGGTAATGGCGGGTGACATAGACCACGTTCGTCCTGACGGCAGTCTCCTCCGGCACGGGATAGCCCAGCTCACGCAGCCAGGTCCGTGCGCGCGAGCCCCGGCCGGACGCGTCCACCACGAGTTCGGCCGGCACTTCCTCCTCGGCACGGTCGTGCCGCTGCCGCTGCCGCTGCCGCACCCGCACGCCGCGGACCTGCCCGTCGTCGACGAGCAGCCCGGCCACCTCGGCCTCTTCGCGGAGGGTGACCTGGGGCAGGCTCCTGACGCGATCCCGGATCATCGTCTCGATGAGGGGCCTGGTCACGCCGTAGCCGCGCAGGCCGGACGCCGCGACGGCCAACTTGTGCCCGTCCAGGTACCAGGAGAAATCCGCCTGCCCGTCTCCGCTGGGAACGCCGGCCGACGCCATGCCCTCGAGGAATCCCGGAAAGAGTTCTTCCAGTCCGGTCGCGCCGCGGGTGAGCAGGGCGTGGACCTGGCGGCTCTGCGGAACCCCGCGCCGGCCGACCGGCTGCTCCGGAAACGTGTCCCGGTCGAATACCGTCACCTTCGCGAACGAGGCGCTCAACGCGCGTGCCGCAAGAAGTCCCGCCACGCTGCCACCGATGACGATCGCGTGACCTGTGCATCGCGGCGCAAGGGATTGGTTGTCCATAATGACGTCAACGGGTCTGACTCCACCCCTCGTTCACTTTTCCCCCCATGACCCGTATCACAACCGGTGTGCGGCCCACGTACCCGTGGTCTGCCAAAGCCCCCCCGCGCGGCGAGTACCGCGGCTCCCGGTCAGGACGGTCGCCCGCATTCCCGAAACGGTGCGCGAGGCAGTCACACGACCAGGTGAACGCATTGGATCCGGTCAGCGCGAGAGCGTACAACTGCGACAACAGGGCCTCCTGGCAGACTCATCGGTCTCGACGACCCCGAGATGCACCACAGGCCCTGTCCTCATGCGCGCTGCCACCGAAGATCACCCGACCGGGAAGTCAACCTCGAACCCACGCTCACCGTGATCGATAGCGCGACGACTTCTCAGCTTGGCGTTCAACCTCGCTGGTCATCCGACCTGCTGATTTGCGGTTCTTCGCGGGACAACGGGGACGGCCGTTCTCCACGCTTCGAGATGTTGAGTCACGAAGCACGAGAGAACGGCCGCTGTGTATGAATCTGCCTGTCGCCGGGTCCGCCGGGGAGGCGTTGTGTGTCCTGTCCCGCTTTCGGGTCGAGTTCTACGAGTCCTTGTACGCCCGTGCGGATGCGCTCTTCGAGCTCAGGGACGCGGTGCTGTGTACGGACGGGCCGGTGAAGACACTGGTCGAGCTGTGCCTGGCTGCCGAGCATCGGCGTGGGCACGGCGCCCTGTACGCCGCGTTGGACCGGGGCTGGTGCGAGCCTGCCCGCCTGCGCCGAGCCCTAGCCGTCCTGCCGCTGCCCTGCGCGGCCGACGGACGGATCGTGCTGGCCGTCGACGTCAGCAACTGGCTGCGGCCTGACGCCCCCGCCAGCGACGACCGGTTGTTCTGCCATGTCTACGGGCGCGGGAACCGCAGCAAGGACCAGGACCCAGGTGCCCGCCCCCGGCGGGGGACGCGTCATCACCGAGACCAAGTACGACTCGCGCGGCCTGGCCGTCGAAAGCGACGGCGACTACTTCGACACCGTCACCGCCACCGGCACCCTGGCCAACGTCACCTCCGCCGAACCCGCGCAGACCCTCACCACCTACGACGGCGCCGGCCGGCCCACCCGCGCCGACTTCTACGCCGACGGCGCCTACAAGTGGGCCTCCACGACCGTCTACGACGGAGACCGCACCACGGTCATCCCGCCCAGCGGCGGAGTGGCCACCACCACCCTGACCGACACTCTCGGCCGCACCACCGAGACCCGGCAGTACGACAGCGTGGCTGCCACCGGCCCTTATACGACGATCAGTTACGACTACAACGCCAAGGGGCAGCTGGACAAGGTCACCGACGCCGGCAACAGCGTCTGGACCTACGGCTACGACCTGATGGGCCGCCAGACCTCCACCGTCGACCCCGACGCCGGCGCCTCCAGCACGGTCTACAACAACCTCGACCAGGTCGAGTCGAGCACCGACAGCCGCGGCAAGACCCTCAGCTACACCTACGACGAACTCGGCCGCGAAACCGGCGAATACGACGCCGCCGTCGACAAGCAGACGGCCGACGATCAGCTGGCCTCCTGGACGTGGGACACCGTCGCCAAGGGACAGTTGACCTCCTCTGCCCGCTACGTGGGCGGCTCCGGCGCCACCGGTCTGAAGTACGCCACCTCGGTCCTCACCTACGACCAGCTCTACCGCCCCACCGCCACCCGCGTCACCATCCCCGCCGCCCCCGGTGAGGACGCCCTCAAGGGCAGCTACTCCTTCTCCACCGACTACAACCTCGACGGGACCCTGTACCAGACCAGCGACCCCGCCGCAGGACACCTGGCTTCGGAATCCCTGGTCTACGGCTACAACGCACTGGACCTGCCCACCACGCTGAACAGCAACGTCAGCGGCTACGTCCAGGGCACCCAGTACACCAAGACCAGCCAGCTCTCCCAGATCACCCTCGGCACCTCCAGCGCCCAGAGCACCAAATGGGTCCAGCAGAGCAACTACTACGACGACGGCACCGCCCGCCTGAACCGGCAACTGGTCACCGACGACACCGGCACCGGCATCGTCCAGGACACCCACTACGCCTACGACAACGCCGGCAACCCCACCCTCACCGACGCCCGCGCCGACGGCGTCGACGACACCCAGTGCTACCGCTACGACGGCCACGACCGCCTCACCGACGCCTGGACAACGGCCGACACCTGGCAGACCACCGGAGCCTGCAAGAGCGACCCGACCACCACCACCCTCGGCAGCGGCCCCGCCCCCTACTGGCAGTCCTACTCCTACGACCCGCTCGGCAACCGCAAACAGCTCGTCCAGCACGCCACCGCCGCCGGCGCGCCCGATACCACCACCAGTTACAAGTACGGCGGCGAAGACGGGAAGCAGCCCCACACCCTGAGCAGCTCCACCACCCACGTCGACGGCACCGCCACCTCCGCCGACACCGTCAACGCCTACGGCTACGACGACGCGGGCAACACCACCAGCCGCACCCTCGCCAGCGGCGCACAGTCCTTGGCCTGGGACGACGAAAACCACCTCCGGCAGGCCTCCAACGCCGACGGCACCAGCTCCAGCTACCTCTACGACGCCGACGGAAACCGCCTGCTCACCCGCGACGACACCGGCACCACCCTCTACCTCGGCGACACCGAACTCCACCTCGACAAGGGCGCCACCACTACCACCGCCACCCGCTACTACAGCTGGGGCGACCAGACCATCGCGGTCCGCACCGACGACGGCACCCTGCAGTGGACCCTCGACGACGCCCACAACACCGCCACCGCCCAGATCGACCCGACGACCCAGGCTGTCACCTTCCGCCGCACCGACCCCTTCGGCAACGTCCGCGGCACCGACCCCGGCGCCTGGTCCGGAGACCACGGCTTCGTCGGTGGAGTCCAGGACGACACCACCGGCCTCACCCACCTCGGCGCCCGCGACTACGACCCCACCACCGGCCGCTTCGTCTCCCTCGACCCCGTCCTCGAAGTCACCGACCCCCAGCAGATCAACGGCTACAGCTACGCCTCCAACAACCCCGTCACCGGCGCGGACCCCAGCGGCCTGATGAACAAGGACTCCGCCGGCGGCGGCTGCGACGACGCCTGCCAACACGAGATCGCCCAACTCGACAAGGACCAGGCAGCCGCCGCAGCCGGCAACAATGGCCACAAGAGCCACCACCACTGCAGCCGGTGGAGCGTCTCCTGCCACGTCAAGAACGCCGCCCACGCTGTCGCCCAAGCCGTGAAGGAACACCCCGTCATCGCTGCGGTGATCGCGACCGCCGTCGTCGTCGGCGCGGTGGCCTGCGTCGTAGGAACCGGCGGAGCGTGCGGAGTCCTCCTCGTCGAGGGCGCGACAGCATTTACCGAAGCGGCGGACTTCGGTGTAGCGGCATCCACCATCAACGCCGCCACCAGCGTGATCGCATCAGGCGGAGCCGTTGTCGCCAGAGAGGTGGCAGCAGCCAGCGCCGCCGCAGGAGTTCTCACCGAAGCCGCCGAAACCGCGTCCAAAGCAGACGCAGCCGCCTCCGCCGGCGCCGACACTGCTGCGGCAACGGCGAAGGACACCGCCGACTCCGGGGCGTCCTCTGGCAGCGATCGAGCCGCCAAGGCCGCACCCAAGCCCGGCCCGGGTGGGTGCAGCTTCGCTCCCAGCACCCCTGTCTTGGTCGCCGACGGCAAGACCAAGCCCATCGGCCAGTTGCAGATCGGCGACCGCGTCGAGTCCGCAGACCCCGAAACCGGGAAACACGTTGGCCCTCAGACCGTCACGGCCACTTACGCCAACCACGACCACGACCACGTAGACGTCACCGTACGCTCGGCCGACGGCACGCCCAATACCATCCATACAACCTCTAAGCATCCCTTCTGGGACGCCACCACCCGCGCCTGGACTCCTGCTGGCAAACTCACCCCAGGTCACGCTCTCCAGAGCGATGACAGCCGCACCGCTGTCGTTCTCACTGTCAAGGTCACGCCAGGTGAGGCCAACCGCTTCAACCTGACCGTCCGAAACCTGCACACGTACTATGTTGTGGCGGGCGGCGTTCCAGTCCTGGTTCATAACACCTGCGGCGAAGATGGAAATAAGGGCAAGGGATTCTTCTCCAGGCTCTTCGGAGGAGGGTCGAAGGCTGCCGATAGCGCCCACGAGCCGAATGCGACAGTCGGCGATCTTCGTGGAATTGGGCATGACAATGTCGATGCTGACGGGAACTGGCAGTCAGATCCTCTCAAGGCTGGAATGGCGCGTTCGATGACAGACGAGGAGCTTCTGAGAAGTACGACCCAGCCGACTGGTGGTGAGTTTTCCCTCCTGCGATTCCATGCGGAAGACAACTACATGATTGAGGGCAATCACAGAATGGCTGAGCTGCTGAGGCGAGCAGCAAGTCCAGATTATCCTGGGATCACTTTCGACACGCCTATTTATATTCACCTCTGGCCAGGCTGAGGGTGATTGGTAGGCCGGTCGTGGTGAATTGAGTGGGAGGGATGCAGCCTTGCATCCCTCCCACATGCACGCTATGAGTTGGACCTGAGAGGGGTGGAGTAGCTGGTGAGGCGCATGGATGACTGGGATACTGGCTCGTTCTTGAAGAACATCGCAATGATTGAGATTCGGGCAATGGCGCGACGGCGGAAGCCTGTGGAATCTTGGCCAAATGACGACTATGTGGCTTGCATTGCATGGCTTGCTGACCTTTGTCATAACATGCCCGACGCATCTCTTCGGCGCAGAGGGTTTCGCGGTTTGGTCCAACGCTGTAATTACCGGGGGCGTCCTTTTGGGCATGCCTGGGCCGTAGCTGACTCAATGGGGCGAGAGTGGATCGCGGATCAACTGACGCGCGAGGGAATTGAATGGGCCGCTCCGGAATTGGCGCAGTGGAAATCTGCACATTGATGGTTCCGTCTTGATTTGTCTACCAGATTCTTGGGGGAAATGTGCGGATGATTTGAATTCTCAAGAAAGTGACGATCGCGGATAGTCGTCAGTCGGAAATGCTAAAATATTTCGGAGGCTCCATCGGATATTTTCCGATGGAGCCTCTTGGTCATCTGACGGCAGTAGCTGACGGCAACGTCAGCGGACGGGACTTGCACAAAGCGGCGGGTCGTCGCCGTCGTCGGGCTCTGAGACTGGCTCTGGGGGGTTGTGCAGGACGCGGCCGAGGAGGTCGATGGCGTCTCGCTGGAGACGGAGTCGGACGTGGGCGTAGACCGTCGCGGTGACGCCGATGTGGGCGTGCCCCAGCAACTCCTTGATGACGACGAGTTCCACTCCCTGTTCCAGGAGGAGGGTCGCGGTCGAGTGGCGGAGGTCGTGGAATCGGATGGGCCGCAGGTGGGAGTCTCGGAGCAGCGCGTTGAAGTGGCGGGTCAGCGTGGCGGGCTCGATTGGGCGCCCGCCCGGGCGCGCGAAGACGTAGCCGCTGTCCTGCCAGTCCGAGCCGGCTTGCTTCTCCTCCTGTGCCTGCCGCTCTCGGTGCGCCCGCAGCGAGGTGACGCAGGAGGCCGGAAGGGCGATGCGCCGCTCGGAGCTGACGGTCTTGGTCGGCAAGTTGGCCAGGCCCCTGCTGGTCGTACGCTGGAGGGTGCGGCGGATGCTGGCCGTGCCGGTGTCCAAGTTGAGGTCTTCCCAGCGCAGGCCGAGGAGTTCGCCCTTCCGCAGCCCGGTACGAAGCGCCAGCTCGAACAGTGCGGCGAGACGGTGCCCCTGCGTGGCGGCGAGGAACTGCCGGGCTTCGCCGGCAGTGAGGGGGTTGAAGCGCCGCGGGCGGGGTGTGCCGGTGCGGACGTTGCGGGCGACGTTGCGAGGGATCTCCTCCTCTCGCACGGCGTGCTCCAGGGCGGACTTGAGCACGGAGTGGATGTAGGCGAGCGTCAGAGGGGAGAGCCGCTTGCCGCAGCACCGGCCAGCGCGCAACAGCGCGGGCGTCGGTTGGCCTGGGCCTTGGGGTCGCGTCCGGCGTCGATGCCGCGTACGCAGCACTGGCAGACGCTCCGCAGTCCGTTGAGCCAGGTGCGGACGTCCTTGGCGGTGAGCTTGGCGAGCTTCTTCCGGCCCAGTCCCGGTATCAGGTACCGCTCGACGACAGCGGTGTATCGGGTGTGGGTGGTCTCCCGGAGGTGGTGGACCGCGACGTTCTCCAGCCAGTACGTCAGGTAGGCCGCGAGGCTGCCCTGGGCGGTGACGACGACCACGCCGCGGTTGCTGGCGGCGATCTTCTCCGTCAGCTTGGCGAGCGCCTCCTTGCGAGTGGTGCCGTAGACGCGGACGCGCTTGCGGGTGCCACCGGGGGCGAGGACGTATCCGGCGGCTTCCCAGCGGCCGTCCTTGCGCTGGTAGACGGTGCCGTCGCCGTTGGCGCGGATGCGGCGGGAGGCGGGCGTGTCGCGTGGTGTGGTCATCAGGCGGCTTCCTGTTCGAGGCGGGTGCGGATGAAGTCGGTAAAGGCGTGGGTGGGGATGCGCCGGGCGCGGCCGAGGGTGATCGAGGCGAGCTGGCCGGAGCGGAGCAGGTCGTAGACGGCGGAGCGGCCGAGCTGGAGGCGGGCCATGACCTGGGGCACCGTGAGCAGGTCCAGCACCGGGGCCCCCTCTGTGTGGAGGACGGCGAGCGGGGGTGAGGCCATCAAGAGCCCCCTTCGGCCGAGAACTGCCGTTCCAGTTCCTTGCTGTGCCACACGTGGGCGGCGAGGAGTACGGCGCCGGGCTGTAGCCCGAGCCGAGGTAGGCCCAGCGACTGACGACGAGCGTGGTCGTCGGGTCGGACTCGGGCAGGCCGGCGCGGGCGCGCACCTGTTCGGTACGCCGGACACGGCGGGCGTCGCGCAGCGCGCCGAGGGTGGTCGAGTAGGAGCGGGACTTGGTGGAGAAGTGGCCGCAGAAGCCGAGCATGTGCGCCCACTTCCAGAGCTTGAGGTCGGCGAACTCCGGGCGCTTTCCCAGCTCCCAGCAGGTGCGGATCATCTGCCGCACGTGACGTGCGACGGCGAGGCGTGGCAGCGGGCGGGCCTGGCCGGTGCCGCCACAGGCGGTGCAGGGGAGCGGAGTTCCGTGCGGTAGGAGGGGGGCGCCGCGTCCCTGGCAGGGGCGGCAGAACAGGGCGTGGTCGAGGGTGCCGGAGGCGTCGGCGGATTTGGTGGCGTACTTGGCTACGTAGGCGGCGACGGCCTGGTCGGTGAGTTCGGTGTCGGTGCCGAAGGCGGCGATCTCGGTTACGTCGCGCTGTTCGCCCCAGGTGAGTTCGCGTTCCCCGACCACGTCTGACTCGACCGTGACACGGACTCGGGCCGCAGCGGCTCGGATGGCGTCGGTGAGCACGGCGACAGTGGCGTACGGAGGCGGGGGCTGGATGCTGCCGTCTGGGCCGTCGAGCCGGATGACGGCGTGGAAGTGGACCAGGCCGCACTTCTGGTATTCGGCGACCTTGGCGAAGGAGACCCGGAGAGCCGCGCGGGCGGTCTTCTGGGTCATGCCGAGCCGGGCGGCGAGTTCCCGGCGCAGATAGATCGTGAAGCGCGCCCATAAGGCTCCGGCGTGGGCGTTGAACAGGACAGCGCCCGCGTAGTCGTACGTCGCGGGGTTCAGCGGACGTGGCACTGAGACTGAAGAGGACTGATCGCGCCGACGTGGATCAAGGCTGACGACCGCAGGTAACGAACCGCCGAGCGCGCAGACCTTCCTGGCGGCTCCGGATTCGAGGCATCACGTCGGGCTCCGACGGCCCAACGGGGCGTGCAGCGGCCGGGGCCTCCCCGTTGGCCTGGTCTGGGAGACCATAAGGTCAGCACGCCATTACAACGTGATCACTGGCAAACGGCTGCCGCTGGCCGCTTCCGGCTGCGCACATGCAAAAACCCCGCCGTCAGCGTTACGGCTGGTGGCGGGGTCTTTCGGCACTTCTTGCGAAGTGCCCCCGGCAGGATTCGAACCTGCGCACACGGCTCCGGAGAGCGTGCCATCTAGCCGCGACCCGCGAGGTCAGTGGAGTGTGGGGGGGACTTCGGGCAGTGGCCAGTCCATGAATGGTCCGCAGTCCCTGGCCTCGAAGGGTCTGCAGGCTTCGAAGTCCCCGTCGAGGATGGCCTACTGCAGCGACTGCATGCGAGTCGCTGTGCCTGGGTGCGCGACATGCCTGCCCGGGCGACGCGTGGCAGGCAGCGGAGGCGAACCTTGGAAATCACCTGACAGAGCGTGGCATGATCGTGTAACAGGTGAGCTAGTGCACGTGGCTGAGCGCGTAGGCGGGGGACAAATGGTGACGAACGGTGACATCCTGATCGGTCCGGAAGAGCAGGCTGCTGCCGAGCAGCAGATCGTAGAACAATCCAAACGTATCGACTTTTACATCACCGAATACACGGTCGAGATTCTGGCTAACAAGATGCGGGCGAACGAGTATGTCGTGCCTCGCTACCAGAGAGAGTTCACCTGGGAGCCGGAGCGTAAGTCGAAATTTCTCGAATCTGTCATCATGGGGCTGCCCATCCCGTTTGTGTTTTTCTGGGAGATGGAGGACACAGGGAAGCTGGAAGTGGTGGATGGGTCTCAACGGCTCCGTACACTGGAGGAATTCATCCTAGGTGACTTCCGTCTCGGAGAGCTCGATCAACTCCCAAGTATCTCCGGCTTCAGGTTTACTGACCTGCCTGAATCTCGCCAGAGGAAGATCAAGAATAAGTCGATTAGGGGAATCGTTCTAAACGAGCATGCAGATGAAGCGGCGCGGCTGGACATGTTCGAGCGCATCAACACCGGAAGTAAGATTGCAAATAAGGCAGAAGTGCGGCGTGGGGCGCTAGCTGGCCCATTTCTGGACCTTGTGATCGAGCTTTCCGACGACCAGCTTCTCCATTCCCTTGCGCCGATGAGCAAGAAGCAGAAGGACGAGCGTGGGTATGACGAACTGGTGACGCGATTTTTTGCCTACGGAGATGGCCTTGATGACTACAGGGATCGTCCGTCTGATTTTATTTTTAAATACGCGAAGAAAATGAACCTTGCTTTCGCGACTGATTCGACGTTGTCGATTTCCTACAGTCGACGCTTTCGCGATACGTTGGAGTTCGTGAACAGGGTCTTCCCGTACGGTTTCCGGAAGACATCGAATGGAAAGGCCACGCCCCGCGCCCGCTATGAATCGATCATCCTCGGCTCCTATCAGGCGTTGCAAGAGCGGCCTGAAATCAAGGACTTCGGGCGAGAGCGATTCAACGTCATTGAGTGGCTCACGGGCGAGCCTTTCGTTGAGATCACGGGATCTGATGGAGCCAATGCCCGTGCGCGTCTGGAGGGGCGAATCGGGTTCGTGCGCGAAAAGCTGGTGGCGGCATGAGCACTGCGGACCTTTTTCCGTTCTTCGAAGAGCGATTCAGCGAGGTTGATTCCTATGTCGACTTCCTTGAGAAGCTTGAGGAGGCTACCCAAAACGGAATCCCTCGCCTTGCCGTGTCCGAGTACAGGATCACTGCTAAGCAGCAGAGAATTCTCTATTCGAGCGTCTATCTCCAGCTCTATAATCTGGTTGAAGCCACAATGGCGAGATGTGTCTCCGAGCTAACTGAAGCGACGTCCTCGGCCGGCGTCTGGCAGCCGCATCAACTGAACGACCATCTTCTGCAGGAATGGGTCCGGTCCAGTGCTCGTACCCACGCCGATATGTCTGCGCCAAGTCGGCTTAAGTACGCACTTGAGATGAGTACGCACATTGTTCAGCAGCTACCGGTCAAGCCGTTCGTCATAGACGTCGGTGGCGGAGGCAACTGGGACGATGAGGTAATCTACAAGATGGCCGAGCGTCTGGGGTGCCCCCTGTCGCTGAGCGTAACAACGCAGGCTAGCGTTAAGCGGAAGCGGCGTGATGGGCTCGGCCCGCTTCAGCTGGTCAAGAGTCGCAGGAACGGCCTAGCTCACGGTTCGATCTCGTTCGTGGACTGTGCGGATGGCGTCGTAGTACGCGAGTTGCGCGAGATGTCACAGTGCGTAGAGGCGTACCTACGTGAAGTGATCACATGCTTTAGAGATTATATCGATTCCCATAATTTTCTCCGACCAGATAGCAGACCAAGCGGTGATACGGCATGAGTGACGACTCCCCCTCCATTTCGGCGGTTGATCTGTTCTGCGGCGTCGGAGGGCTCACTCATGGTCTAGTGCGCAGTGGAATCAACGTCATGGCTGGCGTAGACCTAGACCCACATTGCCGCTATCCGTTCGAGGCGAATAATTCGGCGCCATTCATTGAGCGGGATGTCAAAGACCTCAAGGGTGCCGACCTTAAGCCGTATTTCGCCGATGGGAAGTACTCGCTCCTCGCTGGGTGCGCGCCGTGTCAGCCTTTCTCGACTTACAGTCAAAAAGGTCGAAGCAAGAAGCGGGGCATGGACTGGCGGCTGGTCCTCAACTTCGGATCCATTGTTGCCGACCTGCAGCCCGATCTTGTCACTATGGAAAACGTTGTACAGCTTGCGGACCATGAGGTTTTTTCAGAGTTCCTAGAGTCACTAAACGGGTATTCTGTAAGCTGGGCAAAGGTCGAGTGCACCAAGATCGGAGTTCCTCAGTCCCGCAAGCGGCTTGTTCTTCTGGCGTCTAAGCTCGGTGGACACGGCCTAGACCTCTCGCCACAGTTCGTGCAGTCACCGCGAACGGTTCGCGACGAGATCGGCAAGCTCCCACCGATTGCCGCGGGAGGACAGCATCCGAGGGATTCCTTGCACATTGCTTCATCTCTTAGTGAAATCAACATGAAGCGGATTCAGGCTTCTAAGCCGGGGGGTACCTGGCGCGACTGGGATCCGAACTTGATCGCGGCTTGTCACCGCAAAGAGACCGGCTCAACCTATCCGAGCGTCTATGGGCGCATGGAGTGGGATGCGCCGGCGCCTACCATCACCACGCAGTGCTTTGGTTACGGGAATGGACGATTCGGGCATCCCACTCAGGATCGCGCAATCTCGCTTCGCGAAGCAGCGATGCTGCAGACATTTCCTCGGAATTACAAGTTCCTCAAGCCGGGGGAGCAGGTCACGTTCAGTCGATTGGGACGGATGATTGGTAACGCTGTCCCGGTACGCCTCGGCGAGGTGATTGGGCAGTGCCTCACTGACCATGTACGCGCCTATGAGGCCGGTGATCCGGCTGAGCTGGTATCCAGTGGTCCTGCGCAGTTGGGTCGTTTGTTCTAGTCGTTGCAGGTCAGCTTTTGTCGCCCGTCCCCAATAGTGCCCAAACGTCAAGGAAGTTCCTGACTTGCGGAGGCCTGGCCCGCGGATAGGCCTCCGCAATCTGATGTCAATCGGCTTGCCTCGGCGAGCCGGTGGCATTCAGGTCTTGGATGAAGGATTGGGCTTCGCGGTTTATTTCAGGTCGGGAATTTGTGCACCGCTTTGAAGCGCTACTTCCCGGATGAATTCTCGGAGCTCGTTGGGCGTAGGCCAGGGTGTGTGGCGGTGGATCATTCGGTGGCAGTTGGCACAGATGAGTGCAAGATCGCTGAGCTTGGTCCGCCCCTCGCCGGCCTCGTGCAAGGGCACGACGTGATGACACTCGATGTATCCCGTGCCCCGCGAGCCGTACGTCGCCTCGAAATCGAAGCCACATGACGCACAGGTGAGGCGGCGGTCCCGGCGCAGCACGGCGTCAATCTTCCTCTTACGCAGCCCTTTGTCTCGCTCACGAGTCTTGTGGCGGCGTACCAGCAACTTGCCCTCGGGGGCGCTGTATTCGTCGTCCTCCTCAACCTCCGGTGGAACGGCCTGGAACTCACCCGCGGCGAGGCAGTCCCGGATGTGCTGAGCCACCTTCGTCATCTCGACCGGCCGGGCTAGGAAGTCGTTCAGGACTACGACATCGAGTGCGTTGCCGTTCGTGGGCTTCCCGGGGTAGTCCGGGTGTCGGCACATGATGTCGACGGTCTTGCGAGCCACGCCGTTGGGATTCCGGAACAGCTCGGTACGTTCTTCTTCAGGATGGATCGGCATGGTCTGTAACAGTGCAGACAGCTCGATCACCCGCGAGTCGTCGTACTCCAGCCGCTTCCAGCCGTTGGCCATTGCCAGGTCGCAGGCGAGGATGATCTCGTCACGCGTCCAGTCGGGATCTCGGGACGAACGGATCACGAAGCCCAGTCGGGCGAGCCACCTAGCAGCGTGCGACCTTCCTCCGCTCAACTCATCCGGCCTCAGGGCTCGGCCTTGATCGAACTTGTGGGCCACTCCGGCGATGGCCTTCGAGTCGTACATCCGGTCCTCGTGTATCAGGAGGTATCCCGTCGCCGGCTTGTACCCGTACTCGGCCAGGAACCGGGCACTGCCGCAATCGTCGTACTCGGCGATGGCCTTGAGAACACCGTCTAGGGTGATCGCACCTTTGCGCATGGTAGGAGCGTAAGAGTAGGCAGTGACAGCCTGGCCTACATCTGACCTCATAGTGTGCTTAGTTGACTCCACATCGCGGTGCGGACGCGGTCCCGTTGATACCCGACCGCCCCGGTTCCCACGGGTCCAAGGTCAGTACGACTGACCTAGCATGCTGGGGTGGGTCCTGGTTGCGGCAGGCCCGTCCTGTTGGGCGAAGGCATTCGATTTGAGGAGTGGCTATGGCGGTACAGCGGGATCGTGCGAGCCTTCTCGAACTACTTCAAGAGAACGTTGGCTTTTTGAGGTCGTCGGCGGCCTCTTTTGATGCGGGCTTCGAATCAGAGGCCAAGCGTCTTGCGGTAACGGTTCGCGTGTTGGTGCACGACACCGCGCAGAGTCATTCTTTGCTCCATCAGCTCGGAGTGAAAAGTCAGTTGGGATTTGTTGATACGGCTGAACGCATTAATCCGAGGAACCTTCTGCCGTCAGCGCCCGGTTTGGTGCTAATGCAGATGACTTTCGGCGTCGGCGCCACGTACATTGCCCCTCTCGACAATATTCCTTTGTCGCCGGGGCGTATTCATCCACCTGCGACCTTCGATGTATGGTGGACCGAAGACATTGCGCGGGACTCAAATGGAGTGCTTTGGTCTCGCAAGAAGTTTGTTCTGACCATGGCAAATAAGGAGGGAGGCGCGCATGTCGACCCGCAGCTAAATTCCGCTTATGAGAGCCTTGCGCGGCATAACGGGTTCGGCTTCACCTCGACCGCGACTGGGGTCGATCTACCTTTTGAAGGTAATGCCGCCGCTATCTCCGTGCGTCAGATCTCTCATGAGCTTTTGAAGACGTTTGAAGCTCATGCCACGCTGCTTCTATAGGTTGATGGGTTGGTCCCAGCCCACCACTCGCCCCTCTCCCATCCCGTCTGCCGTCGGCCCGCACTTGTGTGGAGCGGGCGTGGTTCAGGGCGTCAAGGTGGAGCGCGCCACTGTACGAACGACCTTGACGCCCTGGGCCGCGACTGCTCGGCTTGCCCGGGTCGATGGCAGACGGGATGGGAGCACCCCGCACCCACCACGACGATCGCGCGGTCGCCGGCGGGCTTGGCCCATCCTGGAGCCGGAGCGCCCCCGCCGGAGGCATCGTCGTTGACCTCGACTGTGCGGGATCACCTCATGCCGCCGGCCAACCCACCCTCGGGCGCGCGCGGCGCTGGCCGTGCCGAGCGGGGCGGAGACAGGAGCGACGGCGCGGCCGGGCGCCGGACGCGCGCCCGGCGGAGCGTCAGCGACGCCGGGAGCCTTGAACCCGTAGAGAAGGTTGTTACTCAGTTCGGACCCGAGGACTGAATGCGTTGGCGCATGCTGGCTGGTCGGCTGTCCGATGGGCCAGGGCGAGAAAGGTGACCGGGCGCGCGGTCCATTCGATGGTGGTTGTGGCGTGGTGGGTGGTGTAGGTGCAGGGCTTGTCGGCCTGGAGGAGCTGCGTGGCATCGAGTTGGCCGGTGGTGAGCCAGGCCCAGGCGTCGTGGGAGGCGGCTCGGTCCAGGGCGGGCGTGATGGTGCGCAGCGCGATGCGGATCCAGCGGATGGCGTCGGCGGGGGTGGCTACGTCGATGCTGGCGAGTAGGGCGGGGGCCTCGCCTGTCCTCGTGGTCCAGCACTCGCACCAGTAGCCGCGGCGGAGCAGGGGCGTGGGGGCGTTCATTGGGAGCTCCCGCACGGGTGGATCGTCAGCCGGTAGCGGCACGTGTCGTCCGTGAAGATGACGGTGTAGGGGTGGCCTTGCGTGAGGGTGGCCATGGCGCGTTCGTGCTCGGCCGTGTCCGTGAGCCAGTGCCGGCCTGGTCGCGCATAGGGTTCGTCGAGTTGATCGGTCACGTCCTGGGCGCGGCGGCTGAGCCACCGCAGCGCCAGCCGTGGGTTCCGTGCTGCGCACGCTCCCAGGGGCAAGGCCTCGTCAGCCGCGGTGTGCGCTGTGACCTCGCACCAATAGTCGGCGCCGACGGCCGTCCCGTACGTCGGGTTCAGTGCCGTAACCACGCTGCACCATCCACAGCTGTGGACGAGAACAGGTACGCCGAGACCGTGCGCCCGTCGTCGCCCCCGTGGGTCTCGACGCGCTGAGCCAGTGCCGCCACCATGCCCAGTCCGCGGCCGTGCGTCTCGTCCTCGCCCGGGTGCCCGACCACTGGCCGAGTCTTGGCGCCGCCGGCGTCCGTGACCGAGACGCACACCACGTGCTCGGACAGCGCCAGGCTGACGTGGAAGGACCCGGCCGGATCGCCGCTCACCGTGTGCAGGAGCGCGTTCGCGCCCAGCTCCGTGACGATCAAGGCTGCGTCGTCGGCGTGCGGCGAGTCGGCCAGCAGTTCGCGGGCCCAGCGGCGGGCGCGGCCAACTTCTTCCAGCGAACCCGGGCAAGTGAGTCCCCAGATCCGCACTCTACTCATATACTCGTCCATACAAGTTCCTTTGTGCTGGTAGGCGGCCATGGGTAGAGGGTTCGAGCTAGACGAGTTTCACGCCGTCGTGCGCGCGCACGGCCGGCGGGGATGCGGCGTCGAGAGCGTCCAGGACACGGATCGCGTATGCCTCGTCTGCGAGGACGGAGACTTCGTCGCGGGTGGCCCAGCGCAGGGCGCTGGTCTCGCTGCCGGTGGCGGGTCGGCCGTCGATCGCCTCACAGCGAAAGACGAGGGAGACGATGAGGCCGGTCATGTTCTTGTAGACGCCCGTGAGGGTCGCGGGGAGTGCGATCTTGACGCCGGTCTCCTCCAGGACCTCGCGCTGGAGGGCGTCGGGGATGGTCTCGTCCGCCTCCAGCACTCCGCCCGGCGGTTCCCAATGCCCGTTGTCCCGGCGCTTGATGAGCAGCGCGCGGCCCTCGTCGTCGACGATGACTCCGGCGACGCTCACGGAGTGCGGGCGCTCGATCGGCACGTACCTGATCCTCTCGGGTGGCTAGGCTCTCCACCGTAGCAACAAGGGTTGGCCGCTCGTCTAGATATCCAAAGGAGTACGCATGCCCGTAATCCCCTCCGGTGCACTCGGTGCGCTGGACCCGACGAGCGACCGCGCGGTCTTCCGCCAGATCGCCGACCAGCTGCGCGACGCGATCGACAAGGGCCGCTTCGCGGAAGGCGACAAGCTGCCCAGCGAAACGGAGTTGGTCGAGCACTACGGCGTCTCGCGGATGACCGTCCGCAACTCCCTGTCCGTCCTCCAGGGCGAAGGGCTCGTGGTCTCCGAGCACGGCAAGGGCGTCTTCGTCCGCCCCCGGCCGCCGGTGCGCCGCCTGGCTTCCGACCGGTTCGCGCGCCGCCACCGGGAGCAGGGCAAGTCCGCGTTCATCGTCGAGGCCGACGCTGCCGGAAGCCACCCCCAGGTCGACAGCCTGGAGATCAAGGAGGAGCGGCCGAGCCAGGACATCGCCACCCGCCTCGGTGGCCCGCGCCGCGTCCTCGCCCGCCGGCGCCGCTACCTCCTCGACGGCCGTCCGGTCGAATTCGCCACCTCCTACCTCCCGTTGGACCTCGCCCGCGGCACGCCGATCGCGGAACCCAACCCGGGCCCCGGCGGCATCTACGCCCGGCTCGAAGAACTCGGCCACCGCCTGGACCACTTCGAGGAGGAGATCCGCGCCCGTATGCCCGCGCCGAACGAGGTTCGGACTCTGCGCCTGGCCGCCGGCGTCCCTGTCATCCACCTCATCCGCACCGCCTACGACACCGAAGGCCGCGCCGTCGAGGTCTGCGACACGGTCATGGCCGCGGATGCGTACGTCCTCGCGTATCAGCTCCCGGCCACGTGACCAGGGCGGATGGCGTGGCGGAGGCTCAACTCCCGCTACTCGTAAGCCTCCAGAGGCAAACTCGTATAGACGAGTAGGTGGGGTGTGTGGCACAGTGGTTCTCGTGCCCGCAACTTCGGGTGCAACGGACGGCACTTGTCTAGACGACTAGCTGTCATGTGATGAGGAGAAAACGTTGCGCAGCATCCGTGTGGAGACCTCGGCGGCAACCATCCTGCTGACCGAGGCTCCGGAGACCAAGGTCAAGGACCGCCAGACCGGAGAGATCGCCACCGACGCCACCAGCGGCGAAACGCTGATGACGCTCGGCGTGGTTTACATCGAGGACGGGGAGTCGGCGCTCCTCAAGGTCACCATCCCCAAGAGCGGCGTGGGGGAGGGACTGGCCCTCGGCGCTCCGGTCGCCCTGCCGGGACTGGTCGCCCGGCCGTGGGAGAGCACGTTCAACGGACAGCAGCGGCACGGCATCGCCTTCCGCGCCGCCGCCGTCACCCCGGCCGCCTTCCCGGCCCAGGTCGGAGCCTGATCCGCATGGCGGACCTCGGAACGTTGATGGAGGTGGGTGGCTCCCTCGCCGCAGTCGGCGGCGGCGCCGCCTACCTCCGGGCCGAACAACCGGCCGCGTACTGGTCCATGGTCGGCCTGCCGCTGTCGACCGCCCGCCTGCTCGGCTCGTACGCGTCCGTCATGGACGCCTGCGGGCTGACGGTCCCGCCTTCCCGCTTACGGGCCCTGGCCGTACGGGCGACGACTCGCCGCGAGATACGGCCGGTCCCGCCCCGGCGGGGCATCATCCGTCCGACCTCGACGGGCCTGCGCCTTCGGCTGCGGCTCGCTCCGGGTCAGGAACCCGCCGACGTCGCCGCCTCGGCCGAACGGCTGCGGCATGCATGGGGCGTTCACGCCGTGTACGTGACCGTGGTCAAGCCCGGCGTGGTCGAACTGCGGCTCGTCGGCTTCGACGTCCTGCGGAAGGTCCGCATGCCGCGCCGTACGCCTAGCGGAGTGCTCAAAGTGCCGGTGGCTCTGCGGGAGGACGCCACCGCGTTCGTCCGGGACTACCGCGCGATACCCCACCAACTCACCCTCGGCGCAACGCTTGCCGGCAAGTCCATGTACCTGCGCCACCTGGTCGCCGGCCTCGCCCCGCAACCCGTCGCCCTGGTCGGCATCGACTGCAAACGGGGCGTCGAACTCGCGCCCTTCGCCTCCCGGCTGTCCGCCCTCGCCACCGATCCGGATCAGGCGGCCGAACTGCTGCCCGTAATCGTGCGGTTGATGGAAGAGCGCTACGACTTGATCCGGGCCCGGCAGGGCATCGCCCCCTCGACCCCGACCGAGGACATCACTTCGGACGTGTGGGGCCTGCCTGACGCGCAACGGCCGGTGCCGATCGTCCTGTTCGTGGACGAGGTCGCCGAACTCTTTCTCGTCGCGTCGAGGAAGGAGGAAGAGCGGCGCGACGAGATGGTCACCCACCTCATCCGACTCGCCCAGCTCGGCCGCGCCGCCGGGATCTACCTGGAGGTGTGCGGCCAGCGCTTCGGCGCCGAACTCGGCAAGGGCGCGACCATGCTCCGCGCCCAGTTGACCGGCCGCGTCTGCCACCGCGTAAACGACGAAGCCTCCGCGAAGATGGCGCTGGGAGACATCGCGCCCGAGGCGGTCATGGCCGCCTGCGCCATCGCTCCCGAACGGCCGGGCCTGGCGGTTGCCGGGGACACGTCCGGCGGCTGGTCCCGCATCCGTACGCCGTACCTGTCCCTCGGGGACGCCGCCGCGATCTGCGACGCGTCCGCCGGCCTCGTACCGGATCTGCCCGCGCTGGAACCCTTCCGGCCCGCTGTTCCGGCTCGGTCGGGCGACGGCCCGGAGCCCCTGGCCAAGCCCCATCCCGTCACGGGCTGACCCTCCGCCCCTCTCGTACAGCGCCACGTCACTACCCCGTCATGCCCTGAACCGAGATAGGAGGTCCCGCGCGTGCGCGCTCGCCTGGCCCGTATTGACGCCGTGCTCGTCCAAGCCGTCATCGCCGCCGCGCTGTCCTTCGCCCACCTCCACGACATCGCCAACGCCGCCGGACAACACGGATGGAAGGCGTGGGCCTATCCGGTCTCCGTCGACCTGCTGTTGGTCGCGGCCTGGCGACGGCTGAGGTCCGGCACCGGAAAGCCCGCGGCGTGGTGCTGGTTCGTGATCTCGCTGTCCGCCTCGCTCGGGGCGAACGTCGCCACCGCCGGACTGCTCACCGTGCACCCGGTTCCAGCGTGGCTACGGGTCCTCGTCGCGGGCTGGCCGGCCGTGGCCTTCCTCGGCGGAACGCTGCTGGCGCACGGACGGGAGTCGGATCCACCGACGCCTGACCCTGGCGCGGTCGTGCCTGAGCCTGACACGGGGCCCGCCCTCGTAGCCGCCGCGCCGACTCCCGCTGTCCCGGCCGCCCTGGTCGCTCACGCCCGCAAGGTCGCCGCCGACCACCTCACCCGTACCGGCAACGCCATCGACACCCCGACCCTCCGCGCCCGCCTCGGCGTCCCCGTGCCTCTCGCCGAAGCCATCGCCGCCCAGCTCTGACAAGAGAATTCACAAGGGTGGTGGTGGGGCCGAACGATTCCGTCGTCGGCGTCGCCTGAACTCCGCGATGGGGATCGGAAAGGCCACGACGAGGGGGATGAAGGCCACTTGTCGCCACGACTCGTCAAAGACCCACCGGTCCACAGCGACGCAGAAAGCAGCCCAGGCGCACAAGCCAACGATCAGCACATACCAACGTCTGTGCTCGTCCATCCATCCCCCGCCGTTCGACCGTGCACGACCCACTCCGAATGCAGACCGGCGCGGGCCCCCTGCCTATCTGCTCCCCTGCGTACGCCACAACCAAGCCTCAGGAAGGAAGGTTCCCCGTGTCCGCCAACCGCCGCTTCCGCAACTTGATCCGCATCGGACCCGTTCAGGTCGGCACCGCCTACGACCACCACGGCCGCGAGAAGCACACCGCCGCTTGCACCGCCCCGCGCTGCGGCTTCTCCGCCGACTACGACAGCCGCGCCGCCGCCGAACTGGCCGCCCGTACCCACCGCTGCCCCGCCCGCTGAAAGGACCGTCCACCCGTGACCGTCAGCCTGCCCCTGGTAGTCGTCCTCGGCGTCATCGCCTGGGCCGCGATCAAGTTCCTCGGCATCCGCCTCTGGGTCGCCGTCGTCATCGCGCTGTTCGGCTTCTACCTCGCCCACACGTTCCTCGCGCCCGCCATCGACGACAGCACGCGTACCGGCGTGGGCGTCGTCAACGGCACACACACCTAGACGAGTAGTTGAGAGAGGTTCTGTCGTGCTCCTGAGCCCCAAGTACCCGCAGACCCCGGCCGCGCCGACGCTGCCCGTCCACGCGCCTACCGCACCCGTCCAGCACGCTCACGCTCAGGCTCCCGTCTGCGCCTGCCAGCAGCCGCAGCCCAGCCCCCCGGCCCGCCGCATCGCCCCCACCCTCGGCGTGGTCGCCGGCGCCGTGGCCGCAGTCGTCGCCGTCGGCGTGGTCCTGAAGGCGCTCCTGGTCGCCGTCACCGTCGCGGCCCTCTCGGTCGCCGTCGTCGCCGTGGTCCTGCGCTCGCTCCTCACGGCCCCGCGCCAGCGCTGACCGCCTCCACCGAACTGCCGGGGCGGCACCGATACCGCCAAGCATCCGCCGCCCCGGCAGCCCACTCCACGAACCGAAGCCCGCGAAGGAGACCCATCATCACCGGCAACACCCCGCCCCCGCTGCCCGAACTGGGAACCCTGGCCGCCCTCGGCACCATGCCCGCCCTGCTCCGCCAGCTCTCCGGCCTCGGCGGCTGCACCCATCCGATCCGCCTCGACGGCCACCGCACCGAGTACGAACTCAACCCCGCCACCGGAGAGATCGGCGCCGCCCTGCACCGCATCACCTCGAACCAACTCGCCGCCGGCCACCTCCTCGTCCGCTGCAACAACCGCCGTACGACGCGTTGCGCCGCCTGCGCCGAGACCTACCGCCGCGACACCTTCCACCTGATCACCGCCGGACTGCGCGGCGGCAAGGGCACCCCGGACGACGTCGCCCACCACCCCCGCGTCTTCGCCACCTTCACCGCCCCCGGCTTCGGCCCCGTCCACAACCGCCCCGACTCCGGCCGCTGCCGCTGCGGCACCACCCACCCCGCCGACGCACCCGAACTCGGCACCCCGCTCAACCCCGACACCTACGACTACCAAGCCGCCGTCCTCTGGAACGCACACGCCGGAGCCCTGTGGCGACGCTTCTCCATCTACCTGCGCCGCGAAATCGCCAAGCGCGCCGGACTCAGCCAACGCGCCTTCCGCCGCCACGCCCGCGTCTCGTTCGCCAAGGTCGCCGAGTACCAGCGACGCGGGGCCGTCCACTTCCACGCCGTCATTCGCCTCGACGGGCCCGAAGGCGGCGACACCCCGCCGCCCGCCTGGGCCACCGCCGACCTGCTCACCGACGCCATCCGCGCCGCAGCATCCGCCGCCCGCGTCACCGGGCCCACGGTCGACGGCCGCGCCCACACCTTCGCCTTCGGCCGCCAACTCGACGTCCGCACCATCCGCACCAACGACTTCCAGGGCCAGGACCTCACCGACCGCGCGGTGGCCGCGTACATCGCCAAGTACGCCACCAAGGGAGCGGAGACCGCCACGGGCACTCTCGATCGCCCGATCCGTTTCCTCGCCGAACTCGCCCACCTCCACCTCACCGACCACGCCGAACGGATGATCCGCACGGCATGGACCCTCGGGGCCCGCAAGGAGTTGGAGGAACTGAGGCTGCGCGCCTGGGCCCACATGCTCGGCTTCCGCGGCCACTTCTCCACCAAGACCCGCCGCTACTCCACCACCCTCGGCGCACTCCGTACCGCCCGCGCCGACTACCGCCGCGCCCAGACCACCCAGCAGCAGCGTCCCGAAGAGACGACCTACGTCCTCGCCCACTGGGCCTTCGCCGGCACCGGCCTCACCCCCGGCGAACGCTGGCTCGCCGCAACCCTCGAACCCGCCCCCGGAACGGAAGGAGAACCGACATGGAAGCCCGTCGCGACGAACTGATGACCGTTCGCCAGATCCTGAACGAACTGGGCGGCGTGTCCCGGCGGACGTTCTACCGCTGGCGTGAACTGGGCGAGGGGCCTGCCGCGTTCAAGCTGCCCAACGGGGATCTCCGCGTCTGGCGCAGCGACTTCACCTCGTGGCTCCGGGAATTGGAGGCGGCAGCGTGAAGTCCCTCGACGTCAAAGTCTGGGGCGTGCGCAAGCGCGACACCAAGACGCCCTCATACGGGGTCCGCTGGTCTGTCGCGGGCACCGTCTTCTCTGACTCGTTCCGCACCAAGGCGCTCGCTGATCACTACCGAGCGAAGCTGATGAGTGCCATGCGGGGCGGTGAGGAGTTCGAGGCGGAGTCCGGTCTGCCGGCCTCAATGGAGCAGAAGAAGTCCCCGCTGTCGTGGTACGCCTTCGCCCTCCGGTATCTCGCGATGAAGTGGCCACACGCTGCACCGAACACGCGGGACGGTATCAACGAGTCGCTCACCAGCGTGACCATGGAACTGCTCGCGGAACGCGCCGGACGGCCGTCCGACGTCGAGATTCGGAAGGCGTTGCGTAACTGGGCCTTTGTGTTGCCCGGGCCGAGCGATCGGGACGTTCCGAACGACGTCCTGAACGTTCTGCAGTGGGTGTCCAAGGCGTCTCGGCCGCTGGCGGATCTCACGGAACCGGCGACGGCGCGTGCGGTGCTCGATGGACTGAAACTCAAGCTCGACGGGACCGCGGCTGCCGCTGAGACGGTGCGGCGGAAGAGGCGGACCCTGGTCAACGCTGCGAACTACGCGGTGGACCTGGGGGAGCTGCGCGAGAACTCGATCACGGCGGTTCGCTGGCAGAAGCCCAAGGTTTCGAACCAGGTCGACCCGCGCGTTGTCGCCAATCCGGAGCAGGCTCGGAACCTCCTGGCCGGGGTCTCGTACGTGGGCGGCTTCCGGCGTGCCCGTGGCCGGCGCCTTGTCGGGCTGTTCGCAGCCATGTACTTCGGTGGCCTCCGTCCCGCTGAGGCCGTCGGCCTGGTGGAGACCGATCTGGTTCTGCCCGGGCAGGGCTGGGGCTCGGCTGTGCTCCACCGGACCCGTCCTTCGGTGGGCAAGCGGTGGACCGACTCGGGGGAGACCCACGACGACCGCGGCCTCAAGAACCGGCCGACTGAGGACGTCCGGCGCGTGCCCATACCGCCTCACCTGGTGGCGGTGCTCGGCGACCACCTGGCCACGTTCGGCACGGCGGAGGACGGGCGGCTCTTCTTCAGCGAGAAGGGCTCGGTCGTCCCGTCATCGACCTACTACCGGGTCTGGCAAGAGGCCCGTCTCCTAGCGCTCCCGCCGGCTGCCGCAGCCTCGCCGCTGGCGAGTAGGCCGTACGACCTTCGGCACTCGGCCCTGTCGACGTGGCTCAACGCCGGAGTCGATCCCACGGAGGTCGCCGAACGCGCCGGCAACAGCGTCGAGGTCCTGCTGACCCGCTACGCGAAGTGCCTCGACGGCCGGCAGGACGTCGCCAACCGGCGGATCGAGGACCTGCTGCGCGAGTACGAGTAAGTTTCCGACCCGTGATTGAGGCCCCTGGCATCCCTCCAGGGGCCTCCTCTTTTTCCGGGCGACGCAGTCAGGCGGATCTGGCGCCATGAGTCTGTTCGGACGCAAGCAGGTGCTCAAGATTCCTCCGCGCGGAGTCGAGGGCAGCGAGCATCTGCAAGCGCGTGGCCTCGAAGTCGGGCTCGACCTCGACTCCGAGGTCCTGTCGGAGGGTGACCTGCAGCAGGTAAACCCCGTCCGACAACGGGCCGCTGAACCAATCTCTCGCCCGGCCGTACGACCTCTGGGGTTCAGGGCTGCTCGGCAACTGCTTCACTATGGAATATCCGACTCCGAGAGCCCTATTAAGGGTCGAGGCTACCTCTAGGACATCCTTCGCCAGTGCCATCTGCGCCTGAGAATATTCCTCTGACCAGGCTTCTTTGGCGGTATCCAGGGCTGCTGGCTCGACGTTTTCACCGCGCTCGGCTGCTAGGACTGCATCTCGGGCAGCAGCCCGGTAAGCGCGAGCTGCGGTGTTCAGACGGGCATAGAGATCCCGTCTGGTCTCCTGAGCACGTTCGTGGCGGTCCTCTGCTCGTTCACGATCGGCACGCCTGTTCTGCTCCCGCGTGACGCGCTGGCTGAGCACTGCTCCGCCCAGAGTCCCCCCCAGTGTTCCTCCGACGCCGATGAGCGTGGCGGCAAGTGTGGTCACATCCACGAGATCCCCCAACTCGTCCGCTTCATCTGCCCGCGGGCGCCAGCCGAAGAAGACAGGCCCCCAGCAACCCCAAGGGCACTGACCGCGGCACTGTTCTACACCGGGACGACGATAATGACGAGCAGGTCGGCTGGGCTTCAAGGGGGCGTCATCGCCTGCGGAAATGCCCCAGGATCCCGTCCACGCCTCGTCCACAGACCCCGACATACGGCCGCTTCGGGCCGCACATGGCTGCACAAAGACGAAGACCCCGCTTCCAGCGTTGCGGCTGGTGGCGGGGTCTTTCGGCACTTCCTGCGAAGTGCCCCCGGCAGGATTCGAACCTGCGCACACGGCTCCGGAGGCCGTTGCTCTATCCCCTGAGCTACGGGGGCGACGGGAAGAACACTACCAGCTTGGGAGGGGTGGGCCGGACAGGGTTTCCGGGGTGGCCGGTGGCTCGTCGGCGTCCCCGTGGGGCGGGCTCCGGGACGGGGTCGGGCGGGGGGGTGGGGGTTCCGTGGGGCGGTCCACGGGGTGGGGCCGGGTGGGTGGGGGGTTCACCCTTGGGCGGGAAGAAATGGGGAAAACGCGGACGGGTCGAGGCGGGCGCGCCTAGGCTTTCGGATGTGACGGGCGCGTCCGGCCGGGTCCTTGTGGTGGATGACAACAAGGTGATCCGGCAGCTGATCAGGGTCAACCTCGAGCTGGAGGGCTTCGAGGTCGTGACCGCTGCTGACGGTGCCGAATGCCTGGAGATCGTCCATCGCGTGCAGCCGGATGTCGTGACCCTCGACGTGGTCATGCCGCGGCTCGACGGCCCGCGCACCGCCGCCCGGCTCCGCGAGGACCCCCGCACCCGGCACACCGGCATCGTCATGGTGAGCGCGGGCAGCGTCCCGGCCGGCGTCGGCGACGCCTACATCGCGAAGCCGTTCGAGCCCGCCGAACTCGTCGAGACGGTACGCCGGTTGGCCGGCCTGCGGCTGGTCGGCGACCACTCCTCCTGCGACCACCCGGCCTGCGACCACGGCGCCGACGGCGCGGAGGGCTCCGACGAGCCTCCGGCCGACCCCCACCGCGGCCGCACCGCCGCCACCTCCGGTCCGTAGCCCCCCTCACGCGGCTCCCCGGGGCGGCCGGCGGGCCGCCCGGGTCCGGATCGGGAAACCCCCTCGCCTCCCCGCCCCCCGCCTCGCCTAGGCTTTTCCCCGTGACACCCGCCGAGCTCTCCCGCACCGTCCTGGCGACGGTGCGCCGTGCCGTCGAGGCGGCGGAGCTGAGCGTGGCGGTGCCCGAGCGGGTCGTGGTGCAGCGGCCGCCGCGGCCCGGGTGCGGGGACTACGCCACCAACGTCGCGCTCCAGCTCGCCGGTCCCGCCGGGCGCCCGCCCCGCGAGGTGGCCGCGGTGCTGGCGCGGCGGCTGGCGAAGGAGCCCGGCATCGCCCAGGTCGAGATCGCCGGCGCCGGCTTCCTGAACATCACGCTCAGCGCACGGGCGTACGGTGACGTCGTCCGCCAGGTCAGGCAGCAGCGTGCCGAGTACGGGCACGGGGACGGCCTGCGCGACGAGGCCCTCGTCGTCACGGGGGAGACCGGCTGCCGCGCCGCCCTCGTCGCCGAGACCGTCAACCGGCTGCTGTTCGCCGCCGGCGCCCGCCCCGGCCCCCCGCACCCCCTCCTGGTCGCCGAGCCGCAGCCGGGGCCGCAGCCGCAGCCGGAGGCAGAAGCGGGAGCAGAAACGGCTGCCGCCCAGCGCCTCGGCGACGACGCCACCCGCTGGGCCCTGCTGCGCCCCCCCGCCGAGGACGTCCCCCGCCTCACCCCCGACCTCCTGGTCCAGCGCGAGTCCAACCCGCTCTTCAGGGTCCGCTACGCCCACGCCCGCACCCGGGCCCTGCTCCGCAACGCCCACGACCTGGACGTCGACATCGAGCAGCCGGCGCGCAACCCGTACCACCACCCCGCGGAGACCGAACTGCTCGGCCTGATCGCCGACTTCCCGCGGGTCGTGGAGACCGCCGCCCGGCGGCGCGCGCCGGACCGGGTGGCGCGCCACCTGGAGCGGCTGGCGGACGCCTTCCTCCGCTTCCACGACGAGTGCCCGCCGCTGCCCAGGGGCGAGGAGAAACCCTCGCCCGTCCACGCCGCCCGGCTGCGGCTGGCCGACGCCTCCGGCGTCGTGCTCGCCGCCGGCCTGCACCTGCTGGGGATCACCGCTCCCGACCACCTCTGACCGCGGCCGCCGCGACCTCACGCACCGCCCGCCGCACCGCCCGCGCCACGGACACCGCCCCCGCCCGCATCCCCGCCACCGCCCCGCCGCCGACACAGGAAGACCACGACAGTGAGCCGCTCCGCACACCCCGCAGGCCCCCGCCACGCCGACGTCCTGCCCGAAGGGCACTACGCCGCGCCGCCCGCCGACCTCAACCACCTGGACGCGCGCGTCTGGTCCCGTACGGTCACCCGCAACGCCGACGGCGCCGCGGAGGTCGGCGGCCTGGACGTGCGGGCGCTGGCCGAGGAGTTCGGCACCCCCGCGTACGTGCTGGACGAGCAGGACTTCCGGGCCCGCTGCCGTGCCTGGCGGGCCGCGTTCGGGCAGGGGGCGGACGTGTTCTACGCCGGCAAGGCGTTCCTGTCCCGCGCGGTCGTGAAGTGGCTGCACGAGGAGGGGCTGAACCTCGACGTGTGCTCGGGCACCGAGCTGGCCGTGGCGCTGGACGCCGGGATGCCCGCCGAGCGGATCGCCCTGCACGGCAACAACAAGAGCGCCGCCGAGATCGAGCGGGCGGTCACCGCGGGCGTCGGGCGGATCGTGCTGGACTCCTTCCAGGAGATCGTCCGGGTGGCGGCCACCGCCGCGCGGCACGGGGTGCGCCAGCGGGTGCAGATCCGGGTGACCGTCGGCGTCGAGGCGCACACCCACGAGTTCATCGCGACCGCGCACGAGGACCAGAAGTTCGGCCTCGCGCTGGTCGACGGGCAGGCCGCGGAGGCGGTCCGCCGGGTGCTGAAGCTGGACAGCCTGGAGCTGGTCGGCATCCACAGCCACATCGGCTCGCAGATCTTCGACATGGCCGGTTTCGAGGTGGCCGCCCGCCGGGTGGTCCGGCTGCTCGCCGACGTGCGCGACGAGCACGGCGTGGAGCTGCCGGAGATCGACCTCGGCGGCGGCCTCGGCATCGCCTACACCCCGGACGACGACCCGTGGGAGCCGCAGGACATCGCCAAGGCGCTCGGCGAGATCGTGGCCCGCGAGTGCGAGACGGCCGGGCTGCGGCCGCCGCGGCTGTCCGTCGAGCCGGGCCGGGCGATCGTCGGCCCGACCGCGTTCACGCTGTACGAGGTCGGCACCACCAAGGAGCTGGAGGGCCTGCGCACCTACGTCAGCGTGGACGGCGGCATGTCCGACAACATCCGCACCGCGCTGTACGACGCGGAGTACAGCGTGGCGCTGGTCTCCCGTACGAGCGACGCGGCCCCGATGCTCAGCCGTGTCGTCGGCAAGCACTGCGAGAGCGGTGACATCGTGGTGAAGGACGCCTTCCTGCCGGCCGACCTGACGCCCGGCGACCTGATCGCCGTCCCGGCCACCGGGGCGTACTGCCGGTCGATGGCGAGCAACTACAACCACGCGCTGCGGCCGCCGGTGGTCGCGGTGGCGGACGGGCGGGCGCGGGTCATCGTCCGCCGCGAGACGGAAGAGGATCTGCTGCGGCTGGACGTCGGCTGACCGGAAAACGCGCAAGATCGCCGGGCGGACGCGAAATATCGCCGTCCACGCCGGGGTCTCGCAATCCGGACAGGGCGTGGCTTCTCCCGTCCGGTGCGTGAGACTGGGTTCTTCACGAGGTACGAGAAACGAGGTCGGATGATGCGTACGCGTCCGCTGAGAGTGGCGCTCCTGGGGTGCGGTGTGGTCGGCTCCGAGGTCACGCGCATCATCACGACGCAGGCGGACGACCTCGCGGCCCGGATCGGTGCGCCGATCGAGCTGGCCGGAATCGCCGTCCGCCGCCCCAACCGGGTCCGCGAGGGCATCCCCGCGGAGCTGCTCACCACCGATGCGACCGCGCTGGTCAAGCGCGGCGACATCGACGTGGTGGTCGAGGTCATCGGCGGCATCGAGCCGGTCCGCACGCTGATCACCACGGCGTTCGAGCACGGCGCGTCCGTGGTCTCGGCGAACAAGGCGCTGCTCGCCGCCGACGGCGCGAACCTGCACGCCAGGGCGGCCGAGCACGGCGTCGACCTCTACTACGAGGCCGCCGTGGCCGGCGCGATCCCGCTGATCAGGCCGCTGCGGGAGTCGCTGGCCGGCGACAAGGTGAACCGGGTGCTGGGCATCGTCAACGGCACCACCAACTTCATCCTCGACAAGATGGACTCCACCGGCGCCGGCTACAGCGAGGCGCTGGACGAGGCGACCGCGCTCGGCTACGCCGAGGCCGACCCCACCGCCGACGTGGAGGGCTTCGACGCCGCCGCGAAGGCCGCGATCCTGGCCGGGATCGCCTTCCACACCCGGGTCACCATCGACGACGTGCACCGCGAGGGCCTCACCGAGGTCACCGCCGCGGACATCGCGTCGGCGAAGAAGATGGGCTGCACGGTCAAGCTGCTCGCGATCTGCGAGCGCACGCCCGACGGCCGCTCGGTGACCGCGCGGGTGCACCCCGCGATGATCCCCTTGAGCCACCCGCTGGCCTCCGTCCGGGAGGCGTACAACGCCGTCTTCGTCGAGGCGGAGGCGGCCGGGCGGCTGATGTTCTACGGTCCCGGCGCCGGCGGTGCACCCACCGCCTCCGCCGTTCTCGGCGACCTGGTGGCCGCCTGCCGCAACAAGCTGGCAGCGACCACCGGCGCCGGCGAGTCCGCGTACACGCAACTGCCGGTGAGCCCGATGGGGGATGTGGTCACCCGCTACCACATCAGCCTCGACGTGGCGGACAAACCGGGCGTCCTGGCTCAGGTCGCCACGGTGTTCGCCGAGCACGACGTGTCCATCGACACGGTGCGGCAGCAGGGCAGGAACCAGGGCAGCGGCGACGAGGCCGCGGTCGTGCAGGGAGGTGGCGAGGCGTCTCTGGTCGTCGTCACCCACCGCGCGAAGGACGCCGACCTCTCGGCGACCGTCGCCAGCCTGCGCACACTCGACACCGTGCGCGGCGTCGCCAGCATCATGCGTGTGGAAGGGGAGTAGGACCCGCTATGAGCACCATGGACAACGGAACCATCGACCAGCCCCGAATGTCCGGCACCCACCAGTGGCGCGGCATCATCGAGGAGTACCGCGACCGGCTGCCGGTCTCCGCGGACACCCCGGTGGTCACGCTGCTGGAGGGTGGCACCCCGCTGGTGCCGGCCCAGCTGCTCTCCGAGCGGACCGGCTGCGACGTCTACCTCAAGGTCGAGGGGGCGAACCCCACCGGGTCCTTCAAGGACCGCGGGATGACGATGGCCATCTCCCGCGCCAAGCAGGAGGGCGCGCAGGCCGTCATCTGCGCGTCGACCGGGAACACCTCGGCGTCCGCGGCCGCCTACGCGGTGCGCGCCGGCATGGTCTGCGCGGTGCTGGTCCCGCAGGGCAAGATCGCGCTGGGCAAGATGGGCCAGGCGCTGGTGCACGGCAGCCGCATCCTGCAGGTCGACGGCAACTTCGACGACTGCCTCGACCTGGCCCGCGGGCTGAGCGAGAAGTACCCGGTGGCGCTGGTCAACTCGGTCAACCCGGTGCGCATCGAGGGCCAGAAGACCGCCGCGTTCGAGATCGTGGACGCCCTCGGCGACGCGCCCGACGTGCACGTCCTGCCGGTGGGCAACGCGGGGAACATCACCGCGTACTGGAAGGGCTACCGCGAGTACGCGGCGGACGGCGTGTCCACCCGCCGGCCGCGGATGTGGGGCTTCCAGGCGTCCGGCTCCGCGCCGATCGTCAACGGGGCGCCGGTCCGCCAGCCGCAGACCATCGCGACCGCGATCCGGATCGGCAACCCGGCCTCCTGGACCTTCGCCGAGCAGGCGCGGGACGAGTCGGGCGGCCTGATCGAGGCGGTGACGGACCGCCAGATCCTGTCCGCGTACCGGCTGCTGGCCGCCCGCGAGGGCGTCTTCGTGGAGCCGGCGTCCGCCGCGTCGGTCGCCGGTCTGCTCAAGGCCGCCGAGGAGGGCCGGGTCGACCCCGGCCAGCGCATCGTCTGCACGGTCACCGGCAACGGCCTGAAGGACCCCGACTGGGCGGTGGCGGGCGCGCCGCAGCCCACCACCGTCCCGGTGGACGCCGACGCCGCCGCGCAGCGGCTCGGACTGGTCTGAACGGACCCCGGCCGCACGCCGGGAACCGCCGCGTGCCGCCCCCGCCGACCCGGCGGGCCCGGATCAGCCCAGGTCCGGGCGGTTCCCGGCCCGGCCGGGAGGCGGGGGCGCACGCGCCGGGGGCGACACGCATCACGCGCGGTGCGTGCGCCCTATGTCGCAGGAGAACCTTCCTTCGATACGCTTGGCTCAGTGGCCCGTACTCTCGTGCGTGCCCCGCATCCGGCGGATGCTGAAACCGCCAACTCCCCGTTCTGCCGCGCCGGCGACGAAGCCGCGCCCGCAGAGCGACCCGCACCAAGGAGATTCGTCGAACGATGGCCGGTCCCGCGTTCCGCGCTGCCGCGGTACGAGTGCGCGTCCCCGCGACCAGCGCCAACCTCGGCCCCGGCTTCGACGCCTTCGGCCTGGCCCTGGGGCTCTACGACGACGTGGTGGTCCGCGTCGCCGACGCCGGCCTGCACGTCGACATCGCGGGTGAGGGCGCCGAGACGCTCTCCCGCGACGAGAACCACCTGGTCGTACGGTCCCTGCGGACCGCTTTCGACCTGCTCGGCGGCCAGCCGCGCGGCCTGGAGGTGGTGTGCGCCAACCGCATCCCGCACGGCCGCGGCCTCGGCTCCTCCTCCGCCGCCATCTGCGCGGGCATCATCGCCGCCCGCGCGGTGACCATAGGCGGGCCCGCCTACCTGGACGACACCGCGCTGCTGGAGCTGGCCACCGAGATCGAGGGCCACCCGGACAACGTGGCCGCCTGCCTGATGGGCGGTTTCACGCTCGCCTGGACCGAGGGCGGCGCGGCCCGCGCGGTCCGGATGGACCCCGCGGCGTCGCTGGTTCCGGTGGTCTTCGTCCCGGCCACGCCGCTGCTCACCGAGACCGCCCGGGGCCTGCTGCCCCGCAGCGTCCCCCATGTGGACGCCGCGGCGAACGCGGGCCGGGCCGCGCTGCTCGTGGAGGCCCTCACCCGGCGCCCCGAGCTGCTGCTCCCCGCCACCGAGGACCGGCTGCACCAGGAGTACCGGGGGCCGGCCATGCCGGAGAGCCTGGCGCTGGTCAACCGGCTGCGCGCGGACGGCGTCCCCGCTGTCGTGTCGGGTGCGGGACCCACCGTGCTCGCGCTGACCGACGAGGGCGCGGCGGACAAGATCCTGCGGTTCGCGGGTGAGGGCTGGGCGGCGGACCGCCTGGCGCTGGACACGGCCGGTGCCAGTGTGCTGCCCCTCGCAGGGGGGCAGTGACACGATTGCCGGTCGGAGAGAGGGGGAATATGTGTGGGATCCGGTAGTGTTAATCTCAAGCCAGCATTCGCCGCCCGATGGGCGCGATGCGCTGTGTTCCCGCTTCTGTCGTGTGCGGCTCCGCCGTCCACAACAGCGGCCGGCACATCTTCCGGGAGCCTCCCACACCGCACGGGCCGCCTGACTGGGGAGTCGGACAGCCTGCACGCGCAGTGCCGAGCACGCTCCGGATCGGTACGAGAGCCACCCGGGGTTTCCTCCGTACCGAGAGCACGTATGTATTTCTGCCGCCATCAGGCGGACCACCGCCCCGGTTCTGAGCAGAGGCAAGAAGCCCAGACCCGGACAGCACGACCGGTCGCCGAGCCAGACAGGCCGACGTCCGCTCCAGGGAAGGACCCTTCGTGAGCGACACCACCGATCTGATGGGCGTGCGCGCAGACAACTCTGTCGCCGCGTCCGACGCCGCCGCTCCTGCCACCGGTGCCGCCCCGGCCAGTGCCACGCGGCGACGCCGGACCGGAACCGGCTTGGACGGCATGGTCCTGGCCGAGCTGCAGCAGCTCGCCTCCGGCCTCGGTATCAAGGGCACCGCGCGGATGCGCAAGAGCCAGCTGATCGAGACCATCAAGGAGCGCCAGGCCGGCGGCGGCACCGCCGCCGCGCAGGCCGAGGCTCCCGCGGCCGAGAAGCCGAAGCGCCGGGCCACCTCGCGTGCCCGCCTTGAGCAGGCTGGCGAGTCCGACGGCGCGGCCGCGGCCGCCGAGGCCAAGCAGATCGAGATTCCCGGCCAGCCGGCCGGTGAGCAGGCCAAGGCCGCGGTGAAGGCCGGGCGTGCGGCGGAGACGGCCGGGGCCGCCACCGAGGCGGCCGAGGGCCGCACCGCCGAGCAGGCCGACCGCGGCGACAAGGCCGACCGCGGCGACAAGAGCGACCGCGCCGACAAGGCCGACAAGGGCCAGCAGGGTCAGCAGGGCCAGGGCGGCGACGACCGGCAGGACCGCCAGCGCGGCCAGCGCGGCGACCGCCGTGAGCGCCAGCGCGACCGCCAGCGCAACCGCGGTGAGGACGGCGGTGACGGCGCGGGCCGCCAGCAGCGCCAGAACCAGGGCCAGGGGCAGGGTCAGGGCCAGAGCCAGCAGGGCGGCGGCGGGCAGCAGGGCGGCGGACCGCAGGACGACGACGAGTTCGGCGACGGCCGCGGCCGTCGCCGTGGCCGCTACCGCGACCGCCGGGGCCGCGGCCGGGGCCGCGACGAGTTCGCCGGCGCCGGCGAGCCGCAGGTGGCCGACGACGACGTGCTGATCCCCGTCGCGGGCATCCTCGACATCCTGGACAACTACGCGTTCATCCGGACCTCCGGTTACCTGCCGGGCCCGAACGACGTGTACGTCTCGCTCGCCCAGGTCCGCAAGAACGGCCTGCGCAAGGGCGACCACGTCACCGGCGCGGTGCGCCAGCCCAAGGACGGCGAGCGCCGCGAGAAGTTCAACGCGCTGGTCCGGCTGGACTCCGCCAACGGCATGGGCGCCGACTCCGGCCGCGGCCGTCCGGAGTTCAACAAGCTCACGCCGCTCTACCCGCAGGACCGGCTCCGGCTGGAGACCGACCCGGGCGTGCTGACCACGCGGATCATCGACCTGGTGTCGCCGATCGGCAAGGGCCAGCGCGGTCTGATCGTCGCCCCGCCGAAGACCGGCAAGACGATGATCATGCAGGCGATCGCCAACGCGATCACCACGAACAACCCCGAGTGCCACCTGATGGTCGTCCTGGTCGACGAGCGTCCCGAAGAGGTCACCGACATGCAGCGGTCGGTGAAGGGCGAGGTCATCTCCTCGACCTTCGACCGCCCCGCCGAGGACCACACCACGGTCGCGGAGCTGGCCATCGAGCGGGCCAAGCGCCTGGTCGAGCTCGGCCACGACGTGGTCGTGCTGCTGGACTCCATCACCCGCCTGGGCCGTGCCTACAACCTGGCCGCGCCCGCCTCCGGCCGCATCCTGTCCGGTGGTGTCGACTCGACCGCGCTCTACCCGCCGAAGCGGTTCTTCGGCGCGGCGCGCAACATCGAGGACGGCGGCTCGCTGACCATCCTGGCCACCGCGCTGGTCGAGACCGGCTCGCGGATGGACGAGGTGATCTTCGAGGAGTTCAAGGGCACCGGCAACATGGAGCTCAAGCTCGACCGCAAGCTCGCCGACAAGCGGATCTTCCCCGCGGTGGACGTCGACGCGTCCGGCACCCGCAAGGAGGAGATCCTGCTCGGCGGCGACGAGCTCTCCATCACCTGGAAGCTCCGCCGGGTGCTGCACGCGCTGGACTCGCAGCAGGCGATCGAGCTGCTGCTGGACAAGATGAAGCAGACCAAGTCCAACGCCGAGTTCCTGATGCAGATCGCGAAGACCACCCCGGGCCAGAACAACGACTGACCCGCGGCGAGTTGTTCGCCGGCAGTTCACCCGCCCCCGGTTTCGGCCGGGGGGCGGGTTCATTTGTGCTTCATACGATCCTCCGGTCGCAGGGCAGGGGGGACCTCCTGTGCGCAAGTCCCGCGCTCACGCGCCGAGTTCGGCATGCCGTCGGACGGCAGGCCGGCCGCTGGGGCGGGCGTCCTTCATCCACGACAGGAGAACTGTGTGATCCGCTTCAACCGGGGGTGGACGCGGCGTGCCCGCGCCGCCGCCCCGCTCACCGCGCTGGCCGTCGGCGCCGCGAGCCTGATCCTCTCGGCGCCGGCCCACGCCGACGCCACCGGCAGCGCCGTCGCAGCCGGCGACGCCCAGCTGCGCGCCAAGGCCCAGCAGGCCGCGGCGCATCTCACGCTCGGCGGCGGCACCGTCACGCCGCACATCATCGGCGGCAGCACCACCAACATCAACAGCGCGCCCTGGATGGTGCAGCTGTGGTACTTCAACGAGGACGGCACCGCGAACTTCTGCGGCGGCACCCTCGTCGCCCAGAACAAGGTGCTCACCGCGGGCCACTGCGTGTCCGGCGCGGACTGGGTCGACAACGGCCTGGTCGTGGCCGACACCGGTGTCCTCGGCGGCACCGACGTCAGCCCGGTCGAGACGATCCGCTCGCAGTGGCTGCACCCGTCGTACGACGGCACCGCGTACGACAACGACGTCGCGCTGCTCACGCTCGACCACCCGCTCAACCTTAAGACCCTGCCGCTGGCCTCGCCGAACGACGCCGCGCTGTACCAGCCCGGCGTCCAGGCGACGGTCTACGGCTGGGGCGTGACCGACTCGGCGCCGGGCAGCCAGAACCTGGCGCAGACGCTGCAGCACCTGGCGCTGCCGCTGAACTCCGACGCGAACTGCGCGGACGAGCTGGACGGCGCGATCGGCGGCGACGCCTTCGTCGCCGGCCACATGATCTGCGGCGGCGCCGGGGGGACCGGCGACGACACCACCGGCAAGACCACGTGCTCCGGTGACTCCGGCGGCCCGCTGGTCGTCGGCGGCCGGATCGTCGGCGTCGTGTCGTGGGGTGTCAGCGACGACGCCCAGGACTGCAACGTGCCCGGCACGTACGACGTGTTCACCAAGGTGTCGTCCTACCGCGGCGTGGTGCAGCCGCGGATCGACAACACCGACATCTCGCGGGACGGCCGGGCGGACGTCCTCGCCAGGACGCCCGCGGGCGCCTCGTACGCCTACGCCTCGACGGGCGCCGGCGTCGCCTCGCGCGCGGCGGCCCCGGTGCCGCTGACGAACTACGACACGGTGGTCCAGGCGGACCTGGAGCGTGACGGCTACCAGGACTACATCCTGCGCGCCACCAGCTCGGGGAACGTCTTCATGGGCCACCGCACCGCGGACCGCGCCTCGTACTCGTACACCCAGATCGGCTCCAACTGGAAGACGGTCAAGGCGATCGTGGTGCCCGGTGACGTGACCGGCGACGGCATCCCCGACCTGCTCACCGAGGACTCGGCGGGCCGGGTGTGGGTGTACTCCGGGAAGGGCAACGGGCTGTTCAACACCGCGGTGCTGTCCGGCGCGAGCTGGAGCCGGTACAACCTGGTCGTCGGTCACGGCGACTACACCGGCGACGGCGTCGCGGACGTGCTCGGCCGTGACTCCGCCACCGGCGGCCTGTACGTGCTGCCCGGCACCGGCAGCGCCTCGGCGCCGTTCGCGGCGCCGGTCCTGGTCGGCACCGGCTTCAACGGTTTCGACAAGCTGGTCAGCGCCGGCGACTTCACCGGCGACGGCCGCGCGGACCTGCTGGCCCGCACCCCGTCCGGCACGCTGTTCCTCTACGCGGGCACCGGGAAGGCCGGCACCGCCGCCTTCGCGACCTGGCAGAAGATCGGCACCGGCTGGAACATGTACAACCTGCTCGGCTGAGGACAATACGGTGCGAAGGCGGCCGCGGAGTTGTTCGCGCGGTAGTTGATTTGCCGTAACTTTGCCCGCCCCCCGGTGAATTCCGGGGGGCGGGCTTTTATGCATGTCATATGATCTGCCAGCCGCAGGCAGGGGGGACGCTCCTGCGGCGCCGATTCCCGTGCCGCCGCCGCGCCTTCGCGCGCGGCCGTCCGGGCACACTCTTCATCACTCTCAGGAGTACGCGTGCACTTTGCGCACCACAGTGGGGGGCGGCGGCGCATGCCGCTGACACGACGGCTGCTGACGGCCGCGGTCGCGGCCGCCGCACTCACCGGCACCGGCCTGACGGCCGCGCACGCCGACACCGCGAGCGGTACCGCCAAGCCCGTGCTGCTGCCCCCGAAGGGCACCACCGCTACCAGTGGCGCTCAGCCCGGGAGCACCCCGGCCACCGCCAAGCCGCAGATCATCGGCGGCTCCCCGACCACGCAGGCCGCCGCACCGTGGATGGTGCAGCTGCTCTTCGCGTGGGACGGCGACAACAACTACTACTTCACCTGCGGCGGCACCCTGGTGGCGCCCGACAAGGTGCTGACCGCGGCGCACTGCGTCGAGAACGAGGACGGCTCCGCCCTCGACTGGGTCAACGAGGGCCTGGTCCTCGGCGGCACCGCCAAGCTGGCCGGCGGCGGGGGTACCAATCCCGAGGGCACCGTCGCCGAGGTCAAGCGGGTGTGGCACTACTCGTCGTACAACCCGGCGACGATCGACAACGACATGGCCGTGCTCACGCTCAGCCAGCCGCTGCCGTACAAGACGCTGCCGATCGCCAAGGCGACCGACAGCGCCTCCTACGCTTCCGGGACTCAGGCCACCGTCTACGGCTGGGGTGTCACCGACTCGGCGCACAACAGCCCGAACCTGGCCACCACGCTGCAGCACCTCGCCATGCCGGTGAACTCCGACAGCACCTGCAAGACCGAGATGGACGGCGCCGTCGGCGCGGGCAGCTTCATCCCGGGCCACATGATGTGCGCCGGCGTACCCGCCACGGGAGACGACAGCACCGCGCAGACCACCTGCCCGGGTGACTCCGGCGGACCCTTGGTGGTCGGTGGCAAGATCATCGGCATCGTGTCCTGGGGTGTCGGGGACGAGACCACCAAGGACTGCAATTTCACCGGCACGTACGACGTGTTCACGCACGTCTCCACGTACGCCGCCGCGATCCAGCCGCGGGTGGACGACACCGACTACTCCCGTGACGGCCGCGCGGACCTCGCGGTCCGCACCTCGTCCGGGGCGTCGTACATCCACGAGTCCAACGGCAGCGCCTTCCCGGCGCGGGTGACCTCCCCGGTCTCCTTCAAGGCCGACAACCTGGTGGTCCAGGCCGACCTCGACCGGGACGGGTACCAGGACTTCGTGGTCCGCAACTCCTCCAACGGCGCGGTCTACTGGGTCCACCGCACCGCCGCCAGCAGCACGTACAAGGGCACCTACCTGTACGGCGGCTGGGGCTCGGTCAAGGCGGTCGTCGTTCCCGGCGACCTGACCGGCGACGGCATCCCGGACATGATCGCGGAGAGCCCCGACGGGCGCGCCTCGCTCTACCCGGGCAAGGGGAACGGCACCTTCGGCACCCCGAGCCAGTTCGCCTCCGGCTGGTGGCAGTACAACAAGGTCGTCGGCCACGGGGACTTCTCCAACGACGGCATCGCCGACGTTCTCACCCGTGACGCCACGACCGGCGACCTGTACCTGAATGCGGGCACCGGCAAGGCGTCCGCGCCGCTGGCCCCGCGGGTCCGCATCCAGACCAACTGGAACGGCTGGAACACCCTGGTCGCCGCCGGTGACGTCACCGGTGACGGCCGCGCGGACCTGCTGACCCGGACCCCGTCCGGCACGCTGTACCTCTTCCCCGGCAGCGGTCAGGTCGCCTCCGGCGCCTTCGGCCACTCCGTGGTGGTCGGCGGCGGATGGCAGCAGTACAACCTGCTGGACTGACCGGCAACCGGTCCCGGGCCGCGCCCGGGACCGGAAATCGGTCACGCTGTGTGGTATTCGGAGCGGCCGCGGTCACTCCCCGAATACGTCACCAGGCGCCCGCGTACCCCCTGACCTGGGGGTACGCGGGCGCTGCGGCGTTTTCCCGGGCGTGTCCCCCGGATGCCGATCGCACGATCCGTGCGCACGATGGAATGTCCGACCACTGCGGACAGCCGGAGGTGACGCCCATGCTGGAGCAGCAGCAGCCGACCGGCTCCAGCCCCAGCGGGGCAGGAGCGGGCCGCAGGCGCAGGCGCCGGACGCTGCACATCGTCGCCTGGGCGAGTGCGGGCCTGGTGCTCGTCGGCGCCTCCGGCGCGGGCTACCTGTACCACCGGCTGAACGCCAACATCCACAGCGTCGACATCGACGGCGCGCTGGGCGGCCACCGGCCGGCCCCGCTCGGCAACGGCGCCATGGACATCCTGGTGCTCGGCTCGGACTCCCGCTCCGGCGCCAACCGCGGCTACGGCCACGACAGCGGCACCGCGCGCTCCGACACCGCGATGGTGGTGCACCTGGACAGCGGCCACAAGGCCGCCAGCGTGGTCAGCATCCCGCGCGACACGCTCGTCGACCGGCCCGCGTGCCGCACCCCGAAGCACGGCAGGCACGGCGCGGCCGGCACGGCGCCCGCCGCCCCGCACGTCATGTTCAACACCGCCTACGAGGTCGGCGGCCCGGTGTGCGCGGTGAAGACGGTGGAGCGGCTCACCGGCCTGCGCATGGACCACTACGTCGAGGTCGACTTCACCGGCTTCAAGGACCTGGTGAACGCGCTCGGCGGCGTTCCCCTGACCACCAGCGCGGCGATACACGACCCGAAGAGCCATCTGAGCCTCGCCGCGGGCCGGCACACCCTGGACGGCGCCCAGGCGCTCGGCCTGGTCCGCACCCGGCACGGCGTCGCCGACGGCAGCGACCTGGGCCGCATCCAGCTCCAGCAGGCGTTCATGAAGGCGCTGCTCGACCGGATCGCCGGCATCGGGCTCTTCACCAGCCCCACCAAGCTCTTCTCGGTCGCCGACACCTCGACCCGCGCGGTCACCACCGACACCGGGCTCGGCTCGGTGAACAAGCTGATGGGCCTCGGCGAGAGCGTCCGGCATCTGAAGTCCGGCCACGTGCACATGGTGACGCTGCCGGTGCGCTACGCGGTCAGCGACCCCAACCGGGTCGAGCCGATCGACGCCCAGGCCCGCAAGGTGTGGGCGGCGCTGCGCGCCGACAAGCCGATCCCGGCCGCCGCCACCAAGGGCTCGGTCGCCGACCGGGTCGACGCCGGCAAGGTCGTCGCCCCGCACACCGCCCCGCACCCCTCTCCTTCGACGTCAGGGCGCTGACCTGCGATGACGCCCGAGACGGGGGCGCGCCGCCGACCAGCTGGGCGCCGCCGGAATTATCCGGCGCACCCCCTGGTTTGGGGAGATGCGGTCAGTGCTGGCAGACTGGTCCGCTGGCCCCGGTTCACGTGCCCGCAAACCCGCGGACGCGACCCGGCGCCCTCCCGAAACTAGGAGCATCCCTTGAAGCGCGAGATCCACCCCGAGTACGTCGAGACCCAGGTCACCTGCACCTGTGGCGCCTCGTTCACCACCCGCAGCACCGAGACCAGCGGCCAGATCCGCGCGGACGTGTGCTCCGAGTGCCACCCGTTCTACACGGGCAAGCAGAAGATCCTCGACACCGGTGGCCGGGTGGCCCGCTTCGAGGCCCGCTTCGGCAAGGCCGCCGGGTCCGCCAAGAAGTAGCGACCCGAAAGCGCCGGTCCACGGCCGTCCCCGGACGGCCTGACCGGCGCTTTGTCGTCCGCAGTCACTTCTTCTCCCAGGGACTCCGAAATGTTCGAGGCGGTCGAGGAACTGATCGGCGAGCACGCCGACCTCGAGAAGCAGCTGGCCGACCCCGCGGTGCACGCGGACCAGGCCAACGCACGCAGGCTCAACAAGCGCTACGCCGAGCTGACCCCGATCGTCACCTCCTACCGCTCCTGGCGGCAGACCGGCGACGACATCGGCACCGCCCGCGAACTCGCCGCCGAGGACCCGGACTTCGCCGCCGAGGTGAAGGACCTGGAGAAGCAGCGCGAGGAGCTGACCGAGCGGCTGCGCCTGCTGCTGGTGCCCCGCGACCCCAGCGACGACAAGGACGTCATCCTCGAGGTGAAGGCCGGCGAGGGCGGCGAGGAGTCCGCGCTGTTCGCCGGCGACCTGCTGCGGATGTACCTGCGCTACGCCGAGCGCGTCGGCTGGCGGACCGAGATCCTCGACGCCAACGAGTCCGACCTCGGCGGCTACAAGGACGTCCAGGTCGCGGTGAAGGCGAAGGCCGGCCATGAGGCGGGGCAGGGCGTGTGGGCCCGGCTGAAGTACGAGGGCGGCGTGCACCGCGTGCAGCGGGTGCCCGCGACGGAGTCCCAGGGCCGTATCCACACCTCCGCGGCGGGCGTGCTGGTCACCCCCGAGGCCGAGGAGGTCGAGGTCGAGATCGGCCCCAACGACCTGAGGATCGACGTCTACCGCTCGTCCGGGCCCGGCGGCCAGTCGGTGAACACCACGGACTCCGCGGTGCGCATCACCCACCTGCCCTCCGGCCTCGTGGTCTCCTGCCAGAACGAGAAGAGCCAGCTGCAGAACAAGGAGTCGGCGATGCGCATCCTGCGCTCCCGGCTGCTGGCCGCCGCCCAGGAGGAGGCCGAGCGCGAGGCGTCGGACGCCCGCCGCAGCCAGGTCCGCACGGTGGACCGCTCGGAGCGCATCCGCACCTACAACTTCCCGGAGAACCGCATCTCCGACCACCGGGTCGGCTTCAAGGCGTACAACTTGGACCAGGTGCTCGACGGGGACCTCGACGCGATGATCCAGGCGTGCGTGGACGCCGACTCCGCCGCGAAGCTGGCAGCGGCCGGCGACGCGAGCTGAGCCGCTGCGGCCGCGCAGCGCAGGCACGAAGCAGGGCACGCCGGACGCCGGCGCCCGAGAGGAGAAGCAACAAGTGAACCTGCTGCTCGCCGAGGTGGCGCAGGCCGCCCAGCGACTCGCCGACGCGGGCGTGCCCTCGCCCCGCTTCGACGCCGAGGAGCTGGCGGCGTACGTCCACGGAGTCAAGCGAGGCGAGCTGCACAGCGTTCCCGACGCGGAGTTCGACGCGCGCTACTGGGAGGCGGTGGCCCGCCGCGAGGCGCGTGAGCCGCTGCAGCACATCACCGGCCGCGCCTTCTTCCGCTACCTCGAACTGCAGGTCGGGCCCGGGGTGTTCGTGCCCAGGCCGGAGACCGAGTCGGTGGTCGGGTGGGCGATAGACGCGGTGCGCGCGATGGACGTGGCGGAACCGCTCATCGTCGACCTGTGCACCGGCTCCGGCGCCATCGCGCTGGCCCTGGCCCAGGAGGTGCCCCGCTCCCGGGTGCACGCCGTGGAGCTGTCGGAGCAGGCCCTGGAGTGGGCCCGCAAGAACGTCTCGGGCAGCAAGGTCGACCTGCGGCACGGCGACGCCCTCGGCGCCTTCCCCGACCTCAACGGCCAGGTGGACCTGGTCATCTCCAACCCGCCGTACATCCCGCTCACCGAGTGGGAGCACGTGGCGCCCGAGGCCCGCGACCACGACCCCGAACTCGCCCTGTTCTCCGGCGAGGACGGCCTGGACACCATCCGCGGCATCGAGCGCACCGCGTCCCGGCTGCTGCGCCCCGGCGGCGTCGTCGTCATCGAGCACGCCGACTCCCAGGGCGGCCAGGTGCCGTGGATCTTCAAGGAGGACGCGGGCTGGGCGGACGCGGCCGACCACCCCGACCTGAACAACCGTCCGAGGTTCACCACGGCCCGCAAGGCCACCCCGTGAGCACCGGCACCGCCGCGACCACGGCATCCTTCGACCCGGCGTCCGGGCCGCAGCCCGGCACGGACCCGGGCGCACCGCAGCACCCGCATCTGGAGGTCAGGTAATGGCACGGCGATACGACTGCTCCGAGGCGACCGACCGGGCAACCGGCCTGCGCGAAGCCACCTCGGCGATCAAGCGCGGCGAGCTCGTCGTGCTGCCCACCGACACCGTCTACGGCATCGGTGCGGACGCCTTCGACGCGGAGGCGGTCGGCGACCTGCTGGAGGCCAAGGGCCGCGGCCGCAACATGCCCTCGCCGGTGCTGGTCGGCTCGCCCAACACCCTGCACGGCATCGTCACCGACTTCTCCGAGCAGGCGTGGGAGCTGGTCGACGCGTTCTGGCCGGGCGCGCTGACCCTGGTCACCAAGCACCAGCCGTCGCTGAACTGGGACCTCGGCGACACCCGCGGCACCGTCGCGGTCCGCATGCCGCTGCACCCGGTCGCCATCGAACTGCTCACCGCCACCGGACCGATGGCCGTCTCCAGCGCCAACCTCACCGGCATGCCCTCGCCGCAGCACTGCGACGCCGCCCAGGAGATGCTCGGCGACTCGGTGGCGGTCTACCTGGACGGCGGCCCGACGCCGGCCGCGGTGCCGTCCTCGATCGTCGACGTCACGGGCAAGGTGCCGGTGCTGCTGCGAGCCGGGGCGATCAGCGCGGAGGAGCTGCGCAAGGTCGTGCCCGACTTGCAGGAGCGCAGTTGACGCCCGACGGGCGTGGCATACGGGGGTTCGCGACCGCACCGGCCGTCCTGGGACAGGGCAGCGGTGTCCTCGGCGACCGGGACGTATTCCGTGTCCTCCACGTCTGCACAGGGAACGTGTGCCGCTCGCCGATGGCCGAGCGGCTGATGCGGCACGGCCTGGCCCGCCGGCTCGGGGACGAGGCGGCGGGCATCCTGGTGGAGTCGGCCGGCACCTGGGGCCACGAGGGCGCGCCGATGGAGGCGAACGCCGCCGCCGTGCTCACCGAGTACGGCGCCGACCCGGCCGGCTTCACCGGGCGCGAGCTGCTCGACGACCACGTCATCGACGCCGACCTGGTGCTCACCGCGACCCGCGACCACCGCGCCCAGGTGATCTCCATGGGCCACGCGGCGGGCCTGCGCACCTTCACGCTCAAGGAGTTCACCCGCCTGGTGCGGGCGATAGACACCGCGACGCTGCCCGACGGCACGGTCACCGAGCGGGCCCGCGCGCTGGTCAGGGCCGCGGCCGCGCTGCGCGGCTGGCTGCTCGCGCCCAGCCCGGACGCGGACGAGGTGCACGACCCGTACGGCGCGCCGGTCGGCTACTTCCGCAACATCGGCGAGGAGATCCACGCCGCGCTCGACCCGATGGTGACCGCGCTCACCGGCATTCCCGCGGCGGTCTGAGCCGCCCGCGGCCTCCGGCCGCGGCCGCCCCGACCCGGACCGCCCCCATACCGCCCCGCGGTGCCAGCAGGACCCGCCTCCCCGCCGGGCCGCAGGACGCCGTACGCGCCGCAGGACCGCCCCTCGCAGGACCGTCCCCGCGGCGCCCGCCCCGCCCCGCCGCCGGATCGGCGCCCGGCCGGGTGCAACCATCGGGGGAGCCTGTGAGTCTTGACAGGTGTTCGCCGTCGGAGGCCGGCCACCACTAAGGTGTGACGCTGTGCGCGAGTATCTGCTGACCCTCTTCGTCACCGCGGCGGTCACCTACCTGCTGACCGGCCCGGTGCGGAAGTTCGCCATCGCTGCCGGCGCCATGCCGCCGATCCGCGATCGGGACGTGCACCGGGAGCCCACACCCCGGCTCGGCGGCATCGCGATGTTCGGCGGCCTGTGCGCCGGTCTGCTCACCGCGGCCCACCTCAGCAACCTCGGCGACGTCTTCAAGCTGTCCAGCGAGCCGCGCGCGCTGCTGTCCGGCGCCGGGCTGATCTGGCTGCTGGGGGTGCTCGACGACAAGTGGGGCGTGGACGCCCTGATCAAGCTCGGCGTGCAGATGATCGCGGCCGGCGTGATGGTCCTGCAGGGCCTCACCATCCTGTGGCTGCCGGTGCCGGGCATCGGCACGGTCGCCCTCACCCCGATCCAGTCGACGCTGCTGACCGTGGCGCTGGTCGTCATCACCATCAACGCGGTCAACTTCGTGGACGGCCTCGACGGCCTGGCCGCCGGCATGGTGTGCATCGCCTCGATCGCGTTCTTCATGTACTCCTACCGCATGTGGTACGGCTACGGCGTCGAGGCGGCCGCGCCCGCCACGCTGTTCAGCGCCATCCTGATCGGCATGTGCCTGGGCTTCCTGCCGCACAACATCCACCCGGCGCGGATCTTCATGGGCGACTCCGGCTCGATGCTGATCGGCCTGGTGCTGTCCTCCGGTGCGATCTCCATCACCGGCCAGGTCGACCCGGACGCGATCACCGACTTCACCGGGTCGACCCGGGAGACCGTGCACTTCATGGTGCCGGTCTACATGCCGCTGCTGCTCCCGCTCACCATGATCGCCATCCCGGCCGCCGACCTGGTGCTCGCGGTGGTCCGCAGGACCTGGAAGGGCCAGTCGCCGTTCGCCGCCGACCGCGGCCACCTGCACCACCGGCTGCTGGAGATCGGCCACTCGCACGCCCGCGCGGTGTGGATCATGTACTTCTGGGCCGCGTTGATCGCCTTCGCCGCGGTGGCGTTCTCGGTGAACTCCTCCAGCCTGTGGATCGTGCTGGTGATCGTCGCGCTCAGCACCATCGGCCTGGTGGCGCTGCTGCTGCCGGCGTTCACCCCGCACGCGCCGCGCTGGGCCGAGTCCGTGGTGCCGCCGCGCTACCGGCGGCGCCGCCGCCGGCTGGCCGCGGCCGCCGCGGCGGCCGAGCTCGAGATGCGCTCGGCGGACCGTCCGGCGCTCAACGGCGCGACCGCCGTCGGCGACCGCGCGCCGCTGCCGGAGCGCCGTCCCGACCGCCGCCGCCCGGTCGACAGCCGCCGCTGAGCGCGCCGCCGAAGCGCAGCGGGCAGGGTAACGGGACAAAGTGGACGGCGTGTCGAGTTCACGCTCATGTGACAGGCAGCACACGTCCATGGTAAAGACCGCATCAAATACTTTGTGATACCGTTCACGAAAGCAAGGAAGGTGCCGAAAGACCAGGAGAGCGGTCTTCCGGCGCGAGGTCACATCCTCGTCTCCCTGACTACGCTCGTCTCCGACGACAGCCGCTTTGCCCCAACTCCCGCCGGAGGAGCCGTCTCCCATGCAGCAGAACGACGCCCGGATTCTCCGTGGCTCGGCGCTCGTCGCCGCGCCGATCGGACTCATCGCCACCGTGGCCAGTGCCCTTCTCGCAGGTGAAAAGGGTCTGATCGGCGGCCTGGTGGCGGTGGCGGTGGTCGCCGTCTTCTTCGCCGCCGGCTCCTGGGCGCTGATGCGCCTGACCCAGGACCGCCCGCAACTCGCGATGAGCGCCGGGATGCTCGTCTACGTGGTGCAGATCCTCCTCATCGGCATCTTCGTCATCTCCTTCAAGGGGAGCACCGCCTTCAGCGGCCGCGCCTTCGGTCTCACCCTGCTGGTGACCGCGCTGGCCTGGCTGGGCGGACAGATCAAGCAGAGCCTGACGAGCCGGATGCTGTACGTCGACCCCGAACCGTCGGTCCCCCCGCAGAAGCGGGAGGCGGACGCGGTCACGACGGGGTCGCACGATGCAACCTAAGGGGAGGGTAAAAGGCCTTCATCCTGGTCTGCTATCGTCCGGAGTCGCATCCGGACGTGAGGGTCCCTCCGCATCGAGGAGGGTCGTACCCCCACGCCCTGCGGTGTATTCGGAACCGGATCCGCCCCCGCGGATCGGCAGACGGATGCCCCTGGCTGGATGCGGGCTCTCAGCGGACCGCGGAGGCGTCGCCACGCCCCGTCCGCAGTGCCGAACAGCGGCCCCACCAGCCGCGCTGACACACAAGGTTGCCGTTACTTATGCGTCACGACGAAGGAGTCACGGGTGAGTGCCCACACGCTGCTCGCTGAGGCTGGATGCCACATCCAGCACGACTGCGCATTCCCCGCTCCGGGCCTCAACTCGTTCGACTTCAAGCCGATCTTCAGCATCGGCAGCTTCGACTTCACCAAGCCGATGCTGCTCGCGCTCATCTGCATGGTGCTGGTCGTCGGGTTCTTCTGGGCCGCGTTCAGCAAGCCCAAGCTGGTGCCGGGCAAGTTGCAGATGGTCGGTGAGATCGGCTACAGCTTCGTCTCCCGCAGCATCGCCCGCGAGGTGATCGGCAAGAAGGGCGACAAGTACGTCCCCTTCCTCACGTCGATCTTCTTCTTCGTGTGGATCATGAACGTGATGTCGGTCATCCCGCTGGCACAGTTCCCCGCGACCTCGCGCTTCGCCTTCCCGGTCGGTCTGGCCGCGCTCGTCTACATCACGTACATGTACCTGACGTTCAAGACGCACGGCTTCCGCGGCGGCATCAAGAACCTGGTCTGGCTCGACGGCCTGCCCAAGCCGCTCGTCCCGCTGATCGTGGTGCTGGAGTTCTTCTCCAACGTCATCCTCCGGCCGTTCACCCTCGCGGTGCGACTGTGGGCGAACATGTTCGCCGGCCACATGCTGATCGTGATGTTCAGCGTCGCGACCTGGTACCTGCTGACCCCCGCCTGGTTCGCGGCGGTCTCCGGCGGCTCCTTCGTCGTCGCGATCCTGCTGACCGCGCTGGAAGTGCTGATCCAGTTCCTCCAGGCGTACATCTTCACGCTTCTCGCCTCCATCTACATCAGCGGAGCGCTCGAAGAGGGTCACTGACCCCGAGGCACCGCCGCCACCACCGGACTTCCGCTGGGAAGCCCCCCAACGGACCCCATCACAAAGGAAGACAGGGAAATGTCTGCCGAGCTCCTCAACCTCGCCGCTGCCACCACGCCCGGCCGCCTGGGTGCCATCGCCTACGGTCTCGCCGCCATCGGCCCCGGCGTCGGCATCGGTCTGGTCTTCGGCCACTCGATCGAGGCCATGGCCCGCCAGCCCGAGGCCATGCCGATCATCCGCACGAACATGTTCCTCGGCTTCGCGCTCTGCGAGGTGCTCGCGCTGCTGGGTCTGGTCGTGCCCTTCATCTTCCAGAGTTGAGCTGTCCTCACCGATAGCCATACTCGACGAAAGGCTCAGACATGATGAACTTCCTGGCGGCGGAGGGGGCTCAGAACCCGCTCATCCCCGACACTGCCGAACTGATCGTCGGCCTGCTGTGCTTCTTCATCGTCTTCGGCATGCTCGGGAAGAAGCTCCTGCCCAACATCCAGAAGACGCTGGAAGAGCGGCATGACGCGATCGAGGGCGGCCTGGAGCGCGCGGAGAAGGCCCAGGCCGAGGCCAACCGCACGCTGGAGGAGTACAAGGCGCAGCTCGCCGAGGCCCGCCACGAGGCGGCCAGGATCACCGAGCAGGCCCGTGAGCAGGGCGCGGTGATCATCGCGGAGATGCGCGAGGAGGGGCAGCGCCAGCGCGATGCCATCATCTCCGCAGGACACGCCCAGATCGAGGCGGACCGCCGTCAGGTGACCGTCACGCTGCGCCAGGAAGTCGGCCGTATCGCCACCGACCTGGCGGGCAAGCTCGTCGGCGAGTCCCTGGAGGACGACGCCCGGCAGAGCCGTACCATCGACCGCTTCCTCGACGGACTCGACGAGTCGGCGTCCACCGCTGAGGCGGCGCGATGAATGGCGCGAGCCGCGAGGCACTGGCCGCGGCCCGGGAACGGCTCGACGCGCTGACGGGCGCCGCTTCCGTCGACGCGGCGAAGCTCGCCGGCGAGCTGGCTGCCGTCACGGCGCTGCTGCACCGCGAGCGCACCCTGCGCCGCGCCCTGACCGACCCGGCGCAGACCGGCGAGGCCAAGGCGCAGCTGGCCCGGCGACTGCTCGGCGCCCAGCTCGGCGAGGACACCCTCGACCTGGTCACCGGCATGGTCAGGGCCCGCTGGTCGCAGTCCCGCGACCTGGTCGACGCGATCGAGGAGCTGGCCGACGACGCCGACCTGATCGCCGCCGAGCAGGCGGACGGGCTGGACGAGGTCGAGGACGAGCTCTTCCGCTTCAGCCGGATCGTCGGCAGCAGCATCGAGCTGCGCTCGGCGCTCAGCGACCGCGTCGCGGCCCGCGACGCCAAGTCCGCGCTGCTGCACACGCTGCTCGGCGGCCGGGCGAACCCGGTCACCGAACGGCTGGTCACCAGGCTGGTCACCGCGCCGCGAGGACGTAGCCTGGACGGAGGGATCGAATCCCTGTCCAAGCTGGCCGCCGCTCGCCGGGGCCGGATGGTCGCGGAGGTCGTCTCGGCGGTCGCGCTGAGCGACGTGCAGAAGCAGCGGCTGGGCGACGCGCTGGCCCGTATCTACGGCCGGCGTGTGCACCTGAACCTCGACGTGGACCCCGCGGTCCTCGGCGGCGTGCGGGTGCGGATCGGCGACGAGGTCATCAACGGCTCGATCGCGGACCGTCTCGACGAGGCGGCCCGCCGGATGGCCGGCTGACGGTTCACCCGACCGGCGACACCAACTCAAGAAGCATGAAGGCGGCCCGAGTTGGCCGCAGTGCTCTGGGGGAACCCCCCAGACCCCCAGAACATAGGGCCCAACAAGGAGAGCAGGGAACCCAGATGGCGGAGCTCACGATCCGGCCGGAGGAGATCCGGGACGCGCTGGAGACTTTCGTCCAGTCGTACCAGCCGGACGCCGCCTCGCGCGAGGAGGTCGGCACGGTCAGCGTTGCCGGAGACGGCATCGCGAAGGTCGAGGGACTTCCCTCGGCCATGGCAAGCGAGCTGCTGAGGTTCGAGGACGGCACCCTCGGTCTCGCCCTCAACCTCGAGGAGCGCGAGATCGGTGCGATCGTCCTCGGCGAGTTCAGCGGCATCGAGGAGGGCCAGCCGGTGCAGCGCACCGGTGAGGTGCTCTCCGTCGCGGTCGGCGAGGGATACCTGGGCCGGGTCGTCGACCCGCTGGGCACCCCGATCGACGGCCTCGGCGAGATCGAGACCGAGGGCCGCCGCGCCCTGGAGCTGCAGGCTCCCACGGTCATGCAGCGCAAGTCGGTGCACGAGCCGATGCAGACCGGCCTGAAGGCCGTCGACTCGATGACGCCGATCGGCCGCGGCCAGCGCCAGCTCATCATCGGCGACCGCCAGACCGGCAAGACCGCCCTGGCGATCGACACGATCATCAACCAGCGCGACAACTGGCGTTCCGGCGACCCGCAGAAGCAGGTCCGCTGCATCTACGTCGCCATCGGCCAGAAGGGCTCCACCATCGCCGGCGTGCGCGCCGCGCTGGAGGAGGCCGGCGCCCTGGAGTACACGACGATCGTCGCGGCCCCGGCGTCCGACCCGGCCGGCTTCAAGTACCTCGCCCCGTACACCGGCTCGGCCATCGGCCAGCACTGGATGTACCAGGGCAAGCACGTCCTGATCGTCTTCGACGACCTGAGCAAGCAGGCCGACGCCTACCGCGCGGTCTCCCTGCTGCTGCGCCGCCCGCCGGGCCGCGAGGCGTACCCCGGCGACGTCTTCTACCTGCACTCGCGTCTGCTGGAGCGCTGCGCGAAGCTCTCCGACGACCTGGGCGCCGGCTCGATGACCGGTCTGCCGATCGTCGAGACCAAGGCGAACGACGTCTCGGCGTTCATCCCGACCAACGTCATCTCCATCACCGACGGCCAGTGCTTCCTGGAGTCCGACCTGTTCAACGCCGGCCAGCGGCCCGCGCTGAACGTCGGCATCTCGGTCTCCCGGGTCGGCGGCTCCGCGCAGATCAAGGCCATGAAGAGCGTCGCCGGCCGGCTCCGCGTGGACCTCGCCCAGTTCCGCGAGCTGGAGGCGTTCGCCGCCTTCGGCTCCGACCTGGACGCGGCCTCCAAGGCGCAGCTGGAGCGCGGCCAGCGCATGGTCGAGCTGCTCAAGCAGGGCCAGTACGCGCCGTACGCGATCGAGGACCAGGTCGTCTCCATCTGGGCCGGCACCACCGGCCAGCTGGACGACGTCCCGGTCGAGGACGTGCGCCGCTTCGAGCGCGAGCTGCTGGACTACCTGCACCGCGAGCACAAGTCGCTGCTCACCGGCATCGTCGAGACGGGCAAGCTCGAGGACGGCACCATCGACGCGCTCACCGAGGGCGTCAACGCGTTCAAGAAGCAGTTCGAGACGTCCTCCGGCACGCTGCTGGTCGAGGGCTGATCGCATGGGCGCACAGATTCGGGTCTACAAGCGCCGGATCAAGTCCGTCACCGCCACGAAGAAGATCACCAAGGCGATGGAGATGATCGCGGCCTCGCGGATCATCAAGGCCCAGCGCCAGGTGACGGCCTCGTCCCCGTACGCCGACGAGCTGACGCGTGCGGTGACGGCGGTGGCGACCGGCTCCAACACCAGGCATCCGCTCACCACGGAGGCCGAGAACCCGACCCGGGCCGCGGTCCTGCTCATCACGAGCGACCGCGGTCTGGCCGGCGGGTACTCGTCCAACGCGATCAAGGCGGCCGACCGGCTCGCCGAGCAGCTGCGCGGCGAGGGCAAGGAGGTCGACTCCTACCTCGTCGGCCGCAAGGCGGTCGCGTACTACAACTTCCGTGAGCGCACCGTCGCGGAGTCGTGGACCGGCTTCTCCGACAGCCCGCAGTACGGCGACGCGAAGACCGTCTCGGCGCCTCTCATCGAGGCGCTGCAGAAGGAGACCGCGGACGGCGGGGTGGACGAGCTGCACATCGTCTTCACCGAGTTCGTGTCGATGATGACGCAGGTCGCGATCGGCCGGCGGCTGCTGCCGCTGACCCTCGACGAGGACGGCGGCGCCGCGGGCGCCGCCGCCGGCGCCGAGCGCAAGAAGGGCGAGGCGCTGCCGCTGTTCGAGTTCGAGCCGTCGGCCGAGGGCGTCCTGGACGCACTGCTGCCGCGGTACGTCGAGAGCAGGGTCTACAACGCGCTGCTGCAGGCCGCGGCTTCCGAGCACGCCGCCCGCCGCCGCGCGATGAAGTCCGCGACCGACAACGCGGAAGACCTCATCAAGTCGCTCACGCGGCTTGCCAACGCGGCCCGACAGGCCGACATCACCCAGGAAATCAGCGAGATCGTCGGTGGCGCCAGCGCCCTGGCCGACGCGAACGCGGGGAGTGACTGACCACTATGACTGCCTCTATTGGCACCGTTGAGACCACCGCCACCGGCCGGGTGGCGCGGGTCATCGGCCCGGTCGTCGACGTGGAGTTCCCCGTCGACGCGATGCCGGAGATCTACAACGCGCTGCACGTCGACGTCGCCGACCCGGCCGCGGACGGCGAGACCAAGACGCTGACCCTGGAGGTCGCGCAGCACCTGGGCGACGGCCTGGTCCGCGCCATCTCCATGCAGCCCACCGACGGCCTGGTCCGCCAGACCGCGGTGACCGACACCGGCAACGGCATCACCGTGCCGGTCGGCGACGTCACCAAGGGCCGCGTCTTCAACACTCTCGGCCAGATCCTCAACGACCCGTCGGCCGAGGCCGAGGTCACCGAGCGCTGGCCGATCCACCGCAAGGCGCCCGACTTCGACCAGCTCGAGTCCAAGACCGAGATGTTCGAGACCGGCCTGAAGGTCGTCGACCTGCTGACCCCGTACGTCAAGGGCGGCAAGATCGGCCTGTTCGGCGGCGCGGGCGTCGGCAAGACCGTGCTCATCCAGGAAATGATCATGCGTGTGGCGAAGCTGCACGAGGGCGTCTCGGTGTTCGCCGGAGTCGGCGAGCGCACCCGTGAGGGCAACGACCTGATCGACGAGATGACCGAGTCCGGCGTGCTCCCGCAGACCGCGCTGGTCTTCGGCCAGATGGACGAGCCGCCGGGCACCCGGCTGCGCGTCGCCCTGGCCGGCCTGACCATGGCGGAGTACTTCCGCGATGTGCAGAACCAGGACGTGCTGTTCTTCATCGACAACATCTTCCGGTTCACCCAGGCCGGTTCCGAGGTCTCCACGCTCCTCGGCCGGATGCCCTCCGCGGTGGGCTACCAGCCGAACCTGGCGGACGAGATGGGTCTGCTCCAGGAGCGGATCACCTCGACCCGCGGTCACTCGATCACCTCGATGCAGGCGATCTACGTCCCCGCGGACGACCTGACCGACCCCGCCCCGGCGACCACCTTCGCCCACCTCGACGCGACGACCGTGCTCTCGCGGCCGATCTCGGAGAAGGGCATCTACCCCGCGGTGGACCCGCTGGACTCCACGTCCCGCATCCTGGACCCCCGCTACATCACGCAGGAGCACTACGACTGCGCGTCCCGGGTCAAGGGCATCCTGCAGAAGTACAAGGACCTGCAGGACATCATCTCCATCCTCGGCATCGACGAGCTGGGCGAGGAGGACAAGCTGACCGTCTTCCGCGCCCGCCGCATCGAGCGCTTCCTGTCGCAGAACACCCACGCGGCGAAGCAGTTCACCGGTGTCGACGGTTCGGACGTGTCCCTGGACGAGTCCATCTCGGCGTTCAACGCGATCGCCGACGGTGAGTACGACCACTTCCCGGAGCAGGCGTTCTTCATGTGCGGTGGCCTGGAGGACCTCAAGGCCAACGCCAAGAAGCTCGGCGTCAGCTGAGCCGCAGTCCGGCGCACGCGTAAGGGGGGCCGGGCCTGGCCCGGCCCCCCTCGCGTACCCCTTATTCTTTGTCTTACGCATCCGCCACGCACGGCGGATGCCAACCCGAGGAGCCGTCTTGGCCGATCTTCACGTCGAGCTGGTCGCCGCGGACCGCAATGTCTGGTCCGGCGAGGCCACCCTGGTCGTCGCCCGCACCATGTCGGGTGACATCGGCATCATGGCCAACCACGAGCCGCTGCTCGGGGTGCTGCAGTCCGGTCCGGTGACCATCCGCACCAGCGACGGCGGCACCGTGATCGCCGCCGTCCACGGCGGGTTCATCTCCTTCGCGGACAACAAGCTCTCCGTCCTCGCGGAGATCGCGGAGCTGGCCGAGGAGATCGACGTCGACCGGGCCGAGCGGGCCCTGCAGCGGTCCAAGTCCGAGGCCGACGCGGGCGCCGAGCGCCGCGCGGAGGTCCGGCTGGCCGCCGCGGCCGGCGCGAACTGACCGCAGCGGTCGTCGTACAGCAGGAACGCAGGACGCAGGACACGGTGCCGCGGACCGCCCTCGGGGGGTCCGCGGTTCCGGCAATACTGGTGGTAACGGGGCAGTGACCGCGCAGCGCGCTCGACTACGGAGGAGGCCGGTGAACGTGATCGTCTCCGTGGAAGCTGTGGGCGCGCTGCTGGGCGTGGTGCTGGTGGGCCTGTTCGTCTTCGGTCTGCGCAGGCGGCTGATCCAGCGCCCCGGCGGCACCTTCGACTGCAGTCTGCGGGCGGCCCCCGCCGAGGGCGCGGAGCCCGGCGGCAAGGGCTGGGTCTACGGCGTCGCCCGCTACAGCGGTGACCAGGTCGAGTGGTTCCGCGTCTTCTCCTACGCGCCCCGGCCGCGCCGGGTGCTGGACCGTCCCGCGATCGAGGTGCTCGGCCGCCGGGAGGCACAGGGCTCGGAGGAGCTGGCGCTGCTGTCGGACGCGGTGGTGCTGTCCTGCGTGCACCGCGGCGCCCGCCTGGAACTGGCCATGAGCGACGACGCCCTCACCGGCTTCCTCGCCTGGCTGGAGGCGGCCCCGCCCGGCCAGCGCGTCAACGTGGCCTGAGCACATCCCTGACGGTGGTCCTGCCGGCGGGTCCGGCGGCGCCACGCGCACGGGCGCGCCAGGACCGGAGGCCGAAGGGCGGCGGTTTCGACCCCCGGCCGACTGTGGGGGGATGACGCGTCATGCACATGCCTAGACCAGTGCACCGCCCATCCGACGCGGCGTCAAGAGGTCTGGACCAATCGGTGGCGCCGGATTCCGCCGCACCGCTGGCGCGCCGCGTCGCCGGCTGGGACGGCCGCGGGTCAGCGGTTCTCACCCGGCACCCACAGGACGTCGCCCTCCGCCTTGTTCGCGGTGCGGGCCAGGATGAAGAGCAGGTCGGAGAGCCGGTTGAGGTAGGTCGCGGTGAGCGGGTTCATCGTCTCCGCGTGCTCGGCCAGCGCCGCCCAGGTGGAGCGCTCGGCGCGGCGGACCACCGTGCACGCCTGGTGGAGGAGGGCGCCGCCCGGGGTGCCGCCGGGGAGGATGAAGCTGCGGAGCTTCTCCAGGTCCTCCAGGTAGCGGTCGCACTCCGCCTCAAGCCGGTCCACGTAGGACTGCTCGACGCGCAGCGGCGGGTACTTGGGGTCGGGGACGACCGGGGTGGCCAGATCCGCGCCCACGTCGAAGAGGTCGTTCTGCACCCGCACCAGCACCCGCGCCACGTCCTGCGGCAGCCCGCCGAGCGCGAGCGCCACGCCCAGCGCGGCGTTCGCCTCGTTCGCGTCGGCGTAGGCGGCGATGCGCGGATCGGTCTTGGCGGTACGGCTCATGTCGCCCAGCGCGGTGGTGCCGTCGTCGCCGGTGCGCGTGTAGATGCGTGTGAGGTTGACCATGCGGTCGAGCTTAGAGGCCGCGGCCGCCGCCAACTGTGCGACCAACGACACATGGTGACGCGCCCTACAACCTGTCGCGCCCATGGGTGAGCGGGCGTTATGGTCCGGCTGGATACCCCAACGGAGAGGTGTGTGCCGTGGCGAAGAAGCTCGCCGTCATCGGAGCCGGACTGATGGGCGCCGGCATCGCGCAGGTGTCGGCCCAGGCCGGCTACGAGGTGACCCTGCGCGACGTCACGGACGAGGCACTGGCCCGCGGCAAGGACGCGATCGCGGCGTCCTACGCGAAGTTCGTGGCCAAGGAGCGGATGACCGCGGCGGACGCCGAGGCCGCGCTGGCCCGGGTCACCACCACCACCGACCTGGAGGCGGCCGCGGACGCCGACATCGTCGTCGAGGCGGTCTTCGAGAAGATCGAGGTCAAGCAGGAGATCTTCGCCGCCCTCGACAAGATCGTGCGGGACGACGCGGTGCTCGCCTCCAACACCTCCGCCATCCCGATCACCAAGATCGCCGCCGCGACCGCGCGGCCGGAGCGGGTCGTCGGCACGCACTTCTTCTCGCCGGTCCCGATGATGGGCCTGTGCGAACTCGTCCGCGGCTACAAGACCAGCGACGAGACGCTCGCCCGCGCACGGGAGTTCGCCGAGGCCGTCGGCAAGACCTGCATCGTCGTCAACCGCGACGTGGCCGGCTTCGTCACCACCCGGCTGATCTCCGCGCTCGTCGTGGAGGCCGTCAAGCTCTACGAGTCGGGCGTGGCGAGCGCCGAGGACATCGACGTCGCCTGCAGGCTCGGCTTCGGCCACGCCATGGGGCCGCTGGCCACCGCCGACCTGACCGGCGTGGACATCCTGCTGCACGCGGCGGGCAACATCTACACCGAGTCCCAGGACGAGAAGTTCGCGCCGCCGGAGATCATGCGCCGCATGGTCGACGCGGGCGACCTCGGGCGCAAGAGCGGCCAGGGCTTCTACACGTACTAAGACACGTCACTCACAGGAGTGAATTCGGTATCGGTTCGCTCACAGACGGCAACTTCTCCGTGCGACGGACCGTCAGTTGTGTGAAGACAGAAAGATCCGCGCCGTCCGCCACGGCGTCCGTCCCAGCGATCCCGCCAGCACTGCCCGGGGAGTGAGTATGCACATCAGGGGCGACCACGCCGAGCTGATGGTCGGGGGGCGCCTCGACGTGCGCAGCGCGGCGGACGCCCGTACGGCACTGCACACCGCGGTCGACTCCGGCCGCGGGGACCTCGTCCTCGACCTCACCGAGCTGGACTCGTGGGACGCCACCGGACTCGGCGTGATCATGGGCGCGCACCGCAGGGCGGGCCGGGCCAACCGGCGGCTGGTGCTGCGCGGGGTGCCGCCGCAGATGCAGCGGCTGCTGGTGGCCACGCGCCTGCACCGCATCCTGGCGATCGAGGCCGAGGGCTGAGCGCCGCTCCCGCGGAACGCACGGTCATAAGGTGACGTTGGGCACGTAACGGGGGCCGTCCGGTCCCGGCCTTTCACGGATGACGCGTGAACCTCTAGAGTTTGCGCATCAAAGGCCAGGAGGCGTGCACCCCGCACGCCGGCGCAGGGCGGCCGGGCCGGATTCCGCTCACGGGTGGTCCGCACGACCCGGGATGGCCCCCACACGTTGACCCGCCTGGGGGGCGTACGACATGGACCAGCACGAGTCACCCTTCGCGGGCGGCACGCCGGACGAGTCCGGCAGCGACGACTTCCGCAGCGACGACTTCCGGACCGAGGACCACCGCACGGACGGCTTCCGCGCGGGCCAGTACGGCGCCGCCCCCTCCGCCGCGGGGCGCGAGGCGGAGCCCTACGCTCCGTTCGACGTCGGCGACGACGGCGTGGAGCCGTCGCACGGCGTCGGCAGTGAGATCGAACTCGCCGCGGGCCGCACCGTCGCCGTGTTCGGCGAGCGTGACCGCGACCGCGACGCCGGGCGTACCGGCGCGGCCGGCAACCGGGACGCGCTGGAGGACTCCGGCTCCCTCACCCCGTTCGGCGTGAGCACCGACGACGAGGGGTCCGCGGCCGACAGCGCCGCCGCCTTGGGGCTCGCCGCCCTCGGGGCGGGCGACGGATTCACCGCGACCCCCGGCGTCAACGAGCCGCTGCCCGTCAGGACCCCCATGAGCGGCGGCTTCGGCACGCCCGCGGGACGCGGCCAGCACCCCGCGGGCGGCGGCGGGTTCAACGCCTTCGGCGCCTCCGCGAGCCACGGTGACGGTGCGCAGACCGCGCCCGGCGGCGGCTTCGACGCCTTCGGCGCAGGCACAGGCGCCGCGTCCGAGCGGATACCCGGCGCGGCCGCCGCCCCCAGCTTCGACGGCTTCGCCGCGGGCGCGGGCACCGGCCGCAGCGAGCCGCGCGCGCTGCTCCCCGCGCCGGCCGCGGACGACAGTGCCAGCTCGCTCTTCGACAGCTCCAAGCCGGTGCCGCGGATGACCCGGCCGGCCCGCGACCCGCTCGCCCCCGAACTCGGCACCCCCAGCGGCGGCAACGTCCGCGTCCCGCGGATCGTCGCCGGCGGCTACCTGCTCACCGTCAACTCCGTGGACGGCACCGAGGTCGTGCCGTGCCCGCCGGAGGAGCGTCCCACCCCCGTACGCCGCACCCCCGAGGAGCGCGCCGCCAAGATGGCCGCCGCGCGCCCCGCCCCGCCGCCCGGCCCGCCCGCGCCCGAACCGCCGCTGCTGGAGCGCGACGAGGAGCGCGAACGGCTGAGCCGGCTGCTCGCCCGCGGCCGCTCCGTCCGCGTCACCGGCGCGTCCGGCGCCGGCCGTACCGCGCTGCTCGACTCCGTCGCCACCGCCTGCACCGACCTCGCCCCGGAAGGCGTGCTGCGGCTGTCCGGCTACCGGCGGACCGCCTCCGACGTCCTGCAGGACCTCTACGCCCTGGTCTACGCGGGCGACGGCCACCGGCCGGGCCGCGACGAACTCGCCGCGCTCCTCAAGGACGTCGGCGCGGTCGTGGTCCTGGACGACCTGGAGTTCGGCGGGGCAGCACTGGAGGAGGTGCTGGCCGCCGCGCCCGAGTGCGCGTTCCTGATGTCCGCCACGCCCGACGTGCCCGCCCCGGCCGCCGACTCCATGGTCGAGGAGGTGTTCCTCTCCGGGCTGACCCGCACCGCGTGCAGGGACCTGCTCCAACTCGTCGCCGGCCGGCCCCTGGAGGAGGACGAGCGGGCCTGGGCCGCGGACCTGTGGTTCGAGTCCGAGGGGCTGCCGCTGCGGTTCGTGCAGGCCGGCGTGTTGCTCCGGCAGCGCGACGTGCTGCGGCTGCCGCCCGAACTCCCCGACTGGGACGACTCGGTGTGGGAGAACGGCTCGCCCACCGCCGGGACCGACCTGGCGCTGCCCGACCTCAGCGCCTTCGAGAAGGCGGCGGACGAGCCGCAGGCCGCCCCCGCCGATCCGCTGGCGACGACCGAGGCACCCGCGGTGGCCGCGGCCGGCCCGCTCGCCGCCCGGCTGCCCGCGGGCGAGGTGCCGCTGCCCTCCCTCGCGGAGAGCGCCGCGCCCGCCGAACTCCTCGCCTCCCGGCTCGGCGAGTCCGCCCGCGAGGCGCTCGCCTTCGCCGTCGCCCTCGACGGCGAGTGCCCGCACCCCGCGCACCTGCCCGCGCTCGTCGGCGACACCCACGGCGACGCCGCCCTCGGCGAGCTGACCTCCGTCGGGCTCGCCGTGCCGGTCGCCTCGCACTTCCGGCTCGCCGCCGGCGTCGCCCAGCACCTCGCGGCGGCGCTGACCGCCGAGGGCGAGCTGAGCGAGGTCCAGGCGCACACCGCCGCCCTCCACTACGCCTGGTGGACCGGCCACCCCTCCGTCACGCCGGAGCGCGCCGCGGCCGAGTCCGAGGCGATCATCGCCGCGATGACCGCCTGCCGCGACGGCGGGCAGCCCAGCGCCGCGGTGCTCCTCGCCCGTACGGTCGCCCCCGCCTTCGCCGCGGCCCTGCACTGGGGCGCGTGGGAGCGGGCCCTGCGGATCGGCCAGGAGGCCGCCCGGCTGTCCGGTGAGGTCGCCGAGGAGGCGTACTTCCACCACGAGCTGGGCGTGCTCGCGCTCTGCACCGGCGGTACGGACCGGGCGCGCGCGGAGCTGGAGGCGTCGATCGCGCTGCGCGGCGCGCTGGCCGACCGGCAGGGCACGGTCGTCGGGCGGCGCACGCTCGCGCTCGTCGTCGACCAGGAGCTGGCCGCGGGCGGCGGTCCCTCGCACGCCGGGGCGTTCGAGCTGCCGCCCGGGGAGAGCGGGGCCGGGCCGGTCGTCATCGGCAAGCCGTCCGGGGAGCCGAGCGGGCCCTCCGTCCGCCGCCTCGCCGTCGTCGGCTCGCGCCGCAACCTCATCGCGGCCGGCACGGGGGTGCTGCTCGCGGCGGTCGTCGGCACGTTCGTGACGCTCGGCGCCACATCCGGCGGCGACGACGCGCCCAACCAGGTCAAGCCGATCGAGTCCGTGGAGCAGGGCGCGCCGGACACGACGCAGGCGCCGCCGGCGGACGGCACGACCGCGTCCCCGCCGTCGACGTCGCCGTCGACGTCGACGGCGGCCTCCGGGCCCACCGGGGCCGCGTCCAGCGCGGCGACGACCGGGGCGCCCGCCTCCCACCCGGTCGGCGGCGTCACCTCCCCCCCGGTCGCCCCCACCACGCCACCCCCCGCGGGCAGCACCCACACCCCCACGTCGCGCCCGACACGGCCGCACCCCTCCGGGTCTGCCACGACCACGCACTCTCAGTCGCCTACGCCGTCGCAGTCGACGCCCACGCCTACGGACACGGCGACGAGTCCGACCGGCAGTCCCACGACGCCCGCCACTCAGCCGCAGTCCTCGACGCCGATGTCCGGCTCTCCGGTGTCCCTGCCGGACTCGCCGTCCGCGAGCCCAACCGGCTGACCACGGCCCGACGGGGCCGCTGCGGTCCGGGCGCAGCCCGGGTTCTGACGGGCGCGGGCGAACTGCGCGGCCCGCAGTTCGCCACCGGCCCGGTGGGGCCGTTGCGGTCGCCGCCGGGCCACCGGCCGGTGGTGGGGCGCGGCGCCCGGTGGGTTCAGGGCGCAGCCCGGGTTCTGACGGGCGCGGGGAACTGCGCGGCCAGCCACCGCACGGGCTGTACGCCGTCACCGGCCCGAAGGGGCTGTTGCTGTCGTTGCCGGGCCACCGGCCGGTGGTGGGTTGCTCGCGCCGTTCCCCGCGCCCCTGACAGGGCGCAACGCCCAGCGCGGGCCGGGGGAGGGGCGGGACGCGCAGGGGATTCCGGGCGGACGCCGGGCGCAGGCTGGACTAGAAGAGGCGGAGCTTGTCGTCCTGGATGCCGCGGAGGGCGTCGTAGTCGAGCACGACGCAGTCGATCCCCCGGTCGGTGGCGAGCACGCGAGCCTGCGGCTTGATCTCCTGCGCCGCGAACATCCCCTTCACCGGCGCGAGGTGCGGATCCCGGTTGAGCAGCTCGAGGTAGCGGGTCAGCTGCTCGACCCCGTCGATGTCACCGCGCCGCTTCAGCTCGATCGCCACGGTCCCGCCGGAGGCGTCCCGGCAGAGGATGTCGACCGGCCCGATGGCCGTGGGGTACTCGCGGCGGACGAGGGTCCAGCCCGCGCCGAGCACCTCGATGCGGTCCGCGAGCAGCTCCTGGAGGTGCGCTTCCACGCCGTCCTTGATCAGCCCGGGGTCGACGCCCAGCTCGTGCGAGGAGTCGTGCAGTATCTCCTCGATCGTGATGATCAGCTGCTCGCCCGCCTTGTTGGTGACCGTCCAGACGTCGCCGTCGCCCTCCTTGAGGGTGCACGGCGGGGACATCCAGTTGAGCGGCTTGTAGGCGCGGTCGTCCGCGTGGACGGAGAGGCTCCCGTCGGCCTTGATCAGCAACAACCGGGTGGCGGACGGCAGATGAGCGGAGAGCCGGCCCGCGTAGTCGACGGAGCAGCGGGCGATCACGAGACGCATGGTCCGCAACGCTACTCGACCCCGTGCCGGTAAGGCGATTCGGGCTGCGTACGGGCCCGACCGGCCCGCTCAAAGTTGGCCGGTTCGCGGTGACGCCGCCTGGTGCGGGTACCTGGGACGCGCCTACGGTTGAAGCTCGGCAGGCCGGGGGTCCGACGGGTGGGGTGCGCCGGACCGGCCTTCCGACCATCCATCCGGCAGATCCCTCCGCCCAGGAGGGGTCACGAGAGGAGTACCCATGTCCCTCGACGTCTCACCGGCCCTTCTCGAAGCGGCCGAGCGAGGCGAGGTCGACGAGCGGGAATTCGTCGACTGCGTCCGGACCTCCCTCCCGTACGCGTGGGAGATGATCAGTGCGCTGGTCGCGCAACTCAAGATCGACGGGGGGGACTTCGCCGACAACCAGGTGCCACCGCCGAGTGAGAAGGAGCGCGGCCAGCTGCTCCGCGCGCTGGCCAGCGACGCGATCCGCGGTGCGCTGCAGCGCCACTTCGGGGTGCGGCTCGCCTTCCAGAACTGCCACCGGGTCGCGGTCTTCCCGCTCGACCCGGCGGTCGACGTGAGCTACGGCACATTCACCTCGACCCGCTCCCAGGTGCTCAACCAGTCCCCGGAGTTCCGCGACTGCTGAGCCGCCCGGACGGACGGGCGGGCGTGCTCCCGTGACCGGCGGCACACATGGAATCAGGCCAGTTCCGGGAGTACGTCCTCGCCCAGCCGGGTGAGGTTGTCCACGGTGGTGGGCAGGTCGCCCGACCCCTCGGCGAGCAGCGCGAACCGGGTGATCCCGGTGGCCGCCGAGGTCGCCGCGAGCCGGTCGGCGCACAGCTGCGGCGGCCCCACCGGATGCAGGTCGCAGAGCAGCTCGGTGTAGGCGAGCGGATCGCGCATCCGGCGCGGGCTGCCGTCGTAGGTGCGGTGGGCGGCCAGCCCCTGCTGGAGCCAGCCCGGCATCGCCTTGAGCAGGATCTCCACCGCGTCCTGCCGGGAGTCGGCGATCTGCACGACACCCGCGGAGACGTGGTCCGCGGCGGCGACCGCGTCCGCGGTCACCCCCGCGGCCCGTGCGGTGCTCCGCCAGAGCGCGACCATCGCGGCCTTCTCCTCGTCCCCGCAGTGCATGCCGAGCAGCATCGGCAGCCCGCGCGTGGCCGCCAGCCGCACGGTGGCGGGGGAGGTGCAGGCCACCACGACGGGCGGGCCCGGCCGGCCGTCCAGCTCGTCGGGCCGCGGCACCACCGGCACCTCGCGGAAGGCGTACCGCGGGCCGTGCGCGGCCACCGCCGGGTCGCGCAGCCAGCGCAGCAGCAGGTCGAGCGATTCGGGGAAACCGCTCTCGAAGGCCGGCAGGCCGGTGCCGAAGACCTCCAGGTCCACCCAGGGCCCGCCGCGGCCGACGCCCAGCGTGAAGCGGCCGCCGGACGCCAGGTGCAGCAGCGCGGCCTGCTCGCCAAGCGCCACCGGGTGCGCGGTGGGCAGCACGCTGACCGCGGTGCCGACCCCGATCCGGCGGGTGCGGCCGAGCAGTACACCCGCGAGGGTGACGGCCGACGGGCAGACGCCGTACGGCACGAAGTGGTGTTCGGCCAGCCACACCGTGTCGAGGCCGGCCTCCTCGGCGGCGTCGGCGGCGGCCATCGCCCGGTGCAGCGCCTCTCCCTGGCCCTGACCGGGGAACTGGGCCGCGAGAACGAAGGTCCCAACTCGCATAGCGCACTCCCTCCTTGACCGTCTAACGCTTGGCACGTGCCAAAGGCACGGCTTCGGAGGCGTTTTCATGATTTTCGGCCGAGACGGACCGAGACGAGGTGACACAGCCCGGGATGAGCCGTTCGGCCCCGGCGCCGTCGGCCGCGTAACCTGGAATGGACATTCCGCGAAGCCCCATACAGCGCGAGGTGCCCGTGTCTCCGCGACGTAACCGCCCGCCCAAGCCGGAGCGGTCCCCGTCCCGATCCCCGTCCTCCGAGGAGGACGCGGATCGGCCGTTCGGGTACGGCGGCGCGACGGAGGAGTGGCAGGGCGAGGAGTGGATCGTGCGGCCGGTGGCCGGCGGCGCCTCCGCGAAGCACTACCGCTGCCCCGGCTGCGACCAGGAGATCGCACCGGGCACCCCGCACGTGGTCGCCTGGCGCGAGTACGCGGGCGTCGACGACCGCAGGCACTGGCACCGTGCCTGCTGGAACGCGAAGGACCGCCGCACCTCCAGGGTGCAGCGGTCCCGTCACGCCCCGCGGTACTAGACGTCGCGGTTGCTGATCGCCGCGAACGCGCCGGCGAGGGCGACGGCGGTGATGATCGCGAGGATGACCAGCTGGCGCACGCCGTTCTGGTCCCCGTCGCCGATCATGGGGATGTGGTAGAGCGACGCGAGCGCGTTCGGCGCGGAGTACCGGATGAGCGTGTTGCGGGTCGACTCCAGGCCGCTGGGTAGGAACAGCGCCACGATGAGCGGCAGCAGCACCACGCCGATCATCGAGGTGATCGCTCCCGCGGAGTGCCGCAGCAGCGTGCCGACGGCGAGTGCGAGCAGGCCGAGCAGGGCCACGTAGAGGCCGACGCCGACGGTGGCGCCGAGCCACTCGGAGCCGCTGGCGGCGGTCCTGCCGTTCCTGACCACCACGCCCGCCATGTCGCCGGCCGTGCCGTTGCCGTAGTAGCTGGGCACCTCGCGGCCGCCGACCACCGCGTTGCTGATCAGCGCCGTGATCGTGCAGGCGACGGTGGTGGTGGCGAAGGACAGGCCGAAGAAGACCGCGGCCTTCGCGGTGAGCACCCGGCCGCGCTGCGGGCACGCGGTGAAGGTGGTGCGGATCATGCCGGTGCCGTACTCGGAGGTGATGACCAGCACGCCCAGCGTCAGCACCGCGACCTGGCCGAGCATCAGCCCGAACAGGCCGGCCGCGAGCACCGGCGTGCTCGGGTCGTCGTCGTGCGAGATCGGCACCACGACGAGCAGGTCGATGCCGACGACCAGCAGCATCATCACGCCGAGCGTCCACATGGTGGAGCGCACGGTCCGGATCTTGGTCCACTCCGAGCGCAGCGCGTGCCCCAGCGTGGTCTGCTCGACCGGCACCTGCGAGGCGAACTGCGGCTGCGCCGCGGGCTGCTGGGGCGCCGGCGGGTAGCCGTAGGGCGCGGCGGGGGAGGTCATCGGGCATCCTCGGAGTCGGAACCGGCGGGCTTGCTGAGGGAGGGCGCGGCAGGCGCGGCGGCCTGCGGCGGTACGGTGGCGGGCGCGGGCGCGGGCGCGGGCGCGGGCGCGGGCGCGGGCGCGGGCGCGGGCGCGGGCGGAGCGGCAGGCGCGGCCGGGGCCGGGACGGGGGCCGCGTAGGCCGGAGGCGCACCGAACTGCCCCTGCGGCACGGGCGGCTGCCCGTACCCGTACGGCTGGCGGCCCCACTCGGGCGGCGGCTGCTGACCCCAGCCCTGCTGCGGCTGATGACCCCAGGCGGGCGGCGGCGGGCCCTGCGGGTAGCCGCCCTGGACGGCGTACGGCGCCTGCTGGAGGCCCTGCCGAGGGTCCTGGGTGGAGCGGTAGTCCACCGCGCCGCTGGTCAGCCGCATGTACGCCTCTTCGAGCGACGCCTGGTGCGGCGACAGCTCCCACAGCCTGACGCCGGCGTCGAACGCCAGGTCGGAGATCTTCGGCAGCGCGAGACCTGTGACGCGCAGCGCCCCGTCCTCCTCGGGCAGCACGGCGGCGCCCGCCTCGGTGAGCGCCTTGCTCAGGGTGTCGCGCGCGCCGCCCTCCTCGGGCGTGCGCACCAGCGCGTACCCCGTGGAGTGCTGGGCGATGAAGTCCTTGACGCTCATGTCGGCGAGCAGCTGGCCGCGGCCGATGACCACCAGGTGGTCGGCGGTCAGCGCCATCTCGCTCATCAGGTGGCTGGAGACGAAGACCGTACGGCCCTCGGCGGCGAGCTTCCGCATGAGGTGGCGCACCCAGTGGATGCCCTCGGGGTCCAGGCCGTTGACCGGCTCGTCGAAGAGCAGCACCTCGGGGTCGCCGAGCAGCGCGCCCGCGATGCCGAGCCGCTGGCCCATGCCGAGCGAGAAGCCCTTGGAGCGGCGGCCCGCCACCTCCTGCAGGCCGACCACGCCGAGCACCTCGTCGACCCGGCGGGCCGGTATGCCGGAGAGCTGCGCCAGGCACAGCAGGTGCTGGCGGGCGCTGCGGCCGCCGTGCACGGCCTTCGCGTCGAGCAGCGCGCCCACCCGGCGCGGCGCGTTCGGCAGGCTGCGGTACGGCAGCCCGCCGATCGTGACCTGCCCGGACGTCGGTGCGTCCAGGCCCAGGATCATCCGCATCGTGGTGGACTTCCCCGACCCGTTGGGGCCGAGGAAGCCGGTGACGGTGCCCGGTTTGACCTGGAACGACAGGTTGTACACGGCGGTCTTGGCGCCGTACTGCTTCGTCAGGCCGACTGCCTGGATCATGCTGTGCCCCTCGCGTGCCACGGAGGCACGCGCCCCCGTGAGGGAGGAAGCGTAGCCGGTGGGGTGCGGTTCCCCCACCGGCCGGTCGATTACGTTCAGGCGTCGCGCTTCTTCAGCAGCACGAAGCCGCCGAGCAGCGCCGCAGCCACCCACACGCCCATGATCGCGATGCCGCCCCACGGCCCGTACGAGGTGTGGTTGTCCGGGTCGGAGACCACCTGCATGATCTTCTGACCCGCCTGGTCCGGCAGGTACTTGGCGAACTTCTTCACTCCGGGGATCGCCGACAGGATGCCCGAGACGATGAAGAAGAAGGGGATCAGGATGCCCAGCGACACCATCGGGCTGCGCACCATGGTGGCCACCCCGTACGCGAAGAGCACCATCAGCGTCATGTAGAGCGCCGCGCCGATCAGCGCGCGCAGCACGTGCGCGTCGCCGAGCGAGGACGTCTTGTGGCCGCTGAGCACGCTCTGGCCGACGAAGTACGACACGAAGCTGATGACGATGCCGATGGCGAAGGTCAGCCCGGCGGCCACCGCCGCCTTGCAGACGTAGAAGGTGGCGCGCTGCGGCACCGCGGCCAGCGAGGTGCGGATCATGCCGGTGCTGTACTCGCTGGCGATCAGCAGGGTGCCGAAGGCGATCAGCGCGAGCTGGCCGAACCACAGCCCGGCGAGGCTGGTGTTGGTGGGGTCGAAGGTGAACCTGTCGGCGGCGGACATGTCGCTCCAGTTGAGCCGGTACGCCAGGCAGATCAGGCCGCTGACCACGACGGTCAGCAGCAGGGCCAGGGTGAGCGTCCACACCGTGGAGCGCACCGACTTGACCTTGGTCCACTCGGACTGGAGGACGGCGGACGGCGCAGCCATGTCAGCGGCCCTTCTTCTGGTTCTTCGGCTTCTTCGCGGCCCACTGGGCCCCCCACTGCGGCTGTCCGGCCGGCTGGTCGCCCGGCTGGTCGCCCGGCGCCGCGGCACCCTGCGGCGCGCCCGCGCCGACCGGCGCGCCCGGCGTCACCGCGCCGTGCGCGTGGTACTCCACCGACTCCGCGGTGAGCTGCATGAACGCCTCCTCCAACGACGCCCGCTGCGGGCTCAGTTCGTGCAGCACCAGCTGGTGCTGCGCGGCCAGCTCGCCGAGCTTCGCGCAGTCGCCGTCCTGGATCTCGAACGCGCCGTCGCCGGCCTCCACCACGGTGTGGCCCGCGGCGTGCGCCACGTCCTTGAACCGCTCGCGCTGCGGGGTGCGGACGCGCACGAAGGAACGGGAGTTCTTCTCGATGAAGTCGGCCATCGAGGTGTCGGCGAGCAGCCGGCCGCGGCCGATCACGATCAGGTGCTCCGCGGTCAGCGCCATCTCGCTCATCAGGTGGCTGGAGACGAAGACCGTCCGGCCCTGGGCGGCGAGGCCCTTCATCAGGTTCCGGATCCAGTGGATGCCCTCGGGGTCGAGGCCGTTGACCGGCTCGTCGAACATCAGGATCTCCGGATCGCCCAGCAGCGCGCCCGCGATGCCGAGCCGCTGGCCCATGCCCAGCGAGAACCCCTTCGACCGCTTCTTGGCCACCGCGGTCAGGCCCACCGTCTCCAGCACCTCGTCCACCCGGCGGCGCGGAATGCGGTTGGACTGCGCGATGCACAGCAGGTGGTTGTACGCGGTGCGGCCGCCGTGGATGGCCTTGGCGTCGAGCAGCGCGCCGATGTGCTTCATCGGCTCGCTCAGCTGCGTGTAGTGCCTGCCGTCGATCCGCACGTCACCGCTGGTCGGCGTGTCGAGGCCGAGCAGCATGCGCATCGTCGTGGACTTGCCCGCGCCGTTCGGCCCGAGGAAGCCCGTCACCACGCCGGGGCGCACGGTGAACGTCAGTCGGTCGACAGCGGTCTTGTCCCCGTACCGCTTGGTGAGCCCCTGCAACTCAATCATGGGGGCGAGGCTAGCAACAGCGGCTGATCCCGCGCCAAAGCAGGGCAGCACCGGCGGTGACGGTCCGGTGCCCGCAGCGCGCGGAACCCCCGCCCGAGGAGGGGCGGGGGTTCCGTTCGCCGTGCCGCGGCCGCTCGCGGCCGCCGTCAGCGGGCCGGCCTCGGGCCGGCCGGTGGCCGCGTCAGCGGGACTGCTGCGCCGGGACGCCGCGCGAGATCGGCTCGTCGTCGGCGGGGGCGCCGGCCGCGGCGACCGCCGCACCGGTCAGCGTGGCCAGCATCTCGCGGACGTTGGTCAGCTGCGCGTTGATGCTGTCGCGGCGGTTGGTGAGCGCCGCCAGCTCGCGCTCGGACTCGCTGCGGATCCGGTCGGCCTTCGCGTTCGCGTCCGCGACGATGTCCTCGGACTGGCGCTGCGCGGTCTCGACCGTCTGGCGGGCGCGGCGCTCGGCGTCGGTGCGCAGCTTCTCCGCCTCCAGGCGCAGCTGCTCCGCGCGGTGCTCGATCTCCGCGAGGCGCTTCTCCGCCTTCGCCTGACGGGACGCCAGGTCGCGCTCGGACTGCTCGCGGCGCTTGGCCAGGTTGGTCTCGAAGTCCGCGGCGGCCTGGGCGGCCTTGGCGCGGGTCTCCTCGAACAGCGCCTCCGCCTCCTCGCGCTTGGAGGCCGCGTCCTTCTGCGCGTCCGCACGCAGCTGGGTGGCGTCGCCCTTCGCCTTGTCGACGATGCGCGCGCCCTCGTCCTCCGCCTTGGACTTGCGGTCGGAGGCGTAGCTCTCGGCGTCGTTGCGCACCTGGTTGGCGGCCGACTCGGCCAGCTCGCGGTGCTGCTCGGCGGCCCGGCGGGCCTCCTCGCGCAGGTCCTTCGCCTCCTCCTCGGCAAGGCGGAGGATCTTCTCCACGCGGGCGCCGAGGCCCGCGTAGGACGGCTCCGAGTCGTTCACCTGAGCCTGGGCGTTCTGGGTTTCGAGGTGCAGTTCCTCGATGCGCTTCTCCAGCGCGGTGATCCGGGTCAACGCGCTGTCGCGGTCGGCGACGAGCTTGGTGATGCGGTCGTCCACCTGACCGCGGTCGTAACCGCGCCGCACGAGCTCGAAGCCGAAGGGGGAGGAAGTGTCGCTCATGGGGTTCCTGTCGATTCAGACCGGTGAGGTGATAGGGGGAATCCTAGGGGCCCGGACGGCGTGTCACCGAGCCATTGCGCATCAGGTATGGAAAATGTCCGCTCAATCGAGTGGAGCATCGTCGTTGCGATTGCCGCTCGTTCGGGTGCTCCCCGCCGCCGCGCCCGCGGCGACCGTGTTCTTCGCACCGCTGCCAGGCGTCTCGAACGACTCCAGCGCTTCCAGGACGTCCTGGACGCGGGAGATCTCCGCATTGATGTCCTCCCTGCGGCGTGCCAGCGTCTCCAGCTCTCGTCTGCCCTCGGCCACGATCCGCTCGGCCTCGGCGCGCGCCTCCCCCTTGACCCGTTCCGACTCGCAGTCGGCCTCGGCCTTCTTCTGGTCCGCCTCCTTCAGCAGTCCCTCGACCTTCCGCACCGCGGCGATACGGACCTTGCTCGCCTCCGACGTCGCCGTCGACTTGATCTCGGCGGCCTTCGCCTCGGCCTCGGCGAGCTGCTCGGTGGCCGCGGCCACCAGCTTGTCCACCCGCTCGCCGACCGACTTCATCGCCTCGGCGGCCTCCTTGCGAGCCCGCTCGTGCAGCTCCTCGACCTCCGACTCGACCCGCCGGCGCATCTCGTCGGTGCGCTCCCGGGTCTCGGTCGCGTGCGTACGGGCCTCGTGCAGCAGCGTATCGGCGTCGGTGCGGGCCTGCTCCACCCGGCCGTTGCCCTCCGCGGTGGCCTCGGCGACCAGCCGCTCCGCCTCCGCCCGCGCCGCGCCGACCAGCGCGTCGGCCTGCTCCTCCGCGCCCGAGGCGGTGCGCACTGCCTCGGCCTGCGCCTTGCCGATCAGCTCGTCGGCCTGCTCCGCCGCTTCGCTGCGGCGCTTGTTGGCCGCCTCGCGGGCCTCGTCGAGGATGCGCTGCGAGGCGGCACGGGACTGCTCGGCCTCGTGCTCGGCCCGCCGCAGCGCGTCCCGGGACTGGGCGCCGAGGCGCTCGGCCTCCTCGCGGGCCTTGCCGACCAGCTGGTCGGCCTGGTTCGCGGCGTCGGTGCGCATCCGGTTGGCGTCGTCGCGCGCCTCGGAGCGCAGCCGGTCGGACTCCTCTATGGCCTCGTTGACGGTGCGGTCGGCCAGCGAGCGGGCCTCGGTCGCCTCCTCCTGCGCCTCCCTGCGCAGCCGGGAGGAGTCCTCGGAGGCCCGCTCCCGCTCGGAGTTGGCGTCCGCGTGCAGCCGGTCGGCCTCGCCCTGCGCGTCGGCGCGCAGCTGCCGCGCGGCGTGCTCGGCGGCCGAGCGCAGCCCGGCGAGCTCCTCCTCGGCCTCCTGGTGCAGGTGCTGGACCGCGTCGCGCACCTGCTGGGCCGTCAGCTCCGCCGCGGCCACCATGTCGGCCGCCCGCTGCTCGGCCTCCGCGGAGAGCCGGTCGGCCTCCGCGGCCGCGTCCTCGACCCGCTTGCGCGCGCTGGCCAGCAGCTCGTCGCTCTCCCTGCGGGCCTGCTCGCGCTCCTGGCCGGCCTCGCTGCGCGCGGCCTCCAGCAGCTCCTCGGCCTCGCGCCGGCGGCGGCCCGCCTCCTCGCGCGCGGCGCCCAGCGCCTCCGCGGCCTCCACGCCGATCCGCTCGGCGGCCGCCGCGGCCTCCGCGCGCACCCGCTCCCCGGTCTCCTGCGCCTCGGCCCTGCGCTGCTCGGCCTCCGCGGCCGCGTCGGCCTGCAACCGCAGCGCGACGGACTCGCCCTCCGCGCGGGTCTGCGCCGCGTCGGCGGCGGCCTCGTCGCGCAGCCTGACCGCCTCGGCATCGGCCTGCTCCAGCATGGTGCGGTTGCGCTCGGCGGTCTCCTGGCGGAGCCGCTCGGCCTCCTCGCCGGCCTCGGCGCGGATGCGGTCGGCCTCGGCGTGCGCGTCGCGCAGCGCCTGCTCGGCGGCTGCGACCCGCGCGTCGGCCTCCTCGCGCAGCCTGGCCAGGTCCGCCTCGGCCTCGCCGCGCAGCCTGGCCACGACGGTCTCGGCCTCGGCGCGCTGCGCCTGGGCGGCCTGCTCCGCCTCCTCCCGCAGCGCTGCGCCCTGCCGCTCGGCCTCGGCGTGCAGCTCCTCGGCCTCGGCGCGCGCGGCCCGCAGCGCCTCCTCGGCCTTGGTGTTCAGCGCCGAGGTGCGCTCCACGGACTCGGTCCGCATCCGCTCGGCCTCGGCCGACGCGCCCTGCCGCAGCTCGTCGCCGTCGGCCTTGGCCCTGGCGAGCAGCTCCTCGGCCCTGCTGGCGGCCTCCTCGATCTGCTGGACGGCCTCGCGCCGCGCCTCGCCGCGGATCCGCTCGCCCTCGGCCACCGCGTCGGCCCGCAGCTGCTCGGCCTCGCCGCGCAGCCGCCTGGCCTCCTCCTGGAGCTCGACGGTGCGGGCCCGGTACTCCTCGGTGTCGTCCTGAGCGGCGCCGCGCAGCTCCTGCGCCGACGCCTCGGCCTCGGTGCGCAGCCGCTCGGCCTCGGCGTCCGCCTCGCGGCGGATCCGCTCGGCCTCGTCCGCGGCGGCCTTGGTGGTGGACTGCGCGTCCTGCGATGCCTTGGTGAGGATCTCCTCGGCGGACCTGGCGGCCTGCGCGAGCTGGGCCGCCGCGTCCTCCTGGGCCTTGGCCCTGGCCGTCTCCTGCGCCTCGGTCCGGATCCGCTCGGCCTCGGCCCTGGCGTCGGCGACGGTCTGCTCGGCCTCCGCCTTGGCGGTCTCGGCCTCCTTGGTCGCCTCGGCGACCATCCGCGCGATCTCGGCCCGCGCGGTCCGGGTGCGCTGCTCGTTCTCGGTCTCGGTGGCCGCGAGCCGCTTGGCGGCGCCCGCGGCGGCCTCGTCGCGCACCCGCTCGGCCTCGGCGCGGGCGGTGCGGAGTCCCTCGTCGGCCTCCCTGAGCCGCTCCTCGGCCTGCCGGGACAGCTCGGCGGCGCGGGTACGGGCCTCGTCGGACTCGCTGCGGGAGGAGGTGCGCAGCTGCTCGGCCTCCGAGGTGGCCTCGGTGGCCTGCGCGGACGCGGCGGTCAGCAGCCGCTCGGCGTCGGCGCGGGCCCGGCGCAGCAGCTGCTCGGCCTCGGCGCGGGCGGCCTCGGCCTCCTGGGTGAGCCGCTGGCCGGTCTGCTCGGCGACCCGGGTGGCCTCGGCGCGGGCGGCGGCCAGCGCCGCGTCGCTCTCCGCGCGGGTCTCGTCCAGCAGCCTGCGGGCCTGGGACTCGCTGCGGGCGCGCAGCTGCTCGGCCCACGCCACGTTCTCGTTGACGTGCGTCTCGACGGTGGTGCGGCGCTCGGCCAGCTCGTCGTCGAGCTGGCGGCGGCGGGCGATCGCCTCGGCGTGCCACTCGGCCTCGAACCTGGCCTGGTGCTCGGCCTGCTCCTGGAGCAGCCGCTGCGTCTGGGCGCGGGCGTCGCGCAGCTCCCGCTCGGCGTCGGCGCGCAGCTGGTCGGCCTGGACCTGGGCGTTGCGGAGCAGCTGGTCGGCCTGGTGGCCGATGTTGTCGTAGGCAGGGCGGGCGGCGAGGTGGCGCCGCGCCTCGTGCAGCTTGGCGCGCAGCACCTCGACCTGGTACCCGAGGTCGTCGGCGTGGTCGACGGCCTTGCCCCGCTCGGTACGAAGCCGTTCCATCTCGGCTTCGAGCAGGGAGAGGTGGTCGTCAGCCCGGTAGCTGTCGTTGCCCCGCACTCCGCGGTCCCATCGGTCTCCTGGCGTCCTCACCCGCCGACCGGGTGAGATCCTCCGTCACTCCGTTCGAGAACGGAGCTGTACGAGGAATGGTGTCAGATCAGCGTCGCGGGGCGGGAGCGTGGCGAACGGCCCACCCCGTGGACCCGGCCACTCTACCGGGCAGGGCGGGCCCGACGTCAGTGGTCCTCGGCGGCCTTCGCGGCCGTGACGAGCTCGGTGAGCACGCCGTGGCAGTCCTTGGGGTGCAGGAAGGTGATCCGCGAGTCCATCGAACCGCGCCGCGGCTCGTCGTAGAGCACCCGCACGCCCTTGTCCCGCGCGGCCTGCGCGTCCGCGTCCACGTCGGCGGTGCCGAAGGCGATGTGGTGGACGCCCTCGCCGTTCTTCGCCAGCCACTTGCCGACCGCGGAGTCCTCCCGGGTCGGTTCGAGCAGCTGCAGGTAGGAGGCGCCGCCGTCGGAGGTCCCGTTGATCCTGATCATGGCCTCGCGTACGCCCTGCTCCTCGTTGACCTCGGTGTGGAACACCTCGAAGCCGTAGGTGGCACGGTAGAACTCGACGGTCGTGTCGAGGTCGAAGCAGGCGATCCCGATGTGGTCGATGCGCGTCAGCATGGCCACAGTGCACCGCAAGGAGATGTGGTCACGCAACGTGCGCGCCGTCACACGGTCCGCCGGGTGACCCGGTCGCTACCGCTCAGTACATTGACGGTAACCCTCGTTAACTCATCTCTCTTCTCGCGAAGGGGCCGCACCATGACCAGCCAGGCAGCACGCACATCCGTGATCGTCGCAGGCGCCCGCACGCCCATGGGCCGACTGCTCGGGAGCCTGCGCTCCTTCTCCGGCGCGGACCTCGGCGGCATCGCCATCAAGGCCGCCCTCGACCGCGCCGGCGTCGGCGGCGACCAGGTGCAGTACGTGATCATGGGGCAGGTGCTGCAGGCGGGCGCCGGGCAGATCCCGGCACGCCAGGCCGCCGTCAAGGCCGGCATCCCGATGAGCGTGCCCGCGCTCACCGTCAACAAGGTGTGCCTGTCGGGCCTGGACGCCATCGCGCTGGCCGACCAGCTGATCCGGGCCGGCGAGTTCGACGTCGTGGTGGCCGGCGGCCAGGAGTCCATGACCAACGCGCCGCACCTGCTGCCGAAGTCCCGCGAGGGCTTCAAGTACGGCGCGATCGAGATGCTCGACTCGATGGCGTACGACGGCCTGACCGACTCCTTCGAGAGCATCGCGATGGGCGAGTCGACGGAGAAGCACAACACCCGGCTCGGCATCGAGCGCGCCCCGCAGGACGCCTTCGGCGCGCTCTCCCACCAGCGGGCCGCCGCCGCGCAGAAGAACGGCCTGTTCGACGCCGAGATCGCCCCGGTCGAGATCCCGCAGCGCAAGGGGGACCCGGTGGTCTTCGGCACGGACGAGGGCATCCGCCCGGAGACCACCGCGCAGAGCCTGGGCCGGCTGCGGCCGGCCTTCGGCGGGGCGTCGGGGACCGGCACCATCACCGCGGGCACCGCCTCGCAGATCTCCGACGGCGCGGCCGCCGTGGTCGTGATGAGCCGGGCGAAGGCCGAGGAGCTGGGCCTGGAGTGGCTCGCCGAGATCGGCGCGCACGGCAACGTGGCGGGCCCCGACAACTCGCTGCAGTCCCAGCCGTCGAACGCGATCAACCACGCCCTGGGCAAGGCCGGGCTCACCGTGGCCGACCTGGACCTGATCGAGATCAACGAGGCGTTCGCCGCGGTCGCGGTGCAGTCCATGAAGGACCTGGGCGTCACCGAGGAACGGGTCAACGTCAACGGCGGGGCCATCGCTCTCGGGCACCCCATCGGCATGTCGGGAGCCCGTATCGTGCTGCATCTGGCGCTGGAGCTGAAGCGACGCGGCGGCGGCACCGGGGCCGCCGCCCTGTGCGGCGGCGGCGGTCAGGGCGACGCCCTGATCATCCACGTGCCCGGCAAGTGACGGTCGCCCGCTCGGCGGGCACACAGGTGCTGTTTCTGTTCTGATCGGAGTTCTCCATGGTGGACGTCGCCTCCCTGGTCCAGCAGGCGCGGGAGGGCCGCCCCCGCGCGGTGGCGCGGCTGATCTCCCTGGTGGAGGGGGCGTCCCCGCAGCTGCGCGAGGTGATGGCCGCGCTCGCGCCGCTGACCGGCGGGGCGTACGTGGTCGGCCTCACCGGGTCGCCCGGCGTCGGCAAGTCCACCACCACCACGGCCCTGGTCACCGCCTACCGCAAGGCGGGGCGCAGGGTCGGGGTGCTGGCGGTGGACCCGTCCTCGCCGTTCTCCGGCGGGGCGCTGCTCGGCGACCGGGTGCGGATGTCCGAGCACGCCTCGGACCCGGGCGTCTACATCCGGTCGATGGCCACCCGCGGCCACCTCGGCGGGCTGGCCTGGGCCGCCCCGCAGGCGATCCGGGTGCTGGACGCGGCGGGCTGCGAGGTGATCCTGGTGGAGACGGTCGGCGTCGGCCAGTCCGAGGTGGAGATCGCCGCGCAGGCCGACACCTCCGTGGTGCTGCTGGCCCCCGGCATGGGCGACGGCATCCAGGCGGCGAAGGCCGGCATCCTGGAGATCGGCGACGTCTACGTGGTCAACAAGGCCGACCGGGACGGCGCCGACGCCACCGCGCGCGAGCTGAACCACATGCTGGGCCTGGGCGAGTCCCGCGGGCCGGGCGACTGGCGGCCGCCGATCATCAAGACCGTCGCGGCCCGCGCCGAGGGCGTCGACGAGGTGGTCGAGGCGCTGGAGAAGCACCGGGCGTGGATGGACGAGGGCGGCGTGCTCGACGAGCGGCGGCGGCGGCGCGCGGCGAACGAGATCGAGCACATCGCGCTGACCGCGCTGCGGGCCAGGATCGGCGACCTGCACGGCGACCAGCGGCTGACCGCGCTGGCGGGCAGGGTCACCGAGGGCGCCCTCGATCCGTACGCGGCCGCCGACGAGCTGATCGCCGGCCTCACCGCCCGGTAGCGCGGGGCCGCCCACCGGCCGGCGCCCACCGGCCGGCGGTTCCGAGCGGCGCCCGGGACCCTCTATACCTCGCGTGTATACCCCCCCTGTATAGTGCTCCGCGGACCGGCCCGAAGAGGGGCCGGCCGCATCACACAGGGGGTCTCCCGCATGCGGAGCACGACCACCGTGCGGGCAGGCCGCACACTGACCGCGCTGCTGGCCGCGGCCGCGCTGGCGTTCACGCTGGCCGGCTGCGACGGCTACGACGCCACCTCGCCGGCCGCCGCGCGCAAGGACGCCCCGGCGTCCGGCGCCGCCGCCCTCGCGTCCGGCCCGAACGGCCCGGTCGACTGCCGCCGGGTCAAGTGCGTGGCGCTCACCTTCGACGCCGGGCCGAGCGTGCGCACGCCGCAGATCCTCGCCATCCTCAGCAAGTACCACGTGCACGCCACCTTCTTCACGCTCGGCAAGAACCACGTGCGGGTGCACCCGGAGATGGTCCGCGAGATGGCCGCGCAGGGCCACGAGATAGAGACCCTGACCTGGAGCCACCAGATACTCACCAAGATCAGCGACGACGAGGTCCGCAAGGAGATCACCGAAGGCCGCGACGCGGTCGAGAAGGTCACCGGGAAGCGGCCGACGCTGCTGCGCCCGCCGCAGGGCCGCACCAGCGCCTCGGTCACCAGGATCGCCAAGGAGCTGGGCATGGCCGAGGTCGAGTGGAGCGCCAACGGCGCCGACTACCGGACGACCGACTCGAAGCTGATCGCGGAGCGCATACTCCAGCAGACCAAGCCCGACGGCATCATCCTGCTGCACGACCTGGTGGACCCCACCGGTGTGGGCTACAACGGCACCGTCGCCTCGGTCGCGCCGATCATCTCCGCGCTCCAGGGCCGCGGGTACACCTTCGTGACCGTCTCCCAGCTGCTCGCCCCGGGCGTGCCGGTGCCCGGCAAGGTCTACAAGTAGCGGTCCGCGAGCGGCCGCAGGGAGCGGGGATTCAGTGCCCCCGCTCCTCCCGCAGGTGCTCGGCCACCGGCACCAGCGCCCGGTGGTACGCCGCCAGGTCCCCGGCCGGCAGCAGGTCGATGAAGTGCGCACGCACCGAGGCGACATGGCGCGGCGCGACCTGGCGCATGGTCTCCCAGCCCTGCTCGGTGAGCACCGCGAACAGCCCGCGGCGGTCGGACTCGCAGTTCTCCCGGCGCACCAGCCCTGCCGCCTCCATGCGGGTGATCTGGTGGGAGAGCCGGCTCTTGGACTGCAGCGTGGACTTGGCCAGGTCGCTCATCCGCATCCGGTGGTCCTCCGCCTCGGAGAGGTTGACCAGGATCTCGTAGTCGTTGTTGGTCAGGCCGAACGGCTGCAGGTCGCGCTCGAGTTGGTGCATGAGCAGCCGGCTCACGTCGAGGTGGAGGCGCCAGGCCCGCTGCTCGTCGTCGCTGAGCCAGGTCGTGACGCGTTGCGCGGTCTCGGTCTCCATGGGAGGAATCCTACCGGCGGTTGAAGTGTGGATAATCGCCAGGGTAGCCGCCCGGTCACCCTGGGAAACGATGCCCCGCCCGGCGGGTCACGCGTGCGGCCCCGCCGCGCCGGCGCCGGGCACCCCCGCGCCGGCCCGTCCCGGCACCCCGCCGGTGTCCCGCACGCCCAGCAGCTGCTCGGTGGACTGCAGCAGCACCTGCCCCGCGCCCACGAACTCGAACTGGTGCTCCTCGCCGGACGCGCCGCCGATCCCGGTCAGCGCGCGGATGCCGCCGAGGACGCCGCGCAGGTAGCCGTGGTCGTAGTGGTGGCAGGGCGACGGGCAGTCCGCCCAGCCGACCAGCGCCTGCGGGTCGACCCGGATCGGCGGCTCCACGAAGTGCACCGCGCCGTTGGACGCCGCGACGAACTTCCCGGTGCCGATGAGCGTCAGGAAGCCGGGGATGATCGACTGCTTCAGCGCCAGGCCCGGCTGGAAGGCCAGCAGGTTCCCCGACCTGATGGTCAGGTTGCCCTGGTCCAGGTCGTAGGAGTTGACGTCGTAGGCCCGGTCGGCCAGCAGCATCTTGCCGCGCCCCTGCGCGACCACCCAGTCCGCCGCGTGCAGCGGCGAGTGGAAGTTCGCCGCGACCAGCCGGTCCAGCGGGCCGTGGCCGATGGCGTGGAAGTCGACCTGCCCGTAGTAGGCGATCATCTTCCCCTTCTGCAGGAACCACTGCCCGTCCAGCGCCACGCTGAAGGCGTACGGGTTGACGTTGTCGTCGTCGGGCAGCGAGTACGGGTCGAAGACCACCGGGCCGCGCGCCGGCCCCTGCCCGTGACCCGGTGCGTGCCCCGGCGGCGGGGGGTAGGTGCTCACAGCTTCTCCTCCGACGCCTGCACGTACACGGTGCCCTGTCCCGACAGCTCCAGCTGGAACCCCTCGCCCGAGCCGCGGCCGACCATCTCGCGCCAGCCGAGCGCGGTGGTCAGCCGGTTGCGCACCTCGCCGCGGTGCGCGACGTACGCCTGCGGGTCGACGTGCACCGGGCGCTGCGGGCCGATCGGCAGCTCGACGACGCCCCCGTGCGCCATCATCGCGACCGACCCCTTGCCCTGCAGGGTGGTGGTGAACAGGCCCTGCCCGGTGGCCTGGCCGCGGATCACGCCCATCACGCCGCCCTGCGAGCCCATGAACATGGTGCCCTGGCGCAGCGAGCCGTCGAAGGCCAGCAGCCGGTCCGCCTCGACGTACAGCGTCTCGCCGGTGAGGTCCACGGTGTGGATGTGGTGGCCGCCGTGGCCGAACATCACCGAGCCGCTCCCCTCCACGGTCATCAGCGGGGTCGCCTCGTCGGCCAGCCGCCGGCCGATCATCGACATCACGCCGCCCTGGCCGCCGGGGATGTTCGGGGTGAAGGTCACCTCGCCGCGGTAGGCGAGCATCGCGCCGCGCTGGCTGAACATCCGCTGCCCCGGCGCGATCGGGGCCTCCACCATCTTGGAGTTGATCCGGGTGAACGGCATCGCTACAGCTGCCCCCCGATCGTGGTGCGCTCGCTCGGCTGCACGTACACCAGCCCCTCGCCCTCGAATCGGATCTGGAAGCTCTCGCCCGAGCCCTCGCCCATCAGCGTGCGCCAGCCCACCGCGGCCTGCAGCTGCTGCCGCAGCTCCCCGACGTGCGCGACATACGCGCCCGGGTCGACCACCAGCGGGTACGCCGCCGACACCCGCAGCACGACGGCGGGACCGTCGGACATGATCGCGGCCTGCCCGCTGCCCTCCACGGTGGTGGTGAACAGGCCGTTGCCCTGGGAGGCGCCGCGCAGCCCGGTGAAGGTGGTGCCGGTGCGCAGCGACGGCTCGGTCACCAGCAGGTTGCCCGCCTCGACGTGCAGCTTCTCGCCGTTCAGCGCCACCAGGTTGATCTCCGTGGCGCGGTCGGCGAAGTAGCAGGTGCCCTGGCCCCTGACCTCCATCACCGCCATCGCCTCACCGGTGATCCTGCGGGTGACCAGGCCGCGCAGGCCCTCGCCGCCGCCGGTCATCTTCTTGAACGTCATCTCGCCGTCGTAGGCGACCATCGCGCCGTTCTTCGCCTTGACCGCGTCGCCCGCGAGGTCGACGGCCAGGACGCGGGTGCCGTGCAGCCGGAAGACCGCCATCGGCTCAGCGGGGGTCGGCGGACGGGAGGCGGTCCGCGGCGGCCGTGCCCGCCGGGCGCTGCCGGACCGGGAGCGGCGCGGGCGGCTCGCCCGCCGCCTCCTCGACCTCCATCAGCGAGGCCGACCGCCGCTCCGCCTCGAAGGCCGCGTGGCCGCCGCGCAGCCCGAACAGCCGCTTGCCGATGAGGATGTAGAGCACCGCGGCGATGTTGAGCGCGAGCGTGCCGACCTTGAACCAGCTCATCTTCTCGGTCAGCTCGTAGACCTCGATCGGCAGGAAGGCCGCGGTGGCCACCACCGCCAGGTACTCCGCCCAGCGCTTGCCGAACCACAGGCCGACGCCCTCGACGACCTCGATCAGCGCGTACGCCCCGAGCCCCGCGGCCACCCCGTGCAGCGTCGACTTCTTGTAGTCGAAGGTCTTCTGGATGGTGTCCACCACGGGGGAGTGGTCCAGGTCGTAGCCGAAGTGCTCGGCGACCGGCCGGAAGACGGTCAGGTCGTCCTCGAAGAGCCGGCGCACCGCGTCCTGGGAGTTGGAGAACTTCCAGATCGCCCACGCGGCCACCACCACCAGCAGCCCGCGCAGCACCCGCTCGACGGCGAGGAAGCGCAGGATGAACAGGTCCCGCAGCGCCCGCCCGCGCGGCACCACCGGCGCCAGCTCGGCCGGCCCCGAGCCGTGCGGCTCGCCCAGCACGAAGTCGCCGCAGCGCAGGCAGCGCCACACCTCGCCGACCGCCGTGGGCGCGTGCAGCCTGGCGCGCAGCCGCAGGTCGTCGGGTGCGTAGGTGATGTGGCCCTTGCGGGAGCAGTGCCGGCGGTCCCAGTCGATGCTCATCGGTGTTCTTCGTCCCTGTGAGGAGGCGGGGGCCTGACGGTGGAGGCTGACGGTGGAGGTACGTGGAAGGGGACGCTACCGTCCGGCGGGCGGTTGCCGACCCCGGCTCGGGTCATCGATACCCGGCGGTGATAATGGAGGACGAGCTTGTGATCACGTTCACAAGTGATCGGCCAGAACCGCCCCGACAGTGAGGTTCCCGTGGACCTGAAGACCGCCTCCGCCCTGCGCAGGCTCCGCCTGGTGTCCGCCCCCGAGGCGGTCTCCTTCCTGCTGCTGCTCGTCTGCTCGGTGCTCAAGCGCACCACCGACTTCAACGCCGTGCCGGTGATGGGCATGGTGCACGGCGTGCTCTTCGTCCTGTACGTGCTCTTCTGGGCCGACGCCTGGAACCGCACGCGCTGGGGCCTTCGGCGTGCCGCCGGCTACTTCGTGCTCTCGGTCCTGCCCACCGGCGGTTTCTTCGCCGAGCGGCTGCTGCGCGCCGAGTGCGAGGCCGCCGTCGCCGCGGCCCGCGAGAACGCCTCGGGCGAGGCCGCGCAAGGCGCGGTGACGGCCGCGTGATCGTCGCCTTCTCCGTCACCCCGCTCGGCGTCGGCGAGGAGGTCGGGGAGTACGTGGCCGACGCCGTCCGGGTGGTCCGCGAGTCCGGGCTGCCGCACCGCACCGACGCGATGTTCACCTCGCTCGAAGGGGAGTGGGACGAGGTGATGGACGTCGTACGGCGGGCCGTCGCCGCCGTCGAGGCGCGCGCCCCCCGCGTGTCGCTGGTGCTCAAGGCGGACATCCGCCCCGGCGTCGCCGACGGCCTCACCTCGAAGGTCGAGACCGTCGAACGCCACCTGGCGCCGTAGCCGGGGGGCCGCCGGGGTGCCGGGCCGCCGGGCCGCCGGGTCCGCTCCGGGCGCGGCCCTAGATCAGCCCGCCGGTGGCCACCGCGATGCCCAGCGGCGTGCGCTCGTAGAGCACCTGGTGCCCGTAGCGGCGGGACGCCAGCAGCCCTGCGTCGCGCAGCACGCCCAGGTGCGCGGAGACCGAGGACATCGCCAGGTCGTGCCGGTGCGCCAGCGCGGTGGTGGTGGTCGGGGCGTCCAGCGCGGTGAGGATCGCGGCCCGGTTCGCGCCGAGCAGCCGCACCAGCGCGGTCGAGGCGGCCGGGCCGGTCTCCGCCCACAGGCCCCCGATGCCGCGCGCCGGATAGACCACGGTCGGCTGCCACGGCGGGTCGAAGGCGCTGCCCGCCTCGGGCCAGAAGAACACGCTGGGCACCAGCACCAGCCCCTGCCCGGTGGCCTGGACCGCCGCCGCGGGCAGCTGCGCGATGTGCCCGGCCGCCGTCAGCGCGCCCTCCGACCAGCTCAGCTTGGGGTGCAGGCCGGTGAACAGGCGCTGCATCCCACCGTCCGCCAACCGCCGCGCGTGGTACGCCACATCCGCCTCCAGCACGGCGCGCAGCCGCGGCCAGTGCGGGGCCAGCAGCGCCGACCAGGCGTGCTCGTACAGCCCGGCGAGCTGCTGCACGGTGCCCGCGGGGTCGGAGAGCATCGCCCGGCCGCGCCGGGACTGCGCGGCGCCCGGGGTCTGGGTCAGCGCCGCGGCGATCTGCCGGCGCGCCACGTCGGGCGCGGTGGCGCGGATCGCGTCCAGCTCGTCCTCCAGCGTGGCGAGCGGCACCTCGGGCAGCGGGTGCAGGAAATCCGGTCCGTAGCCGTTCTCCGGCGCCAGCAGCCACACCGCCGCCAGGTCCAGCCCGGCCGCCAGCGTGCGCACCTGCCGCAGCCAGGGCAGATGGTAGCCGTGCCGGTCCGGCCGCGAGAGCGTCCTGATCGCACCCTGCGTCTCACGCAGCGGTGAGATGGCGAATCTGCAGCGCAGGAGATCTTCCGCCGCAAACCGCATACGAAACGACATCACACCCCACAAGATTCGGCTGCGCCCGAAAGACTACGACGGCTGGGGCCAGTGCCACCAGTGTGATGTCATGACAACGGACAGCGAACACCCGCCACATGGCGGCAACCCTCCTTCGCCGGCCGGATCAGACGACGCTCCCACCACCCCGGGGAGCGGCAAGGACGAGAACACCGGTTACGGAGCGGTGTTCGCGGTCCGGGAATTCCGATTCGTCTTCGCCGCGCACGTCCTGTCCATCCTGGGCACGGTCCTCGCCCTGGTGTCACTGGCCGTCCTGGTCTACCAGGAGTCCGGCTCGGCGATCCTGACCTCGCTGGTCTTCGCGCTGACGGTGCTGCCGTACGCGCTCAGCGGGCTGCTGCTGTCCGGCATCGCCGACCACCACCCGGCCCGCCGGGTGCTCGTCGCCTGCGACCTGGTCTCCGCGGCCTGCGTGGCCGGAATGGCGCTGTCCGCCACGCCGCTCGCACTGCTGTTCGTCCTGCTCGCCGTCCAGTCGATGATCTCGCCGCTGTTCATCGGCACCCGCGGCGCGAGCCTGGTGGAGATGCTGCAGGGCGACCTGTTCATCCTCGGCCGCTCGCTGATCCGGATCGTCTCGCAGGGCGCCCAGATCGTCGGCTTCGGCGTCGGCGGCCTGGTGCTCGTCTGGCTGTCCCCGCGCGCCGCGCTCTGCGTCACCGTCGGGACCTTCCTCGGCTCGGCGCTGCTGCTGCGGATCGGCACGGTCGCCCGGCCCGCGCGGCGCACCGACAGCGGCGACCTGCTGCGCCGCTCGCTCGCCTCCTCGGGGCAGCTGCTGTCCCACCCGAGGATCCGCGCGCTGATGCTCATGTGGTGGGTGCCGCCGATGTTCTTCTCCGTCGCCGAGGGCGTCGCCGCGCCGTTCGCCGACGCGGCCGGCGCGGGGTCGGCCGGCTTCGGGCTGCTGCTGGCGGCGATGCCGGCCGGCACGGTGGTCAGCGAGATGCTCGCGGGCACGATGCTGCGCCCGCCCGCCCGCGAACGCATCGCGCTGCCGCTGGCCGGCGTGTGCCTGCTGCCGCTGGCCGCCTTCGCCGTCCATCCGCCGCTGGCGCTGGCGATCGTGCTGCTCGCGCTCACCGGCCTGTGCGCGGCCTATGCGCTCGGCATGGACAAGTGGTTCGTCGAGGAGGTGCCGGCCGAGATGCGCGGCCGGGCGATGTCCCTGGTCGGCGCCGGTCTGATGACGCTCCAGGGCGTCGGCATGACCGCCGGCGGCGCGGTCGCCGAATGGGCCCCGCCCTACGCGGTGATCGCCGGCGGCGGCGTCCTCGGCACGCTCAGCGTCTTCGGCGTCCTGCGCGCCGTCCGCCGCACCCGCGTCCCGGTCGCCGGCCCCCTCCCCGGCACAGCCGCGTAGCCCGCTGCGGGCACAGCCCCGTCTTTTGCGGAGCGCGGCCAGCCGCGAGGTCTCGACGTCGTCACCGGCCCGGTGGGGCTGTTGCTGTCGCCCCCGGCCCCCCGGCCCCCCGGCGCCGGTGGGCCGTTGCTCGCGTGACGCCCGGCGTGTTCCGGGCGCGGCCCGGGGTTGTGAGGGGCGCGGGGAACTGCGCGGCCAGCCGTGACGAGGGCTGTGCGTCGTCACCGGCCCGGAGGGCTGTTGCCGTCGCCCCCGGCCCCCCGGCCGGTGGGTGGTTGCTCGCGCCGTTCCCCGCGCCCCTGGTGGGGCGCAGCGCCCGGCGTGTTCCGGGCGCGGCCCGGGGGTTCGGGCGTGATGCGCGGCGGGGTCCGGGCGCCAGTCCGGGGTGGGGGTCGGACAGAGGGCTCAGCGGCGAGCGAGGTACGCGTGCATCGCGCGGTGCAGGGTCTTGTTGACTGCGCCCTGGAGCGGCAGCTCCCACTCGCCGACGGTCTCGACCGCGTCACCACCGGTGCCCAGCTTCCAGCGGAGCAGGCCGTGCGCGCGGGAGCCGGGGTCGAGGTCGTCGGGCACGCCGCGCATGTCGTAGACGGCCGCGCCCGCCGCCAGCGCGTCGCACATCATGCGCCACTGCAGCGCGTTGCTGGGCCGCACCTCGCGCCGGTGGTCGGCGGAGGCGCCGGTCTGGTACCAGACGCGGCCGCCGTCCGGTGCGGTGACCAGGGTGTGCGCGGCCAGCAGCTCGCCCTGGTGGCGGGCGGTGTACAGCCGTACGGCGCCCGCGCGCTCGGCGTTGAGCGCCTCGTACTGCCGCTGGTAGTAGGCCAGGTCGCGGCCGAGTGCGAAACCGTCCCGGCGCTCGGTGATCCGCAGCAGCCGGTGGAAGGCGGGCAGCGTCTCGGGGCCCTCGACGCCGGTCAGCACGCCGGACTTCGCGGCCTTCTTGACGTTGCGGCGCCACTCCTGGTTCAGGCCGGTCCACAGCGCGTCCAGGCCGCGGCCGGACAGCGGCACCTCGAACACCAGGCGCGGCTGCGCGTCGGCGCCCTGCCCGTCCTCGCCGCAGCGCCGCCAGCCGCCGTCCCGCAGCCGGTCGCAGACCACCGCGCCCAGCGGCTCCACCAGGTCGGGCAGCACGTCGCCGATCCGCCGGCCGGGGCCCGTCGCGTCCTTGAGCGTGCGTGCGCTCCACCGCCGGTAGGCCAGCGGCGGTCCCATCCGCACCGCGAACGCCCCGGTCCCGCGCAGGTGTTCCAGCAGCGGGTCGAACCAGCGCTCCAGCCGCGGGTCCGCCCAGTCGAGCCCCGGCCCCTCCGGCAGGTACGCGAACGAGCGCCGCGATCCCGGCAGTTGGCGGTAGAGCACCAGCGCCGCGCCGACCAGCCGCTGCCGCTCGTCCAGCCAGCCCAAACTCTCCGCCTGCCAGCCGGCCTTCACCCGCGCCCAGGCCGGGGTCTGCAGGAAGCTCACACCGCCGGGGGCCGCGACACCGCCGGGCGCGCGCAGGAAGGCGGCGTGCACCGCCGGGGGGATCGGCCGCAGCAGCAGCGCGCCGGGCGCCTCAGGGACCGCGGACCGCTCGGAGCGCTGGGGGGTGGTCATCGTCAAGGCGTCGCCTCCGCGGCCGGGCGGGCCTGGGCGGCCCGCTCATGTCCTTCACGCCTGCCGGCGGTCCCAGGTGACAGAGAGGTTCACGACAGGCCCCCCGGCTTCCGCGCGGCGCGCCCGCCGGGGCAGACTTGCGCGTCTGCGCGGCGGTCTGCCCACCGCGGCCGCAGGACGCGCGCCGCGAGGCCCGCGCGACGAGCGGCACGGGCGACAGGCGACGAGCGGCACGGGCGACGAGCGACGGGGGGCGCCGGTTGAGCGCGACGGTGGAGGCCAGGGGCCGGCGGGCGCACGCCCGGCAGCCCTCGCTGCGGCGCAGCGGCGGCCTGATGATGGCCGGCTCGCTGGTGTCGCGGGCGACCGGTTTCGTACGCCTGTCGGTGATCACCGCGGCCGTCGGCACCGCCGCCTCCGGCGACGCGTTCGGCGTCGCCAACACGGTGCCGAACATCGTCTACGCCCTGCTGATCGGCGGCGCGCTGCAGTCCGTCTTCGTGCCCGAACTGGTCCGCGCGGCCAGGGAGCACGCCGACGGCGGCCGCGCGTACACCGACCGGCTGCTGACGCTGTGCGCCGTCGCCCTGGTCGCGATCACCGCACTGGCCGTCCTCGCCGCGCCGCTGCTCGTCGACGCCTACGCGCCCGACTTCACCGGCGGCCAGCGCGAGCTGACGGTCGCGCTAGCCCGCTACTGCCTGCCGCAGATCCTCTTCTACGGGCTCTTCACGCTGCTCGGCCAGGTGCTCGGCGCCCGCGACAGGTTCGGCGCGATGATGTGGACCCCGGTGCTCAACAACCTCGTGGTCATCGGGGTGTTCGGGCTCTACCTCGGGCTCGCGCAGGGCGGCCTCGGCCGGCGCGACGCGCTGCTGCTCGGGCTCGGCAGCACCGCGGGCATCGCCGTGCAGGCGCTCGGCCTGCTGCCCGCCCTGCGCGCCGCCGGATTCCGCTGGCACCCGCGGTTCGACTGGCGCGGGCACGGCCTCACCGCGCCGATGCGCGCGGCCGGCTGGACCCTCGCGCTGGTCCTGGTCAACCAGCTCGCCTACTGGGTCGTCACCCGGCTGTCCACCTCGGCGGGCGAGCACGCGCTGGCCGAGGGGCACCGGGCCGGCGCGGGCTACGCGGCCTACAGCAACGCGTACAGCCTGTGGGTGGTGCCGCAGGGCATCGTCACCGTGTCGCTGGTCACCGCGCTGCTGCCGCGGATGAGCCGGGCCGCGGCCGACGGCGACCACGCGGCGATCGGCGCGGACCTCTCCCGCGGGCTGACCGTCTCCGGCACCGCGATCGTGCCCGCCGTGCTCGCCTTCCTGGCGCTCGGCCCGCAGATCACCGGCGTGGTCTTCCAGCACGGCGCGGCCAGCGGCGCGGACGCCGCCGCCATCGCCTGGATGCTGGCCGCCTTCGCCCCCGGGCTGCCGGCCTTCGCCGGTCAGTACCTGCTGGCCCGCGGCTTCTACGCGCTCTCCGACACCCGCACGCCGTTCTTCCTCAACGTCCTCATCGCGGCCGTCAACGCCTCGCTGGCGGTCGCCTCCTCCACGCTGCTGCCGGCCCGCTGGGCGGTCACCGGCATGGCCGCCGGCTACGCCGTCGCGTGCACCGCCGGCTTCCTGTGCACCGCGGCGCTGCTGCGCCGCCGGCTCGGCTGGCGGCCCCGCGTGCTCGGCCACCACGTGCGGCTCGCCCTGGCGTTCGCGCCCGGCGCGGTCCTCGCCCTCGGCGTGGCCCGCCAGTGCACCGACCACCTGGGCGACGGCCTGCCCGGCCACCTCACCGCCCTGGTGCTGGGCCTGGCCGCCCTCGTCCTGCCGGCCCCGGTCCTCGCCCGGCCGCTGCGGCTCGACCTGCGCCCGCCGCGCCACTGACGACAGCGCCGCCTGCCGGCCGGCCCCGGCGGCGGCCTGGAGAAAGTCGCGCTCACCCCGTCACCTCCCGCGACCGGCAGGCGTGTACACAGTGGGAGGGACGAGATCCATGGGACACAGCACGGACGGAGCGGGCCCGGCGGCCGACTTCGACCAGTTCTACGCGGCCACCGCCAAGCGGATGGTGGCCGTGGTGTACGCCGTCACCGGCGATCTGGGGGAGGCCGAGGACGCGGTCCAGGAGGCGTACGCCAGGGCCTGGCAGCGCTGGGCCAGGCTGACCGAGGAGGGCGACCCGACGCCGTGGGTGCGCACCGTCGCGCTGCGGCTCGCGGTGAGCACCTGGCGCAAGGCCCGCAACCGGATGCGCGCGCACTTCCGGCACGGCCCGCCGCAGGACGCGCCGGCGCTCGCGCCTGACCGGGTCGCGCTGGTCGCCGCGCTGCGCGCGCTCGGCGACGATCAGCGCACCGCCGTGGTCATGCACCACCTGCTCGACCTGCCGGTGGAGGAGATAGCCCGCGAGACCGGGGTGTCGAGCGCCGCGGTCCGCACCCGGCTCAGCCGCGGCAGGAAGGCGCTCGGCGCCTGCCTGCGGGACGAGCCGGAGGACCCCGACGAACAGGGTCCCGGCCCTGCCGCCCGCCCCGGCGGCCACCGGCCCGGCGACACCCGCAGCGACCGCAGTTCCGACCACACCGCCCTCCGCCGGCGGGTGCGCATCGAGGAGGTGCCCCTCCATGGCTGACCGCTCCGCCCCCGGCGAGCCGTCCCGCCCGCTCGACGAGCAGTTGACCGACCTCGCGCGCGCCACCGAGCCCCTGGTGGTCCTGGCCGGCCCTGACGCCGCGCGCCGCCGCGGCGAGCGGCGCCGCGCCCGGCGCCGGGCGGTCGCGGCCGGCGCGGTCGCCGTGCTGGCCCTCGGCGTCTGCGGCTGGCAGCTGCTGCCCGGCATCGGCGAGGGCCGGGACCGGGGCGCGCCCGCCGCCTCGCCCACCGGCACCCTGCTGCCCGACCTGCCGGTGTCGCTCGACGCGGCGCTGCTGCCCGGCACCGCGCTCCCGGCCTACCCGAGCCGCACCTGGAAGGTCGTCTCCCCGGCGACGGGCGCCGCGAAGTTCGCCGAGCGGTGCCCGGTGAGCCCGGACCCCGCGGTGCCGTACCAGCAGGCGGAACGGGTCTACCACGCCGACGACGGCTCGGTCGCGCACTACCACCTCTACGAGTTCGCGGACGCCGGGGACGCGGTGCACGCCGCCGGGATGATCAACGTGATGATCCACAGCAAGTGCGCCCACTTCCCACCGGTCCACGACGGCGACACCACCGTCATCCTCTCCAGCACCTCCAGCGACGGCAGCCAGAACACCGTCTGGCTCGACCACAGGGGGCGCTTCGTCGCCGTTCTCCAGGTGTGGGGCCCGCTGGTCCCCGACCGCGGCAAGGACACGGCGGGCGCCTACTCCGCCCCGGTGTGGGCCTGCATCGACACCTCGCTGACGGGGCTCGCGCCGCAGGCCGCGCGGTCGCCGGGCGACCGGCAGGCCGACCCGAGCGGCTCCCCCGCCGCCGTACGGGACAGGCCGGCGGCCGGCAGCGGGTCCGGCGCGTCCAGCCCGGCGCACTGGGGGAGCGGCGCGACGAGCGGCTCCGCCGGCTGCTGACCAGGGCCCTCCGCCCGCGCCACCCCTCACCCTCACCCCTCGCTCCCGGACCCTCCCCTCACCTCTCACTCGTCACCTCGGCCGACAAGGACCAGGACACCGTGTACCGGATACGCAGCTCCCGCATGCCCGCGCGCGCCCCGCGCGCCCTCACCCTCTCCGCCCTGCTGCTCGCCGTCGTGTGCGGCGCCTCCGCCTGCGGCGGTCACGGCGGCGGTGGCGCCGCCTCGGCCGGCCCGGGCGGGGCGCCCGCCGCGAGCACCGCGGCCGGCGCCCGGATCACCGTCACGCCGGCGGCCGGCGCCGGGCCCGTCGACCCCGGCGGCCCGGTGCGGGTCGCCGTCGACGGCGGCACCCTCGGCGCCGTCACCGTCACGCCGGACGGCACGGCCGCCGACGGCGTCACGCCCGTCGCGGTGACCGGCGCCCTCGACCCGGACCGGCACACCTGGACCTCCGACCGCACGATGACCCCCGGCACCGCGTACACCGTCCGGGTGACCGCGCAGGACCCGGCGGGACGGCGCACGCAGACCGCCCGCACCTTCCGCACCGCGCCGGCCGGCAAGGTCAACGGCGTCAGCGTCACCCCGCTCAACCACGCGGTGGCGGGCGTCGGCCTGCCGGTGTCGCTCGCCTTCGACACACCGGTCGGCCCTGCGGGCAGGGCCGCCGTCGAGAAGGCGCTCACCGTCACCACCAGCCCGGCCGTGCACGGCGGCTGGGGCTGGCTGACCGACCCGCTCACCGGCGTCCAGCGGGTGGACTGGCGGCCGGACGCGTACTGGAAGCCCGGCACCAGGGTCACGCTCACCGCCCGGCTCAGCGGCGTCGACACCGGCGGGCACCGGTATCTGCGCCGCGACATCCACGACGCCTTCACCATCGGCACCGCCCGGATCTCGTACGCGAACCTGCGGACGCACACCCTGCGGGTCACCGAGAACGGCAGGACGGTGCGGACCCTCCCGATGTCCGGCGGCCGCCCGGACTACCCCACCTGGAACGGCGCCATGGTGGTGCTCGCCAAGCAGTCCACCGTCCGGATGACCTCCGCGTCGGTGGACATCGCGACCTCGAAGGACTCCTCGGACTTCTACGACGAGGACGTCAGGTACGCGGTGCGGCTCACCACCTCGGGCACCTTCGTGCACGCCGCGCCGTGGAACGACGCCCTGATGGGGCGCGCCAACGGCAGCCACGGCTGCATCGGCATGAGCACGGCGGACGCCACGTGGTTCTTCGGCCGGGCGGTCCCCGGCGACGTCGTGGTCGCCACCGGCTCCACCCGCGCCACCGTCCAGGCGGGCAACGGCTACGGCGACTGGAACCTCACGGCGGACCAGTGGCGCGCGCTGAGCGCTCTCAGTTGACGAGACGGCTGTGCCCGGTATGTGACCGACGGGTAGGCTCGACGCCGTGCCGAAGCCCCTGAGCCTGCCCTTCGACCCCATCGCCCGCGCCGACGAGCTGTGGGAGCGGCACTGGGGCGGAGTCCCCTCGATGAGCGCCATCACCTCGATCATGCGCGCCCAGCAGATCCTGCTCGGGCAGGTCGACGCGGTCGTCAAGCCGTACGGCCTGACCTTCGCCCGGTACGAGGCGCTGGTGCTGCTCACCTTCTCCAAGGCGGGCGAGCTGCCGATGTCGAAGATCGGCGAGCGGCTCATGGTGCACCCGACGTCCGTCACCAACACCGTCGACCGGCTGGTCGCCTCCGGCCTGGTCGGCAAGCGCCCCAACCCCCACGACGGCCGCGGCACGCTCGCCTCCATCACCGGCCGCGGCCGCGAGATCGTCGAGGCCGCCACCCGCGACCTGATGGCCATGGACTTCGGCCTGGGCGTCTACGACGCCGAGGAGTGCGCGGAGATCTTCGCCCTGCTCAGGCCGCTGCGGATAGCCGCGGGCGACTTCGACGAGGGCTGACCGCGCACTGGCCGCGGACAGACCCGGGGCCGGCCGCGGCCCGGGACCCCGCCCGGGGCGGGCGCCGACATCGCACCGGTTACGCTGCTTGCATGAAATCCAGCGTGCTGACCCGCTATCGGGTGATGGCCTACGTGACGGGTGTGCTGCTGATCGCTCTCACCCTCGGTGTCATCGCCAAGTACGTGCTCGACATCAACGGCGCGGGCACCTTCACCACGGCCGTCGGCTTCGCCCACGGCTGGCTCTACGTCGTCTACCTGGTCTTCGCGTTCGACCTGTGCTCCAAGGCGAAGTGGCCGATCGGCCGGATGGCCTGGGTGCTGCTCGCGGGCACCGTGCCGACCGCCGCCTTCTTCGTCGAGCGCCGCGTCACCCGTGAGCTGGGCCCCAAGGTGGTCGGCGCGGAGAAGCCCGAGCCGGTCAAGGTCTGATCCGCCGCCGCCCGGCGCCTGCCGGACCCGGGGGGACGGACCGGGTGGGCGGACCCTGTGAGACTGGGCTCACCACCCGGTGAGCCCCTCTCCCATCGACAGATACTAGGACGTCCAAGTAAATTTGCCGGCATGGACGCCCATGGCATCGAGACAGGCCGCCAGCGCTGGCAGGCACGCTACGACTCGGCGCGCAGGCGCGACGCCGACTTCAGCACGCTCTCCGGGGACCCGGTCGACCCGGTCTACGGTCCGCCGCCCGGCGCGGACGTGCCCGGCTTCGAGCGGATCGGCTGGCCGGGGGAGTACCCGTTCACCCGCGGTCTGCACGCCACCGGCTACCGGGGGCGCACCTGGACCATCCGGCAGTTCGCCGGGTTCGGCAACGCCGAGCAGACGAACGAGCGCTACAAGATGATCCTGGAGGCCGGCGGCGGCGGGCTGTCCGTCGCCTTCGACATGCCGACCCTGATGGGCCGCGACTCCGACGACCCGCGCTCGCTCGGCGAGGTCGGCCACTGCGGCGTCGCCATCGACTCCGCCGCCGACATGGAGGTCCTGTTCCAGGACATCCCGCTCGGCGACGTCACCACCTCGATGACCATCTCGGGGCCCGCCGTCCCGGTCTTCTGCATGTACCTCGTCGCCGCCGAGCGCCAGGGCGTGGACCCCGCGGTGCTCAACGGCACCCTGCAGACCGACATCTTCAAGGAGTACATCGCGCAGAAGGAGTGGCTCTTCGAGCCCGCTCCGCACCTGCGGCTGATCGGCGACCTGATGGAGCACTGCGCCGCCGGCATCCCGGCGTACAAGCCGCTGTCGGTCTCCGGCTACCACATCCGCGAGGCGGGCGCGACGGCCGCGCAGGAGCTGGCGTACACCCTCGCCGACGGCTTCGGCTACGTCGAGCTGGGGCTGAGCCGCGGTCTCGACGTCGACACCTTCGCGCCCGGCCTGTCCTTCTTCTTCGACGCGCACCTGGACTTCTTCGAGGAGATCGCCAAGTTCCGCGCCGCGCGCCGGATCTGGGCCCGCTGGATGCGGGACGTGTACGGCGCGGCCTCCGACAAGGCGCAGTGGCTCCGCTTCCATACCCAGACCGCCGGGGTGTCGCTGACCGCGCAGCAGCCGTACAACAACGTCGTGCGCACCGCGGTCGAGGCGCTGTCCGCGGTGCTCGGCGGCACCAACTCGCTGCACACCAACGCCCTGGACGAGACGCTGGCGCTGCCCAGCGAGCAGGCCGCGGAGATCGCGCTGCGCACCCAGCAGGTCCTGATGGAGGAGACCGGCGTCGCCAACGTCGCGGACCCGCTGGGCGGTTCGTGGTACGTGGAGGCGCTCACCGACCGGATCGAGCAGGACGCGGAGAAGATCTTCGACCGGATCAGGCAGCTGGGCGCCAAGGCCGTGCCCAGCGGCGAGCACGCGATCGGCCCGATCACCTCGGGCATCCTGCGCGGCATCGAGGACGGCTACTTCACCGGCGAGATCGCCGAGTCCGCGTTCCGCTACCAGCGGGCGCTGGAGAAGGGCGAGAAGGGCGTGGTCGGCGTCAACCGCAACACCGGCTCGGTCACCGGCGACCTGGAGATCCTGCGGGTCAGCCACGAGGTGGAGCGCGAGCAGGTACGGGCGCTGGCCGCCCGCAAGGCCGCCAGGGACGACGCGGCGGTGCGGTCCGCGCTGGACGCGATGCTCGCCGCCGCCCGCGACGGCGGCAACATGATCGCGCCGATGCTGGACGCGGTCCGCGCCGAGGCCACCCTCGGCGAGATCTGCGGCGTGCTGCGCGAGGAGTGGGGGACGTACACCGAGCCGGCCAGGTTCTGACCCGGACGGCGGCCGCCGCGGACCGATCGGCCCAGGACGCCGACCTCGTAGCCTCGTACCCTCGTACGGACCCAACCGGTCATGCGAGGAAGGAACGAGGAAGGAACAGTGTCTCTCGAAGCGACCGTCGGCGACGACGGGATGATCTACATCCGTGAGACAGAGCATCCGGAGGTGGTCGCCGTCACCAGTCCCGCCAAATGGGAGGCGTTCGTGAAGGGCGTCAAGGCGGGGGAGTTCGACCATTTCGTGGCAGGCGTCGAGGCCGAGGCCTGAGACGCACGCCGTCCCCGTACGGAGTCCGGACGTACGGGGGCGGTGAGGGACGGCCGCCGCGCCCGCGGCCCGTGCGCCTCAGTACAGGCCGGCGAGGCCGCCCACCAGCAGCCGGGCGAGACGGCGCGCCCACGGCGGGTCCACCGGCTCCGAGCTGACCATCACCCGGTGCACCACCGCCCCCGCGATCACGTCGAAGATCAGGTCGTCGCGCTCCGGCCCGCCGCCGTCGTCCGGCGGCAGCTCGCCGCGCTCCCTGGCCCGCTCCCGGCCGAGCAGCACCAGATGCTTCTGCCGGTCCACGATCGCCGCGCGGATCCGCAGCCGCAGCGCGTCGTCGTGGGTCGCCTCGGCGACCACCGCCATCAGCGCGGTCTTCGTCTCCGGCCGGCTGATCAGCTCCGCGAACCGCAGCACCACGCCCTGGATGTCGGCCTCCAGGCCGCCGCGGTCGGGCAGGTCGAGCTGCTCCTCGAAGAGCGCCGCGACCGCGTCCACCACCAGTTCGTTCTTGCCGGGCCAGCGGCGGTACAGGGTCGTCTTGGCCACGCCCGCGCGCGCCGCGACGTCGCCCAGGGTGAGCCCGCTCCAGCCCAGTTCGGCCAGCGCGGCCCGGGTGGCGTCGAGGATCGCCTCGTCCGCCTCGGCACTTCGCGGGCGCCCGGCGCGTTTGGGGGAGGGGAGGGGGCACATAGGGCGGACCTTACCGGCCGGTAGGTAGCTGGGCGAGTGATCCGTTTCACACCGGAGGGGCGCCGCCGCGGGCGCCCCCGCAGTTACGCTACGGTTCGTAGCGGAAATCGTAGCGGCACCACGGCGACACCCGCGACGACCACACGCGGATGGGGATCCGCACGCCAGTGCACCACCCCCGGGGCCCGCAAACCGGCGGGGATCCCGGGTCTGTTCACGCTTTGCTCCACGAGGGGGGAGGATTGGCCTCATGCAGCCACGGAACATGTCCATGAGCGGTGTCGTCGACCTCGCCGCGGTGAAGGCGGCCGGCGAGGCCAAGGCCAAGGCCGAGCAGGCCAGGGCGCAGCGGCAGGAGGAGGGCCCGGACGCCGGGACCGACGCCGGCTCCCTGGTCGTCGAGGTGACCGAGGCGACCTTCGAGAGCGACATCTTGCAGCGTTCCGCCGAGGTCCCGGTCGTCATCAGCTTCTGGGCCGACCAAGCCGAGCAGAGCAAGCAGCTCAACGCCACCCTGGAGCGCCTGGCGGCCGAGTACCGCGGCCGCTTCGTGCTGGCGACCGCCGAGGTCTACGCCAACCAGATGCTCTTCCAGCAGTTCGGCGTCCAGGGAGTGCCCGCCGTCTTCGCGGTGCTGGCCGGCCAGGCGATGCCGCTCTTCCAGGGCGCGGCCCCCGAGGACCAGATCACCGAGGTGCTCGACCAGCTGATCGCGGTCGCCGAGGAGCGCTTCGGCATCGTCGGCGCCGAGGTCGCGCCCGGTGCGGCCGCGCCGCAGGCCGCCGCCCCGCCGCGCCCGGCCACGCCGCAGGAACTCGCGCTCTCAGCGGCCCACGAGGCGCTGGACGCCGGTGATCTGGGCGGCGCGATCCAGGCGTACAAGAACGTGCTGGCCGACGAGCCGGCCAATGTCGAGGCCAAGCTCGGACTCGCCCAGGCCGAGCTGCTGCGCCGGGTCGAGGACGCCGATCCGCAGGCCGTCCGGCAGGCCGCCGCGAACGCACCCGGTGACGTACAGGCACAACTCTCCGCTGCCGACCTGGATCTGGTGGGCGGTCATGTCGAGGACGCGTTCGGGCGTCTGGTGGACCTGGTGCGGCGCTCCGCGGGCGAGGACCGGGACGCGGCGCGACTGCGGCTGCTGGAGCTGTTCGAGGTGATCGGCCCGGACGACCCGCGGGTGGCCGCCGCGCGGACCGCCCTGGCCAGGGTGCTTTTCTGACACCAGTTCGACCGGCGCGCCGGTGCCGTGGGGCAGGCGGAGGGCGAGCGTCCGCCTGCGTCCCCGAGCGGCTTCGCCGCGACGCGGGTTACTCAGAGATTTAGCGACAAGCGGCCGCACTTTATCAAACCGTGACAGTGTGCGGCCGCTGTTACTTCTGGTAGGTGGCCCGCCCGGCTTTGTCGGGCCATCACCCTTTGTGTCCCTTTTACCCACCCGCGCGTCGACTACGCAGCGTCACATTACTCCGCGTGGCGATCATGTGTGCGGCACACTTCCGTTACTCGCTAGTAACGAACCCCTTGTGCACCGAGCGGGAATGGACCACGATCGGCCAAGCTCGGTCCGTAGCCACAGCCCGGCAGCCAGTCGGCGCCACGGTCGCGGGTCCCCGCCGGGCAGGGGTGCGCGGCCACGGCCGACGCCCCGGGACAGGGGGGTCTCCGTCCGGCGGATGGAACCGGTACGGAGCCTGTCCCGCAGGTTGCGCGAGAGCGTGGCCAGTGGTTGTCGCTCGGGGGTGATCGCCGAAGATTCGGACGCAGCCGTCCGCACTCCCCCAGGGAGTTCCCCCCGTGGGAGCGACGGCCGCCGATCGGCGGCGCTCTCCTTCCCGAGGACGTAGCACTTCTCCCATCCCAGTCCGGGCTCCCGAACGAACCCGGCCGGAGATGTACGTCCGAGAAGGAGGAAATATGGAGTCGCTCGTTCGTGGCGGTACCAGATGGAGGCGGTTCGCCGTCGTCATGGTGCCGAGTGTCGCGGCCACCGCCGCGATAGGCGTGGCGTTGGCCCAGGGTGCCCTCGCCGCGTCGTTCAGCGTGTCGGGACAGCAGTTCAAGGTCACCGCGGACACGCTCAACGGTCATGGGTTCGTCCAGTACGGCAACGTCGTCGTGCCCAGCGGGAAGGGCCCGCAGGCCGTCGCGGTCTCGGCGTTCACGGACGCCACCATCACCGGCCTGTGCCAGTCGGTGGTCGTCCCCGCGCCGTTCGTCGGCGACGTGACGCTGAAGCTCACCGCGGGCAACAACGGCAAGCAGGTCGAGGCCAAGAACCTCTACATCGACCTCGACCAGCTCGACGCCGACGCGACGTTCAAGGACATCAACATCGGTGTCGCCGCAGGCGCCACCAACCCGAACTACGCGACGGTCGAGAGCCAGGTCGCGAAGGACACCGAGCACGGCGGTGCCGCGTCCTTCGCGCAGGAGGCCCGCGAAGCCGATCTGACCGACGTGAAGCAGACCGCCTGGGCGACCAGCGCGGGCACCTTCAAGCTCGCCGGTCTCAGCCTGCGCCTGCACAAGGGCTCGGGCGCCGGGGTCGAGTGCTACTGAGCACCGCCTGAGTGACCTCGGGCGAGCCGCGCGGGATGCGGCTCGCCCGGGTCACGGCCCTTCTCCACCGTGCAGTCCAGGGAGCTGTTTTCTATGAGCGCCGAGTCGACAGGACTGAGTGCCCGCGCCCGCTACATCCGGCTGGCCTTCCGCCACTGGCGGTGGCAGCGCCCGTTCTGGGCGGGGCTGATGACCCTGCTCGCGGGCGTGCCGATCGCGTACTTCCCGTACGCGAACCTCACGCTCGGCCAGCTGACCGTGCGGATGGCCACCACCGCGGGCTCCGGCTCGCTGATCATCGGCGTGCTGCTGTTCGTGCTCGGTCTGACCATGTGGTTCCAGAGCGCGGTACGGGTGTTCGCCGGCGTCGCCGCGATCCTGCTCGCGCTGGTGTCGCTGGTGATCTCCAACTTCGGCGGCTTCCTGATCGGCTTCCTGCTCGCCCTCATCGGCGGCGCGCTCTCGGTCTCCTGGGCGCCCGGCGCCCCGCCGGCCGCCGAGCCCGCGCAGGGCGCGGAGCAGACGGAGGCGCCCGCGTTCCCGGCCCAGCCGGGCGATCCCTACGCGCAGCCGGCCGACCCCTACGCGCAGCCCGAGCCGGTGCACGCGGGAACGCTCACCGACGAAGAGACCACCGAGGAGAACGGGAGGCACCGTGCTGGGTGACGAAGCTCAGCAGACCGGCACCGCCGGGTCCCGTGACGGCGTGCCCGCGGGGCCGCGCCACGCCGCCCCGCGCAAGTCGCTGCTGACCAAGCTGCACGTACCGGCGGGGAAGGCCGTCGCGCTCGCCGCGATGCCCACCGCGGTGCTGATGGGCATGGGCTTCACGCCGCACCTGGCGCAGGCCGACGACATGCCCAAGAGCAGCCCCTTCAAGCCGGGCCCGTGTGTCACCCGGTCCGACACCGCGAAGGACCCGGTGGCGGGCACGGACAAGGCGAAGGCCACGCCCACGCCGACCACCAGCCCGAGCGCGACCGGCTCCGCCGGCCAGGACAAGGGCGCCGGGGCCACCCCGACGCCCGGCCCGTCCGCGACCACGCCGTCGTCGGTCACCGACCCGATCACCAAGATCCTGCCCAGGACCCAGTCGGCGCCCAAGAGCACGCCGTCGGCCTCGCCCAGTCCGACGCCGACCCCGACCCCGAGCCCGACGAAGTCGACCAACCCGCTCGACCCGCTGGGCGTGGGCGACTTGCTCGGCGGCCTGCTGGGCGGACTGACCGGCGGCGGCTCCACGCCGGCGCCGGCGCCGACCACCCAGACGCCGACGCCCGCGCCGACCACGACCGCGCCCAAGCCGACCCCGACGGCCAGTCAGACGCCGGGCTCGGGCGGCACGTCGGGGGCCACCTCCGGCGGCAGCGGGAAGTCCTCGACCGGATCGCCGGCCAAGGACCCCGGCAAGACGGCCGCCGACACCGCCAAGGGCGCCGTGAAGGGCCTGACGGACACCGCGGACAAGGCAGTGCCCGCCCCGACCGCCACAGGCGCCTCGACGCCCACGGACGGCTCGCAGTCCTACCCCTGTCCCACGTACGACGCGAAGGCGCTCGCCGCCGCCGACACGGAGACGGGCATACCGCTGCTGCCGGACGACTCGTGGACGCTGAAGAGCTCCAAGCTGTCCCTGCACGGCCTGGACTACGCCGGCATCGTGCAGGTGCGGACCTGGAGCGGCCAGGTCAAGGACGTGCTGAAGTTCACCGCCACCGGCGTCGACATCGCCGACCTGTGGCAGATCGTCGACCAGCCGCAGGGCGGACACACCTGGGTCAAGGCCCGGGCCGGCTCCACCTCGACGATCCGCAACGGCACGGTGACGATGTACACCGAGTCGCTCAGCGGCAACCTGCTCGGCCTGATCCCGATCACCTTCACGCCGAAGGCGCCGCCGCCGCTCACCCTGCCGGAGCTGTTCTTCACCGACGTCACGGTGGTGCAGGCCGCGCAGTTCGGCGGCGACCTGCACGTCCCCGGCATGCAGGTGCTGCCCGGCCAGTCCTAGCGGCACCGGCACAGCAGCGAGGCCGCGTGGCCCGTACCCCCTCCCACAGGGGTGCGGGCCACGCGGCCTCGGTGCGTTCGAGGGGCGCGGGCCGGGCGCGGTCCGGAGTGCGGGCCGCCGTGCGGGCGGCGCGTACCGGTGCCGGCGCCGGAACCGGTGCCGGTCAGGCGGTGACGTCGCCCAGGTGGTGGACGCGCACCAGGTTGGTGCTGCCGGGGACGCCGGGCGGCGAGCCGGCGGTGATGATCACCGTGTCGCCCTTGGCGTACTCCGAGAGCTTGAGCATCTCGCGGTCGACCAGCCCCACCATGGCGTCGGTGTTGTCGACGTGCTCGACCACGAAGCACTCCACGCCCCAGGTCAGCGCGAGCTGGTTGCGGGTCGCGGGGTCGGTGGTGAAGGCCAGCACCGGCGCGGGCACCCGGTAGCGGGCGAGCCGGCGGGCGGTGTCGCCCGACTGGGTGAAGGCCACCAGCGTCCTGGCGTCCAGGAAGTCGGCCAGCTCGGCCGCGGCGCGGGCCACCGCGCCGCCCTGGGTGCGCGGCTTCTTGCCGGGCGCCAGCGGCTGCAGGCCGCGGCGCAGCAGCTCCTCCTCGGCGGCCTCGACGATCCGGGACATCGTCTTGACCGTCTCGATCGGGTACTTGCCGACCGAGGACTCCGCGGAGAGCATCACCGCGTCCGCGCCGTCCAGGATCGCGTTAGCCACGTCGGAGGCCTCGGCGCGGGTGGGGCGGGAGTTGGTGATCATCGACTCCATCATCTGGGTCGCCACGATCACCGGCTTGGCGTTGCGGCGGCACATCTCGACCAGCCGCTTCTGGACCACCGGCACCTGCTCCAGCGGGTACTCCACGGCGAGGTCGCCGCGGGCCACCATCACCGCGTCGAACGCCGCCACGACGTCCTCCATGTTGTGCACCGCCTGCGGCTTCTCCACCTTGGCGATGACCGGGACGCGGCGGCCCTCCTCGTCCATCACGCGGTGCACGTCGCGGACGTCCTTGGCGTCGCGCACGAAGGACAGCGCGACCATGTCGACGCCGATCCGCAGCGCGAACCGCAGGTCGTCGATGTCCTTCTCGGAGAGCGCCGGCACGTTCACCGAGGCGCCGGGCAGGTTGATGCCCTTGTGGTCGGAGATCACGCCGCCCTCGACGACCAGCGTGCGGACCCTCGGACCCTCGACCTCGATGACGCGCAGCGCCACGTTGCCGTCGTTGATCAGGATCGGGTCGCCCTGGGAGACGTCGCCGGGCAGGCCCTTGTACGTCGTGCCGCAGATCGACCGGTCGCCGGGCAGGTCCTCGGTGGTGATGGTGAACTCGTCGCCCGCCACCAGCTCCACCGGTCCGTCGGCGAACTTGGCCAGGCGGATCTTCGGCCCCTGGAGGTCGGCGAGCACGCCGACCGCCCGGCCGGTCTCCTCGGCCACCTTGCGGACCCGCTGGAAGCGGGCCTCGTGCTCGGCGTGGCTGCCATGGCTGAAGTTCAGCCGGGCGACGTTCATGCCGGCTTCGACCAGCGTCTTGAGCTGGTCGTAGGAGTCGACGGCGGGACCCAACGTGCAGACGATCTTGGCTCGGCGCATGGGCGCTATCCTATCGGTTTGTTCCGCTCCGGAATAATCCTGGGCTTCGTGGCTGCGGGACGGTCAACCTCTCGCCAAGGCGTAAGTATCGCGTGCGATGGCCAGCTCCTCGTCGGTGGGGACCACCGCCACCGCGACCCGCGAGGACGGCGCCGAGACCAGCCGGGCCCCCGGCGCGCGGACCGCGTTGGCCACCGAGTCCAGCGTGATGCCGAGCCCCTGGAGCCCGCTCATGGCGGCCTCCCGGACGGCCGCGGAGTTCTCCCCGACCCCGGCGGTGAACGCGACCGCGTCCACCCGCCCCAGCACCGCGGTGAACGCGCCCACGTAGCGGCGCAGCCGGTGCACGTACACGTCGAAGGCCAGCCGGGCGTCCGCGTCGCCCTCGGCCATCCGGCGGCCGATCTCCCGCATGTCGTTGGCGCCGCACAGGCCCAGCAGGCCCGACTTCTTGTTCAGCAGGGTGTCGATGTCGTCGGTGCCCATCCCGGCGACCCGCGCCAGGTGGAAGACCACACCGGGGTCGACGTCGCCGGAGCGGGTGCCCATCACCAGGCCCTCCAGCGGGGTCAGGCCCATCGAGGTGTCCACGCACACGCCGCCGCGCACCGCGGAGGCCGAGGCGCCGTTGCCCAGGTGCAGCACGATCACGTTCACGTCCGCCGGGTCCCGGCCGAGCAGCGCGGCGGTGGCCTGCGAGACGTAGGCGTGCGAGGTGCCGTGGAAGCCGTAGCGCCGGATGCCGTACCGCTCGGCGGTCGCCGCGTCGATGGCGTAGCGGGCGGCGGCCTCCGGGATGGTGGCGTGGAAGGCGGTGTCGAAGACCGCGACCTGCGGCAGGTCCGGGCGCAGCCGGCGGGCCACCTCGATGCCGGTGATGTTCGCCGGGTTGTGCAGCGGCGCGAGCGGCACCAGGGCGCGGATCTCGGCGAGCACCTCGTCGGTGATCAGGGTCGGCTCGGTGAAGCGGGTGCCGCCGTGCACCACCCGGTGGCCGACCGCCGCCAGCCGCGGCGAGTCCAGCCCCAGGCCCTCGGCGTCCAGCCGCTCGGCGACCGTGCGCAGCGCCTGCGCGTGGTCGGCGACGCCGCCCCGCTCGCCGATCCGCTCGACCACGCCGGCGGCCGGCCGGCTCTCGTCGGCCATCTCCACGAGCTGGTACTTCACCGACGACGAGCCGGAGTTCAGCACGAGCACCCGGGTCCCGTGCTGCTCGCCGCCGCCGTCCGCGCGCCCGTCGTCCTGCCGCCCGCTCATGCGCCGTCCTCCCCCTGCGCCTGGATCGCCGTGATGGCGACCGTGTTCACGATGTCCTGCACCAGCGCGCCGCGCGACAGGTCGTTGACCGGCTTGCGCAGCCCCTGGAGCACCGGGCCGACGGCGACCGCGCCGGCCGACCGCTGCACCGCCTTGTAGGTGTTGTTGCCGGTGTTCAGGTCGGGGAAGACCAGCACCGTGGCCTGCCCCGCCACCTCGGAGCCCGGCATCTTCGTCGCCGCCACCGACGGCGCGACCGCCGCGTCGTACTGGATCGGCCCCTCCACCAGCAGGTCGGGGCGCAGTTCGCGGACCAGGTCGGTGGCCGTCCGCACCTTGTCGACGTCCGCGCCGCTGCCCGACGTGCCGGTGGAGTACGACAGCATCGCCACCCTGGGGTGCACGTCGAACCGGGCCGCGGTGGCCGCCGCCTGAATGGCGATGTCCGCGAGCTGCCCGGCGTCCGGGTCCGGGTTGACCGCGCAGTCGCCGTACACCAGCACCTTGTCGGCCAGGCACATGAAGAACACCGACGAGACGATCGCCGCGTCCGGGCGGGTCTTGATGATCTCGAAGGCCGGGCGGATGGTCGCCGCGGTGGAGTGCACCGCGCCCGACACCATGCCGTCGGCCAGCCCCTCCTGGACCATCAGCGTGCCGAAGTACGACACGTCGGCGACCACGTCGTAGGCCAGCTCGTACGACACGCCCTTGTGCGCCCGCAGCTGCGCGTACAGCGTCGCGAAGCGCTCCCGCAGCGGCGAGGTCTGCGGGTCGACGACCGCCAGGCCCGGGTCGTCGAGGGTGATGCCGAGGTCGCCGGCCTTCCGGCGGACCGCGTCCTCCTCGCCGAGCAGCGTCAGATCGCACACGCCGCGGCGCAGCAGCACCTCCGCGGCGCGCAGGATGCGCTCCTCGGTGCCCTCCGGCAGCACGATCCGCCGCTTGCGGGCGCGGGCCCGCTCCAGCAGCGCGTGCTCGAACATCATCGGCGTGACGCGCTCGGAGCGGGCCACCGACAGCCGGCCGGTCAGCTCGGCGGTGTCCACGTGCGTCTCGAAGAGGCCGAGGGCGGTCTCCGCCTTGCGCGGCGTGCCCGCGCCGAGCTTGCCGTCCAGTCCGGCGAGTTCGGCGGCGGTCGGGAAGGAGCCGGCGGCGACCGCGAGCACCGGGGTGCCGGGCGCGAGCCGCGCGGCGAGCCTGAGGATGTCGGGGCCCGGCCGCTCGTCCAGCGTCAGCAGCACCCCGGCGATCGGCGGTGACCCGGCGGAGTGCGCCGCCAGCGCGCCGATGATCAGGTCGGCCCGGTCGCCCGGGGTGACCACCACGCAGCCCGGGGTCATCTTCGACAGGAAGGTCGGCAGCATCGCGCCGCCGAAGACGAAGTCCATCGCGTCCCGCGACAGCCCCGCGTCGTCGCCCAGCAGCACCTCGGCACCCAGCGTCTCCACGATCTGGCGGACCGTCGGCGCGGAGAGCGCCGGTTCGTCCGGCAGCACGTACACCGGCACCTCCAGGGTGCGGCGCAGCTGCCCGGCGGCGCTCTCCACCTGGGCCGCCGCCACCCGGTTGGCGACCAGCGCGATCACGTCGCAGCCGAGGTTGGTGTAGGCGTGGTGGGCGTTGCGCACCTCGGCGACCACCGAGTCCGCGCCCTGGTCGCGGCCGCCGATCACCGCGATCACCGAGGCGCCGCACTCGTTCGCCAGCCGGGCGTTGACGCCCAGCTCGGCCGGCAGGTTGGTGCCGGCGAAGTCGGAGCCGAGGATCAGCACCGTCTCGTACTCCTCGGCGACCCGCAGGTAGCCCTCCACCAGGCGGGCGGTCAGCGCGCCCTGGCCCTCCTCGGCCTGGAGCGCGGCGGCCTCCTCGTACCCCATCCCGAAGACCGTCGCGGGGTCCTGCGGGAGCCGGTAGCGGGCGCGCAGCAGCTCGAAGATGCGGTCCGGCGTGTCGTGCACCAGCGGCCGGTAGATCCCGACCCGGTCCACCTGCCGGGTCAGCAGCTCCATCACCCCCAGCTCGACGACCTGGCGGCCGTCCCCGCGGCCGATCCCCGTGACATAGACGCTGCGCGTCACCCCTGGACTCCGTTTCGTCGCGCCCCACCGCTCGCGTACGGCCGTACGCACCCACGACGCTAACGCGCCGCCCGCGGCGACGCCCGCCGACGCCCGCAGCCGGCGCGCGCGGCCGTGCCCCCGGCCGGCCCTGCGGGCCCGGCGCGGCGGGCCCCGGGTGCGGGCTGCCGGGGATCGCCGCACAGTGCACGTAGGGTGACAACAGCGACAAGGAGGGCGGTGCGGTGGAGATCCTCGCGACCGGAGTGCAGCGCGACGAGCGGCCCCTGCTGGAGCGGGCTTTCACCCCGCGCCACGACATCCGCTGCCTGGAGACCTTCCTGACCCGCGACACGCTGCCGCTGGCGGCCGGCTACGAGGCGGTCTCGACCTCGGTCGACGCGGTGCTGGACGCGCCCGCGCTGGAGGCGCTGGTGCGCGGCGGCACCCGGCTGATCGCCCAGCGCTCCACCGGCTACAACAACATCGACCTCGACCACGCCGAGCGGCTCGGCCTGACCGTGGCCCGGGTCGCCGCCTACTCCCCGTACGCGGTGGCCGAGTTCGCCTGGACGCTGGCGACCGCGCTCAACCGCCGGGTGGTACGGGGCGCCCGGCGCACCCGCGACTTCGACCGGCGGCTGGACGGGCTGCTCGGCCGGGACTTCCACGGCCGCACCGTCGGGGTGATCGGCACCGGCCGGATCGGCACCGCCTTTGCCGCCGTCGCCCGCGGTTTCGGCATGCGGCTGCTCGGCTGGGACATCACCGTCAACCCCGGGTGCGAGGAACTCGGCATGGAGTACGTCGAGCTGGACAGGCTCTGCCGCGAGGCCGACCTGATCAGCCTGCACGTGCCGCTGATGCCCTCCACGCACCACCTGGTGGGCGAGCGGCGGCTGGCCGAGATGAAGGAGGACGTCATCCTCGTCAACACCAGCCGGGGTGCGCTGATCGACTCCTCCGCCCTGACCGCCGCGCTGCGCGAGGGGCGGCTCGGCGGGGTCGGCCTGGACGTGTACGAGGAGGAGGCCGGGGTCTTCTTCTACGACAAGTCGCTCGAGGTGATGACGGACGACGTCCTCGCCGGGCTGATGGCCTTCGACGACGTGCTGGTCACCTCGCACCAGGCGTCCTACACGGTGGACGCGGTCGAGCAGATCGCCGCCGCCACCGTCCGGAATGTGGACGACTATCTCGCGGGGCGGATCACGGAGTGCACCCTGGTCCCGAAGTCGCCGTGAACCGCACACTTATTGGAGACACCCGCCCATGCGCATCGGAGTCCTCACCGCCGGCGGCGACTGCCCCGGCCTCAACGCGGTCATCCGGTCGGTCGTCCACCGTGCGCTGACCGAGCACGGCGACGAGGTCATCGGCTTCGAGGACGGCTTCGTCGGCCTGCTCGAAGGCCGATTCCGGCCGCTGGACCTCAACTCGGTCAGCGGCATCCTGGCCCGCGGCGGCACCGTGCTCGGCTCCGCCCGGCTGGAGCGCGACCGGCTGCGCGAGGCCGCGGACAACGCCGAGGACCTGTGCGCGCAGTACGGCATCGACGTGCTGATCCCGATCGGCGGCGAGGGCACGCTGACCGCCGCCCGGATGCTCTCCGACGCCGGGATGCCGGTGGTCGGCGTGCCCAAGACCATCGACAACGACATCAACGGCACCGACCGCACCTTCGGCTTCGACACCGCGGTGACGGTCGCGACCGAGGCGATCGACCGGCTGAAGACCACCGCCGAGTCCCACCAGCGGGTCATGGTGGTGGAGGTGATGGGCCGGCACGCCGGCTGGATCGCCCTGGAGGCCGGCATGGCCGGCGGCGCCCACGGCATCTGCGTGCCGGAACGCCCCTTCGACCCGGCCGACCTGGTCGCCATGGTCGGCGAACGCTTCGCCCGCGGGAAGAAGTTCGCGGTGGTGTGCGTCGCCGAGGGCGCGCACCCGGCCAGGGACACCATGGAGTACGGCGTCGGCGAGATCGACAAGTACGGCCACGAGCGGTTCACCGGCATCGGCACCACCCTCGCCCGCGAGCTGGAGGTGCGGCTCGGCAAGGAGGCCCGCCCGGTCATCCTCGGCCACGTCCAGCGCGGCGGCGTCCCCACCGCCTACGACCGGGTCCTGGCCACCCGCTTCGGCTGGCACGCCGTCGAGGCCGCGCACAAGGGCGCCTTCGGCCACATGGCCGCGCTGCACGGCACCCGGATCAGCATGGTCCCGCTCGCCGACGCGGTCACCCACCTCAAGACGGTCCCCGACGACCGGATCGAGGAGGCCGAGTCGGTCTTCTGACGGCCGGCGGGCACCCTCAGGGCGCGTTCCCGCCGGCCGTCCCCGGCCGGTCACCGCGGCCGGTCACCGCGGCCGGGTCAGGTCAGCGGGCGCAGCCAGAGCGTCGCCAGCGGCGGCAGGGTCAGCGTCAGGGTGTGCGGGCGGCCGTGCCAGGGCACCGGCTCGCTCTTGACCGGGCCGTCGACGAGCACGCCGCTGCCGCCGTAGCGGGTCTCGTCGGTGTTGAGGACCTGCGTCCACACCGCGTCCGGCGAGCCGAGCCGGTAGTCCTGCCGGACCACCGGGGACAGGTTGCTGACGCACAGCAGCGGCCGGCCCTCGGTGTCGTGGCGCAGGAAGGAGAAGGTGTTGTCCTCGGCCGCGCCGCCGTCGATCCACTCGAAGCCCGCCGGGTCGGTGTCGCGCTGCCACAGCGCGGGCGTCGCGGTGTAGACCGCGTTCAGGTCCCGGACCAGGTCCCGGACCCCGCGGTGGTCGCCGGCCGCCGCGTACGTCTCGTCCAGCAGCCACCAGTCGGGACCGCCCTCGTGCGACCACTCGGCGCCCTGCGCGAACTCCTGCCCCATGAACAGCAGCTTCTTGCCCGGGTGGGCCCACATGAAGGCCAGGTACGCGCGGTGGTTGGCGCGCTGCTGCCACCAGTCGCCGGGCATCTTGGAGACCAGCGAGCCCTTGCCGTGCACCACCTCGTCGTGCGAGATCGGCAGCACGTAGTTCTCGCTGTACGCGTACACCATCGAGAAGGTCATCTCGTCGTGGTGGTACTTGCGGTGCACCGGCTCGTGCGACATGTAGGCCAGCGAGTCGTGCATCCAGCCCATGTTCCACTTCAGGCCGAAGCCGAGGCCGCCGAAGCCGGTGTGGCCGACGTCGTGGGTGGCGCGGGTGACGCCGTCCCAGGCGGTGGACTCCTCGGCGATGGTGATCACGCCGGGGGAGCGCCGGTAGACGGTGGCGTTCATCTCCTGGAGGAAGGCCACCGCGTCCAGGTTCTCCCGGCCGCCGTACTCGTTCGGCAGCCACTCGCCGCCCTCGCGGGAGTAGTCGAGGTAGAGCATCGAGGCGACCGCGTCGACCCGCAGCCCGTCGATGTGGAACTCCTCGCACCAGTACACCGCGTTGGCCACCAGGAAGTTGCGCACCTCGGTCCTGCCGAAGTCGAACTCCAGCGTGCCCCAGTCCGGGTGCTCGGCCCGCCGCGGGTCGGCCGGCTCGTACAGCGGCTCGCCGTCGAACCGCGCCAGCGCCCAGTCGTCCTTGGGGAAGTGCGCGGGCACCCAGTCCATGATCACGCCGATGCCGGCCCGGTGCAGCGCGTCCACCAGGTACCGGAAGTCGTCGGGCGACCCCAGCCGGGAGGTCGGAGCGTAGTAGGAGGTGACCTGGTAGCCCCAGGAGCCGCCGAAGGGGTGCTCGGCGACCGGCATCAACTCCACGTGCGTGAAGCCCAGTTGCTGGACGTAGGCGGGCAGCTGCTCGGCCAGCTCGCGGTAGTCCAGGCCCGGCCGCCAGGACGCCAGGTGCACCTCGTACACCGACAGCGGCGCCCGGTGCACCGGCGTGTCCGCCCGGTGCGCCATCCACTCGGCGTCGTCCCACGTGTAGTGCGACGCGGTGACGATCGAGGCGGTGTGCGGCGGCACCTCGGCGGCCCGCGCCATCGGGTCGGCCCGCATCGAGCGGGACCCGTCGGGGCGGGTGATCTCGAACTTGTAGGCGGTGCCCTCGCCCACCCCCGGCACGAACAGCTCCCACACCCCGGACGCGCCGAGCGAGCGCATCGGAAAGGCGGTGCCGTCCCAGAAGGCGAAGTCGGCGGCCAGCCGCACCCCGCGGGCGTTCGGCGCCCACACCGCGAAGCGGGTGCCGGCCACCCCGGCGTGCTCCATCGGCTGGGCGCCGAGCGCCTTCCACAGCTGCTCGTGCCGGCCCTCCGCGATCAGGTGCAGGTCCAGCTCGCCGAGCGCGGGCAGGAACCGGTACGGGTCCTCCACCAGGTGCTCGCCGTCGTCGTACGCCACCGCCAGCCCGTACCGCGCCGGCACCGCGTCCAGCGGCAGCAGCGCGGAGAACAGCCCGTCTCCCTCCGGCGCCAGGGGGTGCCGCCCGCCGTCGAGGACGACCTCGACGCCCCGCGCGAACGGCCGCAGCGCCCGGAACCGCACGCCGCCCGCCTCCGGGTGCGCGCCCAGCACACCGTGCGGGTCGTGGTGCGCGCCGTTCAGCAGCCGCCACCGGTCGCCGTCGTCCAGCGAGGACGCGGGCGCGGCGGCCCCGGCCGCCTCGCCGGGCGTCGCGGGCGCCGCCGGTGCGGCGGGCGCCGCCGGCCGCGCGGGGGTGGTGGAGGCGGTGGGCGCCGCGGCCGACGCGGGCGCCGGCGCGGGCCGGGGCGCCGTGCCCGAGGCCCCGGGGTGCGGGGTTGCCGCGTCGTAGCCGCGGGCCGCCGCTTCGGGGGTGACGCCGGTGGAGGCCGCCGGGGGCGCAGGAGGGCTCGGACGGTCCTGCGGGCTGTCGGACTTGCGGGGGCTCACGGCAGGGTCTCCTCGTCGGATCGGACGGGTGGGCGGGCGGGCGTCGGCGGGTGGGGCGGGCGTCGTCGGGAGGGGGGCCCTGCGGTCAGGGGGCCGAGGTGGCCAGGCGGGACAGCGCGGACAGCGGGATCGGCAGCCAGGCGGGGCGGTGCCGGGCCTCGTACCGGGCCTCGTACACCGCCTTGTCGGTCTCGAAGGCCCGTATCATCACCGCCTGTTCCCGCGGATCGACGCCCGCCACCTGCGCGTAGCCCGCACAGTAGGCGTCGCGGTGCCGCGCTGCCCAGGGGCCGTTGCCGCTGTGGTGGGCCGCGTAGTCGAAGGACCGCAGCATCCCCGCCACATCCTGCACCGGCGGCGCGGGCGCGCGCCGCTCGGCCAGCGGCCTGGCCGGCTCGCCCTCGAAGTCGATCAGCACCCACTCGCCGTCCGGCCCGCGCAGCGCCTGCCCCAGGTGCAGGTCGCCGTGGATGCGCTGGGCGGTCACCGAGGCGGCCGCGCCGCGGCCCGCGCCCGCCGTGGCCAGGTCCTCGTAGGCGGACCGCAGCGCTCCCGCGTACGGCCGCACCGCGGGGACCTCCGCGGCGGTCTCGTCCAGCCGCTGGATCATGCCGGCGGCGAGGTCCTCCAGCGCGCGGCCGTCCAGCCGCCGCACCGGCAGCGCCGCGGCCAGCGCGGCGTGCACCTCGGCGGTGGCCCGGCCCAGCGCGGCCGCCTCGGACCGGAAGTCGCCGTCCTCGGAGACCGACGCCAGCGCCAGCGCCCAGCCGTCGGTCGAGCCCGGCAGGAACCGCTGCAGCACGCCCAGCGTGGCCGGCTCGCCGAGGCCCTCCGCCTCGAACCAGGCGACCGGCTCGGCCACCCGCCGCGACCCGGCCCTGGCCAGCGCGAGCGACAGCTCCAGGTCGGGGTTGGCGCCGGGGGAGACCCGGCGGAAGAGCTTGAGGATGTACGCGTCCCCGTACACCACGGAGGTGTTGGACTGCTCCGCGGTGGACACCCGCGGGGTCAGGCCGGGCGGGAACTGCGCGCTCGGCTCGGTGGTGAAGCGCAGCCGCCCGGTGCGTCCCGGCACCCGCAGCCGCTCCAGCAGCAGCGAGGCCAGCCGCGGGTCGTGCGGCGCGTCGTAGAGCGTCAGCCCGTCGTAGGGGCCGCCGACCGCCTGGCCGAGCGCGGCGCGCACCAGCGCGGGCGGCAGCAGCGGATGGGCGCCCAGCAGCAGTTGGTAGCAGTCCGCGGCGCGGTCCTGCTGCTCGACCTCCACCAGCACGTGCAGCAGGCCCAGCGGGCCGAGCCGGCCGCCCGGCGGCACCAGCTCGGTGGCCGAGGCCAGCCGGAACCGGCCGATGGGCAGGCCCTTGCCGGCGAACCAGCGCTGCCGTGGCAGCCATCCGCGCAGCAGCGGATCGAGCGAGCGCAGCAGCCCCGGCACCAGCATCCGGCCGCCGGCCGCGGGCGCGGCCGTGACGGGGGAGGCGGTGGCAGGGGAGGAACTGGGCGGGGACGGGGGGACACGGGTCCAGGAGCTGTCCGACATGGCGTCCTTTCCCCGGGGGAGTCGCGCACCCGGCCGCTACACGAGGGGCGGGGAGCGCCAGCCTCCCGGATGGCGGGTTCGGGCTGTCCGGCGACACGGGGAGCCTGCCCCGGGCGGGTGACAGGAAACCGCCGTACGGGCTGCTGCGGAGGGTACTTCTGGATACTGCCAAAGGAGCGTCATGCCCGCATGTCGGCGGGTGCCTTGGCCCGGGTGCGCCGGGCGTGTCCGGCGGCACGCCGGACACCGCCTCGGGGGCCGGATGGCGGTTCCGGCCCCCCGGCCTCAGGAGGGATCGCGGCGCAGCCGGAACCAGTAGAAGCCGTGACCCGCCAGAGTGAGCAGGTACGGCAGCTGGCCGATCGCCGGGAACCGCACCCCGCCGATCAGTTCCACCGGATGGCGGCCCTTGAACTGCCGCAGGTCCAGCTCCGTGGGCTGGGCGAACCGGGAGAAGTTGTTCACGCACAGCACCAGGTCGTCGCCGTCCTCGCGGAGGAAGGCGAGCACCGCGGGGTTGCTCGACGGCAGCTCGGTGAAGGAGCCGGTGCCGAAGGCACGGTTCTGCTTGCGGATCTCGATCATCCGGCGGGTCCAGTGCAGCAGCGAGCTGGGGGAGCTCATCTGCGCCTCGACGTTGGTGACCTGGTAGCCGTACACCGGGTCCATGATCGTCGGCAGGAAGAGCCGGCCGGGGTCGGACGAGGAGAAGCCCGCGTTGCGGTCCGGCGTCCACTGCATCGGGGTGCGCACGCCGTCACGGTCGCCGAGCCAGATGTTGTCGCCCATGCCGATCTCGTCGCCGTAGTACAGGATCGGCGAACCGGGCAGGGACAGCAGCAGGGCGGTGAACAGCTCGATCTGGTTGCGGTCGTTGTCCAGCAGCGGCGCCAGCCGGCGGCGGATGCCGATGTTGGCGCGCATCCGCGGGTCCTTGGCGTACTCCGCGTACATGTAGTCGCGTTCCTCGTCGGTGACCATCTCAAGGGTCAGCTCGTCGTGGTTCCGCAGGAAGATGCCCCACTGGCAGCCCGCCGGGATGGCCGGCGTCTTGGCCAGCACCTCGGAGACCGGGTAGCGCGACTCGCGCCGCACCGCCATGAAGATCCGCGGCATCACCGGGAAGTGGAACGCCATGTGGCACTCGTCGCCCCCCTTCTCGAAGTGGCCGAAGTAGTCGACCACGTCCTCGGGCCACTGGTTCGCCTCGGCCAGCAGCACGGTGTCCGGGTAGTGCGCGTCGATCTCCGCCCGGACCCGCTGCAGGAACGTGTGGGTACGCGGCAGGTTCTCGCAGTTGGTGCCCTCCTCCTGGTAGAGGTACGGCACCGCGTCCAGCCGGAAGCCGTCGATGCCGAGGTCGAGCCAGAACCGCAGCGCGGCCAGGATCTCCTCCTGCACCTGCGGGTTCTCGTAGTTCAGGTCGGGCTGGTGGGAGAAGAACCGGTGCCAGTAGTACTGCTTGCGGACCGGGTCGAACGTCCAGTTGGACGTCTCGGTGTCCACGAAGATGATGCGGGCGTCGGGGAACTGCTTGTCGTCGTCCGCCCAGGTGTAGTAGTCGCCGTAGGGGCCGGTGGGGTCGCTGCGGGACTGCTGGAACCACTCGTGCTGGTCGCTGGTGTGGTTCATGACGAAGTCGATGATCACGCGCATGCCGCGCTGGTGTGCGGCGTCCACGAACTCGACGAAGTCGGCGAGGTCGCCGAACTCCGGGAGCACCGCGGTGTAGTCGGCCACGTCGTAGCCGCCGTCGCGCAGCGGCGAGGCGAAGAACGGCGGCAGCCACAGGCAGTCGATGCCCAGCCACTGCAGGTAGTCGAGTTTGGCGGTGATCCCCTTCAGGTCGCCGACGCCGTCGCCGTTGCTGTCCTGGAAGGAACGGACGAGGACTTCGTAGAACACCGCCCGTTTGAACCAGTCGGGATCACGGTCCTTTGCCGGTGTGTCCTCGAAGGTGTCAGGGACGGGTTCGTTGACGATCAACTGAGTGACCCTCCGATCGATGGAGACGGTCGCAGCGACAGGACGTGCGCGGGCGCGCGGCCCGGCTCGAGGCGCACATAGTTGTCCCTGCCCCAGTGGTAGGTATGGCCGGTCAGCTCGTCGCGTACCGGAAACGACTCGTGCCAGGAGAGGCCGAGTTCCGGCATGTTCAACGAGAGCGTCGCCTCCTGGGTGTGGAACGGGTCCAGGTTGACGACCACCAGTACGACGTCGTCCCCGTGCCGCTTGGAGTACGCGAGCAGGGCGTCGTTGTCCACGGGGTGGAAGGTGATGTCCCGAAGCTGCTGCAGTGCCGGATGGCGGCGGCGCAACCGGTTGAGCAGGGTGATCAGCGGGGCCAGGGAGTGCCCCGCCGCCTCGGCCGACGCCCAGTCGCGCGGCCGGAGCTCGTACTTCTCGGAGTTCAGGTACTCCTCGCTGCCCTGGTGCGCGGGAGCGGCCTCGCACAGCTCGAAGCCGGCGTAGACGCCCCAGCTCGGCGAGAGGGTGGCGGCCAGCACAGCCCGGGTCTCGAAGGCGGGACGGCCGCCGTGCTGGAGGTATGCGTGCAGGATGTCCGGCGTGTTGACGAAGAAGTTCGGCCGCATCCACGCCGCGGTGCTCCCACTCAACTCCTCCATGTAGTCGATGAGTTCGGTCTTCCCGGTACGCCAGGTGAAGTAGGTGTACGACTGCTGGAAGCCGATCTGCCCGAGGGTGCTCATCATCGCCGGGCGGGTGAACGCCTCGGCGAGGAAGATCACGTCGGGATCGGTGCGGTTGATGTCCGCGATCACCTTCTCCCAGAACACCACCGGCTTGGTGTGCGGGTTGTCCACCCGGAAGATCCGCACCCCGTGCGCCATCCAGTGCCGCAGCACCCGCAGCGTCTCCCGGACGATCCCGGGGAAGTCCTGGTCGAAGGCGATCGGGTAGATGTCCTGGTACTTCTTCGGCGGGTTCTCCGCGTACGCGATGGTCCCGTCGGCCCGGTGCGCGAACCACTCCGGGTGCTTGGCCACCCACGGGTGGTCGGGCGAGCACTGCAGCGCGAAGTCGAGCGCCACCTCGATCCGCAGCTCCCGCGCCCTGGCCACGAAGTGGTCGAAGTCCTCCAGGGTGCCCAGGTCCGGGTGGAGCGCGTCGTGCCCGCCCTCGGGCGAGCCGATCGCCCACGGCGAGCCGACGTCCGCGGGGCCGGCCTCCAGCGAGTTGTTCGGCCCCTTGCGGTAGGCGGAGCCGATCGGGTGCACCGGCGGCAGGTACACCACGTCGAAGCCCATCGCGGCCACCGCGGGCAGCCGCTCGGCCGCCGTGCGGAAGGTGCCCGAGGTCAGCGTGCCGTCCTCGGCGCGGACCGCGCCCTCCGACCGCGGGAACAGCTCGTACCAGGAGCCGTACAGCGCCCGCTGCCGCTCCACCTGCAACGGCATCGGCCGCACCGCGCTGACCAGCTCGCGCAGCGGATGCCGGTCGAGCACCGCCACCACGTCGGCGGAGAGCGCCGCGGCGTGCCGCGCCGAGGCGGGCCGCTTCTCGTCGCGCAGCGCGTCGACGGCGGCCAGCACGGTCTGCCGGCCGTCGTTCTTCGGCACCGCGGCGGCGGCCCGTTCGTACAGCGCGGCGCCCTCGGCCAGCACCAGCTCGGTGTCGATGCCCGCCGGGATCTTGATGCCGGCGGTGTGCCGCCAGGTCGCCACCGGGTCCGACCACGCCTCCACCGTGTACGTCCAGCGGCCCTCGGAGGTCGGCGCCACCCGCGCGCCCCACCGGTCGCTGCCCGGCGCCAGCTCGCGCATCGGGGTCCACGGGCCGCTGCGGCCGGTGGGATCGCGCAGCACCACGTTCGCGGCGACCGCGTCGTGTCCCTCCCGGAACACGGTGGCCGTCACCTCGAAGGACTCACCGACGACGGCCTTGGCCGGCCGGCGTCCGCAGTCCACCACCGGACGGACATCGACGACGGGAATTCGACCGATCATTTCCTCACCTGGCAGCTCGGCACATCGGGACGGGACACACATCCGCACTGGACACTCGGGACTCGGGACACGGCTCCACGCTCTTTTTAACTGTTCTTGGCGGTAGCGGCCCGCCCGCACGGCCCCGCCGTAACGCGTTCACCCGGGTGGCTGCCCCGCGGCGCGCCGCACCTCGCACGTCCTCGTGCGACGTCCCGCACGACGCCGGGAACCGGACACTGCGGAGCCTGCCCAGCCTTCCCCGCACGAACGCACGACCTGACGGCGTTTCGGTAGCGCACCCGGGCGCCACCTCAGTGCGCCCCCACCCCACCCGTGTGCGACCGGCGCCTCCACAAGCCGCCGTTCGAGCGTTTGAATGGCTCGTTTGCGGACACTACTCCCGGGCCCCACCCCCGCGGAGCTACGGTCGGGGGGTGAAGGCAATCCGTCGATTCACCGTGCGCACCGTCCTGCCGGAACCTCTGCGCCCGCTGGGGGAACTGGCTCAGAACCTACGCTGGTCATGGCACCAGGAGACCAGAGAGCTGTTCCGCGGCGTCGACCCGCAGGGGTGGCGGGCCGCCCAGGGCGACCCGGTCAGACTGCTCGGCTCGGTCTCCAAGGAGCGCCTGGCCGCGCTCGCCGACGACCGCCGCTTCCTGCGCCGGCTCTCCGCCGCCTCCGAGGACCTCGCCGACTACGTCACCAATCCCCGCTGGTACCAGGAGCAGAGCGACCTGCCGGCCGCCATCGCCTACTTCTCGCCCGAGTTCGGCGTCACCTCGGCGCTGCCGCAGTACAGCGGCGGCCTCGGCATCCTGGCCGGCGACCACCTCAAGGCCGCGAGCGACCTCGGCGTCCCGCTCATCGGCGTCGGACTCCTCTACCGGCACGGCTACTTCCGCCAGAGCCTGTCCCGCGAGGGCTGGCAGCAGGAGCAGTACCCGGTACTCGACCCCAACTCCCTCCCGGTCAGTCCGCTGCGCGACGCCGACGGCGAGCCCGTCCAGGTCGCGCTGAACCTCACCGGCGGCCGCACCCTGCACGCCCGGGTCTGGAAGGCCCAGGTCGGGCGGGTGCCGCTGCTCCTGCTCGACTCCGACGTGGAGGGCAACCAGGCCGCCGAGCGGGACGTCACCGACCGGCTCTACGGCGGCGGCAGCGAGCACCGGCTGCTGCAGGAGATGCTGCTGGGCATCGGCGGCGTGCGGGCCGTGCGCGCCTACTGCCGCACCACAGGACACCCCGAACCCGAGGTCTTCCACACCAACGAGGGCCACGCCGGCTTCCTCGGCCTGGAACGCATAAGGGAGCTGTCGCTCGCCGGCCTGGACTTCGACGCCGCCCTGGAGGCGGTGCGGGCCGGCACCGTGTTCACCACCCACACCCCGGTGCCCGCGGGCATCGACCGCTTCGACCGCGAGCTGGTCGGACGCCACCTCGGCGACGGCGGCGCGCTGCCCGGCGTCGACATCGGCCGGGTGCTGGAGCTGGGCATGGAGACCCACCGCGGGGGCGACCCCAACCTGTTCAACATGGCCGTGATGGGCCTGCGCCTGGCGCAGCGGGCGAACGGCGTGTCCACCCTGCACGGCGCGGTCAGCCGGGAGATGTTCGCGGGCCTGTGGCCGGGGTTCGACCCCGAGGACGTGCCGATCACCTCCATCACCAACGGCGTGCACGCCCCCACCTGGGTGGCCCCCGAGGTGCAGGCGCTGGCCGCCCGGCAGGCCGGCGCGCAGCGCGCCGAGGACGCCCTCACGGTGGGCGGCGCCGAGCGCTGGGAGGCCGTCGCCGCGATCCCGGACGGCTCGCTCTGGGAGCTGCGCCGCACGCTGCGCGAGCAGCTCGTCGAGGACGTCCGGCGCCGGCTGCGCGCCTCCTGGCGGCAGCGCGGCGCGGGCGAGGCGGAGCTGGGCTGGACCGACCAGGTCCTCGACCCCGACGTGCTGACCATCGGCTTCGCCCGGCGCGTCCCCTCGTACAAGCGGCTGACCCTGATGCTGCGCGACCAGGACCGGCTGATGGAGATGCTGCTGCACCCCGAGCGGCCGATCCAGATCGTGGTGGCCGGCAAGGCCCACCCCGCCGACGACGGCGGCAAGCGGCTGGTCCAGGAGCTGGTCAGGTTCACCGACGACCCCCGGGTCAGGCACCGCATCGTCTTCCTGCCGGACTACGACATGCGGATGGCGCGGCTGCTCTACCCCGGCTGCGACGTCTGGCTGAACAACCCGCTGCGCCCGCTGGAGGCGTGCGGCACCTCCGGGATGAAGGCCGCGCTCAACGGCTGCCTCAACCTGTCGGTGCTGGACGGCTGGTGGGACGAGTGGTTCGACGGCGAGAACGGCTGGGCGATCCCCACCGCCGACGGCACCGCCGACGAGGACCGCAGGGACGCGCTGGAGGCCGCCGCGCTCTACGACCTGCTGCAGAACCAGGTCGCGCCGCGCTTCTACGACCAGGACGGCCGCGGCCTGCCGCAGCGCTGGATCGAGATGGTCCGGCACACCCTGACCACCCTCGGGCCCAAGGTGCTGGCCGGCCGGATGGTCCGCGACTACGTCGACCTGCTCTACGCGCCCGCCGCCCGCTCGCACCGCGCCATACAGGGTCCCGCGGCGGCCGAGCTGGCCGAGTGGAAGCGGCGGGTGCGGCAGCAGTGGCCGCAGGTCTCCGTCGAGCACGTGGAGACCTCCTCCGTCGAGGGCACGCCGGAGCTGGGCTCCACCCTGACGCTGCGGGCCCAGGTCGCCCTCGGCGGCCTCGACCCGGCCGACGTCGACGTCCAGCTGCTGTCCGGCCGGGTCGACGCGGGGGACCGCCTCACCGCGCCGACCGCGGTCTCGCTGAAGCCCACCGGGCGGCCGGACATCTCAGGCCGCCACCCGTACGAGGGCGCGCTGACCCTGGACCGCACCGGGGCCTTCGGCTACACCGTGCGGGTGCTGCCCGCCCATCCGCTGCTGGCCACCCCCGCGGAGCTCGGCCTGGTCGCCGTGCCCCCGGAGGCGCAGGGGATGACCGCGGGGGTGCTGCGCTGACCCGCTGACCCGCGCCGGGCCCGCCGCCCGGCGGTGCCTAGGCGGCGCGGCGGGGGCGGCCGCCCTCGCCGCGGGCCCGGCGGCCCGCCGCGCCGCCGCGGCCGGTGGACGTGCCCGCACCCGTGCGGCGGCCGCCGGCCGCCGCGCCGGTGCCGGCGCCCGCCCCGGTACGGCGGGCGGCGCTCGCCCCGGTGGCGTTCGCCGCCGGGGTGCCGGAGCCGCTGCCGCGGCGGCGGCGGGAACGGCCGCCGCCGGTCTTGGCCGCGGCCTGGGCGGCCGGTGCGGGCTGCTCGGGGACGGGCAGCGCCACCGGGGTGCCGGTGGGCCTGCGGGCACCGGTGATCCGTATCAGGTCGGGGTCGCCGGGGCGGACCCGCGCGGTCTGCGGGCGGATGCCGGCGGCCGCCATCAGCCGGGCGTTCTCGCGGCGCTGCTCGGGCAGCACCAGGGTGACCACGGTCCCGGACTCGCCGGCCCGCGCGGTGCGGCCGCCGCGGTGCAGGTAGTCCTTCGCCTCGGTCGGCGGGTCCACGTTGACCACCAGGTCCAGGCCCTCGATGTGGATGCCGCGGGCGGCGACGTTGGTCGCGACCAGCGCGTCCGCGGTGCCGGCCCGGAACTGGTCGAGCGCCCTGTTGCGCTGCGGCTGCGACTTGCCGCCGTGCAGCGCGACCGCGCGCACGCCCTGGCCCAGCAGGTGCTTGGTGAGGCGGTCGGCGCCGCGCTTGGTGCCGACGAACATGATCACGCCGCCCTGCCGGGCGGCGATCTCCGCGGTGACGGCGCGCTTGGTGCCCTCGTCCACGTGCAGCACGTGGTGCTCCATCGTGGTCACCGTCGCGGACGACGGGTCCACCGAGTGGCTGACCGGGTTGCTGAGGAACCGCTTGACCAGCCGGTCGACGTTCCGGTCCAGGGTCGCCGAGAAGAGCATCCGCTGACCGCCCGGCCTGACCTGCTCCAGCAGCCGGGTGACCTGCGGCAGGAACCCCATGTCCGCCATCTGGTCGGCCTCGTCCAGCACCGTGACCGCGACCCGGTCCAGGGCGCACGCCTGCCGGTCGATCAGGTCGGCGAGCCGTCCCGGCGTGGCCACCAGCACCTCCGCCCCGGTCCTGAGCGCGGCGCTCTGCCGGGTGATCGAGGCCCCGCCGACCACCGAGGTGATCCGCAGCCGCATCGCCTTCGCGTAGGGTTCGAGGGCCTCGGAGACCTGCCCGGCCAGCTCGCGGGTGGGCACCAGCACCAGCGCCAGCGGCCGCTTGGCCTCGGCGCGGTGCCCGGTCTCGGCCACCGCGGCGGCGGTCCTGGCCAGCAGCGGCAGCCCGAAGGCGAGCGTCTTGCCCGAGCCGGTGCGGCCGCGGCCCAGCACGTCGCGTCCGGCGAGCGAGTCGGGCAGCGTCGCGGCCTGGATCGGGAAGGGCTCGGTCACCCCGTGGGCGTCGAGGGCGGCGACCAGCGCCGCGGGGAGCGGCAACTGCGAGAAGCGGGTCACGGTGGGCACAGCGGGTTTCCTTCCTCGGGCCGCCACGGTGGCGGCCGCCGCATGCGGAAGGCCCGCACCTTGCAGCGGTGCGGGCCTCGCATTACCGGACGGGGGGCGCCCGGTGCGCAGGTCTGACAGCGTCAGACCGTGCGGATGTTCTCGGCCTGCGGGCCCTTCTGGCCCTGGGCGACGTCGAACTCGACCTTCTGACCCTCGAGCAGCTCGCGGTAGCCCTGCGACTGGATGTTCGAGTAGTGCGCGAAGACGTCGGAGCCGCCGCCGTCCTGCTCGATGAAGCCGAAGCCCTTTTCCGAGTTGAACCACTTCACGGTTCCGGTTGCCATATCCATCTCCTACTGGTGGGGCAGTTTCCAGATCCGCACTGTACGGATCCAGGTCGCCGTAGATGATCACCCCACACCGGAGACCTCCGGCAAAAAACAAAAGTGCGCCGGATCGCAATCATCCAGGCGCACGAGAAGTTCTCTGGGTACCACAACTGCAACAGGCACCACCCTATCAGAGTGGTGCCTGTCGCCTTGCGCCGTTCGGGTGTCAGCTGACGTTGACCGCCGTGTCGTCGATCACGAAGGAGGTCTGCAGGCTGGAGTCCTCGGTGCCGGTGAACTTCAGGGTGACCGTCTGGCCGGCGTAGGAGGAGAGGTTGATCGACTTCTGCGCGTACCCGGTGGCCTTGTTCAGGTTGGAGTAGGTGGCCAGGGTGGTGGTGCCGGCCGCGACGGTGAGCTTGTCGTACGCGGTCGTGGTGCTGGTCTCCGCGGTGTCGATGTGCAGGAAGAACGTGAAGGTCGCGGAGGTGCAGGCGGCCGGGACGGTCACCGACTGGGACAGGGTGTCGGTGTGGGTGGTGCCGTACCCGTTCAGCCAGGCCTTCCAGCTGCCGCCGTGCGCGGCCTCACCGGTGCTGTTGTCCAGCACGCCGCTGCTCGCCGTCCAGGGCGAGGCGGTGCCGGTCTCGAAGCCGGGGTTGCCCAGCAGCTGCGCCGCGGTGCAGCCGCCGCCCCCGCTGCTGGTGACCGTCCAGGTGAAGGAGGCCGAGCCGGTGGCGTTGGTGGAGTCCTTGGCCGTCACCGTGACGCTGGAGCTGCCCACGGTGGTCGGGGTGCCGGAGATCAGGCCGCTGGAGGCGTTGATCGACAGGCCGGCCGGCAGGCCGGTCGCGCTGTAGGTCAGCGCGCCGCCGTTGGTGCTGCTCGCCTGGATCTGCAGGCTCGCCGCGGTGCCGGCCTTCGTCGACTGGTTGGCCGGCTGCGTCACGGTGACGCCGGAGGTGGTCACCCGGCTGCCGACGCCGATGGCCGCCCAGGTGTTGGCGACGGTGTTGTACGTGGCGCTGCCCGCGCCCCACAGGTCGGCCGCGGCCTGAAGCGACTGCGTGCGGGCGGCGGCGTAGTTGGTGGTGGAGGTGAAGCGCTCGGTCAGCGACTTGTACCAGAGCTTCAGCGCGTTGTCCCGGCCGATGCCGGGCACCGGCAGGTTGTCGAAGGTCGGGCTGTTGTAGCTGACGCCGCCGATGACCTTCGCGCCGCTGCCCTCGGACAGCAGGTAGAAGAAGTGGTTGGCCGGGCCGGAGGAGTAGTGGACGTCCAGGCCGCCGAGGCTGGAGGACCAGCTGTCCTTCGAGCCGCCGTCCTTGCTGGGCTTGTCCATGTACCGCAGCGGGCTGCCGTCACCGTTGATGTCGATCTTCTCGCCGATGAGGTAGTCGCCGGGGTCCGAGGCGTTGTTGGCGTAGAACTCCACGCCGGTGCCCATGATGTCGGAGGTGGCCTCGTTCAGGCCGCCGGACTCACCGGAGTAGTTCAGGCCCGCGGAGTTGGCGGTGACGCCGTGGCTCATCTCGTGGCCGGCGACGTCCAGCGCGGTCAGCGGGTGGGTGTTGCCGCTGCCGTCGCCGTAGGTCATGCAGAAGCAGCTGTCGTCCCAGAAGGCGTTGACGTAGCTGTTGCCGTAGTGGGTGCGGGAGTACGCGGCCCGGCCGTCGTTGGCGATGCCGTTGCGGCCGAAGGTGTTCTTGTAGTAGTCCCACGTCTCCTGGGCGCCGTAGGCGGCGTCCACGCCGGCCGTCTGCACGGTGGCGCCGTTGCCGTCGCCCCAGGTGTCGTCCGGGTCGGTGAACAGCGTGCCGGTGCCGGAGGTGCCGTGGCTGAGGTTGTACGTCTTGTGGCCGCCGCGGGTGTTGTCGGTCAGCTGGTAGGTGCTGCCGGACAGCGTGGTGGTGATGCTGACCTGGCCGCTGTACTCGCTGTTGCCGACGCCGGTCTCGATGCCCTGGTACTGGAAGAGCTTCGCGCCGGTGGTGGCGTCCGTGATGACGTGCAGCTGGTTCGGCGTGCCGTCGTCCTGGAAGCCGCCGATCACCGACTCCCAGGCCAGCGTGGGCACGCCGCCGGCCGCCCAGACGACCTTGCGGGGGGTGCCCGCCGCGGCGGGGGCGGTGGCGCCCTCGGCCCTGGCCTCGGCCAGCGCCGTGGACTTCGCCGAGGCCGCGGTCCTGGCCGCGGTGGTGCCCGCCACCGAGACGGTGGCGTTGGTGGCCCGGTCGACGCCGGTGGTCGCGCCGGCCGCGTCCTGGTGGACGACCAGGTCGCCGCCGAGCACGGGCAGCCCGGCGTAGGTGCGCTCGTAGCGGGTGTGGGTGGTGCCGTCGGTGTCCTTGACCACGTCCTTGACGACCAGCTTCTCCTGGGCGCCCAGATGCAGCGAGGAGGCGGTCGCCGCCGCCTTCGACTGCGCCTGCGCGATCAGTGAGGTGTGCTGGGCCGGGGACAGTGACGCGGGCAGGGCGCCCGCGCGGGGCTGGACGTGGGCGGTGCTCACGGCCGCCCGGTCGGGGGCGTTCGCCGCGGCCGTACCGGCCGGAAGCGTCACCGCGACCATGGCGGCGCCGGCTATCAGCGCGCCTGCGGCGGCTGCTGCTGTGCGGGGGGATCTGCGCACTCGGAACTCCTTCTGCGGCGGCCGCGGATGGGCGGCCGGGACAGTCCGGGCAGATGGGGATGGTGGGCTGCCCGGGTAGAGCTGTGGCGTTGCTGTGGAACGGGGCACAGAGTGGCATCCTTTGCCTGAGCATGTCATTGCCATGGGGCAGAATTGGCCGAAACTCGTTCGTTGTTCGGACTGTGGCGTTCGCATACCGAGCGCGTGTGACCGACGTGTTGCGGCCAGGCAAAGCTTTAGTCCCCACGAACCGGGGCATATCAGGTCGGTTCGCACCTCGTTGAGGGAGTCTCATGCCCGCTGCTGTCAAATCAATGGGTGAGACGGGTGGCCGGATGGGCGTGGTGGCGCGATGGCGACGCCGGCGGCGAAAATCGGGTGAGACCTGTCGGTGGCGGCACCTAGGGTTCCGAGGTGATGCCTGCCACGAGCCCTGACCCCGCGCCCGCCGTCCGCTCCCGCTCCTCGTTCCGCTCGCTGCTGAGACTGTGGCCGTACGTCAGACCGGTGCGCGCCAGAATCGCGCTGTCCGCGGTGGTCGCGGTGGCCGCCTCGTGCATGGCGCTGCTCATCCCGCTGGTGCTCAAGTGGATGGTCGACGGGCCGATCAGCGACCACGACCGGGGCGGGGTGTGGCTCGGCGGCGCCATGGTGCTGGTGCTCGGGCTGCTGGAGGCCGGCCTCTTCGGGCTCCGCCGCTGGATGGTGGCCAGGCCGCTGGCCGGCGTCGAGGCGTCCATGCGCGCCGACCTCTACCGGCACCTGCAGCGGCTCCCGGTGGAGTTCCACGACCGGTGGGCCTCCGGCCAGCTGCTCTCCCGCGCCACCATGGACCTGCAGATCCTGCGGATGTTCCTGGCCTTCCCGCTGGTCTTCCTGGTGGTCAACAGCGCGACCGTGCTGATCGGCTTCGCGATCCTGTTCGCCCAGTCCTGGCTGCTCGGCCTGGTGCTGCTCGCCCCCGCGGTGCCGCTGATGGTGCTGTGCTCGTACTTCGAGGCGCACTACGCGGTGGCCGCCCGCACCGCGCAGGACCAGGCGGGCGACCTGGCCACCGTCGTCGAGGAGTCGGTGCTGGGCATCCGCATCATCAAGGCGTTCGGCCGGCACCGCAGCCAGGCCCGCGCCTACCGCGACCAGACCCGCGGCCTGTGGGGCACCGAGATGCGCAAGGCCCGGCTGCTCTCGGACATCTGGGCGGTCATCATGACGCTCCCCGAGATCGCCATCGGCGCCGCCCTGGTGCTCGGCGTCCTGCAGGTCTCCGACGACAGGCTCTCGGCCGGCACCCTGGTCGCCTTCCTGTCCACCGCCCTGGCGCTGCGCTGGCCGGTGGAGTCCATCGGCTTCCTGCTCGCGATGAGCAACGAGTCGGCGACCGCCGCCGACCGCTACTTCGAGGCGATGGACGCCACCGAGGCCGACGCCTCCGGCGTCGAACGGGACGGCGCCGCCGACGGCGTGCGGCTCGAAGGCGTCAGGTTCCGCTACCCCGACGCCCCGCAGGACAGCGCCGACCTGCTCACCGGCGTCGACCTGCACATCAGGCCCGGCGAGACGATGGCCCTGGTCGGCGCGACCGGCTGCGGCAAGACCACGCTCACCGCGCTGCTGCCGCGGCTGCACGAGGCCACCGGCGGCCGGATCACCCTGGACGGCGCCGACATCGCCGACCTGCCGGTCCGCAGGGTCCGCGAACTGGTCGCGGTCGCCTTCGAGGAGCCGACGCTGTTCTCCGCGAGCGTGCGGGAGAACGTGGCGATGGGCGCAGGGCCGGACGGCGCCGGCGAGGAGGACATCCGCCGGGCGCTGGCCGTCGCCCAGTGCGACTTCGTGGACCGGCTGCCGGAAGGCGCCGACACCCAGGTCGGCGAGCAGGGCCTGAGCCTGTCCGGCGGGCAGCGGCAGCGGCTCGCACTGGCCCGCGCGGTGGTCGGCCGGCCGCAGTTCCTGGTGCTCGACGACCCCCTGTCCGCGCTCGACGTGCACACCGAGGCGCTGGTCGAGGCCGCGCTGCGCGAGGTGCTCCAGGACACCACCGCGCTGGTCGTCGCCCACCGGCCGTCGACCGTGCTGCTCGCCGACCGCGTCGCGCTGCTGTCCGGCGGCCGGGTCACCGCCGTCGGCACCCACGCGGAGCTGCTCCGCGACAGCGCCGAGTACCGCCACCTGATGTCCGGCGCGCAGGACCCGGCGGACCCGCTCCGGCGGCCGGACCCGGACGCCCGGAACGCCGACGACCTGGACGGCGGCGCCCTGAACACCGACACCCTGAACGACGAGGCCGCGAGCCTGGAGAGGAGCGACGCACGATGACGACCGTGGCCGCGCCGGCCGACGACCCCTTCGCGAAGGACGTCCTGCCCGCCCCGAAGAACGCGCAGCTCCTGCTGCTGCGCTCGCTGCTGCACGGCCACTCCCGCCGGATCTGGATCGCCGCCGTGCTGCTGCTCGTCCAGCAGGCCGCCGTCCAGGCGGGACCGCTGCTGGTGGCGTACGCGATCGACCACGCCATCCCGCAGGTGCGGCACGGGCGGCACGGCGCGCTGATCGCCGTCGCGCTCGGCTACCTCGGCTGCGGGCTCGCCGCCGGCGTCCTCCAGCGCTCCTTCATCCGGGTCGCCGCACGGGTCAGCCAGGACGTGCTGGTCGACCTGCGCGGCCGGATCTTCCGGCACGCCCAGTCGCTCAGCCTGGACTTCCACGAGCGCTACACCTCGGGCCGGCTCATCGCCCGCGCCACCTCCGACGTGGAGACCATCCGCGAGCTGCTCGCCGACGGCCTGGAGGAGCTGGTCGGGGTGGTGCTCTCCGCGGTCTACATCAGCGCGCTGCTGTTCTTCCTCGACTGGCGGCTTGCGCTGGCCACGCTGCTGTCGTATCTGCCGCTCTACGCCGCCATCCGGGTCTTCCAGCGCCGCTCGATGGTGGCCTACCGGCGGCGCTCGACCGCCATCGCGGCGGTCATCGTGAAGTTCACCGAGACGATGAACGGCATCCGCCCGGTCAAGGCGTTCCGCCGCGAGGAGCCCAACGAGACGGCCTTCGCCGAGCTGAACCACCGCCACGAACGCGCCAACGGCGACGCGATCCTGGAGATGGCCCGCTACGTGGTCGGCTCCCGGCTGATCGCCAACGTCACGATCGCCGGCATCGTGCTGTGGGGCGCCTACCGGGTCACCGACGGCGCCATGGCGCTCGGCGTGCTCGCCGCCTTCGTGCTCTACCTGCGGCGGCTGTACGACCCGATCGACCGGCTCGGGATGTTCCTCAACTCCTACCAGTCGGCGGCCGCCTCGCTGGAGAAGATCGCCGGGCTGCTCGCCCAGCGGCCGACCGTGCCGGAGCCGGACGAGCCGCGGCCGCTGCCCGAGCGGAGCACGCGGACGCCGGGGCGCGACGTGGTCTTCGACGGGGCGCGGTTCGCGTACCGCACCGGCGGCGAGGTGCTGCCGCGCTTCGACCTGCGGCTGCCGGCCGGCCAGACCGTCGCCGTGGTCGGCGCCACCGGCGCCGGCAAGTCGACCCTCGCGAAGCTGCTGGCCAGGTTCTACGACCCGACCGACGGCCGGGTGCTGCTCGACGGCGTCGAGCTGCGCGACCTGTCCCGCGCGGACCTGCGGCGCGGCGTGGTCATGGTCACCCAGGAGGCGTTCCTCTTCTCCGGCACCGTCGCCGAGAACATCGCGATCGGCCGGCCGGACGCCACCCGCGAGCAGATCGAGTCCGCGGCGCGGGCGATCGGCGCGCACGAGTTCATCGCGGCGCTGCCGGACGGCTACGACACCGACGTCCGCAAACGCGGCGGCCGGATCTCCGCCGGGCAGCGCCAACTCGTCGCCTTCGCGCGGGCGCTGCTCGCCGATCCCGCGGTGCTGATTCTCGACGAGGCGACGTCCTCGCTCGATGTGCCCGGTGAGCGGGCGGTCCAGCACGCGATGCACACGGTGCTGCGCGGGCGCACCGCCATGATCATCGCGCACCGGTTGTCCACCGTGGAGATCGCGGATCGCGTCCTGGTCATGCGTGACGGCCGCATCGTCGAGGACGGTGCGCCGGGCGACCTCGTCGCCGGGGACGGCCACTTCGCCGGCCTCCACCGCGCCTGGCAGGACAGCCTGGTCTGACCCCCCACCCGCCCCTTTCTCCCCCGGGCCGGGACCCGCCGCGGTCCGGGCGTGGCCTGGGGTTTTTCGGGGGGCGCGGGGGAGCTGCGCGGCCAGCCGCCGCACTGGCTGTACGTGGTCACCGGGCCGGTGGGGCTGTTGCGGTCGCGGACCGGGCCTCCGGCCGGTGGTGGGTTGCTCGCGCCGTTCCCCGCGCCCCTGGTGGGGCGGGCGCGGTCCGGGGGACCGCGCCGGGCGGCCGCGAACCGGGCCGGCGGGCCACCGGCCGGTGGGGGTTCGGGTACCCCCCGAGGGCTCAGCGCCGAGCGCGAAGGTTGCGCACGGGCGGGAGCGCCAGGAGCGTCGCGGCGACGCTGAGGGCGACGACGCTGCCGGCGAGCAGGACGTGGGCCGCTCCGAACGCCGCCGACGCCGGCCCGGCCAGCGCCTGGCCGACCGGCACCATCGCCACCGACCCCGCCACCTCGTACGCGTGGATCCGGTTCAGGATGTCCCCCGGCACCTGCGTCTGGACGGACGTCGCCCAGTTGACGCCCCAGAACGCGGAGCCGACGCCCGCGACGAAGACGCAGCCGCAGATCGCGGCGACGGGCAGCGCGAGCCCCACCGACAGCGGCATCAGGCAGGTGCAGAAGACCGCGATCGAGCCCGCGCGCAGCGGCAGGTCCGCGCGCCAGCGCATGGCGATCAGCGCCCCGATCGCGGTGCCGCCGCCGAGCGCGGAGTTGACCAGGCCGTACGCGCCCGCGCCGTGCGCGGGGATGATCTGCCCGGCGGCCAGCGGCGTGAACGGCCCGACCATGCAGACCATGAACACCATCCACACCACGATGACCGACCACATCCAGGTGCGGGCCCTGAACTCCCGCCACCCCTCCACCAGATCGGTGCGGAAGGTGTTCACCGCGCGCGACACCCGCGGCGGCAGCGGCGAGAGCCGCAGCAGCACCAGGCACACCGCGCTGGTCGCGTACGTGGAGGCGTGCACCACGAACACCGCGCCGGGCGAGGTCAGTCCGATGAGCACGCCGGCGAAGGCCGGCCCGAGCAGCGCGGCGGTGGACTCCGCGGTGCGGGTGACCGCGTTCGCGCCCTGGACGTCCCGCGCGACCCGCGGCACCGTGCTGGCCACGCCCGGCTGGAACATCGCCGCCGCGGTGCCGTTGACCACGGCGATCACCGCGACCTCCCACAGCCGCACGGTGTGGGTGAGGAAGAGGTAGGCGGCCAGCGACTGGGAGCAGACCCGGACCAGGTCCGCGCCGATCATCATGGCCCGCGCGTTGAAGCGGTCCGCGAAGACCCCGCCGAATATCACCAGGCCGGCGAAGCACGCGGTGGACGCGGCCATCACCAGGCCGATGTCACCGGCGGAGTAGCCGTAGGAGAGCAGGCCCGCGGAGAGCGCTACGGGCAGCATGGTGTCGCCGAGCATGGCGACGGTGCGTGCGGTGAAGTAGAGGCGGAAGTTCGCCGACCACAGCCGGTCCTCGGACGCCGCGGCGGCGTCCCGTCCCGGGAGTGCGCCGGCGGCGGAGGCGGGGGCGGTCGCGCCGGCCTCGCGGCGGGACGGGGAAGAACTCACATCCGCCAATATGGACTGGACCACTCGGCCCCGTCCACACCGTAACTGATCAGGGGATATCGCGGACCCGGTAGAGCCGCAGCGACCGTTCCGGCACGGTGACCCGGGTGCCCGCCTGGGCCTCCCCCGGGTCGGGGCGTTCCCACGGCTCCTCGCGGGCGGTGTCGAGCAGCAGGTCGTAGCCGGCCGCCCAGGGCGCTTCCGGCAGGGTGAACGGGGCCGGCCGGTGCCCCGCGTGCACGACGAGCAGGAAGCTGTCGTCCACGACCGGACCGCCGCGGGCGTCGCGCTGCGGGATGTCACGGCCGGACAGGAACATTCCGAGCGTCGAGGACGGCGCGAACCAGTCGGCGTCGGTCATCTCCCCGCCGTCCGGCCGGAACCAGGCCACGTCGCGCAGCCCCTCGGGCGCCAGCGCCAGGCCGGAGAAGAAGCCGCCGCGCCGCAGCACCGGGTGCGCGCGGCGCAGCGCGATCAGCCGGCCCGCCAGGTCGTACAGCGACCGCCACTCGGGCCGGTCGAGCTGCGACCAGTCGATCCAGCTCACCTCGTTGTCCTGGCAGTACGCGTTGTTGTTGCCGCCCTGGGTGCGGCCCATCTCGTCGCCGGCGACCAGCATCGGCACACCGGTGGACAGCAGCAGCGTGCTCAGCAGGTTGCGCAGCTGCCGGCGGCGCAGCGCCAGCACCGCGGGGTCCGCGGTCGGCCCCTCCGCGCCGCAGTTCCAGGACCGGTTGTCGTCGGTGCCGTCCCGGCCGTCCTCGCCGTTGGCCCCGTTGTGCTTGGCGTCGTACGAGACGAGGTCGCGCAGCGTGAACCCGTCGTGGGCGGTGACGTAGTTGACCGAGGCGTACGGGCGGCGGCCGCCCCAGTCGTAGAGGTCGCTCGACCCGGACAGCCGGTAGCCGAGGTCCCGCAGGTCACCGCCGGCGCCGCGCCAGAAGTCCCGCACGGTGTCGCGGAATCGGTCGTTCCACTCCGTCCACAGCGGCGGGAAGGCGCCCACCTGGTACCCGCCGGCGCCGACGTCCCACGGCTCGGCGATCAGCTTCACCCGGCGCAGCACCGGGTCCTGGGCGATCACCGCGAGGAACGGCGAGAGCATGTCCACGTCGTGCATGGCCCGGGCGAGCGCCGCCGCGAGGTCGAAGCGGAAGCCGTCCACGCCCATCTCGGTGACCCAGTAGCGCAGCGAGTCGGTGATCAGGCGCAGCACGTGCGGCTGCACCACGGCCAGCGTGTTGCCGCAGCCGGTGTAGTCGGCGTAGCCGCGCGGGTCCTGGCCGAGCCGGTAGTAGCCGCGGTTGTCGATGCCGCGCAGCGACAGCGTCGGACCGCCCTGGCCGCCCTCGGCGGTGTGGTTGTAGACCACGTCGAGGATCACCTCGATGCCGGCCGCGTGCAGCGCCCGCACCATCCGCTTGAACTCGCCGACCTGCTGGCCGGCGGCGCCGCTCGCGCTGTAGCCGGCGTGCGGCGCGAAGTAGCCGATCGAGTTGTACCCCCAGTAGTTGCGCAGCCCCCGGCGCTCCAGGTGCTCCTCGTGCGCGAACTGGTGCACCGGCAGCAGCTCGACCGCGGTCACCCCGAGCCGGGTCAGGTGGGCTATCGCGGCCGGGTGCGCCAGCCCCGCGTAGGTGCCGCGCAGCTCCGGCGGCACGTCCGGGTGGCGGCGGGTGAAGCCCCGCACGTGCAGCTCGTAGATCACCGAGTCCGACCAGGGCGTCTTGGGCCTGCGGTCGTCCTGCCAGTCGTCGTCGTCGTCCACCACGACGCCCTTGGGCACGAACGGCGCCGAGTCGCGGTCGTCCCGCACGGTGTCCGCGACCTGCCGCTCCGGCCAGTCCCGCACGTGCCCGTACACCTCGGCGGGCAGCCGGAAGTCGCCGTCCACCGCGCGCGCGTAGGGGTCGAGCAGCAGCTTCGCCGGGTTCCAGCGGGCGCCGGTCCAGGGGTCCCAGCGGCCGCCGACCCGGTAGCCGTACCGCTGGCCGGGGAGCACGCCGGGCAGGAAGCCGTGCCAGATCTCGTGCGTCAGCTCGGCCAGCGGGGCGCGCCGCTCGGTGCCGTCCGGCTCGAACAGGCACAGCTCGACGGACTCCGCGCCGCCCGCCCACAGCGCGAAGTTGGTGCCGGTGCGGCCGTCAGGACCGGTGCGGAACCGCGCGCCGAGCGGCTGCGGACCACCCGGCCAGACGGCCGGCGCGGGCGCGGGCGCGCCGCGCGGCCCGGCCTGCGGCGCCGCCTCCTGGGGCGCCGACGGGGTGCCGCGCGGCGCCGTGCGCGGCCGCGGGGGCGCCTGTGGGGCGCGCGGCGGGACGGCCTCCGCCCACCCGGCGGCTCCGAACTCGCGTGTCTCCGACACGTGTCTCCTCCCGCGGCCCCGGGGACGGTCCTGGCGTGCGCGGGCGTCCCGTGCCCGGCCTGCCGCCGTTCCCTGCAACCATCCTTCCCACCTGGGGGTTGGGAGTCACCCGGTCGGGGCACCCGGCCGTGCACGGGAGTTCACCGGCCGGCCGCGACCGGGCGCCCGCCCCGCGCCTGCCGGGTACCCGCGCCGTGCCTCCCCCGCGCCTGCCCCGCGCCCGGCGTGCGCCGCGCGCGCCGTTTCCCCACTCCCGCCGCGTCGTTGAACGGGAGTGACGACAGCGGTGTGGCGCGCGGCGCGCGCACGAGCGGTGGCGGCGGTGCTCGCCGTCCTGGCGGCGGTGCTCGCGGGCGGCTGCGGGCTGCGCGGCGGCGGTGACGAGAAGGACCCCCGCGCGGGTTCGCCGCCCCCGCCGCGCCCGGCCTTCGTCGGGGTGTTCAGCCCGGAGGACGGCTCGGTGGTGGGCAGTGCGATGATCGTCTCGCTGCGCTTCACCCGGCCGGTCACCGACCGGGCCGCCGTCGAACGCGGCATCACCGTCACCTCGCGCCCGGCGCGCGCGGTGGTCGGGCACTGGTTCGGCGCGCGCCGGCTCGACCTGCGCCCGGCCGACTTCTGGGCGGCCGGCACCCGGGTGAACCTGGCGCTGCGGCTGCGCGGCGTGCAGGGCGCCCCGGGCGTCTACGGCACCCAGTCCAAGGACGTCGGCTTCACCGTCGCCCGCGACCAGCGCAGCACGGTCGACGTCGCCGCCCACACCATGACCGTGGTCCGCGACGGCGTGCTGCTGCGCAGGCTGCCGGTCACCGCGGGCGGCCCCGGGCACACCACGTACAACGGCGTCATGGTGATCGCCGAGAAGTACCCCATGACCCGGATGAACGGCCGCACGGTCGGCTTCGGCGGCGAGTACGACATCCCGGACGTGCCGCACGCCATGCGGCTGACCACCTCGGGCACCTTCGTGCACGGCAACTACTGGTCGCCGCCGTCGGTCTTCGGCGCCGCCAACGTCAGCCACGGCTGCGTCGGGCTGCCGGACGTCAAGGGCGGCGGCGCGGACACCCCGGCCGGGTGGTTCTACGCGCAGTCCCTGATCGGCGACCCGGTGCGGGTGATCGACTCCGACGACCGCGTCGTCGACCCGGACAACGGCATGAGCGGCTGGAACCTCACGTGGGCCGAGTGGACCGCCGGCTCCGCGCTGCGCTGAGCGGCCCCGGGCCGCGGGCGCACATCCGTACGGCAGGCGCCGCGGCGTCGACCGGACGCGCACGGCGGGTGGCCGGGGATCTGGGACGGAACGGTGACAGATCCGTGCACCGGGTCGTGTGGGGGGTGTGGTTGTCTTGCGCTGGTGGGGGGATTCCGGGCGTTTCGTGTGCTAGGGGAGTCGAGAAGTTGAAGCCGATAGGTGTGGGGCCGGGCGTGCGGAGCAGCGTCGCGGCGCTCGCGCTCGGCGGGGTGCTGCTGCTGGCCTCGGCCTGCGGGCCGGCGGACGGCGACGCCGCCGACGCCAAGCCGGGGAACGGGACGGCGGCGACCACCACGCCCGCCGTCTCCACGGCGGTCGTCACCATAGCGCCCAAGGACGGCGCCAGTGACGTCGCGACCACCGGCACCCTCAAGGTGTCCGCCTCCGGCGGCAGACTGACCTCCGTCGTCGTCAAGGACGACAAGGGCGCGCCGGTGGCCGGCGACATCTCCGCCGACGGCCTGGGCTGGACGCCGAGCGGCCACCTGGACACCGCCACGCAGTACACCGTGGACGCGGCGGCCAAGGACCGCAGCGGCCGCGAGTCCGACAAGCACGCGACCTTCACCACGGTCGTCCCGAAGGACTCCTTCGTCGGCTTCTTCACGCCCGAGGACGGCTCGACGGTGGGCGTCGGCATGGAGGTCTACCTCCACTTCAACCGCGCCATCACCGACAAGGCGGCGGTCGAGAAGGGCCTGACCGTCACCGCCTCGCCGGCCGTCCCGGTCGCCGCGAAGTGGAACGGCAGCCAGGACGTCTACATCCGCCCGGCCGAATACTGGGCGGCCGGCACCCGGGTGACCCTCGAACTGGACCTCAAGGGCGTCGAGGGCGCCCCGGGCGTCTACGGCAAGCAGGACAAGTCGGTGCACTTCACGGTCGGCCGCCGGCAGATCAGCGTCGTGGACGCGGCCCGGCACACGATGACGGTGTACCAGGACAAGAAGGCGATCAAGACCATCCCGATCTCCTCGGGCGCGCCCGACCACACCACGTACAACGGCAAGATGGTGATCTCCGAGAAGTACGTCAAGACCCGGATGAACGGCGACACGGTCGGCTTCGGCGGGGAGTACGACATCCCGGACGTGCCGCACGCGATGCGGCTCACCAACTCCGGCACCTTCATCCACGGCAACTACTGGGCCGCGCCCTCGGTGTTCGGCAGCAGCAACACCAGCCACGGCTGCGTCGGGCTGCACGACGTGCGCGGCGCAGGCGACCCCACCACCCCGGCGGCGTGGTTCTACGACCACTCGCTGGTCGGCGACGTGGTCCAGGTCGTCAACTCCAAGGACCAGACGGTCCAGTGGTACAACGGCCTGAACGGCTGGAACCTCTCCTGGGCCGACTGGACCGCCTGACCGGGTCCGCAGCGCCCGCCGTGTGCGGGGTGCCCGGCGCGGCGGCGTGACGTACGACGCAGGGGCCGGCGGCCCGCTCCTCCTCGCGGGGGGCGGGCCGCCCGTCGTACGCTCCGGGGATGACTGTGACCCTCGAAGTCGACAACGGCGTCGGCACCCTGCGGCTCGACCGGCCCCCGATGAACGCCCTGGACGGCGCCACCCAGGACCGGCTGAAGGCACTGGCCGAGGAGGCCGCCCGGCGCACGGACGTGCGGGCCGTGGTGGTGTGGGGCGGCGAGAAGGTGTTCGCGGCCGGCGCGGACATCAAGGAGATGCGGGCCATGTCCTACGAGGACATGGTCGACCGCTCCCGGGACCTGCAGGACGCGTTCACCGCGGTGGCCCGCATCCCCAAACCGGTGGTCGCCGCGGTCACCGGCTACGCGCTCGGCGGCGGCTGCGAACTCGCCCTGTGCGCCGACTTCAGGATCGCCGCCGAGGACGCGCGGCTCGGCCAGCCGGAGATCCTGCTCGGCCTGATCCCGGGCGCCGGCGGCACCCAGCGCCTGTCCCGGCTGATCGGCCCGTCGCGCGCCAAGGACCTCATCTTCACCGGGCGGATGGTGAAGGCCGCGGAGGCGCTCTCCCTCGGCCTGGTCGACCGGGTGGCGCCCGCGGACGAGGTGTACGCGCAGGCGCACGCCTGGGCCGAGCGGCTGGCCCGCGGTCCCGCCTACGCGCTGCGCGCCGCCAAGGAGGCGGTCGACGCCGGGCTCGACACGGATCTGGACACCGGCCTGACCATCGAGCGCACGCTGTTCGCGGGCCTGTTCGCGACCGCCGACCGGGAGGCCGGGATGCGCAGCTTCGTCGAGGACGGCCCCGGCAAGGCCACCTTCGGCTGACCGCGGGCGCTCCGCCGGGCCCGCCCCGGACGGGGGTGGCCGGGCGGCGAATTCCCCGGGTTGCCCCACGGAGCCCTCCGGTTACGGCCATCATGAGGGGCATGGCGGGTCCGGGCGGTTCGGAGCAGCCGCAGCGGGCAGCGGCCGCGGCGGCCGCCGCGCCGCTCCTCGCCCCAGCCGCCCCAGCCGCCCCGCCGGTCCCGTCCGCGCCGCAGGCGCCGGACGGCGACCTCGACCTGCCGGGCGACCCATCGGCCGCCGAGGTCCACCTGACCTCGCGCCCGGAGTCGGCGTCCACCGCGCGGCGGCTGTCCCTCTCGGTGGTCAGGCGGTGGGGCCTGTCCCCGCTCGGCGACACGGTGGAGCTGCTCGTCTCCGAGCTGGTCGGCAACGCGGTGCGGCACACCGGCGCGCAGACCTTCGGGCTGCGGATGCTGCGGCGGCGCGGCTGGATCCGGGTGGAGGTGCGCGACCCCTCGCGGGCGCTGCCCTGCCTGCTGCCGGTGCGCGCGATGGACACCAGCGGGCGCGGCCTGTTCCTGGTGGACCACCTGTCCGACCGCTGGGGCGTGGACCTGCTGCCGCGCGGCAAGACCACCTGGTTCGAACTGCGGGTGCCGGAGCGCTAGCGTCCGGGGCCGCGCGGGCCCCGGACGCAAAAGAAGAGGCCCTCCGCCGTCGGGGGGGGGTGACGGTGGGGAGGGCCTCTTCGAAACCGCCGCGAAGCAGGGGGGGTGTGGTCCGCGGCGCCTGTGGAACGGCCGAGCCCGGGTCTTGGGGGGCCGTTGACATCGACTGTTGCACGACTAGGGGGCCGGGGGCAAATTCCCGAAGTTGGGCGAGTCTGGACGAACCGGTCATCTTGCAGTGCAATGTAGGGGTGACATAGGCCACCTGCCTTATAAACAACGGCTAAATGCTCTCATGACCTTTTCATATATCGGATGGTTCCGTATCCGACGGAACCTTCCCCCAGGCGTGTGAACCATTCCCGCCGCGCCCGACCGGCCGCGCCCACCCTGCCGTGGCGGCCCACCGTCAGCCGCCGACCGCGCGCACCGGGAGGGCCGGCGACAGCCCGGCCTGGTGCGCCAGCGCCGCGGCCTCCGTACGGGACCCGGCGCCCAGCTTGGTCAGGATGTTCGCCACGTGGAACTTCACGGTCGACTCGCTGATGTGCAGGGCCTGCGCGATGTCCCGGTTGCGGCGGCCGAGCGCCAGCTGTTCGAGCACCTCGCGCTCCCGCGGGTGCAGCGCCTCCAGCGGGTTCCGCGCCCCGCCGTCCGCCCCGCCGTCCGCCGCGCCGGGCGCGGGGGCCAGCGGCAGCGTCACCGTGATGGTGGTGCCCCAGCCGGGCAGCGCGTCCAGCACCAGCCGGCCGTCCACCGCGGCCAGCCGCTCGGTGATCCGGTGCACCGCGAGCGCCTCGGCGGCGAGCAGCCCCGGACCGTCGTCCCTGACCACCGCGCGCAGCAGCGCGCCGCCGCCGTCCTCCTCCACCCGCCAGCCGACGTGCAGCCGGTGCAGCGCCTCGCCCTGCTCCAGCATCGCGAGCACCGCGGCCCGCACCGAGGCGCGCGCCGCGTGCGCGGCGCCCGCGGGCAGCGAGCGGTGCGAGGCCGGCGGCTGCAGGTCGAGGCGGACCGGGCTGTGCCGCAGCAGCGGCCGCAGTTCGTCCGCGAGGCGGCCGAACGCCGCGTCGGCGGGCTCCTCGCTCACCGCCCGGTCCAGGTCCGCGCCCGCCCGCACCTGGATCAGCGCGGAGACCGCCAGGTCCACCGCGGCCCTGCGGGCCGTCGCGTCGTCGAGCACCGGGGCCCGCAGCGTGCCGAGGATCGCCGACAGCGCGCTGGCGTGCGCGTCGGTCAGCTCCGCGACGACCCGCGCGCGGAGCCCGGCCGCGGCCCGGGTGCTCGCCGCCTGGGCGGGGTCCGCCTCCGCGGTGCGCCGCGCGGTGTGCACCGTCACCAGGTCCCACAGCCGCTGGACCACGGCCGGCTCGGCGTCCAGCGGCTCCGCGTGGAACGGCCTGACCACCACCAGCAGCGCCCCCGCCCGCCCGTCGACGCCCGCGGAGGCCACCGCGAGCGCCGGGCGCAGCACGCCGCCGAGCATCGCGCCGCCCTGCCACGGTTCGCCGATCGGCACCTGCCCCGACAGCCGGGCCAGCTCGGCGGCGGTGATCCGGCCCGCCACCTCCTGCTCGCCCGCGAACTGCGTCGGGGTGAACGCGCAGACGCTGCTCAGCCGGGCCACCGCCAGATGGGGGACCAGCGGGGCCAGCGTCCGCGAGAGCCGTTCCATGGTCTCCGGCAGCGGCGCGCTCAGCACCTCCGCCGCCCTGGCCAACGCGTCCTGCGGGCGGTCCCAGCCTTCGGTCTGCATGGGAACCACCGTACGGCGAGGATGGGAGCCGCGGACTGTCCGAACGGCCAGGCGGAACCCGCCGAAGGACGGGCCGGGTCGCGCCCGCCGCCCGACCATGCTGGAACGCGTCGGACCGCACACCGAGGCGGCCCCGGCGCGCAGCCCACCTCCACCGCACGACGACTCCACCTCGACCGCACCTCACCCCACCTCGACTTCCAAGGGACCGTGATCCTCATGTCAAAGGCCATCGTCTTCACCGGGTTCGGCGCCGCGGACGTGCTGCACGCGGCGGACGTGCCCGTCGCGGAACCCGGCCCCGGCCAGGTCCGCATCGCCGTACGGACCGCCGGCGTCAACGCCCTCGACCACAAGATCAGGGCGGGCTACCTGGAGCAGGTCTTCCCGGTCACCTTCCCGCACGTGCCGGGCCTGGAGGCGGCGGGCGTCGTCGACGCGGTCGGCGAGGGGGTCGGCGGGCTCGTCGTCGGCGACCCCGTGTTCGGCACCACCGTCACCGGCGCCTACGCCCAGCAGGCGCTGGCCGACGCCGCCCGGATGACCCTCAAGCCCGACACCTTCGACTGGGAGCAGGCCGCGGCCCTCCCGGTCGCCGCGGAGACCAGCTACCGCGCCTTCGAACTGCTCGGCGTCCAGCCGGGCGAGACGCTGCTCGTGCACGCGGCCGCGGGCGCCGTGGGCGGCGTCGCGGTGCAGATCGCGGTGGCCCGCGGGCTGACCGTCATCGGCACCGCGAGCGAGGCCAACCACGAGCACCTCAGGTCGCTCGGCGCGATTCCGGTGGCCTACGGCGACGGGCTCGTCGAGCGGGTGCGGGCGCTCGCCCCGCAGGGGGTGGACGCGGCCCTCGACGGCGCGGGCCGCGGCGGCGCGATCGCCGACTCCGTCGAGCTGACCGGCGGCAAGGACCGCGTGGTGAGCATCGCGGACGCGGTCGGCGCCGGCGAGCACGGCGTGCGGTTCACCTCCGGCGGCCCGGAGGAGTACCGCGGCGGCCCCGCGCTCGAAGAGGCGCTCGGCCTGCTCGCCGCAGGCAGGCTGCGACTGCCGGTGCACCGTGTCTTCCCGCTGGACGAGGCGGCCGCAGCGCACCGCGAGAGCGAGTCGGGGCACGTGACCGGGAAGATCGTGCTCACCGTCTGACGGCAGCGGGCCCTCCGTCCGCGCCGCCGCGCGGACGGAGGGCCCGCCGGTCCTCAGCTGCCCAGCACCTGGAACTCGTAGAGCGAGTACCCGTAGGCAGTGGCGCGCTGGGTGCCGTACACCCGCACATAGCGCCCGGAGCCGGAGACGTTCAGGGTCTGGTTGCCGCCGGTCCCCGTGGTGGTGGTGTAGACGGTCGTCCAGTTGGTGCCGTCGGCGGAGGTCTGGATCTGGAACGCCTTGGCGTACGCGGCCTCCCAGTTCAGCTTCACCTGGCTGATCGCGTGGCTCGCGCCGAGGTCGACCTGGAGCCACTGCGGGTCGCTGAAGGCGCTGGACCAGCGGGTGCCGGCGTCGCCGTCGACCGCGGCGGAGGCCGGCGTGCCGGCGTTCTCGGTGGAGGACGCGGTGGCCGCCTTGCCCTGCGACAGCAGGGTGGCGGTGCCGCCGCCGCTGCCCGGCGTGCCGTTGACCGAGAACTCGTAGAGCGAGTCGCCGTACGTGGTCGCGCGCTGGGTCGCGTAGACCCTGATGTAGCGGCCGGTGCAGTGCACGTCGAGATCCTGGACGCCCCCGGCGCCCGTCGTCGTCTGGTAGCAGGTCGTCCAGGCGTTGCCGTCGTTGGACACCTGCACCTGGAACGCCTTGGCGTAGGCGGTCTCCCAGTTCAGCTGGACGTGGCTGACGTCGTACGACTGGCCCAGGTCGACCTGGAGCCACTGCGGGTCGCTGAAGGCGCTGGACCAGCGGGTGGCGGTGTTGCCGTCGGTGGCCGCGGAGGCCGGGGAGCCGGCGTTCTCGGTGGAGGACGCGGTGGTCGGCTTGCCCTGCGCGATGTCGTTGCCGGGCGGCGGGGTGGTGCCGCCGCCACCGGGCGCCTTGTTGTAGACCGCCACGTAGTCGATGTTCATCTGCCCGCCGGAGACGGTCGCGGCGTTGGGGCCGCCGCCGAAGGCGTCGGGGAAGCCGCCGCCCATCGCCAGGTCGTAGATGATGAAGAACGGGTGGTCCACCGCGTTCGCCCAGGTGGTCGCGTCGACCTGGGTCGACTTGACGGTGAAGTAGTTCTGGCCGTCCAGGTACCAGCGGATCTGCTCGGGCGACACCGAGCGGTCGATCTGCACCGCGTAGGTGTGGTAGGCCGTCTGGCAGCCGGAGCAGGCGTGCTCACCGGAGCCGATGCCCGTCGACTCGTTGCACGGGCCGCCCGGACTGACCCCGCAGTGCAGCGTGCCGAACACCGAGCTGCGGGAGTTGATGTCCTCCAGGATGTCGACCTCGCCCGAGGTCGGCCAGCCCACCCCGCTGCGCAGCGTCGAGCCGAGCATCCAGAACGCCGGCCAGTAGCCCGCGCCGTTGGCCGTGGTGAGGTTCGGCTGCTGGATCGAGGACTGCATCATGACCACGCCGCCGGGAGGCGCGCCGAACGACGAGGACTGCGTCTCGATCCGCCCGGAGGTCCAGCCGGACCGGGCGTCGGTCCCCGAGTGCAGCGCCTTGAGCACCAGGTGCCCTGCGCCGTCCTCGTAGACGTTCGAGGTGCTGTTGGTCATCGTCTCGATCTCGCCGGTGCCGAAGCTGCTGCCGGGACCGGTGTCGTACTTCCAGTCGGCGGCCGGCACGCCGGTGCCCGAGGCGCCGTTGAAGTCGTCGCTCCACGTGCTGGTGAAGCCGGCCGGCGGCGCCGGCACCGCGTTCGGCGCCGCGGCCGCGGCGGGGGCGAGGCCGCCCGCGGGGGCCGCCGTGGGGGTGGCGGCCCCACCGGTGCCGGTGGCCGCGGCGAGACCGGCGAGGCTCATCGCCCCGACGGCCAGCGCGGCGAGGGCCAGCCGGCCCCGGCGACGCCGGGCGTGGCGGGTGCCACCGCCCGTGTCGTGCTCTGGTGCGTGTCCGCTGGACATGCGTGGTCTCCTGTCCGGAAGGTGCTCATTCGTGGGGGAGAGCGCTCCCACACGCGCACGGGACGCCCGTAAGCGCTTACGGGACCTCAGGGTGCGTGGTGGCTGGAGTGACCTGGGAGGCGGACCGAGAGGGGAGGGGCGCCCAGCAGCGGACCGGCGCCGCGGGGAGGCGTGTGTGACATGACGTTCTCCTGACCGGGTGGGGGGCCGTGTGCAGGGTGCCGCGCGCTCGTGAGAGCGCTCTCTCAGTCAGGGAGTTGTCTATCCCGAGCGCTGTGCGGCGTCAAGGAGTCGGACGCGGACGGGCCGGGTCCGGGAGCGCGTGCGGCTCCCGGACCCGGCCCGGTGATCTGCTGCGGTCACGGCTCCAGGCGGATGACCTGCGGGTCGTGGTCGCTGGTCTGGTTCGCGAACTCGGAGTTGATGTGGACCACGTCGTAGTCCACCCGACGGTCCAGGTTCGGGCTGACCAGGATGTGGTCGAGCACCTGCGAGTTGCCCTCGTAGACGTAGGAGTAGCGCTCCTTCGCCGGAAGGGTGCCGACCAGGTCGGTGAGCGTCTTGCCGTTGTCGGTGAGGCTGAGCACGGCGGGCGAGAACTGGTAGTCGTTCAGGTCGCCGAGCGCCACCACCTCGGCGTGCGGGTCGGCGGTCTCCAGCTGCTGCACGAAGTCGTGCTCGATGATCGCCTGCCGCACCCGCTGCACCTCGGAGCTGCGCACCGGCGGCTGGAAGCGGCTGTCGACGCCCTGGTCGCCGCCCTTGCTGTCGAAGTGGTTGGCGATCACGAACAGCTTCTTGCCGCGGAAGGTGAACTGGCCGACCAGCGGCTTGCGGCTGGTGGTCCACGCCGGGTCGTTCGGCGCGATCCGGCCGGGCGAGGCGGTCAGCGCGGTCGCGCTGCCGGTGCCGGTGACGCCGACCGCGGTGGTGGAGTCGCCGCCCGGGATGTCGGTGAAGCCGACCCGCGCCGGGTTGAAGAGGAAGACCTGCCGGATGTTGCCGCCCGGCTCACCGCCGTCCTTGTCGTTGACCGGGTCGATCTGCCGCCACTGGTACTGCGGGCCGCCCGCCGCCGTGATGGCGCCGGTCAGCTTCTGCAGCGTCTGGTCGGGGGCCACCGTGCCGTCGTCGGTGGCGCCGTTGTTGTCCTGGATCTCCTCCAGCGCCACGATGTCGGGCGAGCGCAGGCTGGTGACCAGGCCCTTGGCCAGCGCGTCGAACTTCGCCTGCGGGTTGCCGGGCGCCAGGTTCTCCACGTTGTACGTGGCGATCGTGGCCTGGTCGGCGTGCGCCTTCGCGGTGACCTCCGGCTGGATGCCGCCGCTGCGCACGGTGCCCAGCACGCGCGCCTGGAGGGCGTACGTGCCGCCGAACTGGTTGTAGTCCAGCGGGCCGGTGGTGGTGCCCGCCAGGGTGTCGCCGACGTTCGCGGTCGGGAAGGCCGAGGTCGCGGTGGGGATCAGCGACTGCACCATCAGGCGGCCGGAGTTGGGCTGGTCGTAGCCGGTGTAGAGGGTGCCGCCGCGCTTGGTCGGGTTCTGCGCCGGCTTCACGGTGACCCACAGCTCGGAGTACGGGTCGGTGGCGCCGACCACCCGGCTGTCGCCGATCTGCACGTTCATGCCCTCGAGCGAGGCGTACAGGTCGAGGGCGAACTCGGTGGGCCGCAGCGGCAGGTTCTCGATGCTGCCGCCGCCCGCGCTCGGCGCGAACGCGTCCGGCACGCTGTGCGAGTCGAGCACCACGGGCGCGGGCAGCGGGTTGCCGGAGGAGACCGTGCTGACCGTCGGCTTGGTCACCTCGGTGACCGCCTGGCCGCCGCCGGTCGCGCCGCCCGGGTAGTAGTCGGAGACGGTGCCGGCCACCGACACCGCGTCGCCGACGGCGACCGCCGGGTCCGCGCCGGTGTAGACGAACACGCCCTCGCTGGTGCGGGGGTTGGCGTCCGGGTGGGTGTCCTGGAACCAGAAGCCCTTGGACGAGCCGTAGTCGCGCACCCCGGTGACGACGCCGGTGACGCCGGTGACGGCCTTGCCCTCCAGCGGCGAGACGCGGGTGTCGCCCTGGATGTCGTGGATCGCCGCGGTGACCGGCGGGGTGGTGGTGGGCGGCGTCGTCGGGGGCGTGGTGGGAGGCGTGGTCGGCGGGGTGCCGCCGTCCGCGCCGCCCGAGACGCCGCCGACGGTGCCGACGTCGCCGGAGTTCTGCGGGGTCGGCGCGCCGGGGGTGAGGTCGGCCGCGTTGTCGTCGGTGTCGGCGAGCGAGGAACCGCGGGCCACCGAGGCGGTGTTGCTCGCCCCCGCGGCCGCGCCCGCGCCCTCGTGGACCACCGCGGTGCCGTAGCCGACCAGGTCCTTGACCCGGCCGTCGGCGGCGCAGTCCGCGGCGGTCAGGCAGGTCAGCGGGTCGGCGCCGGAGACCAGCGCGATGGTGCCGCTGGTGCCGGACATCGCGATCGTCCCGGTGGCGTCGGGCGCCGGCAGCGGCGTGCTGCCGCCGGTGCCCGCGGCCTCGCCGACCAGGTAGCGGCCGCCGCCGGCCAGCGAGCCGGTCAGCGTGGTGACCTGCCACTTGGAGGTGGAGGTCGGGCTGCCGGACAGGTACTGCACGCTGTAGCCGCTCAGATCCAGCGGCCCGGAGCCTGCGTTGGCCAGCTCGACGAAGTCGTTGGTGTAGGTGGCGCCGGCGTTGCCGCCGCCCCCGTACACCTCGGCGACCAGGCCGTCGGAGGACACCGTCGCGAAGGCGGAGTGGACCGTGAGGCCGGCCAGGACGACGGCGCCCGCGATGCCTATCGGCAGGACGCGCTTGCGGAACCGGGACGCGGCGCGGCCCGCTTCGGCGGCGGACCGGGGTCTCGCGGGCTGAGGCGGCGTGGCCTCTGAGGGGTGCGACACCTGAGGGGTTCTCCTTCACGGGGAGCCGGCTGACATGAGGGCGCGTCAGCCCGCGGTGCGGGCATGGCGCGACCGGCCTCAAGATACGCGCGTAGATAGGGTCGCAGAAGGAGTTCCCCGGTTAAATCTGGGTGTGGTGCGGGAGGGATTTCCGCCGCCTCGACGCCTTTCGGGGTTCATTCGCCCATTTGACGCCAGGTCAGACGGGCTGCCGGGCTCCGGCGGCGCCGCGCATGCCGGTGACGATCATGTCGATGCCGCGCGCGTAGTAGGCGTCGTCGCTCGGGCAGTCGGTGAGCGGAGCGGCGGCCGCGACGACGTGCGGGTAGCGGGCCGGGTCCAGTGCGAGCAGTGAGGCCCGCTTCGTGCGCAGCGCGGCCTCGTGCGCCTGCCGGTCCTCGCCGAGCATCCGGCCCGGCTCGGTGACGACGAGCGTGACCAGGGCGCTGAGCACCTGGCAGGCGGTCTCCGCGCCCTCGTCGACCGACAGGCCGCCCTCGGCCAGCAGCGCCAGGCAGCGCTCGGTCACCGCCAGTCCGGCCTCGGAGAGCATGACGCGGGTGAGCACCAGCGGGGTGGCGTTCGGGTGCGGGCGCAGCGCCGCCAGCAGGCTGCTCAGCAGGTCGTGCATCTGCCGGTGCCACGGCCGCCCGTCGGGCTCGGGCGGTACGGCGCCGGTCAGCAGCCGCTCGGCGATCGCGTCCAGCAGGCCGTCCTTGTCGGGGAAGTGCCGGTAGAGCGCCATCGGCGTGACGTCGTGTGCCTGCGCGACCCGCCGCACGGTGACGGCGTCGAGCCCCTCGGCGTCGGCCACAGCCAGCGCGGTGGCGATCAACTCGTCCCGGTTCAGGCGCTTCTGCGCGGCCATGGTCCGCCTCCTCGATGTCGGTGTGTCCAGCGTACGCAACCGGCGCCGCGGCCTTCCCGGGCAAGGTATACGGCGTACACAGGGGCGTGTATGGTGACGCCGTAAGCGTTACTCGTAAGCATACGTCGTATACCTGGGGGAGACCATCATGCGACGCAGTCCCTGGGCCACACTCACCGTGCTGGCCCTCGCCCAGTTCATCGTGGTGCTCGACGTCACCATCGTGAACGTGGCGCTGCCCGACATCCAGCGTGACCTCGGCTTCACCACCGACGGCCTGCAGTGGGTGATCAGCGCCTACACCCTGCTCTTCGGCGGCTTCCTGCTGCTCGGCGGCCGGGCCGCGGACCTGCTCGGCTCCCGCCGGGTCTTCGTCATCGGCCTGGTGCTCTTCGGCGCCACCTCGCTGGCCGGCGGCCTCGCCCCCTCGCCCGGCTGGCTGATCGCCGCCCGCGCCGTCCAGGGTCTCGGCGGCGCGCTGCTGTCGCCGGCCGCGCTCTCCCTCCTGACCGTCACCTTCGAGCACGGCAGGCGCCGCAACATCGCCATGGGCGTATGGGGCGGCCTGGCCGGACTCGGCGGCACCCTCGGCGTGGTCGCCGGCGGCGTGCTGGTCGACTCCGCCAGCTGGCGCTGGGTGTTCATCGTCAACGTGCCGATCGTCATCGCGCTGGTCGCCGTCACCCCCGTCTTCGTCCGGCACATCGCGCCGCACCCCGGCAACCGCGGCTTCGACCTGCTGGGCGCCGTCCTCGGCACCGGCGGGCTGCTGGCCCTGGTGTACGGCGTGGTGCGGGCCGAGCCCGCCGGCTGGTCCTCGCCCGAGGTGGTCGGCTGCCTCGCCGCCGGCGCGGCGCTGCTGGCCGGCTTCGTCGCGGTCGAGTCGCGGGCCGCGGCCCCGCTGGTCCCGCTGCGGCTGCTGCGCTCGCGTGCGCTGAGCACCGCGGGCGGCGCGCTGGCGCTCAACGGCGCCGCGTTCCTGTCCATGTTCTTCCTCACCGCGATCTTCCTCCAGCAGGTGCGGGGCGGGTCGGCGCTGCGCGCCGGGCTGGAGTTCCTGCCGATGGGCGCGGCCGCGATCCTCGCCGCGGTCGCCACCACGCCGCTGGTCACCCGGTTCGGCACCCGGCCGGTCCAGGTCGCCGGCTCGGTGATCGACGTCGCGGCGCTGCTGCTGCTCTCCAGGGCCGGCGCGCACGGCTCCTACGCGACCACGCTGATGCCCGGCCTGATGCTGTTCGGCGTCGGCATCATCGCGGTCAGCGTGCCCGCGCAGATCGCCGCGGTGGCCGAGGTCGCGCCGCGCGAGGCCGGCGCCGCGTCCGGTGTGGTCACCGCCTTCTACCAGGTCGGCGGCGCCCTCGGACTCGCCGTCGTCACCACGCTCTCCACCTCCCGCGCCGGCGACGCGCTGGCCGCCGGCTCCTCCCAGCTCGACGCGCTGGTCGCCGGCTACCACCGCGGGCTCCTGATCGCGGCGGCCTTCACCGTCGTCAACCTGGCCGTCACCGCGGTGGCCCCGCGCCTGGCCCCCAGCGCCGACCAGATCGCCGAGGCGGCGGCCGCCGCCTGACGCCCCGGCGGCCGGGGGAGGGGGCCGGACCGGCCGGATCGCCGCGCGTGCGCTCCGGCCGGTCGGCGAGGAGGACCTGCACGCCGTGATCGATCCTCTGCTCGCCGAGCCCGCCGCCGGGCAGCCGCCCGCGGCGGCCGCCGCTCAGTGGTAGATGTCGACGATCAGCCGGTTCGGCGCGGTCAGGTGCGAGAGCTGGTACGTGGAGTGGCTGCCGAGCGCGAGCGCGAACTCGGTGTCCCCCTCGGCGGAGTAGAGCAGCTCGACGCCCTTGAGCGAGGGCAGGTTCACCACGTCCTCGATCGGCGTGGTGTACGTGTAGGCGACCGAGGGCGTGAACGTGAGCATCAGGTACGAGGACCCCGGGATCGACGGGAACTCCTCGTCGCCGCGCGGCGGGAAGAACGCGCCGTCCGCCGACGGCACCGCGGTGAGACCGGGCAGCGTCCCGTCGCTGAGGTCGAAGACCACCCGGTCGTAGTCGGGGTGGGCGCCGGTGCGCGCGTCGAGGATGCAGTGGTCGCCGCTCTGGCAGGGGGTCGAGGCGGCCTGCGCGGGCGCGGCGCCGAGGCCGGCGAGCGCGACGGTGGCGAGCGCGGCGGCCACCGCCGCCGAGCGCAGCCGCGAGGCCGCCGCGGTCCGGGTGAGACGGGCGGGCAGCGAGAGAGCGGAACGAGCGGACACGCGGTGTTCCTTTCCTGAGCCGAATGCCGGAATACGGGCATGCCACGTCCCGTGAAAGGCCGGAATTCCGGCCAGGGAAGCCAGGGAAAGGGAGTTCTCCGCTCCGCCCCACGTGGCGCCGCCCCCGGCGGACCGTTCCGGGATTCCGGCGCGGTCGCAGAGCACGGAAATCGAATCACGCGGGCCGGTCGGTGTCATCGGTTGCCCGGCGGCGCAATTGCGCCGACTCACCTGCCGCCGATTCACCTGCCGCTGATTCACCTGCCGCCGAGCGCCGCCTCCTCGCGGTCCAGATCGTGCCGCAGGCCGCGCAGCGTGGCGGCGCTGATCAGGTGCGCGTCGTAGAGCCGGCGCAGTTCGGCGTTCTGCACCGCGATCACGCCCTGGCGCAGCTCCCGGTACGCGGTGTCCGCCGAGGCGCTGCCCGAGTCGTCCGCGTCGTGGTCGAGACGGGCGGCGAGGCCGCGCCGCACCCGGTCCACCGCGTGCCGGGGCTGGGCGTCCAGCAGGGCGAGTTCGTCGATGTGCGCGAGGGCGGCGCGGTTGAGGGCGTCGCGGGCGTCGGCCTCCTCGCGTGCGGTGTGCTCGGGTTCGAGCGCCAGGCCCGAGCGGTTCACCACCGGGGCGAGCGTCAGGCCCTGCACGACGAGGGTGAGGACGACCACCGCGGTGGTGAGCACCAGGACCAGCGCGCGGCCGGGCAGCGGCGCACCGCTCTCGGTGGCCAGCGGGATGGACAGGGCGGCCGCCAGCGGCATCACGCCGCGGGTGCCCGCCCAGGAGACCACGGCGGCGACCCGCCAGGAGGGCCGCCCGCGGGCCCCGCCCGTACCGCCCCCGCCCGCGGCGCCCACCCCCGCGGCGGTGCTCGTGCCGGTGTGCGTCGCGGTGGACAGCGCCAGCATCCACACCAGCCGGACGCCGATCACCACCACCGCCAGGGCCAGCGCCTGCTCGGGCCAGCCGCCGGTGCCGTCCGGCAGCACCCGCACCAGTTCGGGCAGCGTCAGGCCGACGACGCTGAACACCACGCTCTCCAGCAGGAACACCACCACCGCGTAGACGGCGTGCAGTTGGAGGCGGATGCGGGCGTCGCTCAGCCGGTGGCCGGAGCGGCCGAGCAGCACCCCGGCGACGACCACCGCGGTCACCCCCGAGGTGTGCGCCGACTCCGCGAGCACGTACGCGCTGTACGGGGTGACCAGGGCGATCACCGTCTCCAGCACCGGGTCCACGGTGCGCCGCCTGATCAGCGCGACCACGCCCGCGACGCCCGCGCCGACCAGGCTGCCGCCGCCGGCGAGCAGCGCGAACTGTCCCGCCGCCGCGGCCCCGCCGACCGGCCCGGCGGCCACCGCGATGCCGATCGCGACCTTGAACAGCACCAGCGACGTCGCGTCGTTGAACAGGCTCTCCGCCTGCACCAGCACCTGGACCCGCCCCGGCAGCGCGAGCCGGCGGCCGAGTGCGGTGACCGCCACCGGGTCGGTGCTCGACAGCACCGCGCCGAGCACGAAGGCGGTCGCCGGCGGCAGACCGGTCAGCGCGCTCGCCACCCAGGCCACCGCCGCCGCCGAGCACAGCACCAGGCCGAACGCCAGCACCGTCACCGGGCGCCACACCGTGCGCAGGTCGCGGAGCGACAACTCCTCGGCGGAGGCGTAGAGCAGCGGGGGCAGCACGATCAGCGCGATGGCCTGCGGAGGGATGTGCAGCTCCGGCGTGCCCGGCACCAGCGCGACGCCGAGGCCGGCCAGCACCAGCAGCGAGGGGGCGGGGATGCGGCGGCTGCGGGCGAAGGTGGCGACGGCGGTCGCCAGCACCACCAGGAGGAGGACGGTTGCCACTGCGCGCATCTGCGGAGCCCCTGATCACGAGAACGGGGTCGCTGCCGCGGGCGCCGCAGTCCGTTCCCCGTGCCGACCAGGCTTCCCGGCACACCGCTGGTGATTTTATCGGATTCTTGTCGCCGCCGAACAGGCGCGCACCGCCACCGGCCGCCTCGGACCGTCCGCACCGGCCCGGACGCCGGGCGCAAGATCGGACAAACGGCGCATCGTATACTCGGCGCTCACCGGATCGGAGGAGTGAGCGGACGTGGGCCATCTGCCGCCGCGCGGCGCGGTCGCAGCGCCGGAGCGCCTGCGCGACCAGGTCGCCGACGCGCTGCGCGCCGCGCTGGCCGCGGGCGAACTGCGACCGGGCCGGGTCTACTCCGCGCCCGCGCTCGCCGCGCCGCTCGGCGTCTCGGCCACTCCGGTGCGCGAGGCCATGCACGGTCTCGCCCGGGAGGGCCTGGTCGAAGCCGTCCGGAACAAGGGGTTCCGGATCACCGCGGTCACCGAGCGGGACCTCGACCAGTACACCGAGATACGCGCCCTGATCGAGGTGCCGACGGTCGGACGGGTCGCGGCCACGGCCGCCGCCGCGGATCTCGAAGCGCTGCGGCCCGTCGCCCTGGAGACCGTCGAGGCCGCCCGCCGCCACGACTTCCCCGGCTACCTCGACGCCGACCGCCGGTTCCACCTCGGCCTGCTCGCCCTGGCCGGCAACGACCACCTGGTGCAGGTGGTGGGCGGCCTCCGCGATCGCTCCTGCCGGTACGGGCCGGACGGGCCGGCCGGCCTGAGCGGCCTGAGCGGTCCCGACGCGGCAGGCCGCCTCGCCGCATCCGCCGCGGAACACCTCGCACTGCTCGACCTCGTCCTCGCCGGCGACGTGCGGGGCGCACAGGACTGCCTGGCCCGGCACCTCGCCCGCGCCCGCCTCCGCGCCCCGCGGGCGGGCGGCGAGGCTACCCGGTGAGGGACTGGGTGCCCAGCACCGTCAGCAGGGCGAGGCGTTCGGCGTCCTCGGTGCCGGGCTCGGCCGTGTAGACGTTGATCCGCAGGTCGCTGCCGCCCACCAGCAGCACGTCGCAGTCGAGGGTCACCGGGCCCACCCGCGGGTGGTCGATCGTCTTGCGCGCGGTGTCGTGCCGCCCGACCGTGCCGGACTCCCAGAGCCGGGTGAACCGCGGGCTGCCCGCGCGCAGTTCGGCCACCAGCGCGCGCAGCCGCTCGTCGGCGGGATAGCGGTCGGCGGCCGCCCGCAGGTCCGTGACGAGCACCGCCTCGAACTCCCGCTGCGCCTCGGGGGTGTGGCGCACCCGGCCGCCGCCCGAGCCGAGGAACTGCCGCCACACGCCGTTGCGTTCCTTGTCCCGCAGGTCGGCCGGCTCGCCCATCAGGGCGGCGTACGGGGCGTTGGCGACCAGCAGCGTCCAGATCGCGTCGTGCACCGCGACCGGCGTGCCGGCCAGCCGGTCCAGCATCCGCTGCACGCTCGGGGTGAGGTGGGTGGGCACGGTGTCGGGCCCCGGCGCGTCCAGTCCGGCCAGCCGGTACAGGTGCGCCCGCTCCGTTGCGGACAGCCGCAGCGCCCGCGCCAGCGCCTCGACGACCTGCGCCGACGGGTGCAGCGCCCGGCCCTGTTCGAGCCGCGTCACGTAGTCGACGGAGATGCCGGCCAGCAGCGCCAGCTCCTCGCGGCGCAGCCCGGCCGCCCGCCGGTACCCGCCCGCGGGCAGCCCCGCGGCCTGCGGCGGGACCCGGTCCCGCCAGCGGCGGACCGCCCCGCCGAACTCCGCTGTACCCATGCCCACCAGTGTGCCCCGCACGTCACCGGCCGTCCTGGTACCGCTGGTCCCAGGAAGATCCATGCCTGGCGGCGGCGCGCCGCCGGACGGAGGCTGGACGCATGACGACCACACTGATCACCGGAGCCAACAAGGGTCTCGGCCGCGAGACCGCCCGCCGCCTCGTCGAGGCAGGTCACACCGTATGGGTCGGCAGCCGCGACGCGGAGCGCGGCCGCAGGGCCGCGCGGGAGGTGGGGGCGCGCGCCGTGGTGCTCGACGTCACCGACGACGCGTCGGTCGCCGCGGCGGCCGCCACGATCGAGGCCGAGGGCGGCCTGGACGTCCTGGTCAACAACGCCGGCATCGAGGGCAGGACCGAGGACAACGGCGTCATCGGGGCGGCCGAGGTGACCGCCGACGAGATGCGGCGGACCTTCGAGACCAACGTCTTCGGAGTGGTGCGGGTGACCCACGCGTTCCTGCCGCTGCTGCACCGCTCGGCCGCGCCGGTCGTGGTCAACGTCGGCAGCGGCCTCGGCTCGATGGCCCGCCTCACCGACCCCGCCGACCCGGCTTACGGCTACCCGGGCGTGGCCTACCCCGCTTCGAAGGCCACGGTGAACGCGCTCACCATCCAGTACGCCAAGGCCTTCCCGCAGCTGCGGATCAACGTGGTGGAGCCCGGCTTCACCGCCACCGACCTCAACGGCCACAGCGGCGTCCAGACCGTCGAGCAGGGTGCGGAGATCATCGTCCGGATGGCGACGATCGGCCCCGACGGCCCCACCGGCGGCTACTTCGACGCGGCCGGCCCGCTGTCCTGGTAGCGCCCGCTTCCCACGGGCGCCCGGAGACGGGGCTACGGGAGCGCGCAGGACGTCCTGTGGGCGACCAGCGCGGCGCCGCCGAGGCGGATCAGCGGGCGGCCCCCGCCGCCCCCAGGGGCGTCGGTGACGGTGGCGGTGATGGTGGCGGGGCTGCCGAGGGAATCGCCCATGTGGACGGCGAGTGCGGTCACGCCCCGGCCCGCCAGGTGGGCGGCGAGGCAGGCGGTGCTGTTGGCGTTGGCGATGTCCTCCGGGACGCCGATCGAGGGCGCGAACATGCGGGCGCTGACGTCCACCCGCCCCCGCCCCCCGGGCACCGGCGGCGTGTGGACGTAGGCGCCCAGCAGCCCGAGGCGGTCGCAGCCCTCGCGCAGGCGGTCGACATCCGGGGCGAGGGAGGCCAGCGCGGACCGGGAGGCCACCGGGACCAGCAGCCGCGGCCGCCCCACCGACGCCACGCGGACGCCCGCGGCCCGCAGGGCCGGGGCGAGGCCGAGGGCGGGCAGCACGAGGGCGCACTCGCTCGCGGTCGGCTCGCGCAGCTCGACGGGACCGGCCTCGAAGGCCGCCGTGAACCGCGATCCCTCCCGGGTGCACCAGCCGGTGAAGGCGCGTCCCCCGGCGTGCAGGCCGGCCCGGTACTCCCGGCCCCCGGCGCGCTCGGCGAGGAAGGCCAGGGCGGCGACCGTGCCGTGGCCGCAGCCCGGCAGCTCGCCCGCGGCGGTGAAGAAGCGCAGGGAGACCGAGTCGGCACCGGACGGGCGGCCCGGCCGGCCGCCCCGCACCGAGACGAAGACGGCGTGCGACGCGCCCGTCAGGGCGGGCACCCGGCGCCGCTCGGCGTCACTGAGCGGCGCGTCGTCCAGCACCGCGGTCGGACTGCCGCCCGCCCCCTCGCGCAGGCACGCGCGCACGATCGCGACGGGCAGACCGTACCCGCCCATCCCGCCCCCCTTCAGCGTCGGGCCGCCGGCAGCGGCCGTCAGCACTCGATGACGTTCACCGCCAGCCCGCCGCGGGCGGTCTCCTTGTACTTGACCTTCATGTCGGCCCCGGTGTCCTTCATGGTCTTGATGACCTTGTCGAGGGAGACGTGGTGGCGGCCGTCGCCGCGCATCGCCATCCGGGCGGCGGTGACGGCCTTCACCGAGGCCATGCCGTTGCGCTCGATGCAGGGGATCTGGACCAGGCCGCCGACCGGGTCGCAGGTCAGGCCGAGGTTGTGCTCCATGCCGATCTCGGCGGCGTTCTCGACCTGCTCCGGGGTGCCGCCGAGGACCTCGGCCAGACCGCCCGCGGCCATCGAGCAGGCCGAGCCGACCTCGCCCTGGCAGCCGACCTCGGCGCCGGAGATCGAGGCGTTCTCCTTGAAGAGCATGCCGATGGCGCCCGCCGCCAGCAGGAACCGCACCACCGCGTCCTCCTGCTCGGCGGGGGTGCTGCCCTTGTCCGCCACGAAGTTCAGGTAGTAGTGCAGGACGGCCGGGATGATCCCTGCGGCGCCGTTGGTGGGGGCGGTGACGACCCGGCCGCCCGCCGCGTTCTCCTCGTTGACGGCCATCGCGTAGAGCGTGACCCACTCCATCGCGTGCCGGGCGGGGTCGCCCTCGGCGCGCAGCTGGCGGGCGGACTGGGCGGCGCGGCGGCGGACCTTCAGACCGCCCGGCAGGATGCCCTCGCGGGACATGCCGCGCTGCACGCACGCCTGCATGACCTGCCAGATGTCCAGCAGCCCGGAGCGGATCTCCGCCTCGCCGCGCCACGCCTTCTCGTTCTCCAGCATCAGCGCCGAGATGGACAGGCCGGTCTCCCGGGACAGCCGCAGCAGCTCGTCGCCGGTGCGGAAGGGGTAGCGCAGGACCGTGTCGTCCAGCTTGATCCGGTCCTCGCCGACCGCGTCCTCGTCGACCACGAAGCCGCCGCCGACCGAGTAGTACGTCTTCTCCAGCAGCGGGACGCCGGCCGCGTCGTACGCGAAGAGGGTCATGCCGTTGGCGTGGTAGGGCAGCGAGCGGCGCCGGTGCAGCACGAGCTGGCTGTCCGGGTCGAAGTCGATCTCGTGCGCGCCGAGCAGGTTCAGCCGCCCGGTCTCGCGCACCCGGGCGACCTCCTCGTCCGCGCGCTCCACGTCGACGCTGCGCGGGGAGTGCCCGGCGAGGCCGAGCAGGACGGCCTTGGGGGTGCCGTGGCCGTGGCCGGTCGCGCCGAGCGAGCCGAACAGCTCGGCCCGCACCGACACCGTGTGGGCCAGCAGGCCCTCGTTCTTCAGCCGGTGGGCGAAGATCCCGGCGGCGCGCATCGGGCCCACGGTGTGCGAGCTGGACGGCCCTATGCCGATCGAGAACAGGTCGAAGACCGAAATGGCCACGGAAAACGTACTCCTCGGTTGTCGCGGACGCCGTTGTCCGCTGTGGGGGTGCCGGGCGGGGCCGCCGGTGCGGCGGCCCCGCCCGTCGAGCGGCCGGGGCTAGAGCCCCGGGTACAGCGGGTGCTTGGCGGCCAGCGCCTCGACCCGCTCACGCAGCGCGGTGGCCTCGGTCCCCCCGAAGGGCGACGCGGCCTTCAGCGTCTGCGCGATCACGTCGGCGATCTCGCGGAAGTCGTCGGCCTGGAAGCCGCGCGTGGCGAGCGCGGGGGTGCCGATCCGCAGCCCCGAGGTCACCATCGGGGGGCGCGGGTCGTTCGGGACGGCGTTGCGGTTGACGGTGACGCCGACCTGGTGCAGCCGGTCCTCGGCCTGCTGCCCGTCCAGCGCCGAGTCGCGCAGGTCCACCAGGACCAGGTGCACGTCGGTGCCCCCGGAGAGCACCGAGACGCCCGCCTCGGCGAGGTCCGCGCCGGTCAGCCGCTCGGCGAGGATCCTGGCGCCCTCCAGCGTACGTGACTGGCGGTCCTTGAACTCCGCCGTGGCCGCGGCCTTGAACGCCACCGCCTTCGCGGCGATCACGTGCTCCAGCGGGCCGCCCTGCTGACCGGGGAAGACCGCGGAGTTGATCTTCTTGGCGAGGTCCGCGGTGGAGAGGATCACACCGCCGCGCGGGCCGCCGAGGGTCTTGTGCGTGGTGGTGGTGACCACGTGCGCGTGCGGCACCGGCGAGGGGTGCAGCCCGGCCGCGACCAGGCCGGCGAAGTGCGCCATGTCGACCATCAGGTACGCGCCGACCTCGTCGGCGATCCGGCGGAACGCCGCGAAGTCCAGCTGCCGCGGGTACGCCGACCAGCCCGCCACGATCAGCTGCGGCCGGTGCTCCTTGGCCAGCCGCTCGACCTCGGCCATGTCGACCCGGTTGGTCTCGGCGTCGACGTGGTAGGCGGCGACCTTGTACAGCTTGCCGGAGAAGTTGATCTTCATCCCGTGGGTCAGGTGACCGCCGTGCGCCAGGTCCAGGCCCAGGATGGTGTCCCCGGGCTTGATCAGGGCGAACATCGCGGCGGCGTTCGCCTGCGCGCCCGAGTGCGGCTGGACGTTCGCCGCCTCGGCGCCGAACAGCTCCTTCACCCGGTCGATCGCCAGCTGCTCGATCACGTCGACGTGCTCGCAGCCGCCGTAGTAGCGGCGGCCCGGGTAGCCCTCGGCGTACTTGTTGGTCAGCACCGAGCCCTGGGCCTCCAGCACCGCGACCGGCGCGAAGTTCTCCGAGGCGATCATCTCCAGGGTGGACTGCTGGCGGTGCAGCTCGGCGTCGACCGCGGCGGCGACGTCCGGGTCGAACTCGTGCAGGGACTGGTTCAGCAGCGACATGTGCGTCAGGTCTCCTCAGCCCGCGATGAACGCGTCGTACTCGGCCGCGGACAGCAGCTCCGCGTCGTCGCCCGACACCCGCACCTTGAAGAGCCAGCCGCCCTCGAAGGGCGCGGAGTTGACCAGCGCCGGGTCGTCGACGACGTCCTGGTTGACCTCGGTGACCTCACCGGACACCGGCGAGTACAGGTCGCTGACCGACTTGGTGGACTCCAGCTCGCCGCAGGTCTCGCCGGCGGTGACCGTCGCGCCCGCCTCGGGGAGCTGGACGAAGACGACGTCGCCGAGCGCGTCGGCGGCGTGCGAGGTGATCCCCACGGCCGACACCCCGTCCGCGGCGGCGGAGACCCACTCGTGTTCCTTGCTGTAGCGCAGCTGCTCAGGATTGATGCTCATGACGGAATTCTCCCGGATGGATGACGGTCCCCGCGCGCGGCGCGAGGACGGGCGGAGTCGGAGGGGTGCGGAAGTCGCGGGAAGTCGGAGGGGGCATGCGGTGCGGCGCGCGCGGCGGCCGCGCGCGGTGACGGAGCGGGACCGTCAGCGCTCGCGCTTGTAGAACGGCAGCGCGACCACGTCGTGCGGCTCCTGGGCGCCGCGGATGTCGACCGCGACCCCCGCGCTGCCGGGCGCCGCGTGCGGCGCGTCCACGTACGCCATGGCGATCGGCACGCCGAGGGTGGGGGAGGGCGCGCCGGAGGTGACCTCGCCGATCACCGCGCCGGAGCCGTCGGTGACCGGGTAGCCGGCCCGCGGCACCCGGCGGCCGTGCGCGACCAGGCCGACCAGCCGGCGCGGCGGGGTCGCGTCCGCCTTGCGAGCCGCGGCGTCGAGCGCGTCGCGGCCGACGAAGTCGCCGGGCTTGTCGAACTTCACCACCCGGCCGAGCCCCGCGTCGAAGGGCGTCAGCGCGGTGGTCAGCTCGTGCCCGTACAGCGGCATCCCGGCCTCCAGGCGCAGCGTGTCCCGGCAGGACAGCCCGCACGGCACCAGCCCGGCGCCGGCGCCGGCCGCCGTCAGCTCCTGCCACAGCCGCTCGGCGTCGCCGGGCGCCACGAACAGCTCGAAGCCGTCCTCGCCGGTGTAGCCGGTGCGGGCGATCAGCGCGTCCGCACCGGCGACGGTGGCGGGCAGCCCCGCGTAGTACTTGAGCCCGTCGAGGTCCGCGTCGGTGAGCGACTTCAGGATGCCGGGGGACTGCGGGCCCTGGACGGCGAGCAGCGCGTACGCGTCCCGGTCGTCGCGGACCGCCGCGTCGAAGCCGGCCGCCCGCTCGGTCACCGCGTCGAGCACGGTCTGCGCGTTGGAGGCGTTGGCGACGATCATGTACTCCCGGTCGGCGAGCCGGTAGACGATCAGGTCGTCCAGGATGCCGCCGTCGGCCGCGCAGATCATCGTGTAGCGGGCCCGGCCCGGGGCGAGCGCCGACAGGTGGCCGACCAGCGCGTGATCGAGCAGCTCCCCGGCCTGCGGTCCGGTCACGGTGATCTCGCCCATGTGCGAGAGGTCGAAGAGGCCGGCGCGGGTGCGGACCGCCTGGTGCTCCTCGCGCTCGCTGGTGTACCGCAGCGGCATGTCCCAGCCCGCGAAGTCGGTCATGGTCGCGCCCAGGGCGCGGTGCAGCGCGTCGAGCGCGGTACGGCGGGGTTCGCTCATCGGAAACGGGCTCCCAGGTGAGGACGGTACGGAAACGAGGCCACAGCGGCCTCCCCATCTGTCATCGGAACCTGAGAGGTTCACCGTGACCCCGCGCGGGGCCCGGCTTGCACCTTGGGTGGGAGGGAGCCCGGTGGGGCGCCCTCCGCTTTTCAGATCTGCCTCGTCCGCGCGGTATCTGTGCCTGAGAGATTCAAGGGAGGACTTGCTCCTTCGGCGCCCGGCCCTCCTGAGAGGAACCGGAACTCTCCCGCGCGGCCTCCAACGGCCGGTATGCAAGTTGTGCCGACCATCATTGCACGCCCGGGTCGGAGTGACGGCAGGAGCCGCTAGGGTTTCCCGGGCAACGGCGGCACATGGGCGGACAAGGGTGGACATGGAGAATCCGGCACCGTACATATGGCCGGCCAACGAGCTGGAGGAAGTCCTCTCGGCGAGCGTCGGCAACCCCGCCGCCGGGCCCAGGCTGCTGGAGGTGCTCGGCCGCTCCCGGATCTGGGTGCCGCTGCCGAACGGCGGCGGGGCGCCCGGCTTCGACCTGCCCACCATGGAGCTCGAAGGCGCCCCCTACGTGCCGGTGTTCAGCTCGGAGCAGCAGTTCCGGCAGGCCGCCGACGGGATGTCCTGCGCGGTCGCGCCGGTGCACGAGTTCGCCCGCGGGCTGCCTCCCGCGGTGGGCATCGCGGTCAACCCCGGCGGGGCGGTGGGCGTCCCGCTGCCGCCGGCCGCGGTCGCCGAACTGTGCCGCGCCGACCGGTCCCCGTCCGGCGCCGCGCCCACCCCCGGGGCGCGGGTGCGGCTGTGGGAGCCGGGCCACGAGGAGGAGCCGGTGGACTTCCTGGCCGCCGCGGCCGCCGAGTTCGCGGTCACGCCGGTCGTGCTCACCGCGCGCCGGGCGCTGGCGTCGGTCGAGGAGGAGCCGCCGGCCCTCTTCGTCGGCGTCGAGCTGGACCGCTGGCAGGAGGAGGACCGGGCGGCCGCGCTGGACGGCCTCGGCCGGGCGCTGGGCGCGGCGCCGCTGCCCTGGCAGGTCCACCTGATCCTGCTCGACGTGGCACAGGACCCGGTGGCGGACTGGATGCTGGAGGCCGTCGCGCCGTTCTTCGCCCGGGACTGACGCGTCCGGCGCGAGCGGCGGCGGCAGGGACGGCGGTCCTGGCGGCGGCAGCGGGGCCACGACCGGACCGGCCACGACCGCCGCCGACCGCGGCGGTCCGGGCACGACCGCGGACGACCGCGGACGACCGGGCCCGACCGGCCGGGCCGGTGGCGGCCCGTATACGCGCTGTATACGCGCCATATAGGCGGCGCGGCTTGAGTCGAGACGCGTTCCACCGGGAACACTCGAACTGATTTGATGGCGTCGGACGAACCAAGCGGAATCGGCGGACGAGGGGAAAGGGCGGTCCCAGGTGATCGCGGGTGCGCAAGGCGGCGCGGCGGCGGCCGGCCAGGTGGAGCGGATGCTGCACCAGGTGGCGCCCGGCCGGTTCGACGCATACGAGAACCTGCTCGTGTCGCTCGCCGAGGGCCAGGTGTGGATGCTGCTGTGGCACGGCAGGTCGGGCGCGCCCGACGCCCAGTACGGCAGCATGCAGATCGGCGGGCACCCGTACGCGCCGTGCGTCAGCTCGCCGCGCGAGCTGGCCGCGAGCGGCTGGACCAGGGACCACGAGGTGGTCTCCGGGCGGGACATCGCGCTGACCCTCTACCCCGACCGGTGCGGCCTGTGGCTCAATCCGCACGCGGCGGGCGGCGGCGTCGGCATCCCGTGGGCGGACCTGCGCAGGATCGCCGTCGGCCTCGACGTGCTGCCGGCCGGCCCGCTGCAGATCGCCGAACCGTCCCTGCAGCTCCCGCAGTTCTACGCGCTGCTCGCCCAGGCCGCGCACGCCACCCCCGCGGTGCGGGCGCTGCGCAACGCCTGGGTGCAGCCCGCGCTCGGCGAGCCGTACCTGGCGATCGGCGTCGAGGTCTACGACGGCGCGCCGCAGGCGGTCGAGGCGGTCCGCCTGATGATGCAGCAGGCGGTGGCGGGCGTGCCCGACGGGCTCGCCGTCTCCACCGTGGCGCTGGGCGACCCCTACGACCCGGTGGCGCTGTGGATGCGGGCGAACGCCCCCGCGTTCTTCGACCGCCAGGCGCACGCCGGCAGCTCCGCGTGGGGCCCGCGCTAGCGCACTGACCGCACGTCAGTCCCGCCGCTGGTCCCGCCGTTGGTCCCGGCGTCCGGGACGCCGTTCCGGACGCTGTTCGGGCCGCCGTTCGGGCGCGGCGTCCAGCGCGGCGTCGATCAGGCCCAGCGGGGGGCTGCCGAGCGAGAGCAGCGCGGCGTGGAAGCGGGGCAGCGTGAACTGGGCGCCCCAGGCGCGCCGCGCCTTCTCGCGCAGCCGGAGGATCTCCAACTTGCCCCAGGTGTACCGGCCGTAGGCGGCGTCGAAGGTGCCGCGGCGGGCCTCGGAGACCGCGCTGGCCCGCGCGAGGTGCGCGTCGCGCATGAACAGCCGGGTGGCGTCGTCGAACTCCATCGACCCGGTGTGCAGCCCGATCGCGCAGGTCAGCCGGGTCACCCGGACCAGCGCCTCCAGCGCGACCCCGATCGCGAACCGCGGGTCGCGGGCCCGGAACCCCTCGTCGAGGCAGACCTCCTCGACGTAGTGCGCCCAGCCCTCCGCGAAGGCGAGGCTGTGCAGCTCCCGGCGCACCCGCCCGGAGGCCCTGCGCAGCGCCCGGCCGTGCGCGAAGTGGCCGGGCGCGACCTCGTGCACCGTGATCGACGGCAGGCTCGTACGGCTGAAGACGGTCAGCCACTCCTCCTGCTCGTGGCGCGGCCAGTCCGGCTCCGGCGGGGTGACGTGGTACCAGGACACGCTGTCCCGCTCGCCCGGGGCGGCCCAGTTCATCATCGCCATCGACCAGCGGCGCGACGGCGGCGCCGGGCCCACCAGGCACTCGCCGTCCAGGTGCGGGACCAGCCCCCTGGCCCGGCTGAAGTCGATGACCTCGTCGGTGAGCCGGGCGGCCTCGGCGATCACCCCGTCGGCGTCCGGATGGTCGGCCAGCAGTTCGGGGATCAGCTCGTCCACCGGGCGGCCCGGGTCCAGCATCCGGCAGGAGTCGGCGAGCAGCTCGGACAGCCGCACCCGTTCGCGCTCCGCCTGCTCCGCGAGCCCGGACAGATCCACCCGGACGCCCTCCTGGGAGCCCATCAGCGCGGCCAGCGCCGCGCCGCCGAGCCGCGGGTCGGGGTCCCCCTCGCGGGCGGCCCGCTCCAGGTGCGCGATCAGCCGGGCGTGCGCGCGCAGCGCCTCGGACTCGATGCGGTCCCGCTCCGGGTCGAGGTCCGCCGCCAGCCCGTGGGCGGCGCCGAGCAGCGCCGTGGCGACGGGTGCGTTCACCGAGTCCAGTGAGGCCAGTGAGCCCTCGACCGCCTCCGGCCACTGCGACAGGTGGGCGCGGCGGGCCGCGGCCCGCTCCTTGCGGGAGGCGTACTCCCGGTCGTAGCAAGCGAGTTCGAGATTGGACAGATGCGGATACGGATCACGCCGGTGCAGTTCGAGATCACCGTACTGGACGCGCATCGACTCCTCGAACACCCGCAGGTGGGCCTCGTCGTGCGGGTCCGGCAGCGGACCGCTCGCGCGGCGCGCGCGGTCCAGCGCGGACAGCGCCCCGCGGACCCCGTCCGGGGACAGGTCCTGCACCCTTCCGTCGTACTCGTGCAGGCCGGACATCTCCCTGGCCTGGGGCATCATCAGGTCGCACACCGCGTGCAGCCGCATCTCCACCACCCGACCGTACCCCGAGGTAGCCGCGGGTAACGGTCGAAGAATCACCACATCACAGTTGCGCATCCGTTCTCCGTGAGGGCTGGCGGGTGATCGCAGGGGCGCACAAGAATCCAGCGGCAGGGGGCAGTGTGACGCTCCGTGTCCTGAGACGGTCGGGCATTTCGCTGCGCACTCGGACGAACGGCACCGCGAGTCCCACCGTTCGGCCACCGCATCACCTCCGATTCACGGCAGCACCCGTTTCTCTGCTTCACTGCACCACCGCAGGACCGCACGCAACGCAGGACCGCAAGTCCGCAGCACCGCAGGACCGAAGAATGAAGCCGCTACAGCGGCGGGCGCGCGCCGGTTACCCGCCGGCGAGAGGGGTCAGCTACACCATGACCGCACCGATAGAAACGACCCAAGGGCAGGCCACGGCACAGCCGGAGGCCATCCTCGCGGGGGCGGGGCGCACGGCGATCGAGGGACGCTCCCTCAGCCGTATCGCCTGGACGCGCTTCAAGCGCGACAAGGTCGCCGTCGCCGGTGGCGTCGTCGTCATCCTGCTGGTGCTGCTCGCCGTGCTGGCGAAGCCGATCGAGAGCATCTTCGGTCTGGACCCCACGGCCTTCCACCAGGACCTGGTGGACCCGGTCACGGTCGCCCCCAAGGGCGGCTGGGGCGGCATGAGCTGGGCCCACCCGCTGGGCGTCGACCCGCAGTACGGCCGCGACCTGCTGAGCCGGATCATCGAGGGCTCCTGGGTGTCGATGCTGGTGGCGACCGGCGCGACGCTGCTCTCGGTGGTGATCGGCACGGTGATGGGCGTGGTGGCCGGGTACTACGGCGGCTGGGTCGACACCGTCATCAGCCGGCTGATGGACACCTTCCTCGCCTTCCCGCTGCTGCTCTTCGCGATCTCCATCTCGGCCTCGCTGCAGGACGGCGCCTTCGGTCTGAACGGCCTGCCGCTGCGCATCTCGGTGCTCATCTTCGTGATCGGCTTCTTCAACTGGCCGTACATGGGCCGCATCGTCCGCGGCCAGACGCTGAGCCTGCGCGAGCGGGAGTTCGTGGAGGCGGCCCGCAGCCTGGGCGCCCGCGGCCCGTTCATCCTCTTCCGGGAGCTGCTGCCGAACCTGGTGGCGCCGATCCTGGTCTACTCCACGCTGCTGATCCCCACCAACATCCTCTTCGAGGCCGCGCTGAGCTTCCTCGGCGTCGGCATCGCACCACCGCAGGCGTCCTGGGGCGGCATGCTCAACGAAGCGGTCGACCTGTTCTACGCCGACCCGCAGTACATGGTCGTTCCCGGCCTCGCGATCTTCATCACCGTTCTCGCGTTCAACCTGCTCGGCGACGGGCTCCGGGATGCCCTGGACCCGCGCAGCAAGTGATCCCGCACGGCGGCGAGATGACGTTTCACCGCACGACGTGCCCGGACGCGGTACCTCCGCGCCGGCATCATCCCCAGAAAATGGAGGCTTTCCTCGGCATGAACAGTAAAAAAGCGACAGCTGCGCTGGCGCTTGCCACGGCTCTGGCCCTGGGAGCATCCGCGTGCAGCAGCAGTTCGTCCGACGACGGCAAGAAGGGCACCGGCAAGGGCGGCACCACCTCGTCGGCCTCCGCCGCCAAGGACGCCGCGCTGACCGGGATCGTGAACGCCTCCACCAAGGCGGGCGGCACGGTCACCCTGGACAACACCGACGTGCCGGACTCGCTCGACCCGGGCAACACGTACTACGGCTGGGTGCAGAACTTCTCCCGGCTCTACGCGCGTACGCTGCTGACCTTCAAGCCCGCCGCGGGCAAGGACGGCCTGACCGTCGTCCCCGACCTGGCGACCGGCCTCGGCCAGCCCAGCGCGGACGCGAAGACCTGGACGTACCACATCCGCGCGGGCCTGAAGTACCAGGACGGCACGCCGATCACCACCAAGGACATCAAGTACGGGATCGAGCGCAGCAACTTCGCGCCCGAGGCGCTGTCCAACGGCCCGACGTACTTCAAGGCGTACCTGGCCGGCGGTGACAAGTACCAGGGTCCCTACAAGGACAAGAACCCCAACGGGCTCGCGTCCATCGAGACCCCGAACGACACCACGATCGTCTTCCACCTGGCGAAGCCCTTCGCGGACTTCGACTACCTGGCGACGTTCTCGCAGACCGCCCCGGTGCCGGCCGCCAAGGACACCGGCGCCGACTACGTGAAGCACATCGTCTCCTCGGGCCCGTACGAGTTCAAGTCGTACACTGACTCCGTGGGCGCGGACCTGGTCCGCAACCCGCAGTGGTCGAAGGCGACCGACCCGGTGCGCAGCGCGCTGCCGAACGAGTTCAAGATCAAGTTCAAGATCAACGCGACCACGGTCGACAACGACCTGCTCGCCGACAACATCACCGTGGACTCCGGCGGCACGGGCGTCAGCCCGCAGACGCAGGCCAAGGTGATCAACCCGAAGTACGCCAAGAACACCGACGACTCCTACGCGGGCGCGACCTCCTACATGGCGGTCAACCCGAACGTGAAGCCGTTCGACAACATCGACTGCCGCAAGGCCGTCGAGTACGCGGTGGACAAGGTCTCGGTGCAGACCGCGATCGGCGGCAACGTCAAGGGCGACGTGGCGACCACGCTGCTCCCGCCGACCGTCAACGGCTACGCCAAGTTCGACGAGTACCCGTCGGCGGACGGCAAGGGTGACGTGCAGAAGGCCAAGGACGAGCTGACCAAGTGCGGTCACCCGACCGGCTTCAGCACGAACCTGACCGCCCGCTCCGACCGCCCGGCCGAGATGGCCGCGGCCACCGCGGTGCAGAACGCGCTCAAGAAGGTCGGCATCAACGCCAGCATCAAGAGCTACCCCGCGGGCAAGTACTTCTCCAACTTCGCGGGCGTCCCGAGCTACGTGCACGACCACCAGCTCGGCCTGATGATGACCGCGTGGGGCGCCGACTGGCCGACCGGCTACGGCTTCCTCGACCAGATCGTCGACGGCAGCGCCATCAAGCCCTCCGGCGGCAACAACCTGCAGGAGCTGAACGACCCGGCGATCAACAAGGCGCTGTCGGACGCGATCTCCAACACCGACGCCGCCGCCCGTACGCAGGCCTGGGGCCAGATCGACAAGATGGTCGTCGACACCGCGACCGTCGTGCCGCTGATCTACCGCAAGAACCTGCTGTACCGCCCGGCCTCGGCGACCAACGTCACCATCACCCAGGCGTACCTGGGCATGTACGACTACCTGCTGCTGAGCTCCTCCAAGTAAGCATCCTGAACACCGGAAGGCAGGTGAAGGCATCGGCGTCCGCCGGGCCGGGTGAACCCCGGTTCACCCGGCCCGGCGGACCCGGCGCCGATCCGCTGTGACTGCGTACATCATCCGACGCGTGATCGCCGCGATACTCCTGGTGCTTGTCGTCACCGCGGTCACTTTCGTCATCTTCTTCTGGGTGCCCAAGCTCGGCGGCCAGAGCACGACCCAACTTGCCACCCAGTACGTCGGCAAGGACGCGAACCCCCAGTCGATCGCGGCCGTCAAGAAGAACCTCGGCCTCGACCTGCCGCTCTACGAGCAGTACTGGCACTTCATCAAGGGCATCGTGATGGGGGCCAAGTACCAGTTCGGCCCCGACGCGGCGACATGCCACCGGCCGTGCCTGGGCTACTCCTTCAAGAACCACGTCGAGGTCTGGCCGCAGATCAAGGCCCGGATTCCGATCACGCTGTCGCTCGCCGTCGGCGCGGCCGTGATCTGGGTGATCTCCGGCGTCGCGATCGGCGTCGTCTCCGCGCTCAAGCGGGGCACGATCTTCGACCGCCTCTCCATGGGCGTGGCGCTGGCCGGCGTCTCCCTGCCGATCTTCTTCACCGGCATGGTGCTGCTCGGCCTGTTCTCCTACAAGTGGACGATCTGGGACAACGTGCAGTACGTCCCGATCACCCAGAACCCCGGACAGTGGGCCTGGAACCTGATCCTGCCCTGGATCAGCCTGGCCTTCCTCTACTCCGCGCTCTACGCCCGGCTCACCCGGGCCGGAATGCTGGAGACGATGGGCGAGGACTACATCCGCACCGCGCGGGCCAAGGGCCTGCGGGAGCGGACGGTCATCGGCAAGCACGGACTGCGGGCCGCGCTGTCCCCGATCGTCACCATCTTTGGCATGGACTTCGGCCTCCTGCTGGGAGGCGCGGTCCTGACCGAGTCCGTCTTCTCGTTCAAGGGCGTCGGTGAGTACGCGGTCGAGGGGATCCAGGGCAACGATCTGCCGATCGTGCTGGGCGTGACCCTGGTCGCCGCCGTCTTCATCGTCGTCAGCAGTCTCGTGGTGGACCTGCTGTACGCCGCCATCGACCCCCGCGTGAGGTATTCGTGAGCACCGACGACACCAGTGACGCTCTGAACAAGGCCGCGCCAGAAGAGGCGGCGCCCGAGCAGGCCGTGCTGGACAAGGACGTGCCCGCCGAGGAGGCGCCGGCCACGGGCGTGCCCGCGGCCCGCGCCGCGGTCGGCGAACCGGTGGCGCTCGGCGCCCCCTCGGACGCCTTCCTCTCGGTACGCGACCTGCGCATCCACTTCGAGACCGACGACGGCCTGGTCAAGTCCGTCGACGGCCTCAGCTTCGACCTGCAGCGCGGCCGCACCCTCGGCATCGTCGGCGAGTCCGGCTCCGGCAAGTCGGTGACCTCGCTGGGCATCATGGGCCTGCACCGCACCGCACGGGCGAGGATCTCCGGCGAGGTCTGGCTGGACGGCGAGGAGCTGGTCTCCGCGTCCGCCGAGCACGTACGGCTGCTGCGCGGCCGCAAGATGGCGATGATCTTCCAGGACCCGCTGTCCGCGATGCACCCGTACTACAAGATCGGCTCGCAGATCGTCGAGGCGTACCGGGTGCACCACAAGGTGACCAAGAAGGTCGCCGCGGAGCGCGCCATGGAGATGCTGGACCGGGTCGGCATCCCCGAGCCGCGCAAGCGGTTCCACGACTACCCGCACCAGTTCTCCGGCGGCATGCGGCAGCGCGCGATGATCGCGATGTCGCTGGTCAACAACCCCGAGCTGCTGATCGCGGACGAGCCCACCACCGCGCTCGACGTGACCGTGCAGGCCCAGATCCTGGACCTGATCCGGGACCTGCAGAAGGAGTTCGGCTCCGCGGTCATCATGATCACCCACGACCTCGGCGTCGTCGCCGAGGTCGCCGACGACCTGCTGGTGATGTACGCCGGGCGGGCCGCGGAACGCGGCTCCGCCGAGAAGGTGTTCACCGAGCCGCAGCACCCCTACACCTGGGGCCTGCTGGGCTCGATGCCGCGGCTGGACCGGGAGCGCACCGACCGGCTCAACCCGGTCAAGGGCTCCCCGCCCAGCCTGATCAACGTGCCGTCCGGCTGCGCCTTCCACCCGCGCTGCCCGTACGCCGCCCTGAACGGCGGGTCCTCCGAGACGGTGCGTCCCGAGCTGCGCGAGATGGCCCCCGGCCATGTCGTCGCCTGCCATCTGGCCGACGACGACCGGTCGCGGATCTGGACCGAAGAGATAGAACCGAAGCTGTGAAGGGCCAGGACGACGCCGTGGACGAGACCGCCGTGGAAGCCAACGGGGACGGGCCCGTGGCCGAGAAGACCTCGCTGGACAAGGACGCCGCGGCCGGCCGGCCGCGGGAGCGCGAGACGCTGCTCAAGGTCACCGGCCTGGTCAAGCACTTCCCGATCACCAAAGGGCTGCTGCGCCGCCAGGTCGGCGCCGTGCAGGCGGTCGACGGCATCGACTTCGAGGTCGGCTCGGGCGAGACCCTCGGCGTGGTCGGCGAGTCGGGCTGCGGCAAGTCCACCATGGGCCGGCTGATCACCCGGCTCCTGGAGCCCACCGGCGGGAAGGTCGAGTTCCAGGGCCGGGACATCACGCACCTGAGCACCGGCGCGATGCGCCCGATGCGGCGCGACGTGCAGATGATCTTCCAGGACCCGTACTCCTCGCTGAACCCGCGGCACACCATCGGCACCATCGTGGGCGCGCCCTTCCGGCTGCAGAAGGTCGCCACCGAGCACGGCGTGAAGCGGGAGGTCCAGGACCTCCTGGAGCTGGTCGGGCTCAGCCCCGAGCACTACAACCGCTACCCGCACGAGTTCTCCGGCGGCCAGCGGCAGCGCATCGGCATCGCCCGCGCGCTGGCGCTCAAGCCGAAGCTGGTCGTCGCCGACGAGCCGGTCTCCGCGCTGGACGTCTCCATCCAGGCGCAGGTGGTCAACCTGCTCGACGACCTCCAGTCCGAACTCGGCCTGACCTACGTGATCATCGCGCACGACCTGTCGGTGATCCGGCACGTGTCCGACCGCATCGCGGTGATGTACCTGGGCAAGATCGTCGAGATCGCGGACCGCGAGGACCTGTACGCGACGCCCTTCCACCCGTACACCAACGCGCTGCTCTCCGCGGTGCCGGTGCCGGACCCCAAGCGCAAGCAGCGTGCGGCCACCGCCGGCGGGGGGCGGATCCTGCTCACCGGCGACGTGCCGTCGCCGATCGCACCGCCGAGCGGGTGCCGGTTCCACACCCGGTGCTGGAAGGCGACGGAGGTCTGCAAGACCGTCGAGCCGCCGCTGGTCGCGCTGGCCACCGGTCACCAGGTGGCCTGCCACCACCCGGAGAACACCGAGGAGCCCGCCGCGGCCGGCGCCGCTCCCGCCTCGGCCTGACCCCCCCGGCCGCGTCCGCGGCCGCCCGCACCGAACGCCCCGGGCCTGCGCCCGGGGCGTTCGGTCTGTCCGGGGGCGGCGGCGGGCGCGCCGGGGCGGGCGGTGTCAGATCTGGCCGGCGGCGCGGGCGCGGGAGACGGCCGGGCCGATGGCCGCGGTGAGCTCGGCGACCTCGGCCGGCGTCGTGCTGTGGCCGAGGGAGAAGCGCAGCGTCGCCTTCGCGTGCGTGGCGGGCTCGCCCATGGCGAGCAGCACGTGGCTGGGCTGGGCGACCCCGGCCGTGCAGGCCGAGCCGGTCGAGCACGCGATGCCCTGCGCGTCGAGCAGCAGCAGCAGCGCGTCGCCCTCGCAGCCGGGGAAGGTGAAATGGGCGTTGGCGGGCAGCCGGCCCTCGCCGGCCGGCGCGCCGTTCAGCACGGCGTCCGGCACCGCCGCCCGCACCCCGCGCACCAGGGTGTCCCGCAGCGCGCCGACCTCGCGGGCGAACTCCTCGCGCCGCTCGGCCGCCAGCGTCGCCGCGGCGGCGAAGGCCGCGATCGCCGGCACGTCCAGCGTGCCCGACCTGCTGCGCTCCTGCGCGCCGCCGTGCTGCAGCGGCACCGGGGTGTCCTCGCGCCGCAGCAGCAGCGCGCCGACTCCGTACGGCCCGCCGATCTTGTGCGCGGTGACCGTCATCGCGTCGAGCCCGCAGGCGCCGAAGTCCAGCGCGCTCTGGCCGAACGCCTGCACCGCGTCGGAGTGCATCGGCACCCCGAACTCCTGCGCGACCTCGGCGAGTTCCGGGACCGGCAGGATGGTGCCGACCTCGTTGTTCGCCCACATGACGGTGATCAGGGCCACATCGTCGGGATCGCGGGCGAGCGCCGCCCGCAGCGCCGCGGGGTGCACCGCGCCCGCCTCGTCGACCGGCAGCCACTCGACGACCGCGCCCTCGTGGTCGGCCAGCCAGTACACCGCGTCCAGCACCGCGTGGTGCTCGACCGGGCTGGCCAGCACCCGGACCCGGCGCGGGTCCTGCGCCCGGCGGGCCCAGAACAGGCCCTTCACGGCGAGGTTGTCGGACTCGGTGCCGCCGCCGGTGAAGACGATCTCGCTGGGCCGCGCGCCGAGCGCGGCCGCCAGCGCCTCCCGGGACTCCTCGACGGTGCGCCGGGCCCGCCGGCCCGCGGCGTGCAGGGCGGAGGCGTTCCCGGTGGACGTCAGGTGGGCGGTCATCGCCCGGACCGCCTCCGGGAGCATCGGCGTGGTGGCGGCGTGGTCGAAGTAGGCCATGGTGGCCCCGATTCTACGATCGGACCACCGGGCCCAGAACCACCCGGCACCCCGGCCGGCCGCGCGGGCCCGTCAGCCGCGCGGCGCCCTGGCCAGCTGGCGGGACTGCGCGACCAGCCGGTCGGCGCTGTCCCAGACCCGCGCGTCCTCCTCCAGCAGGCCGCCGGCCAGGTTCCGCGTGGTCAGCGAGACCCGCAGCGGGCCGGGCGCGGGGATGCCGCGCACGTGCACGGTCAGTTCGAGCGTCGGCGTCCACCCCTTCAGGCCGAGGTCGAAGGCGGTCGGCGGCAGCGCGTCCACCGCGAGCAGCAGCGACAGCGCGTCGTGGTCGCGGCCGTCGGCGAGGCCCAGCCAGCCGCGCATGTCGCCGGCGCCCGACGGCGCGCCGACCGCCCAGCCCGACGTGGCCGGGTCGAGGCGCAGGTCGAGCCGCTGGAGGATGGCCGTGGAGCCGGTGACCGGGCCGCCCTCGGGGGCGTCGTCCGCGCTGACGCACTCCTCGTACGGGGGCATCACCGGGGGAGCGGCGGAGGTGTGCACCTGCGCCGGCAGCGCGGCCAGGTCGCCGTACCCGGCGATCACCCGCATCCGCTCGACCTCGCGGCCCTCCTCGTCGGCCTGGAAGAGCGAGGCCTGCCCGGTGCTCATGGTCCGGCCCGCGCGCACGGTCTGCGTCCTGATCCAGGCCGGGCCGGGCTGCGAGGCGGTGAGGTAGTGCGCGGTGACGGTGATCGGGTCGGGGTGCGGCAGCGCGTCGCGCAGCGCCCGGCCGACCGCGGCGAGCAGGTAGCCGCCGTTGATGGCGGCGATGATCGTCCACCCGGCCGACAGCTCCAGGTCGTACGTGCCCGGTTCGCCCGGCCGGGGCGTCACGGCGGTGTCCCGGTCGAACTCGCTCGCCGAGGTGTCGTCGCCCGCGAGGGCTTGCAGCTGTGCCATGGCGCTAGGTTACCCGTCAGTAGAAGCGGTCTGTCCACCCTGCTTCCGGCAACGCCGGGCGAGCGGGTTCCCGTTCCCGGCGGGCACCGCAGAAGCGGCGGCGGGGGCGGGGCCCGCCGCCGTTACCCTGGTCGGGTGAGCGACTACCCCATCGAGCCCTCCGCGCCAGGACGCACCCCGGGCGGGCGGCTGCGCGTGCTGGCCGCCATGAGCGGCGGTGTGGACTCCGCGGTCGCCGCGGCGCGAGCCGCCGAGGCCGGCCACGACGTGACCGGCGTGCACCTCGCGCTGTCCGCGAACCCGCAGAGCTTCCGCACCGGCGCCCGCGGCTGCTGCACCGTCGAGGACTCCCGCGACGCCCGGCGCGCCGCCGACGTCATCGGCATCCCCTTCTACGTGTGGGACCTCGCCGACCGCTTCCGCGAGGACGTCGTCGAGGACTTCGTCGCCGAGTACGCGGCCGGCCGCACCCCCAACCCGTGCCTGCGCTGCAACGAGAAGATCAAGTTCGCCGCGCTGCTGGACAAGGCGCTCGCGCTCGGCTTCGACGCCGTGTGCACCGGCCACTACGCCACCGTCCTGGTCCGCCCCGACGGCTCCCGCGAGCTGCACCGGGCGAGCGACGCCGCCAAGGACCAGAGCTACGTCCTCGGGGTGCTCGACGAGCGGCAGCTCGCCCACGCGATGTTCCCGCTCGGCGACACCCTCACCACCAAGGACGAGATCCGCGCCGAGGCCGAGCGCCGCGGCCTGGCGGTCGCCCGCAAGCCGGACAGCCACGACATCTGCTTCATCGCCGACGGCGACACCCAGGGCTTCCTGGCCCGCCGGCTCGGCGCCGCCGAGGGCGCGATCGTCGACGAGTCCGGCGCGCAGGTCGGCACCCACACCGGCGCCTACGGCTTCACCGTCGGCCAGCGCAAGGGCCTGCGGCTCGGCGTCCCCGCCGACGACGGCAAGCCGCGCTACGTGCTGGACATCTCCCCGGTCGACAACCGGGTCACCGTCGGCCCCGCCGAGGCGCTCGACGTCACCGCGCTGACCGCGATCCGCCCCCGCTGGTGCGGCGCCCCGCCGGCCGGCCCGGCCGCGTACACCGCGCAGCTGCGCGCGCACGGCGAGGACGTGCCGGTCACCGCGCGGCTCGTCGACGGCGAGCTGCGGGTGGCCTTCGACGGGCCGGTGCGCGGCGTCGCGCCGGGCCAGGCGGTGGTGCTGTACGACGGCACCCGGGTCGTCGGCTCCGCCACCATCGCCACCACCGACCGCCACCAGGAGAAGCCCGCGGTGACCGTATGAACATCGGAGTCTTCCTGTCCGCCGCGGACCTCGGCGAGCAGTACACCGCCCCCGCCAAGGAGTTCGGCCGGCTGATCGGCGAACGCGGCCACACCCTGGTGTGGGGCGGCTCGGAGGCCGGCCTGATGAAGGTCCTCGCGGACGCCGTCCAGGAGGCCGGCGGCCGGCTCGTCGGGGTGTCGGTGGACTTCCTGCACGACCTCGCCCGCAAGGACGCCGACGAGATGGTCGTCGCCCGTGACCTCGCCCACCGCAAGGCCGAACTGCTGCGGCGCTCCGACGCGATCGTGGTGATGGTCGGCGGCACCGGCACCCTCGACGAGGCCACCGAGATCCTGGAGCTGAAGAAGCACGGGCTGCACACCAAGCCCGTGGTGCTGCTCAACAGCGCCGGCTTCTACGACGGCCTGGAGCAGCAGCTGCACCGGATGGAGAGCGAGGGCTTCCTGCCGCTGCCGCTCGCCGAGCTGGTGCACGTCGCCCGCGACGGCGAGGCCGCGCTCGGGTACCTGGAGGAGCGCCGGTGAGCGCGCACCTGCTGACCGGCGGCGGCTCCGGCATCGGCGCGGCGATCGCCCGCCGGCTGCTGGACCGCGGCGACGAGCTCTGGCTGCTGGCCAGGGACGCCGGCCGGGCCCGCGAGCTGGCCGCGGCCTACCCGGGCGCCCACACGCTGGTCGGGGACCTCGGCGAACCCGCGCGGCTGTCCTGGGCGCTCGGCCACCAGTCCCTGCCCGACCGGCTCGACTCGCTGCTGCACATCGCGGGCGTGGTCGAGCTGGGCCAGGTCGGCGACCTCACGCCGAAGATCTGGAACGAGACGCTGGCCGCCAACCTCGTCGGCCCCGCCGAGCTGACCCGGCTGCTGCTGCCCCAGCTGCGGCTCTCGCACGGCCACGTGGTCTTCGCCAACTCCGGCGCGGGCCTGGCCGCGAGCGCCGAGTGGTCGGCGTACGCGGCCAGCAAGCACGGGCTGCGGGCGCTGGCCGACGCGCTGCGCGCCGAGGAGCACGGCAACGGGGTGCGCGTCACCACCGTCTACCCCGGCCGCACCGCGACGCCCATGCAGGCCAAGGTCCACCAGCAGGAGGGCAAGGCGTACGAGGCGGCCCGCTGGATCGACCCCGAGTCCGTCGCCACCGCCGTCCTCACCGCGGTCGACCTGCCGCGCGACGCCGAGATCACCGACCTGACGGTCCGCCCCGGCCGCTGAGTCCGCCGCCATCGGGTCCACCGCCACCGGGTCCACCGCGGCCCGGCCCGCGGTCTCACCCGACCGTGTGGACCTCGCCGCCGCCCGCTGACGCGTCGACCGATTCGTCCGCCTCCTGATCGTAGGGTCGTCCGCGCCCCACCCGATCCGAGGGAGCGGACCGACATGGCCTCAGCCACCGCAGCACGGTGGAGCATCCCGACCCCGGTCGGGGCCGCGCTGCGGCTCGCGGCCCCCGCGCTGCTCGGCTACGGCGCCGCCCGCACGCTCGGAATCGGCCTGCTCACCTACCTCGCCGAGCGGCGCGGCGAGTCCCCCGGCACGGTGCTCTACGGCTCCTGGGACGCGCGCTGGTACCAGGACGTGGTCGAGCACGGCTACGACCGCACCGTCAGCGGCACCCCGCACACCTGGCACGCCTGGAGCAACCTCGCCTTCTTCCCGCTCTACCCCTGGCTGTGCCGGATCGCCGACGCGGCGCTGCCGCTCGGCCTCGCCACGTCCTCCTGGCTGGTGTCGCTGGCGGCGTCCCTCGCCGCCGCCTGGCTGATCTTCCTCGTCGGCAACCGGCTGCACGGCCGCAGGACCGGGACCGTGCTCGCGGTCCTCTGGGGCTGCGTGCCGCACGCCCTCGTGGAGTCCATGGCCTACACCGAGTCGGTGTTCACCGCGCTGGCCGCGGCCGCCGTGTACACCGCGCTGGACCGGCACTGGGTGCGCACCGGGGTGCTCGCCGGCCTCGCCGGACTCACCCGGCCGACCGGGATCGCGCTGGCCGGGGCGGTCTGCGCGGTCGCGGGACTGGCGCTGCTGCGGGCGCTGCGCCGCGGCGAACCGTGGTGGCGGCCCGCCCTGGCGATCGCCCTCGCGCCCGCCGGCTGGGCCGCGTTCGTGGTCTGGGTGGGGCTGCGGCTGCACCGCGCGGACGGCTACTTCGCGGTCCAGGACGCCTGGGGCAACCGGCTCGGCAAGGGCGGCTACCTGCTGCGCCGCGTCCGCTGGGTCTTCCTCGGCCGCCGCGGCGGCGAGGTGCCGGTCGCCTACGTCATGGTGACGCTCGTCGTCGCCGCCTGCTTCGTGCTCCTCGCCCTGTGCGTGGTCCAGCGGCAGCCGCTGCCGCTGCTCCTGTTCGGCGGCGCGATGCTGGCCGTCGTCGCCCTGGGCCGGGGCGTCTACATCGCCACGGCCCGCTTCCTGCTGCCGGCCTTCCCCCTCCTCCTCCCCCTGGCCCGCGTCCTCGCCCGCGCCCACCCCCGCACCATCGCCCTCACCCTCACCACGGCCGCCTGCGCCTCCGCCGTCTACGGCGTCCACCTCGCCCTCATCTGGAACGGCCCCCCGTAGGAGCTGCCGCTGCCGTGGCGTGGTCCGGCCGGCCGGCCGGGGGTCGCGGCCCGCGGCCGAGCGGTGCCGGGCCGGCGGGGGTGGTCCAAGGAGGCGCGGCATCCTTCGGTCGGGGCTGCGCGGCGCGTGCCGGGAGCGGGGGGCTCCCCGCCGCGTACCGCTTACGCTGCGGGGGTGAGTACGGATGAGGTGTTCGCGCTCCCCGAGGGCGCTGCGACCGGGGTCGGATCGATGCCGGGGGTCGACGCCCGCGAGGCCGCCCGGGTGGCGGCCGAGGCGGTGGAGCTGCTGCCGTTCCTGCCGGAGCTGCCCGCCAGGGGCCCCGGCGCGGACATGGTAGGCCGCACGCTGGGGATGCTGGTCGAGCTGTACGCCCGGCTGGAGCCCAGCGGCTGGCGGTTCGGCGACCGGCCGGGCCGCGACACCCGGCGGGCCAGGTCCTGGCTGCGCGAGGACCTGGACGCCCTGGAGGAGTTCACGCAGGGCTACCAGGGCCCGCTGAAGGTGCAGGCGGTCGGCCCGTGGACGCTCGCCGCGGGCGTCGAGCTGCGCGGCGGCGAGGCCGCGCTCGGCGACCCCGGCGCCTGCCGGGACCTGACCGCCTCGCTCGCCGAGGGCCTGGCCGCGCACCTGGCGGACATCGGCCGGCGCATCCCGGGCGCCCGCCCGCTGCTCCAGCTCGACGAGCCCTCGCTGACCGCCGTCCTCACCGGCACGATCAGGACCGCCAGCGGCTACCGCACCTACCGCGCGGTGGACCGCACCGTCGTCGAGGGCGCGCTGCGCGACCTCAAGGACGCGGTCGGCGTGCCGGTGATCGTGCACTCCTGCGCGCCCGCCGTGCCGTTCGCGCTGCTGCGCCGGGCCGGCGTCGCCGGCATCTCCTTCGACTTCGAGCTGCTCACCGAGCGTGACTGGGACGCCTTCGGTGAGGCGGCCGAAGCGGGCACCGCACTCCTCGCCGGTGTCGTACCGGGCAAGGATGCACCGTTGTCGGACCCTGCGAGTAGCGTCAGTGGTGTTCGGGCGCTGTGGCGCAGGCTGGGACTGGCACCGGGGGCACTGGGCTCCTCCGTGGCCGTGACCCCGTCCTGCGGTCTGGCGGGGGCCTCGCCGGCCTACGCCCGGGAGGCTCTCGCGCACTGCGCGAAGGCCGCCCGCTCGCTCGTCGACAACCCTGAGTGACCGCGTAGGAAGGACGGAACCGTGGCAGCCCTTGAGGACGCGACGCCCGCGGACATCCCCGCCGAGGCGCGCGAGCAGCACGCCCGGCTGGCCGAGCAGATCGAAGAGCACCGCTTCCGTTACTACGTCAGGGACGCGCCGGTCGTCAGCGACGCGGAGTTCGACCGGCTGCTGCGGAGCCTGGAGGCGCTGGAGGAGGAGCACCCCGCGCTGCGCACGCCGGACTCGCCCACCCAGAAGGTCGCCGGCGCGTACGAGACGGAGTTCACCTCCGTCCGGCACCGCGAGCGGCTGCTGTCGCTCGACAACGCGTTCTCCGAGGAGGAGCTGGCCACCTGGGCCGACCGGGTGGCCGCCGAGCTCGGCGCCCCGGACAACGCGCGCAGCCCGTACCACTTCCTGTGCGAGCTGAAGGTCGACGGCCTCGCGGTCAACCTCACCTACGAGAAGGGCCGGCTGACCCGCGCCGCCACCCGCGGCGACGGCCGCACCGGCGAGGACATCACGCAGAACGTGCGGACCATCGCCGACATCCCCGACCGGCTGGCCGGCGAGCAGGTGCCGGAACTGGTGGAGATCCGCGGCGAGGTGTACTTCCCCGGCGAGAAGTTCGACGAGCTGAACGCCCGGCTGGTGGAGGGCGGCGACAAGCCCTTCGCCAACCCGCGCAACGCCGCGGCCGGTTCGCTGCGGCAGAAGGACCCGCGGATCACCGCCTCCCGCCCGCTGCGGATGGTCGTGCACGGCATCGGCGCCCGCGACGGCTTCGCCATCGACCGCCAGTCGCAGGGGTACGAGCTGCTGCGCCAATGGGGCCTGCCCACCGCCCGGCACAACAAGGTGGTCGACTCGCTCGCGGCCGTCGGCGAGTTCATCGCCCACTACGGCGAGCACCGGCACGACGTCGAGCACGAGATCGACGGCGTGGTCGTCAAGGTCGACGAGATCCCGCTGCAGGGCCGGCTCGGCTCCACCTCGCGCGCCCCGCGCTGGGCGATCGCCTGGAAGTACGCGCCGGAGGAGGTCAACACCCGGCTGGTGGACGTGCGGGTCGGCGTCGGCCGCACCGGCCGCGTCACCCCGTACGCGGTGGTGGAGCCGGTGACCGTGGCCGGCTCCGAGGTCGAGTTCGCCACCCTGCACAACCAGGAGGTCGTCAAGAAGAAGGGCGTGCTGATCGGCGACACCGTGGTGCTGCGCAAGGCCGGCGACGTCATCCCGGAGATCCTCGGCCCGGTCGTGGACCTGCGCGACGGCAGCGAGCGGGAGTTCGTGATGCCCGCCGAGTGCCCCGAGTGCGGCACCGCGCTGCAGCCGATGAAGGAAGCCGACATCGATCTGCGCTGCCCCAACGCCCGGTACTGCCCCGCCCAGTTGCGCGAGCGGATCTTCTACCTGGCCGGCCGCCGCTGCCTGGACATCGAGGCGCTCGGCTACGTCGCGGCGACCGCGCTGACCCAGCCGCTGGACGCCGAGGCCCCGCTGCGCGACGAGGGCGACCTGTTCGGCCTGGAGATCGGGCGGCTGCTGCCGATCCGCTCCCACGTCCTGGACCAGGACACCGGCCTGCCCAAGCGCGACCCGGAGACCGGCGAGGAGAAGACGGTCTCCTTCTTCGCCAACCAGAAGGGCGAGCCGAAGAAGAACGCCCTGGCCATGCTGGAGAACATCGCAGCCGCCAAGGACCGCCCGCTGGCCCGGGTGCTCACCGGGCTGTCCATCCGGCACGTCGGGCCGGTCGCGGCCGAGGCGCTGGCCCGCGAGTTCCGCGACCTGGACCGGATCAAGGACGCCGAGGAGGCCGCGCTGGCCGCCGTCGACGGCGTCGGCCCGACCATCGCGGCCTCCCTCAAGCAGTGGTTCGCCGAGGACTGGCACCTGGAGATCATCGAGAAGTGGCGGGCGGCCGGCGTCCGCTTCACCGAAGAGGGCTCGGACGAGGGACCCCGGCCGCTCGAAGGGCTCACCGTGGTCGTGACCGGAACGCTCCAGGGGCATACCCGGGATGGCGCAAAGGAGGCACTGGGCAGCCGGGGCGCGAAAGTCACCGGTTCCGTCTCCAAGAAGACGGACTTCGTCGTGGTGGGGGACAACCCCGGTTCGAAGTACGACAAGGCAGTGCAGCTCAAGGTGCCCGTGCTGGACGAGGACGGCTTCGCCGTCCTGCTCGGGCAGGGCGCCGACGCGGCGCGCGAGGTCGCGGTGAACCCGGCCGGCGCGGGCGAGGAACAGCAGACGGAGGCGGCGGACGCGGCGAAGGACGCGGCAGGTGGCGAATCGGACTGAATAACCACCGAATGTCACCCGATCAGCCCATATCAGAACGCCGTGATCCCGCAGGTCGCATTCGGGCAATGGCAGCCGATCGGGTCTCGGGACAGCGCCCTTCGTCCTACTGTTGAGAGGCGCGCCCCTGGGGCATCAACCTTGCAGCAGCTCCAGCGGGTTGGCCTCCGGGCCGGCCCCGGGGTCGGCTTCCGGACACGGGCGCGGTACCTGCCGCTTGACCGGCTGTGAGAGGGACGGGCATGGACATCACGGAGAGCGCCGGAGCGGCGCCGCTGCCCAGCAGCGACGCCGCGTCCGTACTCCCCGCGAGCCCGGGACCCGTGGTGCGCCTGGCGGTGCCGGCGGCCGCCGGGGTCGCCCTCGCCGCAGGGGTGGTCCGGGTGCTGGACGGCGGCCACGCCCTGTTCCCCGGCGGCACCGTGGGCTGGGCCTTCGCCGTCCTCACCGGCGTCATCGTCGGCCACCTGGTCGCCATGGGCCGGGACCGCTGGTGGGGCGGCACCGGCTCCGGCGCCGCCCTCACCCTGGCGATGCTGCTGCTCTACGGCTGGGTGCCCGCGGTCCTGGTCAGCCTCGCCGTGGTGGTGCTGGTCGGCGCCGCCCGCAGGCACCGCTGGCGGCAGGCCGGGCTGCACGGCGCCATCGACATCCTCGGCATCGGCGCGGGCTCGCTCACCCTGGCGCTGTGCGGCCGCACCCCCTCCGTCGAGCGTCCCTGGGACCCCTCCAGCTGGTCGCCGACCGCCGTCGTCAGCGTCACCCTCACCGCTCTGGCCTATCTGGCCGCCACCCGCGCGCTGCTGTGGTGGGCGTACGCGCCGCGCGGCGGCGGCCTGCCGACCGTCGCCCGCACCGCGCTGGTGCGCCAGGGCATGGTCGGCGGCGCGCTGCTCGGCATCTCGCCGCTGATCCTGGTGGTCTCCAGCGACATGCCGGTGCTGCTGCCGCTGTTCGCGGTGCCGCTGATCGCCCTCGACTCCACCCTGTGGATCGCGCACGCCCGCGCCGAGGAGCAGCTGCGCGACCCGCTCACCGGACTGCCCAACCGCCAGTGGCTGCTGGAGCGCACCTGGAACGCGCTGGACGCGGCCCGCGAGGGCGGCCGCGAACGCGGGGACCTGCCGGCCGGCGGCAGCGCCGGCGGGCCGCCCCCCTCCGGCCGGGGCCGGGTCGGGCTGATCCTCATCGACCTCGACAAGTTCCGGTCCGTCAACGACACCCTCGGCCACCTGGCGGGCGACCGGCTGCTGCTGCAGATCGCCGACCGGCTGCGGCTGGCGCTGCCCAGGGGCGCCGAGGCGGCGCGCCTCGGGGGCGACGAGTTCGCCGTCCTGCTGCCCGTCTGCGACTCGCCCACCAGCGCCCAGCGCATCGCGCGCGCCCTGGTCGCCGCGCTCGGCTCGCCGATCGGCCTCGACGGGCTGACCCTGGTGCTGGAGGCCAGCGCCGGGGTCGCGGTCTTCCCCGACCACGCCACCGACGCCGAGGGGCTGCTGCGCCGCGCCGACGTCGCGATGTACCAGGCCAAGCGGGACCGCAGCGGCGCCGAGGTCTACGAGGCCACCCGCGACGGCAACACCCCCGACCGGCTCGGCCTGCTCGGCGACCTGCGCCGCGCCCTGGAGACCGGCGACGTCGAACTCCACTACCAGCCCAAGGTCCGGTTCGACGGCCGGGTGGCCGGCATGGAGGCGCTGGTCCGCTGGAACCACCCCGAGCGCGGCCGGGTCAACCCCGACGAGTTCATCACCATGGCCGAGACCTCCGGCCTGATGCCGCAGCTGACCGAGTACGTGCTGGAGACCGCGCTCGCCCAGATCGCCCGCTGGCGCGCGATGGGCCTGGACGTCCCGGTCGCCGTCAACGTCTCGCCGCGCGACGTGCACACCCCCGGCTTCGCCGGCGCGGTCGCCGCCCGGCTGGCCCGGCACCGGGTGCCGCCCGGCGCGCTGCAGCTGGAGATCACCGAGCACGTCCTGCTGGAGGACCCGCAGCGCGCCGCCGACACCCTCAACGGGCTGACCGGGCACGGCGTGAAGATGTCCCTCGACGACTTCGGCACCGGCTACTCCTCGCTGGTGCACCTGCGCAAACTGCCCGTCAGCGAGCTGAAGATCGACCGCTCCTTCGTGGCCAGGCTCGTGGTCGACAGCGAGGACGCCGAGATCGTCCGCTGCACCGTCGACCTCGCGCACTCCCTCGGCCTGATGGTCGTCGCCGAGGGCGTCGAGGACGACGAGACGTGGGAGCGGCTGCGCGACATGCGGTGCGACGCCGTCCAGGGCTGGCTGGTCGCCGCCGCGATGCCGCCGGACGAGGCGACGGCCTGGCTGCGCGCCCGCGGCGCCCGCGGCTGGCAGCGGCACGAACTGCCCGCCGGCGCCCGCACCGCGCGGGTGCCGGCGCTGCCCGGCCTGCCGCCGACGGCGGGCGGCACCCCGCCGGTGTCACCGGCCGTCGTCGCCGAGTAGCGGCCGCCGGACACCCGCCGCGGCGCCCTGCGGCGCGCGCCGAACGGCCGGCGCACGGCGGGCGGACCGGGGCCGGGGGGAATCGTTTCGCGGTCGGGGTGCGCGGGCCCATAGGATTGGGGCCACAATCGACATCTCACCCCCCAGAGGATCGCTGCATGCCTGGCATCACGCGCGAGGAGGTCGCCCACCTCGGCCGGCTGGCACGTCTGGAGCTCTCCGGCGAAGAGTTGGACCACTTCGCCGGACAGCTCGACGACATCATCGGCGCGGTAGCCCGCGTATCCGAGGTGGCCGGCGAGGACGTACCGCCGACCTCCCACCCGCTGCCCCTGACCAACGTCATGCGCCCGGACACCGTCCGGCCGTCGCTGACCGCGCAGCAGGCCCTGTCGGGCGCGCCCGCGCAGGAGCAGCAGCGCTTCAAGGTGCCGCAGATCCTGGGGGAGGACTGACCATGACGGACATCATCCGGCTCACCGCCGCACAGACCGCCGCGAAGATCGCCGCAGGCGAGCTGACCGCGGTCGAGGTCACCGAGGCCCACCTGGCCAGGATCGAGGCCGTCGACGAGAAGGTGCACGCCTTCCTGCACGTCGACCGGGAGGGCGCGCTCGCCCAGGCCCGCGCGGTGGACGCCAAGCGCGCCGCCGGCGAACCGCTCGGCCCGCTGGCCGGCGTGCCGCTCGCGCTCAAGGACATCTTCACCACCGAGGGGGTGCCGACCACCGTCGGCTCGAAGATCCTCGAGGGCTGGATCCCGCCGTACGACGCGACGGTCACCCGGCGGCTGAAGGCCGCCGGCGTGGTCATCCTCGGCAAGACCAACATGGACGAGTTCGCGATGGGCTCCTCCACCGAGAACAGCGCCTACGGCCCGACCGGCAACCCGTGGGACCTCACCCGCATCCCCGGCGGCTCCGGCGGCGGCAGCGCCGCGGCCCTCGCCTCCTACCAGGCGCCGCTGGCCATCGGCACCGACACCGGCGGCTCCATCCGGCAGCCCGCCGCGGTCACCGCGACCGTGGGCGTCAAGCCGACGTACGGCGGGGTGTCCCGCTACGGCATGGTCGCCTTCTCCTCCTCGCTCGACCAGGGCGGGCCCTGCGCGCGCACGGTGCTGGACGCCGCGCTGCTGCACGAGGTCATCGCCGGCCACGACCCGATGGACTCCACCTCCATCGACGCGCCGGTGCCGCCGGTCGTCGAGGCCGCCCGCAGCGGCGACGTCAGGGGCCTGCGGGTCGGCGTGGTCAAGGAGTTCGGCGGCGAGGGCTACCAGGCCGGCGTCGTCCAGCGCTTCACCGAGGCGGTCGAGCTGCTGAAGGAGCTGGGCGCCGAGGTCGTCGAGCTGTCCTGCCCGTCCTTCACGTACGCGCTCGCCGCGTACTACCTGATCGCGCCCTCGGAGTGCTCCAGCAACCTGGCCCGCTTCGACGCGATGCGCTACGGCCTGCGGGTCGGCGACGACGGCACCCGGTCCGCCGAGGACGTCACCGCCCTCACCCGCGACGCCGGCTTCGGCCCCGAGGTCAAGCGCCGCGTGATCCTGGGCACCTACGCGCTCAGCTCCGGCTACTACGACGCGTACTACGGGTCGGCGCAGAAGGTCCGCACCCTGATCACCCGTGATTTCGAGCGCGCCTTCGAGCAGGTCGACGTGATCGTGTCGCCGACCACGCCCACCACGGCGTTCCCGATCGGCGAGCGGGCAGACGACCCGATGGCGATGTACCTCGCCGACCTGTGCACCATCCCGGCCAACCTGGCCGGCAACGCGGCCATGTCACTGCCCTGCGGCCTCGCACCGGAGGATGGTCTTCCGGTGGGACTGCAGATCGTCGCGCCCGCACTCCAGGACGACCGGCTCTACCGGGTCGGCGCCGCCGTCGAGGCCGCCTTCGTGAAGAAGTGGGGCCACCCGCTGCTTGAGGAGGCACCCCAGCTGTGAGCACCGACAAGAAGTCCAAGGGCAAGTTCGGCACCTACCTGACCATCGGGACCACCTTGTTCGCCGCCTTCAGCAACATCAAGAAGGTCCGCGCCGCCAAGGGTGAGAACGACACGCTCCAGCTGGTCGACGGCCTCATCCGCGTCGCGGCCGTGGCCACCGGCGTGGCGCTGCTGGTCCGCGAACTGCGCGAGGCCGTTGACGACGACATCCTGACGGACTGACCGGACGGACTGAGAAGGTAGAGGGAACTGTGACCGTCACGGATCTGCCGTCCTACGAGGACGCGCTGGAGTCGTACGACCCGGTGATGGGCCTTGAGGTCCACGTGGAGCTGGGCACCCGCACGAAGATGTTCTGCGGCTGCTCCACCGAGCTGGGCGCCGAGCCCAACTCGCAGACCTGCCCGACCTGTCTGGGCCTGCCCGGCTCGCTGCCGGTGGTCAACGCCGTCGGCGTCGAGTCGGCGATCAAGATCGGCCTCGCGCTGAACTGCGAGATCGCGCAGTGGTGCCGCTTCGCCCGGAAGAACTACTTCTACCCGGACATGCCGAAGAACTTCCAGACCTCGCAGTACGACGAGCCGATCGCCTTCAACGGCTACCTGGACGTCCAGCTGGAGGACGGCGAGGTCTTCCGGGTGCAGATCGAGCGCGCCCACATGGAGGAGGACACCGGCAAGTCCACCCACGTCGGCGGCGCCACCGGACGCATCCACGGCGCGACGTACTCGCTGCTGGACTACAACCGGGCCGGCATCCCGCTGATCGAGATCGTCACCAAGCCGATCGAGGGCGCCGGCGAGCGGGCCCCCGAGGTCGCCCGCGCCTACGTCGCCGAGCTGCGCGAGCTGATCAAGGCGCTGGGCGTCTCCGACGCCCGGATGGAGATGGGCCAGATGCGCTGCGACGTCAACCTGTCGCTGCGCCCGCAGGGCGAGAAGAAGTTCGGCACCCGCAGCGAGACCAAGAACGTCAACTCGCTGCGCAGCGTGGAGCGCGCCGCCCGGTTCGAGATCCAGCGGCACGCCGCGGTGCTCTCCTCCGGCGGCAGCATCGTGCAGGAGACCCGGCACTTCCACGAGGAGGACGGCTCCACCACCGCGGGCCGGATCAAGGAGGAGGCGGAGGACTACCGCTACTTCCCCGAGCCCGACCTGGTGCCGGTCGCGCCGGCCCGCGACTGGGTCGAGGAGCTGCGCGGCGGGCTGCCCGAGCTGCCCCGGCTGCGCCGCGAGCGGCTCAAGACCGAGTGGGGGGTCTCCGACCACGAGATGCGGTCCGCGCTCAACGCCGGCGCCATCGACCTGATCGTCGCCACCACCGACGCCGGCGCGGACGCCGCCTCGGCCCGCAAGTGGTGGATGGGCGAGCTGGCCCGGCACGCCAACGAGACCGGCGCGGAGCTGTCCGCGCTGGCCATCACCCCGGCGCAGGTCGCCAGGGTCTCGGCGCTCGTCGCGGCCGGCGACCTCAACGACAAGCTGGCCCGCCAGGTCATCGAGGGCGTGCTGGCCGGGGAGGGCGAGCCGGACGAGGTGGTGGAGCGGCGCGGCCTGAAGGTGGTGTCCGACGACGGCGCGCTCGGCGCGGCCGTCGACCAGGCGATCGCCGACAACGCGGCGATCGCGGACAAGATCCGCGGCGGCAACCTGGCCGCGGCCGGCGCGCTGATCGGCGCGGTCATGAAGCTCACCCGCGGCCAGGCGGACGCCAAGCGCGTCCGCGAGCTGGTGCTGGAGAAGCTCGGCGTCCAGGGCTGACCGCGGCGCGGCGGCAGCCGCAGCGCGGGTACGAAGGGCGGCACCCCACACCGGGGTGCCGCCCTTCGCCGTCGGGTCGCGGGCCCGGCCCTGTGCCCGGCCTCAATGCCCAGCCCTATGCCTGGCCTTATGCCTTTCTTACCCCCTTGTGAGGAAGCGCACGAAAGTCGCAAAGGATCTTTTTCCCCTGGCACAGTGGGTCGGACGTCGAACACAGGGGTAACCGATCCATGGCCGCTCTCGCACGGTGGTGCATCAACCGCCGCATCACCGTCGTGTTGTTGTGGATCGCCGTCCTCGTCGGCCTGACCGCGGCGGCGGGCGCCGCCGGCTCCGCGTACTCCAAGAAGTACGAGGCCCCGGGGACCGAGTCGGGACACGCCGCGTCGCTGCTGCGCGAGGCGTTCCCCGGCCAGGCGGGCGACAGCGAGACCATCGTCTGGCACACCGGCCACGGCACGGTGCGCGCCGCCGACGTCGAGCAGACCATGACCCGGGCGCTCGACCACGCCCGTAGGCTGCCCGGCGTCACCTCCGTGGTCAGCCCCTACGGCGCCGCGGGCCACGCGCAGATCAGCCGCGACGGCCACACCGCGTACGCCACCGTCGGCTACGGGCAGGACGCCGACAGCATCAGCCGCTCCCAGGCGCAGGCGCTGGTGGACACCGCCAAGGCCGCGCAGGCCCCGGACCTGCGGGTCGAGCTGGGCGGCCAGGCCGTGGGCAGCACCGAGAGCACCAGCGCCCACCTCAGCGAGGTCGTCGGCGTCGCGGTGGCCGCCGTCGTCCTGCTGGTCGCCTTCGGCTCCTTCGCCGCCATGCTGCTGCCCATCGCGACCGCGCTGGTCGGCTGCGGCACCGCCTACATGGGCACCGTGCTGCTCGGCCACGCGATGACCGTCGCCGACTTCGCGCCGATGCTCGGCATGCTGATCGGCCTGGGCGTCGGCATCGACTACGCGCTGTTCATCGTCACCCGGCACCGCAGAGGGCTCAAACGCGGCCTGAGCGTCGCGCAGGCCGCCCAGGAGGCGGTCACCACCACCGGCAGGGCGGTCGTCTTCGCCGGCGGCACCGTGTGCACCGCGCTGCTCGGCATGCTGATCCTGCGGCTGGACTTCCTCAACGGCGTGGCCGTCGCCTCCGCGCTGACCGTGCTGCTCACCGTCGCCGCCTCGATCACCCTGCTGCCCGCGCTGCTCGGCGTCATCGGCACCCGCGCGCTCAGCCGGCGCGAGCGCCGGGCGCTGGCCGCCCGCGCCGTCTGCACCGACGACGGCTGCGAGACCGTCCCGCAGCCCGAGCCGCCGGCCGGGCTCGCGGTGCGCTGGTCGGCGTTCGTCGAGCGCCACCCCAAGGTGCTCGGCCTGCTCGCCGCCGTGGTGATGGCGGTGCTCGCGATCCCCACCTTCACCCTGCACCTGGGCACCTCCGACCAGGGCAACGGGCCCGCCACCGCCACCACCCGGCAGGCGTACGACCTGCTCGCCGGCGGCTTCGGGCCCGGCACCAACGGGCCGCTCACCCTGGTCGCGACCACCGACGGCGCCGCCGCCCGCGTCGCCTTCGACCACCTGCCGGCGACCCTGGAGCACACCCCCGGCGTCGCCTCCGTCAGCCCGGCCGCCTTCGACGGCGCGGGCCGCACCGGCGTGGTCACCGTCGTGCCGGACAGCGCGCCGCAGTCCCGCGACACCTCCGACCTGGTCGACCGGCTCCGCCACGAGGTGCTGCCCGCCGCCGAGCACGACACCGGCCTCCAGGTCTACGTGGGCGGCACCACCGCCAGCTACGACGACTTCGCCGCCGTCGTCATCGGCAAGCTCCCGCTCTTCGTCGGCTGCGTCGTCGGGCTCGGCTGCCTCCTGCTGCTGCTCGCCTTCCGCTCGGTCGGCATCCCGCTGAAGGCCGCCGTGATGAACGTCGCCGCGGTCGCGTCCTCCTTCGGCGTGGTCACCGCGGTCTTCCAGTGGGGCTGGGGCAGTGAGTGGATGGGGCTCGGCCGGGCCGGCCCGATCGAGCCGTTCCTGCCGGTGATCATGGTCTCGGTGCTCTTCGGGCTGTCCATGGACTACCAGGTCTTCATGATCAGCCGGATGTACGAGGAGTGGCAGGAGACCCGCGACAACCGGCGCGCGGTCCGGATCGGGCTGGCCGAGACCAGCCGGGTGATCAACTCCGCCGCGGTCATCATGATCGCCGTCTTCGCGGCGTTCGTGCTCAGCGGCGACCGCGTGATCGCGATGTTCGGCGTGGGCCTCGCCGCGGCCGTCGCGCTCGACGCGTTCGTGCTGCGCACGCTGCTGGTGCCGGCCCTGATGCATTTGCTGGGCGCGGCGAACTGGTGGCTGCCCGGATGGCTCGAGCGGCGGCTCCCCCGGCTCAGCATCGAGGCCCCGCCCGCCGAGCCCACCGGGCTCGCCGTCCCCGACGCCCTGCCGGCCGCGGTGGCAGCCGGTCCACCGGCCGCCACCCGGGTCCGCGCCTGACCGCTCCGGGCCGCTGGGCCGTTTGCGGCCGCTCGCCCGCGCCGGGCCGCGGGGGCCGGGCTGCCGGCCGGGTCCGCGCCTGACTGCTCGGGGCGGCTGGGCCGTTTGCGGCCGCTCGCCCGCGCCGGGCCGCGCGGGCCGGGCTGCCGGCCGGGTCCGCGCCTGACCGCTCCGGGCCGCTGGGCCGTTTGGGGCCGCTCGCCCGCGCCGGGCCGCGCGGGCCGGGCTGCCACCCGGGTCCGCGCCTGCCGCTGGGCGCCGCTGGGCGGATCAGGGCCGCTCGCCTGCGCCGGGCCGCGTGGGCCGGGCCTCCGGCCCGGGGAGCAACGGCCGCGTCGGACACGGGCGTTCACCCCCCCGCGGCAGCGGACGGGCGCGTGTAGGTGCCACGCATCGGCGTCCTAAGGCCCCCGCGGCGTGCGGAGCGGCGCCTAAGGCACCCGGCGGCCACGCCTAAGGCGTCCGACCCCCGGGCGGGGCACGGAAGTTCGGGAAGGTGCCCGATGTGGCGCACCCCCCTGGGAGACGAGGCTGGAGACCGTCCAGAGGAAACCGGATCTCCCAGGAGCTCACCGTGATGTACAGCTACGAAATCCAGCAGGCCCGCCGCGACGACCTGGTACGCGAGGCGGCGGCCTGGCGGCTGGCCAGGGACGCGCGGGCGGCCCGCACCGCCGAGCGCCGCGCCCACCGCACCGAGGCCCGCACCGCCTCGCGGACCTCCGCACGCACCGACGCCGAGGGGGCGGCTTCCCCGAGCGCGCCGGCCCCGGCGCCCCGCCCCCTCGGCCGGGTCAACCGGGCCCCGCACCCGCACCGCGCCGCATGACCCCGGTGGCGCCGGCCGGTCCGCCGGCCGGGGCCCCGGCCGTGCGGCCCGCCGCGGCGCCGGCCGGGACACTAATCGGTGTCGCCCGAGGGGCCCGCCGTGACATGCTCAGCACCGTGCAGACGCAGTCCCTCAGCCCCGTGTTCATCGGTCGAGACACCGAGCTGAAAAGGCTGACCGCGGCGCTGGCCGCGGCGGACCGGGGCGAGCCGCAAGCGGTGCTGATCGGCGGCGAGGCCGGGGTCGGCAAGACCCGGCTCACCGAGGAATTCCTCGCGGCAGCGCGGGTCACGGGGGCCGTGACCGCCGTCGGGGGATGCGTGGAGATCGGCGCGGACGGACTTCCGTTCGCGCCGATCTCGACCGCCCTGCGCGACCTGTACGGCTCGCTCGGCGCGGCGGTGCTGACCGCCGTGGCCGGGCAGGAGACCGAGCTGGCCCGGCTGCTGCCCGAGCTCGGCGAGGCCGGGGGCAGCCCCCGCGACCCGCACGACGAGGACGGCCGGGTCCGGCTCTTCGAACTGACCGCCCGGCTGCTGGAACGCCTCGGCGCCGATCGCACCCTGGTCCTGGTCGTCGAGGACCTGCACTGGGCCGACCGCTCCACCCGCGAACTGCTCTCCTACCTCTTCCGCTCCCTGCAGCGCGCCCGCGTCGTGGTCGCCGCGACCTACCGCGCCGACGACATCCACCGCCGCCACCCGCTGCGCCCCTTCCTCGCCGAGACCGACCGGCTGCGCACCGTCGACCGGATCGAGCTGGCCCGCTTCAGCCACGACGAGGTGCGCCGCCAACTGGCAGCCATCCTCGCGGTGGAGCCCGAGGACGCCGTCGTCGACCAGGTCTTCGCCCGCTCCGACGGCAACCCCTTCTTCGTCGAGGAGCTGGCCTGCTCCATCCGCGGCGGCTGCTCCACCGGGATCAGCGACTCCCTGCGCGACCTGCTGCTGGTGCGGGTCGAGGCGCTGTCCGACGACGCCCAGCGGGTCGCCAGGATCGTCGCGGAGGGCGGCAGCACGGTCGAGTACCGGCTGCTCGAAGCCGTCGCCGGGCTCGGCGAGGACCGGCTCATCGACGCGCTGCGCACCGCCGTCGGCGCCAACATCCTGGTCCCCACCGACAGCGACGGCTACCGCTTCCGGCACTCCCTGGTCCGTGAAGCGGTCGGCGAGGACCTGCTGCCCGGCGAGCGCAGCCGCATCAACCGGCGCTACGCCGAGGCCGTCGAGGCAGGTCCCTCGCTGGTCAGGGCCGACGAGCGGGCCGCCCGGCTGGCCAGCTACTGGTACGCCGCGCACGACCCGGCCAAGGCGCTGCCCGCGGTGCTGCGCGCCTCCGTCGAGGCCCGCCGCCGGCACGCCTACGCCGAACAGCACCGCCTGCTGGAACGCGCACTGGAGCTGTGGGACGACACGCCGCAGGACGTACGGTCCTCGCTGCGGCCCGCCGACTACGCGGAGGCGTACCCGCCGCTCGGCTCGGGCGACGGCGGCCCGCAGGACTGCGAGCGGCCCCTCAGCTTCCTCGACCTGCTCGCCGAGATCACCGTCGCCGCCCGCTTCAGCGGCGAGCGCGAACGCGCGTACACCATCGCCAAGCGCGCGCTGAAGCTGATGGACCGCACCGGCGCCCAGGACCCGCTGCGCGCCGCCTGGTTCTGGTCGCAGCGCTCCCGGCTGACCGAGGACCTGGCCCGAGGCGACGGCTGGGAGGAGCTGTCGCGCGCCCGCGAACTGGTCGAGGGGCTGCCGCCGTCCGCCGCGCACGCCGAGGTCCTCTCGGTGATCGCCGGCTGGATCATGGTCCACAAGTCGGGCGCCGAGGGCATCGACATCGCCTGCCGCGCCGTCGAGCTGGCCCGGCTGGCCGGCGCCCGCGACACCGAACTGCACGCCCGCGTCACCCTCGGACTGCTGCGCGCCGACGGCGGCGACACCGAGGCCGGCATCGCCGAGGTCGAGCAGGTGCGCCGACTCGTCAGCGACCGGCACCGGTCGGCGATCCTCGGCCGCGCCTACGGCAACCTCTCCTCGGTCCTGGAGGGCGCGGGCCGCTCCGGCGAGGCGGTGAGGGTCAGCCGCGAGGGCCAGACCCTGCTGGGCGAGCAGGCGGCGCACGTCACCCGCGCCTGGCTGCTCACCAACGAGGGCGAGTCGCTCCTCGCGATGGGGGACTACGCGCAGGCCGCGGTGCCGCTCGGGCAGGCGCGGCGGCTGGTGCGGAAGACGTACATGCGGGCGGGCATCGAGACCTACCACGGCTTCCTCGCCATCGCCGTCGGCGATCCCGAGGCGGCCCGGCGGCACCACGCGACCGCCGTCGAGCTGCTGCGGCACGACACGCAGCCGCAGCACACCATCCCGATCCGTACGCTCGGCGTGCAACTCGCCGCCGCGCAGGGCAGCTTCGACGAGGCCCGGCGCGAGCTGGCGGCCGGCACCGGCGCCGGGTTCCCGGTCGGCACCAGCCGCTACGCCTGGCCGCTGCTCGCCGCCGGCGCGAGCGCGGAGGCCGCGGCGCCCGCCGCGGACCCCGGCGCCCTCGCCCTGCTGCGCGACGCCGCCGCGACGCTGCCGCGGCCGACGCCGCTGTGCGAGGCGTACGCGCTCTTCGTCGAGGCGGAGACGGCTCGCGCCGAGGGGCGCGGGGAGCCCGCGCTGTGGGCCGCGGCGCAGCAGGCGTTCGAGTCGCAGGAGCGGCCGCTGGAGCTGGCGCAGGTGCGCTTTCGCCACGCCGAGGCGCTCGGCGCGAGCGGCAGCGCGCCCCGCGAGGCGCGGGCGCTGCTCGCCTCGGCCCTCGCAGTGGCCCGCGCGGCCGGCGCCCGGCCGCTCGCCGCCCGCATCGCGGCGCTCTCGCTGCCCCCCGCGGCTGACCCGCTCGGGCTCACCGCCCGCGAGCGGGACGTCCTCCGGCTGGTCGCCGACGGCCGCACCAACCGCCAGATCGCCGAGGCGCTCTTCATCTCCCCCAAGACGGCGAGCGTCCACGTCTCCAACATCCTCGCCAAACTCTCCGTCTCCACCCGAGGCGAAGCCGCCGCCCTCGCCCACCGCCTCAACCTCTTCCCCACCTGACCCCCGGCCGAGCTGCACGTCGCCACCGGGCCCGGTCGGGCACCGTCACCGGCCCGGAGGGGGTGTTGCGGTCGCAGACCGGATCACCGGCCGGTGGCCGGTTGCTCGCGCCGTTCCCCGCGCCCCTGGCAGGGCGCGACGCCCAGCGGGTTCCGGGCGCGGCCCGGGGTTTTGGGGGGGCGCGGGGGACGGCGCGGCCAGCCGTGATGAGGGCTGTGCGTCGTCACCGGCCCGGAGGGGCAATTGCGGTCGCAGACCGGATCACCGGCCGGTGGCCGGTTGCTCGCGCAGTTCCCCGCGCCCCTGGCAGGGCGCGACGCCCAGCGCCTTTCGGGCGCAGCCCGGGTTTTTTGGGGGGGCGTGGGGGACGGCGCGGCCAGCCGTGATGAGGGCTGTGCGTCGTCACCGGCCCGGAGGGGGTGTTGCGGTGGCAGACCGGATCACCGGCCGGTGGCCGGTTGCTCGCGCAGTTCCCCGCGCCCCTGGCAGGGCGCGACGCCCGGCGCGTTCCGGGCGCGGCCCGGGGAAACGGGCGCGAGCTCCGCGCGGTCCGGGCGCGGCCCGGGGTTTTTGCGGGGCGCGGGGGACGGCGCGGCCAGCCGCCACCACGGCTGTGCGTCGTCACCGGCCCGGAGGGGCAGTTGCGGTGGCAGACCGGACCACCGGCCGGGAGGGGGGAGGCGGTCGCGGCGGCCCACCGGCAGGTGGAGGCGTCAGGTGACCGCCACGCGAAGCAGGCGGTCATCCGCGCCGGAAGGCGCCCCGCGCCCGTCCGTGTTGCTGGTCGCGACCAGCAGCGTGTGCTCGTCGACGGCGACAACCGTCCGCAGCCGCCCGTAGGCGGACGCGAAGAACGCCTGCGGCGGCGCAGCCGCCTTCGTTCCGTCGAGCGGAATCCGCCAGAGCCGCTCGCCGCGCAGCGACGCCATCCAGAGGGAGCCCGCCGCGTAGGCGATGCCCGAGGGCGACGCCTGGCCGGTGTGCCACTGGACGACCGGGTCCACGTACCCCGCACGGTGCGCGACGCCCTCGACCACCGGCCAGCCGTAGTTCGCCCCCGGCTCGATCAGGTTCAGCTCGTCCCAGGTGTCCTGGCCGAACTCCGAGGCCCACAGGTGCCCTTGGGCGTCCCAGGTGAGCCCCTGGACGTTGCGGTGGCCGGGGGAGTAGACGAGCGACCCGGCGGTCGGGTTGTCCTTCGGCGGCTGCCCGTCCGGTGTCATCCGCAGGATCTTCCCGGCGAGCGAGGACATCTGCTGGGCGAGGCCGCGCTGCCCGGTCTCGCCGGTCCCGGCGTAGAGCATGCCGTCCGGTCCGAAGGCGATCCGGCCGCCGTTGTGGATCGTGCCCATCGGGATGCCGCGCAGGATCGTGTCGGGCGCTCCGAGCTGTTCGCCGCGCGGCCGCGAGGGGTCGTAGAGCAGGCGGGCGACGCGGTTGTCCGACTCGGTGGTGAAGTACGCGTAGACCAGGTGGTCGGAGCCGTAGTCGGGGGACAGGGCGATGCCGAGCAGGCCCTGCTCGCCGCCCTGGGTGTGGAAGACGCCGGGGACCGTGCCGACCAGGGTGACGGCGCCCTTGGCCGCGTCGATCCGGGAGATCCGGCCGCTGTCCCGGGAGGCGACGAGCAGCGAGCCGTCGGGCAGCTGGGCCAGCCCCCAGGGCTGGGCGAGCCGGTTCGCGACCGTGCCGGTGACCTTCGCGGTGCCGACGGCCGGGGCGGCCGACGGCACCGCGCTCGGGCCGGCCGACCCGGGGGCCGCGCTGCCGGTGGCGGACGGCGTGGCGCTGCTGGGGAGCGGCAGCATCGGCATGCCCTTGCCCCCACTGGAGGAGCATCCGCCCAGCACGAGTGCGGCCGCGGCGGCCAGCGCCGCGGCGGTCGTCAGGGTCCTGGTCCTGTTCGCTGCGCTCACCCTCCCAGCACACCACACCCCCGCCCCCCGGCGCGCGCGTTCCGCCCGCCGACCGGCATTCGGCGGGCGGTCGGCGGGCCGCTACGGACAGGGGAGTTCACTCCCACGACCCGCGCGCCGGCGGCAGGTCCGCGATCTCCGCGAGGTCCGCCGCGGTCAGCGCCAGCCCCGCGGCCGCCGCGTTCTCCGCGGTCCAGCGGGCGGTCTTCGCGCCGGGGACCGGCACCACGCCGGGTCCCTGGGCGAGCGTCCAGGCGAGCGCGACCTGCGCGGGGGTCGCCGCGTGGCGGCCGGCCACCCGGTGCAGCCCGGCGACGATCGGCTGGTTCGCGGCCATCATCTCCGCGGTGAACCGCGGATGCCGGGCCCGCAGGTCGTCCGGCTCGAAGCCGCCGCCGGGAGTGAGCGTGCCGGTCAGGAAGCCGTTGCCGAGCGGCATCGCGGCGAGGAAGCCGACACCGCGCGCGGCGCACCACGGCAGCAGCTCGTCGAGCGCCTCGGGCGCCCACACCGACAGCTCGGCCTGCACGCAGGCGACCGGGAACACCTGCTGGGCGCGCCCCAGTTGGCGCAGCGTCTCGGCGTACAGGGAGCCGCCGGCGCGCCGGTCGCCGCGCGCCCCGACCGCGCACAGGCCGAGCGCCCGCACCTTCCCGGCCGCGACCAGCTCGGACAGCGCCCCCCAGGTCTCCTCCAGCGGGACCTCCGGGTCGACGCGGTGCAGCTGGTAGAGGTCGATGGTGTCGGTCTGCAGCCGGCGCAGCGACGCGTCGCAGGCCCTTCTGACGTACGAGGGGCGGCCGTTGGCGACGATGTGCTGCTCGCCGACGAGCAGCCCGCACTTGGTGGTGACGAACGCCTCGCCCCTGCGCTCCCTCAGCACCCGGCCGAGCAGCAGCTCGTTGGTGAACGGCCCGTACATGTCGGCGGTGTCCAGCAGCGTCGTGCCGTGGTCGAGGGCGGTGTGCACGGCCCGCAGCGAACTCTCGCCGTCCTGCCGCGAGGTGCTGTACGCCCAGCTCATCGGCATGCAGCCGAGCCCGACCGCGCCCACCTCGAGAGCCGCCGCCCCCACCCGCCTGCGCTCCACCGTGCGTCTCCTCCTCGCCGCCGACCCCCTCCCGGCGGCCCCACTGTGCCATAGCCTCCTGACCATGACCGATTCCCCCATCGCCGCACCCCCCGGAGGCCGCCCGCAGGTGTGGCTGTCCGTACCGCCGCAGGACGTCGAGGGGCTGCCCGGCGCCTTCGACTACGTGTACTGGGACGGGAGTTCCCAGGACTTCCCGGCCGATCCGGCCGACGCCGTCTTCTACGTGGTGCCGTACATGAAGGGCCCGACCGCGGGCGCCAGGCCGCTGTCGCGGATGCGCTCGGTGCGGGCCGTGCAGACGCTGAGCGCCGGCGTCGACCACATCGCGCCGCACCTGTCGGAACTGCCGCCCGGGGTACGGCTGTGCAACGCCCGCGGCGTGCACGAGGCCAGCACCGCGGAGCTGACCCTGACCCTCGTCCTGGCGTCGCTGCGCGGCATCCCGCGCTTCGTCCGCGGCCAGGACAACGAGAAGTGGTACGCCGGGTTCTACCCCGCGCTCGCCGACCGCCGGGTGCTGATCGTCGGGTACGGCTCCATCGGCGCGGCGGTCGAGGACCGGCTGACCGCCTTCGAGTGCGAGGTGGTGCGGGTGGCCCGCAGTGCCCGCGACAGCCCGCGCGGCCGCGTGCACGCGCTGGCGGACCTGCCGGACCTGCTGCCGTCCGCGGACGTCGTGGTGCTCACCACGCCGCTCACCGAGCAGACCAGGGGACTGGCCGACGCGGGGTTCCTGGCGGCGATGAAGGACGGCGCGCTGCTGGTGAACGTGGCCCGCGGGCCGGTCGTCGACACCAAGGCGCTGCTCGTCGAGACCGAGTCCGGCCGGCTGACCGCCGCACTGGACGTCACCGACCCGGAACCGCTGCCGCCCGGGCACCCGCTGTGGCACGCGCCGGGGGTGCTGATCAGCCCGCACGTGGGCGGCAGCACCTCCGCGTTCCTGCCGCGCGCGCACCGGCTGATCCGCGAGCAGCTGGGCCGGTTCGCCGCGGGGGAGCCGCTGGCCAACGTGGTCGCCACCAGCTGAGCCGCGCCGCGGCGGCGCCCGCGCCGGGCCCCCTGCGCGGGGTGACCGCGCGGTGTCCGCCAACTCCCTTGCGGTTACACTCAGTAGAACGACCCTACCGCTGAGTGACGGATCTGGTGTATCGTCCCGACGGGGGACACGCCACGGCCGGCGACGGCGCTCGCGGCGATGTGGACGACGAGCAAGTAAGGGGGGCGACGGGCGAGATGAGCGGCCGACCGACCACTGCGGGCACGCGGGCCCAGCGCGCCGTACACCACCCCGGCACCCCGGGCGCGGCCTGCCGCGCCCGGCCGCGGACCGCGCGGTGAGCGCCACCGGCGCGGCCATCGCCACGCCGCGCGGCCCCCGCGCCCCCGGCGGCTCCTGGCGGACCGGGCTGCTGCCCCAACTGCTGCTCGCCCTGCTCTGCGGCGGCTACACCACGGGCGCCGCGTTCGGCTGGGGCTCCAGCGAAGTCGAGCTGTTCATGGGCGACTTCGGGCTGGCCGGCGCCTCGCTGACCGCCTCCGTCTCCGCGCTGCTCTACGCCCGCAGGCAGGCCGGACCGCACCGCCCGGCCTGGCTGCTGTTCGCCGCCTCCTCCGCGATGCTCGCCCTCGGCAACGGCATCTGGGGCTGGTACGAGGTGGTGCTGCGCGAACCGGTGCCGCAGACCTCGGCCGCCGACTTCTGCTTCCTGCTCTTCGCACCGCCCGCGGTGATCGGGCTGCTGGTGCTGGCCAAACGCCCGGTCACCCGGGCCGGCTGGGTCTGCCTGGCGCTGGACGCCTGGCTGATCGGCGGCTCGCTGCTCACCCTGTCCTGGAGCCTCGCGCTCGCCCACACCGCGCAGTGGAACGGCCGCAGCACCGTCCGCATCGCGCTGTCGCTGGCCTATCCGCTGCTGGACATCGTGCTGGTCAGCATGGTGCTCGCGCTGCACTTCCGGCGCTCGGCCGCCAACCGGGCGGCGGTCAACACCGCCATCGCCGCCCTCGCCCTGACGGTGCTGTGCGACGCGCTGTTCACCTCGCCGCTGCTGCGCGCGCACTACCGCTCCGGGCAGATCCTGGACGCCGGCTGGTTCGCCGGCGCGATGCTGATGGCGTACGCCCCGTGGGTCGGCCCGCGCGACGCCCACCCGCAGTGGCGCACCGCGGGCGCCGCCGCCACCCGCAAGGTCGCCGGGTCGCTCACCGCGCTCACCCCGTACCTGGCCGCCGCGGTGTGCACCCTGGGCATCCTCTACAACGTCATCACCGGCCAGAAGTGCGACCGGGTGGTGCTCTTCACCGGTTGCACGGTGGTGCTGGCGCTGGTGGTCAGGCAGGGCATCATGCTGCTCGACAACATCGCGCTCACCCACGAACTCGCCCAGAAGGAGAACCACTTCCGCTCCCTGGTGCAGGGGTCGAGCGACGTCATCATGATCGCCGCCCCGACCGGCGTGCTCCGCTACGTCAGCCCCGCCGCGCAGGGCGTCTACGGCCGCGACCCGGAGGAGCTGGTCGGCACCGAGCTGGCCGCGCACATCCACCCCGAGGACCTCGGGCGGGTCGTGCACGAGGTGCGCCGCTTCCTGGCCGCGCCGCCGGGCGACGAGCCCGCCACCCGCATCGAGTGCCGGATCCGCTCCGGCCACACCGGAGCGCGCAGAGGGCAGCACCGCGACGACGACGGCGCGTGCTGGCTGCACGTGGAGTCCAGCGTCAACCGCTACCAGGGCGGCCTGATCTTCAACAGCCGGGACGTCACCGAGCGGGTCAGGCTGCAGGCCCAGCTCCAGCACAACGCCTCCCACGACCCGCTGACCGACCTGCCCAACCGGGCGCTGTTCACCGAGCGCCTCGGCAAGGCGCTCGGCGGCCGCCGGGCCGGCGACGGCCGGGCCGCGGTGCTCTACGTGGACCTCGACGGCTTCAAGTCGGTCAACGACTCGGCCGGCCACCAGATCGGCGACGACCTGCTGGTGCAGGCCGCCCGCCGGCTCCAGCACTCGCTGCGCTCCGGCGACACCGCGGCCCGCCTCGGCGGCGACGAGTTCGCCGTCCTCATCTGCGGCCCGGCGCGCGAGGGCGGCCGGGACATCGGCCGGGACGGCGGGCCGGACGGCGCCCGCGAGAGCGCCGGGGACGCCTGGCGCGACGGCGTCCCCGGCCCCGGCGCGCACCGCGCCGACCAGCAGATCCGCGAGATCGCCGACCGGGTGCGCGCCGCGCTGTCCGAGCCCTACCGCACCACTGCGGGCGAGGTCAGGGTCGGCGCCAGCATCGGGATCGCCTTCGCCCGCCCCGGCGACACCCCCAGCGCCGTGATGCGCAACGCCGACCTGGCGATGTACCGCGCCAAGCAGGCGGGACGCGGCCGTGTCGAGCTGTACGCCCCGCAGCTGCAGGCCGACGCGGTGCGCCGCGCCGAGCTGTCGGGACGCCTGCGCCGGGTGCTGCACGACGGCGAGTTCACCCTGCTGCACCAGCCCGTGGTGGAGCTGGCCGGCGGCCGGATCGCCGGCGTCGAGGCGCAGCCGCGCCGGCGGTCGGGGCAGGACGTCCTGCTCACCCAGGCCGAGTTCCTGCAGCGCGCCGAGCGCGGCGCGGACGACGTCGCCGGCCCGCGCGCCGAGCCCTCCGGCCGCTGGCTGCTGGAACAGGCCGTCGCCCAGGCCGCCCGCCGCTACCTCGAAGGGCACCGGGTGCCGGTGACCGTACGGCTCCCGGTGCGCCGGCTGTTCCACCGCGAGCTGCCCGCCAGGACCGTCGAGGCGCTGCTGGACCGGCACGACCTGCCGCCCGGCGGCCTGGTCCTGGAGCTGCCGGGCGCCGACCCGCACATCCCGCACGAGGAGCTGGAGCGCCGGCTGGCGGTCCTGCGCGGCCTCGGCGTGCGGATCGCGCTCGGCGGCTTCGGACGCGGCCACGCCGCACTCACCGCGCTGCGCGCCCTGCCGGTGGACCTGGTCAAGCTCGACCGCAGCTTCACCGAGGGCGTCGTCGAGTCGCCCCGGCAGCAGAAGATCACCCACGGGCTGCTGCGGATCGCCGAGGACCTCGGCATCCGTACCGTCGCCGACGGCCTGGACCGCCCCGAGCAGGTCGACGCGCTGCGCGAGATGGGCTGCACGCACGGCGTCGGCATGGCGTTCTCCGGCCCGCTGGACGAGCACCGGCTGCGCGGATCGCTCGCCCGCGGCGGCTATCCCGTACCCCGGGAAACCCCCCGCGAGCAGGTCACTTCCGGTGGACCGCCGGCACCCCCACCCCGACCACATGCTGAGACGCCCGTCCCACCCGCTTGACACCCCAGGGGGGACCGGAGGAAGGTCAGGGCCATGCGCACCCGAATTCTCGTACTTGGAAAGCGCGTCGGCTGACCGAGGCCGCTCCACCGCCTCGCACCCCACCGGCGCGCTCCCCTCGCTTGCCTCACGGCACGAGGGGTTTTTTGTTGCCCGGCGCGCAACCGGGCAGCGGGCAGCACCCTCATCACCACCCTCAGCACCTCATCTTCGAGAGAAGAGAACGCAGATGACCGAGCAGGCCACCGGGTCCCACCATCCGCAGCCGCGGACCCGCAGCGCGGCGCCCGCCGCCCCCGCCGAGCGGATGACGGGCGCGCAGTCCCTCATCCGCTCGCTCGAGGCCGTCGGGGCGGACACCGTATTCGGCATCCCGGGTGGCGCGATCCTGCCGGCGTACGACCCGCTGATGGACTCCTCCAAGGTGCGGCACGTCCTGGTCCGGCACGAGCAGGGCGCCGGCCACGCGGCCACCGGGTACGCCCAGGCCACCGGCCGGGTGGGGGTGTGCATGGCCACCTCCGGCCCCGGCGCGACCAACCTGGTCACGCCGATCGCCGACGCGCACATGGACTCGGTGCCGATCGTCGCGATCACCGGCCAGGTGGCCTCCAAGTCGATCGGCACGGACGCCTTCCAGGAGGCGGACATCTGCGGCATCACCATGCCGATCACCAAGCACAACTTCCTGATCACCGACGCCGACGAGATCCCGCGGACCATCGCCGAGGCGTTCCACATCGCCTCCACCGGCCGCCCGGGACCCGTCCTGGTCGACATCGCCAAGGACGCGCTGCAGAACCAGACCACCTTCAGCTGGCCGCCGCAGCAGGACCTGCCCGGCTACCGCCCGGTCACCAAGCCGCACGCCAAGCAGATCCGCGAGGCGGCCCGGCTGCTCAACGAGGCCCGCCGCCCGGTCCTCTACGTCGGCGGCGGCGTCCTCAAGGCGCGGGCCACCGCCGAGCTGCGGATCCTCGCCGAGCTGACCGGCGCGCCGGTCACCACCACGCTGATGGCGCTGGGCGCGTTCCCCGACAGCCACCCGCAGCACGTCGGCATGCCCGGCATGCACGGCGACGTGTCCGCGGTCACCGCGCTGCAGAAGGCCGACCTGATCGTGGCGCTAGGCGCCCGCTTCGACGACCGGGTCACCGGCCGCCTCGACACCTTCGCGCCACTGGCCAAGATCGTGCACGCGGACATCGACCCGGCGGAGATCTCCAAGAACCGCACCGCGGACGTGCCGATCGTCGGCGACGCCCGCGAGGTGCTCGCCGACCTGATCGTCGCCGTCCAGGCCGACCACGAGGCCGGCCACAAGGGCGACTACGCCGGCTGGTGGGACCAGCTGAACTTCTGGCGCAACACCTACCCGCTCGGCTACGACACCCCGGCCGACGGCAGCCTGTCCCCGCAGCAGGTCATCGAGCGGATCGGGCAGCTCGCCCCCGAGGGCACCCTCTTCGCGGCGGGCGTCGGCCAGCACCAGATGTGGGCCGCGCAGTTCATCAAGTACGAGAAGCCCGGCACCTGGTTCAACTCCGGCGGCGCCGGGACCATGGGCTACGCGGTGCCGGCCGCGATGGGCGCCAAGGCGGGCATGCCCGGCTCGACCGTCTGGGCGATCGACGGCGACGGCTGCTTCCAGATGACCAACCAGGAACTGGTCACCTGCGCCCTGAACAACATCCCGATCAAGGTCGCCATCATCAACAACGGCGCGCTGGGCATGGTCCGGCAGTGGCAGAACCTGTTCTACGGCGAGCGGTTCTCCAACACCGTGCTGCACGACGGCGCCGAGGGCGTCCCCGGGTCCACCCGCGGCGTCGGCTCCATCCAGAACCGCGGCACCCGCGTCCCCGACTTCGTCAAGCTCTCCGAGGCGATGGGCTGCGTCGGACTGCGCTGCGAGTCGGCCGACGACCTGGACAAGGTCATCGCCGAGGCCAACGCCGTCAACGACCGGCCGGTCGTGGTGGACTTCATCGTCCACGAGGACGCCATGGTCTGGCCGATGGTCGCCGCGGGCACCTCCAACGACGAGATCATGGCCGCCCGGGACGTCCGCCCCGACTTCGACGACGGGGCCGAGGACTGAGACCAGGTCCGGAAGATAAGAGCAGACAAGGCAGGAACCGCACATGTCCAAGCACACGCTCTCGGTCCTGGTGGAGAACAAGCCCGGCGTCCTGGCCAGGATCACCGCCCTGTTCTCCCGCCGCGGCTTCAACATCGACTCGCTCGCGGTCGGCACCACCGAGCACCCCGACATCTCCCGCATCACCATCGTGGTGAACGTCATCGACGAACTGCCGCTCGAACAGGTCACCAAACAGCTCAACAAGCTCGTCAACGTGCTGAAGATCGTCGAACTCGACCCGTCGGCGGCCGTCGCGCGCGAACTCGTCCTGGTGAAGGTGCGCGCCGACAACGAGTCCCGCTCGCAGATCGTGGAGATCGTCCAGCTGTTCCGCGCCAAGACCGTGGACGTCTCGCCCGAGGCGGTCACCATCGAGGCCACCGGCGGCGCGGACAAGCTGGAGGCCATGCTCAAGATGCTGGAGCCCTTCGGCATCAAGGAACTGGTCCAGTCCGGCACCATCGCCATCGGCCGCGGCGCGCGCTCCATCACCGACCGATCGCTGCGCGCACTCGACCGATCCGCATAGCGAGACCGCGTCACCCGCATCCGGCCCCCGGTCGTACGGTGGGCCGTAGCATCCCGGAAATACAAGGAGACACCCGAAGTGGCCGAGCTGTTCTACGACGACGACGCCGACCTGTCCATCATCCAGGGCCGCAAGGTCGCGGTCATCGGCTACGGCAGCCAGGGCCACGCCCACGCGCTGTCGCTGCGCGACTCGGGCGTCGACGTCCGCGTCGGCCTGCACGAGGGCTCCAAGTCCAAGGCCCAGGCCGAGGAGCAGGGCCTGCGCGTGGTGACGGTCGCCGAGGCGGCCGCCGAGGCCGACGTCATCATGATCCTGGTGCCGGACCCCATCCAGGCCCGCGTCTACGAGGACTCCATCAAGGAGCACCTGAAGGACGGCGACGCCCTCTTCTTCGGCCACGGCCTGAACATCCGCTTCGGCTTCATCAAGCCGCCGGCCGGTGTCGACGTGTGCATGGTCGCCCCCAAGGGCCCGGGACACCTGGTCCGCCGCCAGTACGAGGAGGGCCGCGGCGTGCCCTGCATCGCGGCGGTCGAGCAGGACGCCACCGGCAAGGCGTTCGCGCTCACCCTGTCGTACGCCAAGGGCATTGGCGGCACCCGCGCCGGCGTCATCAAGACCACCTTCACCGAGGAGACCGAGACCGACCTCTTCGGCGAGCAGGCGGTGCTGTGCGGCGGCACCTCCGCGCTGGTCAAGGCGGGCTTCGAGACCCTGGTCGAGGCCGGCTACCAGCCGGAGATCGCCTACTTCGAGTGCCTGCACGAGCTGAAGCTCATCGTCGACCTGATGTACGAGGGCGGCCTGGAGAAGATGCGCTGGTCGGTCTCCGAGACCGCCGAGTGGGGTGACTACGTCACCGGCCCGCGGATCATCAACGAGAACACCAAGGCCGAGATGAAGAAGATCCTCGCCGAGATCCAGGACGGCTCCTTCGCCAACAACTGGATCGCCGAGTACAACGCCGGCCTGCCCAAGTACAACGAGTACAAGAAGGCCGACGAGAACCACCTGCTGGAGACCACCGGCAAGAAGCTCCGCAAGCTGATGAGCTGGGTGGACGAGGAGGCGTAGGCAGCGCCTCGCACCCCGGCCGGGAGCCCCCCGCGCACCACGCGCGGGGGGCTCTTTGTACGAAGCGAAGCAACCCCTGCGGGTGATCCTTCCATTTCGGCGAAGGCGGGGATTCAGCCCCTCGATACACTGCCTTAACAAGCGCGTCAGGCTCACAGCGTCGTGCGTCTTCCACGCGGCATGCCACACCCCGCACCGTGGGCTCCGGCCCACCCCGCCTCCCTGGAGCGGTCGCACGGGACCGGCCGCCCACGAAGGACAAGTGAGGACCACGTGAGCCAGAAGCCTGTCGTACTCATCGCAGAAGAGCTGTCGCCCGCCACGGTCGACGCGCTCGGCCCGGACTTCGAGATCCGGCACTGCAACGGCGCGGACCGAGCCGAACTGCTGTCCGCCATCACGGACGTCGACGCCATCCTGATCCGCAGCGCCACCAAGGTGGACGCGGAGGCCGTCGCCGCCGCCCGCAGGCTGCGGGTCGTCGCCCGCGCCGGCGTCGGCCTGGACAACGTGGACGTGGCCGCCGCCACCAAGGCCGGCGTCATGGTGGTCAACGCCCCCACCTCGAACATCGTCACCGCGGCCGAGCTGGCCTGCGGCCTGCTGATCGCCACCGCCCGCAACATCGCGCCGGCCAACGCGGCGCTCAAGGCGGGCGAGTGGAAGCGGAACAAGTACACCGGCGTGGAGCTGAGCGAGAAGACCCTCGGCGTCGTCGGCCTCGGCCGGATCGGCGTGCTGGTCGCCCAGCGCATGTCGGCCTTCGGCATGAAGGTCGTCGCCTACGACCCGTACGTGCAGCCCGCGCGCGCCGCGCAGATGGGCGTCAAGCTGCTCAGCCTCGACGAGCTGCTGGAGATCGCCGACTTCATCACCGTGCACCTGCCCAAGACCCCCGAGACCCTCGGGCTGATCGGCGACGAGGCGCTGCACAAGGTCAAGCCGTCGGTGCGGATCGTCAACGCCGCGCGCGGCGGGATCGTCGACGAGGAGGCGCTCGCCTCCGCCCTGAAGGAGGGCCGGGTGGCCGGCGCGGGCCTCGACGTCTACGCCAAGGAGCCGTGCACCGACTCCCCGCTCTTCCAGTTCGACAACGTGGTGGCCACCCCGCACCTGGGCGCCTCCACCGACGAGGCGCAGGAGAAGGCGGGCATCGCGGTCGCCCGCTCGGTGCGGCTCGCGCTCGCCGGCGAGCTGGTCCCCGACGCGGTCAACGTCCAGGGCGGCGTCATCGCCGAGGACGTCAAGCCCGGCCTGCCGCTGGCCGAGAAGCTCGGCCGGATCTTCACCGCGCTGGCCGGCGAGGTCGCCGCCCGACTCGACGTCGAGGTCTGCGGCGAGATCACCCAGCACGACGTGAAGATCCTCGAACTCAGCGCGCTCAAGGGCGTCTTCGAGGACGTTGTGGCCGAGACCGTGTCGTACGTCAACGCGCCGCTGTTCGCGCAGGAGCGCGGCGTCGAGGTCCGGCTGACCACCTCCAGCGAGTCGCCCAACCACCGCAACCTGGTCACCGTCCGCGGCACCCTCGCCGACGGCAGCGAGGTCGCGGTCTCCGGCACGCTGGCCGGCCCCAAGCACATCCAGAAGGTCGTCGCGGTCGGCGACGAGGACGTGGACCTGGTCCTCGCCGACCACATGGCCTTCCTGCGCTACACCGACCGTCCGGGCGTGGTCGGCACCATCGGCCGCATCCTCGGCGAGGTCGGCGTGAACATCGCGGGCATGCAGGTCGCCCGCGCCGCCGTCGGCGGCGAGGCGCTGGTCGCGCTGACCGTCGACTCCACCATCCCGGCCGGCGTCCTCGGCGACATCGCCGACGAGATCGGCGCGACCTCCGCCCGAGCGGTCAACCTCACCGACTGACCTCCGGTCGGGTTCCCCGCCACCCGCCCACGTCAACCCAGCGGCCGCCCCTCACTCCTTCGAGGGGCGGCCGCCGCGTTCTCCAACCCCGCCGCCCACCTCCGGCGAGCATGCCCGGCATGACCGCGCATCCGCTGCCCGACGGGGCGTTCCCGCCCTGCAGAGCGGGCTTGCCCGCTGCGCGCCGCGCAGTCTCCGCGTGGCGCGGCAGCTGACCGTCATCCTCGACCGTGACGACAGACCCGAACCGGACCTGAGCATCGCGCGGCGGTCCCCGCTGCCCCTGACCGGCGAGGAGACCTTCTTCCCGGTCGCGGAAACGCTGCTGGTCGCGGCGGCCGTCTCCGCCGACACCGCGGCCAGGGACCGCCGGCGCAAGCCCCTGCTCTCCGCGCGGGCCGGGACTCCGCATTTCTGGCTCGTCGAGCGGATGGACAACGGCCGGCCGACGGTCCACAGCTACGAACTCGACCGGGTCGGCGCGACGTACGAACCGACCGGGATCCACCACGATCGGCTCAAGCTCCCCGCGCCCTTCACCATCGACATCGACCTCACCGAGATCGACCGGATGTGACACCCGGCCGGTGGGTCACAGGCGGGCGGCCTTCAGGGCCATGTGGAGGAGCAGGCGGGACTCGCCGTCGGAGAGGTCGAGGCCGGTGAGCTGTTCGATGCGGCCGAGGCGGTAGTAGAGGGTCTGGCGGTGGACGGCGAGGGCCGCCGCGGTGCGGGCGGCCTGGCCGGCGTGGTCGAGGTAGAGCTCGGCGGTGCGGGCCAGTTCGCGGTGGGCCGGGGCGAGCAGGGGGGCGACCGCCGGGTCGGGCGGGGTGTCCGCGGGCAGGGCGGTGAGCAGCCGGTAGGGGCCGAGGTCGGACCAGCGGGCGGCCGGGCCGAGGTCCGGCTGGGCGTCGGCGGCGCGCGCCGCGTCCGTCGCCTCCCGCCACGCGGAGGGGAGCCCGGCGAGCGACGGGCGGCCGTCGCTGATGCCGGCCGCGCCCGGCGCGCCGAGCGCCTCCAGCAGCCGCAGCGCCGCCGTCCCGGCCGGCGCGGCCAGCTGCGCCGCGCGCAGCCGTACCAGCAGGGCGACCGACCGGCCGACGCGGGTGAGCGCCGCGGCGCCCGGCGCGACCCGCAGCCCCGGCAGGTCCTGCGGCGGGACCGCGGCGAGCCGCACGCACACCAGGGCGTGCGGCTGGTCCGCGTCCTCGCCGAGCGCGGCGCGCAGCGCGTCCTCCGCCTCGTCGCGGGCGGCCCGCGACGCGGCGGTGAGCAGGGCGCGCAGCGCCAGCCCGGCGTCGGAGCCGGCATGCGTGGCGGCGGCCAGCCGGGCGCCGATCCGGGCCGCCACCGCCATCGCCGCGGCGAGCTGCGCCTCGGTGTGCTCGGCCTCGTCGAGCAGCCAGACGTAGCCGTAGACGACGCCGGCGTGCCGCACCGGCAGGCACAGCCGGCCGCGGAACACCCCGGCCGCGGGGGCCGCCGGGATGCGCACCGGGGCGGTCGCCCGCGCGATGCCGAACCGCTCGAACCAGGCCCTGACCTCGGTGGTGGACCCGCGGGTGAGGATCGAGCGGGTGCGCACCGGATCGGTCGCGGTGTCGTCCTCGCTGTCGTGCACGCCGAAGGCGATCAGCCGGAAGTCCCGGTCCTCCAGCGTCGCGGGCGCGCCCAGCAGCGCGGACACCTCGTCCACCAGGTCCTGGAAGTCCTCGTACGCACCGGCCACCCCGCCATTGTCCCCCGTGCCTCATACAGATGTATGAGGACCCGCACCCGGATGCGTGACAGGTGTCGATGGTTCCGGGGCAGGGGGAAACCTAGATTCGCGGTGACGGCCCGCACCCGCCGAGAAGTCCGTCCCGCCGCCCTGCTCTGGAGGAGCCCCCGTGTTCGGTCCCGTGTTGCTCGCCGCCTCGCGCAGCGACCGTATGCGCCGAGTCGTCGCCGCCGCGCCCGTCACCCGTCCCGTGGTGAACCGCTTCGTCGCGGGCGACGCCCTGCACCCCGCGCTGGACCGGGTCCGCGCGCTGACCACCGGCGGCCTCGACGTCACCCTCGACCACCTCGGCGAGGACGTCACCGACCGGGCCACCGCGCACGCCACCCGGGACGCCTACCTGCGGCTGCTGGAGACCCTGCGCGAGGAGAAGCTCGGCGCCCGCGCCGAGGTCTCCGTCAAGCTCTCCGCCTTCGGGCAGGCGCTGCCCGACGGCGGCCACGACATCGCGCTGGAGGGGGTGCGCCAGGTGGCCGAACTCGCCACCTCGATCGGCACCACGGTGACCCTCGACATGGAGGACCACACCACCGTCGACTCCACGCTGGCCATCCTGCGCGAACTGCGCCCGGCCCACCCGAACACCGGCGCGGTGCTCCAGTCGTACCTGTTCCGCACCGAGGACGACGCCCGCGCGCTCGCCGTCGACGGGTCCCGGGTCCGCCTGGTCAAGGGCGCCTACAAGGAGCCGGCGAGCGTCGCGTACCAGGACAGGCGCGAGGTCGACAAGGCGTACGTGCGGGCGCTGCGCATCCTGTTCGAGGGCGACGGCTACCCGATGGTCGGCTCGCACGACCCCCGCATGATCGCCATCGCCCAGGACCTCGCGGCCCGCAACCACCGCGCGGCCGGCAGCTACGAGTTCCAGATGCTCTACGGCATCCGCACCGCCGAGCAGCGCCGCCTCGCCGACGAGGGCGAGCGGATGCGGGTGTACGTGCCGTACGGCGCCGACTGGTACGGCTACTTCATGCGCCGGCTCGCCGAGCGCCCGGCCAACCTGGCCTTCTTCCTCCGCTCCTTCGCCCCCAGCCGCTGACCCGACCCCCACAAGGAGACACGCTCCATGGACGCCGTGACCCAGGTCCCCGTGCCGGTCAACGAGCCGGTGCACACGTACGCGCCCGGCAGCCCCGAACGCGCCCGGCTCGAAGCGAAGCTCAAGGAGCTGGCCGGCAACCCGGTCGACCTGCCGATGTTCATCGGCGGCGAGGAGCGGATGGGCGGCGGCGAGCGCTTCGACGTCGTGCAGCCGCACAACCACGGCGCGCGCCTGGGCAGCTACGCCGGCGCCACCACCCAGGACGCGCGGGACGCCGTCGACGCCGCGCTGGCCGCCGCGCCCGCCTGGCGGGCGATGTCCTTCGACGACCGCGCCGCGATCATCCTGCGGGCCGCGGAGCTGCTGGCGGGCCCCTGGCGGGAGACCGTCGCCGCGTCCACCATGCTCGGCCAGTCCAAGACCGTGCAGCAGGCCGAGATCGACAGCCCCTGCGAGCTGGTCGACTTCTGGCGGTTCAACGTCCACTACGCCCGGCAGATCCTCGCCGAGCAGCCGGTGGCCAACGCGCCCGGCGTCTGGAACCGCCTCGACCACCGCCCGCTGGAGGGCTTCGTCTACGCGATCACGCCGTTCAACTTCACGGCCATCGCGGGCAACCTGCCCACCGCCCCCGCCCTGATGGGCAACGTGGTGGTCTGGAAGCCGTCGCCGACCCAGACGCACTCCGCGGTGCTGCTCATGCGGCTGCTCAAGGAGGCGGGGCTGCCCGACGGCGTGATCAACCTCGTCACCGGCGACGGCGTCGCGGTCTCCGAGGTCGCGCTCGCCCACCCGGAGCTGGCCGGCATCCACTTCACCGGCTCCACCAGGACCTTCCAGTACCTGTGGCGCACCGTCGGCGAGAACATCGAGCGCTACCGCTCCTACCCGCGGATCGTCGGCGAGACCGGCGGCAAGGACTTCGTGGTCGCCCACCCCTCGGCCGACCCGCAGATCCTGAAGACCGCGCTGACCCGCGGCTCCTTCGAGTACCAGGGCCAGAAGTGCTCGGCCTCCTCCCGCGCCTACATCCCGCGCTCGATCTGGGAGAGCGGCTTCAAGGAGGAGTTCGCCGCCGAGGTCGACGGCATCACCATGGGCGACGTCACCGACCTCAGCAACTTCCTCGGCGCGGTCATCGACGAGCGTGCCTTCGCCAAGAACAAGGGCGCGATCGACCGGGCCAAGGCCGACCCCTCGGTCGAGGTGCTGGCCGGCGGCACGTACGACGACTCGGTGGGCTGGTTCGTCCGCCCGACCGTGCTGGTCTCCTCCGACCCGGAGAACGAGATCTTCCGCGAGGAGTACTTCGGCCCGGTGCTCGGGGTGCACGTCTACGAGGACGCCGACTTCGAGGCGATGCTGGAGCAGATGGAGTCCGTCTCCGACTACGCGCTGACCGGCGCGGTCATCGCCCAGGACCGGGCCGCCGCCGCCGCGGTGATGGCGAAGCTGCGGTACGCCGCCGGCAACTTCTACATCAACGACAAGTCGACCGGCGCGGTCGTCGGGCAGCAGCCGTTCGGCGGCGGCCGTGCGTCGGGCACCAACGACAAGGCGGGCGCCGCGCAGAACCTGATGCGCTGGACCTCGACCCGCGCGATCAAGGAGACCCTGGTGCCGCCGACCGACTACCGGTACCCGCACCAGGGCTGAGCCACCCGGCCCCACCTGCCGCCGCCCCCGCGTCCTGACCTCATCCGGACGCGGGGGCGGCTTTCACCGGCCCCGGATCGGCGCCCGGAGCGGGGCCCGGACCGGCGCCGCGGGGGGCGGCGGGTGATCGGCCGTCTCAGATAGTAGGAAGTCCGAGTAATTGTGGCGACAGGACGGCCGCACTGTCCTAACTTTGTAGGAAGCCGAACGTTCCCGCTCGATCGAGCGAGTGGCGGATGTGCGGGCAGCGCCTCCACGCGGGTCACCCCCCGCGGCGCGCCCCACCGCCCGCGTTCCATGGCACGACATCCCCGATGTCCTCCGATCCGCTCCTGGAGTTGATTCCCATGGACGAGACCGCACGTCAGAACGCCCTGCGCGCCCTGCAGCGCAGCATGGACCGCCGCGACAACGGCGGCAGCACCGGTCACGAACCGCGCTGACCCCACCGCCGCCACCGCCGTACCGCCGTCACCGCCGCCGCGTCCGCATGCCGGACGCGGTGTGTCAGGGGGTGGGACGCGGAGTAGGGTGCCGGACATGTCTCGCACCCTCAGCCTCGCAGTGATCCCCGGTGACGGAATCGGCCGGGAAGTGGTGACGGAGGGCCTCAAGGTCCTCACCGCCGTGCTCCCGCCGGACACCAAGCTGGAGACGAAGGAGTACGACTTCGGCGCCACGCGCTACCACGCGACCGGCCAGACCCTCACCGACGAGGACCTGACCCAGCTGAAGGCGCACGACGCCATCCTGCTCGGCGCCATCGGCGACCCGTCGGTGCCGTCCGGGGTGCTGGAGCGCGGCTTCCTGCTCAAGCTCCGGTTCGCCTTCGACCACCACGTCAACCTGCGCCCGAGCAAGCTCTTCCCGGGCGTCGGCACCCCGCTGGCGGGCAGCCCCGCCATCGACTTCGTGGTGGTCCGCGAGGGCACCGAGGGCCCGTACACCGGCAACGGCGGCACCATCCGCACCGGCACCCCGCACGAGGTCGCCACCGAGGTCAGCCTCAACACCGCCTTCGGCATCGAGCGCGTGGTCCGCGACGCGTACGAGCGCGCCCAGGCCCGCCCGCGCAGGAAGCTCACCCTGGTCCACAAGAACAACGTGCTGGTGCACGCCGGCCACCTGTGGACGCGGATCTTCGAGGCGGTCGGCCGCGAGTACCCCGACGTGGCCACCGACTACCTGCACGTGGACGCGGCGACGATCTTCCTCGTCACGCAGCCCGAGCGCTTCGACGTGATCGTCACCGACAACCTCTTCGGCGACATCATCACCGACCTCGCCGCGGCCGTCTCCGGCGGCATCGGCGTCGCCGCGAGCGGCAACATCAACCCCTCGGGCGAGTTCCCCTCGATGTTCGAGCCGGTGCACGGCTCCGCGCCGGACATCGCGGGACAGTCCAAGGCCGACCCGACCGCGACCGTGCTGTCGGTGGCCCTGCTGCTGCGGCACCTCGGGTACGAGGCCGAGGCCGCGCGGATCGACACCGCCGTCCAGGCCGACCTGGCGGAACGCGCCGGGCAGCCGGCCCGCAGCACGGTGGCGATCGGCGACGCGCTGGCCGCGCGCGTCTCCGGCTGACCGCTCCCTCGCGGGCGTGCGGTAGGTACCCGGCCCCACCGCTGCGATAATCGGCGGTGGGGCCGCTGCACGGCGGGAAACGTGGACGTCCTAGCATCCGGGACGGCAGCCACCAGGACACGGTGAAGGACGGAAGACATGACGACGCCCACGATCGAGCTCAAGCCCTCCTCGCACCCGCTCGCCGACGCCGAGCGGGACGCGATCCTGGCCGGCCCGGGATTCGGCCGCCACTTCACCGACCACATGGTCACCATCAAGTGGACCGAGGGCCGCGGCTGGCACGACGCCCAGCTCGTCCCGTACGCGCCGCTGTCCATCGACCCGGCGAACATGACGCTGCACTACGCGCAGACGATCTTCGAGGGCCTCAAGGCGTACCGCCAGCCCGACGGCTCGGTGGCGAGCTTCCGGCCCGAGGCCAACGCCGAGCGCTTCCAGGCATCCGCGCGCCGCCTGGCGATGCCGGAGCTGCCGGTCGAGACCTTCATCGCGGCGTGCGAGGCGCTGGTGCGCCAGGACAAGGCGTGGGTGCCGAGCGAGGGCGAGGCGTCGCTGTACCTGCGGCCGTTCATGTTCGCCACCGAGGTGGGCCTGGGCGTGCGCCCGTCCAACGAGTACCTCTTCCTGGTCATCGCCTCCCCGGCCGGCGCCTACTTCTCCGGCGGCGTCAAGCCGGTCTCGGTGTGGCTGTCCGAGGAGTACGTGCGCGCCGCCCCCGGCGGCACCGGCGCCGCCAAGACCGGCGGCAACTACGCCGCCTCCCTGGTCGCGCAGGCCCAGGCCATCGGGCACGGCTGCGACCAGGTGGTCTGGCTGGACGCGATCGAGCGCCGCTGGATCGAGGAGATGGGCGGCATGAACCTGTACTTCGTGTACGGCGACCGCATCGTCACCCCCGAGCTGTCCGGCTCGCTGCTGCCCGGCATCACCCGCGACTCGCTGCTGTCCATCGCCGCCGACCTCGGCTACGAGGTGGCCGAGGGCCGGATCAGCGTCGAGGACTGGAAGCGCGGCAACGAGGACGGCACGCTGACCGAGGTCTTCGCCTGCGGCACCGCGGCGGTCATCACCCCGGTCGGCTCGGTGAAGTCCACCCGGGCCGGCTGGACGGTCGCCGACGGTCAGCCCGGAGCGGTCACGATGCGGCTGCGCGCCGCCCTCCTCGACATCCAGTCCGGCCGCGCCGCCGACCCGCACGGCTGGATGCGCCCCCTCGGCGCGTAGCGCCCCGAAGGGGCGCGGTCTCCCAGGCGCGCGGCCCGGTCCGCCAGCCCCGGCTCCGCCCGGGAGGCACCCCCGCCGTCGCGACGGGGGCGGCAGGCCGTCACCGGCCCGAGCGGCCCGGTCTGCTCTCCCCGGCTCTGCCGGGAGCCGCTCCCGCGCCCCCTCGCGGGCGCCGCGCGCCCGCATGGTGAGACCCGCGTCCACGCGGACCGCGCGTGTGGCAGACTGCCCACGTGTCCTCGTACGCCATGATTATTGGCCGCAGGCACGCCGGTCCGCAGTGACCGTTTCCCGCTGACCCCAGCGAAACGGCACCGTGCCTCAGACCCGCGTGCAGACCTCTCGCATCCGCGAGAGGTTTTTTCGTTTCCCGGCCCACCCGCGCCGGAGGCGACAGCGCACGAGGATGATGGGGGCAAGTGGAGTCGGAACCTCCGGATGGCCCGACCATCCGGAGGGCACCCACCCACCCGACAGGAGTGACAGCCATGACCGCCGAACCCGACGACAGCTTCCATGTCTTCGACACCACGCTGCGCGACGGCGCCCAGCGCGAGGGGATCAACCTCACCGTCGCCGACAAGCTGACGATCGCCCGGCACCTGGACGACTTCGGGGTGGGCTTCATCGAGGGCGGCTGGCCCGGCGCCAACCCCCGCGACACCGAGTTCTTCGCCCGCGCCCAGAAGGAGCTGGAGCTGCGCCACGCGGTCCTGGTCGCCTTCGGCGCCACCCGCAGGGCCAACAGCGTCGCCGCGCAGGACCCGCAGGTCAACGCGCTGCTGGAGTCCGGCGCCCCGGTGATCACGCTGGTCGCCAAGGCGCACGACCGGCACGTGGAGCTGGCGCTGCGCACCACGCTGGAGGAGAACCTGGAGATGGTCAGGGACACCGTCTCCCACCTCGTCGCGCAGGGCCGCCGGGTCTTCGTCGACTGCGAGCACTTCTTCGACGGCTACCGGGCCAACGCCGAGTACGCCACCCAGGTCGTGCGGACCGCGCACGAGGCGGGCGCCTCCGTCGTGGTGCTGTGCGACACCAACGGCGGCATGCTGCCCGCGCAGGTGCAGGCCGTCACCGGCCTGGTGCTCGCCGACACCGGTGCGCGGCTGGGCATCCACGCCCAGGACGACACCGGCTGCGCGGTCGCCAACACCCTGGCCGCGGTGGACGCCGGCGCCACGCACGTGCAGTGCACCGCCAACGGCTACGGCGAGCGGGTCGGCAACTCCAACCTCTTCCCGGTCGTCGCCGCGCTGGAGCTCAAGCACGGCCGCCGGGTGCTGCCCGAGGGCGCGCTCGGCGAGATGACCCGGATCTCGCACGCCATCGCCGAGGTGGTCAACCTCCCGCCGTCCACCCACCAGCCCTACGTGGGCGTCTCCGCCTTCGCCCACAAGGCGGGCCTGCACGCGTCCGCGATCAAGGTCGACCCCGACCTCTACCAGCACATCGACCCCGAACGCGTCGGCAACACCATGCGGATGCTGGTCTCCGACATGGCCGGCCGCGCCTCGATCGAGCTGAAGGGCAAGGAGCTCGGCATCGACCTCGGCGGCGACCGCGCGCTGGTCCAGCGGGTCGTGGACCGGGTCAAGGAGCGCGAGCTGCAGGGCTACACCTACGAGGCCGCGGACGCCTCCTTCGCGCTGCTCATGCGGGGGGAGCTGCAGCGGGCCGAGGGCGGCAGGGCGGGCCGCTTCTTCCGCATCGAGTCCTGGCGGGCCATCACCGAGGACCGCCCCGACGGCAGCCACGCCAACGAGGCGACCGTCAAGCTGTGGGCGAAGGGCGAGCGGATCGTCGCCACCGCCGAGGGCAACGGCCCGGTCAACGCCCTCGACCGGGCGCTGCGGGTGGCCCTGGAGCGGATCTACCCGCAGCTCGGCGGCTTCGCGCTGGTCGACTACAAGGTCCGTATCCTCGAAGGCCGTTACGGCACCGACTCCACCACGCGGGTGCTGATCACCACCACCGACGGCAGCGCCGAGTGGTCCACCGTCGGCGTCGCGGAGAACGTCATCGCGGCCTCCTGGCAGGCCCTGGACGACGCCTACGCCTACGGCCTGCTGCGGGCCGGCCTCGAACCCCAGGAGTGACGCCGGCGGGCCCGCGGACGGCACGCGCCGCGGGCCCGGCAGCCGATCCGGGCGAAAACCTGGCGGACGCGCGTAGACCTCGGGCAGACTCCTCCTGCGCCACCTGCACACCCCCAGCCCCGGCGGCAACCGCCGCCCCGCAGGAGGAGATCGCATGAGCAGCACCACTCTTGTCCCCCCGACGTCCCTCGCGCGCCCCCGGTCCGCTCCGCGGCCCGGCCCGCAGTTCCGCCTGCGGCCCCGGACGCGCGCCGTCCTGAGCATCCTGACGCTCGTCCTCACCGTGCTCTTCGCGCCCGGCGTCGGGCTCGCCACGAGCCACGACGCCTACGCGGTCACCAAGCTGACGCAGGCCCAGGCGGAGAGCATGTTCCGCGCCGCCGGCATCACCTGGTCCTCGTCCGGCGGCTGCACCAACCGCAACAACTCCACCTGCACGTCCTTCGACGGCCTCAACCAGGCCACCGCCCAGGGCGCGGTGACCCTCAAGCACGCCAGCGGCTGCGCGATCAACATCACCGGCGGCACCGAGGTCGGCCACGCCAGCGGCACCTACTCGCACTACAACGGCTACAAGCTCGACATGGGCAAGAACACCTGCCTCACCAACTACGTGCACGCCTTCGCCTACATCGGCCTGCGCGGCGACGGCTACCCGATGTGGCAGTCCGGCGCCGGAAACGTGTACACCGACGAGGGCTCGCACTGGGACGTCCTGTACTACAACTGCGGCGGCTGCTGACCGCCGCCGTACCGGCCCCCGCTCAACCGGCCCCCGCCCGCGCGGCCCACACCCGCCCGGCCGGCGGTGAAAACCGCTCGGCCGGGCGGGCGCCGGGCCCGTAGGGTGCCCCGGTGACGCAGCCCCGGAACGCCGGCGAGACCGGCGAGACCCTCCTGACCCGGCCCGCGCGGCCCGCCGACGCCGCCGCCATCGCCCAGGTCCACATCAGGTCGCGCGAGGCGACCATGCCCTACCTGCCGCCGCGCAGGCGCTCCGACGCCGAGGTCGAGGCGTGGGTGCGGGACGTGGTGCTGCCCGGCAGCCGGGTGTGGGTGGCCGAACTCGGCGGCCGGGTGGTCGGCTACGCCGCCGTCGAGGGCGACCACCTCGACGCCCTGTACCTGCTGGCCGAGGTGCGCAGGCGCGGCATCGGCAGCCGCCTGCTGGCGGCGGCGAAGGCGCACCGGCCGCAGGGGCTCAGCCTGTTCGTCTTCCAGCGGAACACCGACGCGCGCGCGTTCTACCTCCGCCACGGCTTCACCGTCACCGCCGTCACCGACGGATCGGCCAACATGGAACGCGAGCCCGACATGGCGATGCGCTGGTCACCGGTGACGAACGGCACACGTACTGTCGGGTAACCGGCGGGAGCCCGCCGCCGTAAGGTGAGCGCCACACCCTCACCCCGACCGACACCGGGAGAATCGCATGCGCTCGGCGAAGGACTTCTTCCGTCCGCTGGCTGTGGGGGCTCCGGCCCCCGTGCGGGAGGTGCCGTTCCGGCCCTCGCGGATGATCCACTTCTTCGACCCAGGCAACGAGAAGATGGCCGCCAAGGTCCCGGCCCTGGTCGCGCAGGCCGACGTGCTGCTGGGCAACCTGGAGGACGCGGTGCCGGCCGACCGCAAGGAGGCCGCGCGGGCCGGGCTGGTGAAGACCGCCCGGTCCACCGACTTCGGCGACACCCAGCTGTGGACCCGGATCAACAGCCTGGACTCGCCCTGGGCGCTGGACGACCTGCTCACCCTGGTCACCGAGATCGGCGACAGGCTCGACGTCGTCATGGTCCCCAAGGTCGAGGGCGCCCAGGACATCCACTACGTCGACCGGCTGCTCGCCCAGCTGGAGGCCAGGGCCGGGCTGACCCGGCCGATCCTGGTGCACGCCATCCTGGAGACCGCGGCCGGCGTCGCGAACGTCGAGGAGATCGCCGGCGCCAGCCCGCGCATGCAGGGCATCTCGCTCGGCCCGGCCGACCTCGCCGCCAGCCGCAGGATGAAGACCACCCGGGTCGGCGGCGGGCACCCCGGCTACCTGGTCCGCGAGGACCCCCCGGCCGGCGGCGGCGACGCCCCCCGCGCCACCTACCAGCAGGACCTGTGGCACTACACGATCGCCAGGATGGTCGACGCGTGTGCGGCGCACGGCATCCTCCCGTACTACGGCCCCTTCGGGGACATCCAGGACGTCACCGCCTGCGAGGACCAGTTCCGCAACGCCTTCCTGCTGGGCTGCGTCGGCGCCTGGTCGCTGCACCCGGTGCAGATCGCGGTCGCGAAGAAGGTGTTCTCGCCCGCGCCCGCCGACGTCGCGTGGGCGTACCGGGTGATCGAGGCGATGGGCGACGGCACCGGCGCGGTGATGATCGACGGCAAGATGCAGGACGACGCGACGTACAAGCAGTGCCGGGTCGTCGTGGAGCTCGCGGAGGCGCTCGCCGGCCGCGACCCGGAACTGGCCGCCGCGTACGCCGCGGCCCGTGAGGAGTCCGCATGACCACCCCCGGCTCGGCCGCCGCCCCCGCCGACAGCCCCGCAGGGGACCTGCTGCGCCCCCGCCGCTCCGTGCTCTACATGCCGGGCGCCAACGAGCGCGCCCTGGAGAAGGCCAGGAGCCTGCCCACCGACGCGCTCATCCTCGACCTGGAGGACTCCGTCGCCCCGGACGCCAAGGAGGACGCCCGCAAGCGGGTGGCGGCCGCCGCGGCGAGCGGGGCGTACGGCCACCGCGAGGTGACGATCCGGGTCAACGCGCCCGGCACCCCCTGGCACGCCGGCGACCTGCGGGCCGCCGCCGAGGCCGGGCCCGACGCCGTCGTGGTGCCGAAGGTCGACTCGGCGCGGACCGTGCGGGAGGTGGCCGCCGCCCTGGAGGCGGCCGGCGCCCCGGACCGCACCGCGATCTGGGCGATGATCGAGACGCCCGCGGCGGTCTTCGCCGCGCGCGAGATCGCGGCCGCCTCGGAGCGGCTGACCGTACTGGTCCTCGGCACCAACGACCTCGCCAAGGAGCTGCACGCCGAGCACGTGCCGGGCCGCGCCCCGCTGCTCACCGGCCTGTCGCTGGTGCTGCTCGCGGCCCGCGCCACCGGCCGGGTCGTCTTGGACGGTGTCTACAACGACGTGCGCAATCTCGAAGGTTTCGAGGCGGAGACCCTCCAGGCCCGGCAGCTCGGCTTCGACGGCAAGACGCTGATCCACCCCGGCCAGCTCGAACCCTGCAACCGGATCTTCGCCCCGGCGGCCGAGGAGGTCGACCGCTCCCGGCGGATCATCGACGCCTTCGAAGAGGCCACGTCACAGGGGAGGGGCGTGGTCACGGTGGACGGCAGGATGATCGAGAACCTGCACGTCGAGCAGGCCCGGCGGGTGCTGGCGCTGGCCGCCGCGGTGGCGGACCGGTGACCCGTACGGCCTAGACCACGCCGGCGAACCTGATAGGCAAAACGGACAAAACCAGGGGCCCTGTCCGACGAGGACAGGGCCCCCTGCGCTGACCCCACTGTGGGGTTCCACCATGAAGTGCGGACGGACACTGTACAGAGTCGATGGCCCGGAATCCGCCCTCCCGCTCGTACTGTCGATGCATGACCACATCGCAAGAGGCGCCCGTCGCGGTGACCGACGCCCGAGGGCGCGTCGCCGAGCTCCACGCCATCCGCGCGGAGGTGCGGCGCGGACCGAGCGAGAAGGCGACCGAGGCCCAGAAGGCCAAGGGGAAGCTGACCGCGCGCGAGCGGATCGACCTGCTGCTCGACGAGGGCACCTTCCGCGAGGTGGAGCCGCTGCGGCGGCACCGGGCCAGCGGTTTCGGCCTGGAGGCCAAGCGCCCTTACACCGATGGCGTCATCACCGGCTGGGGACTGGTGCACGGCCGCACCGTCTTCGTCTACGCCCACGACTTCAGGATCTTCGGCGGCGCGCTGGGCGAGGCCCACGCCACCAAGATCCACAAGATCATGGACATGGCCATCTCGGCGGGCGCTCCGCTGGTCTCCCTCAACGACGGCGCGGGCGCCCGGATCCAGGAGGGCGTCTCGGCGCTCGCCGGATACGGCGGCATCTTCCAGCGCAACACCCGGGCCTCCGGTGTGATCCCGCAGATCAGTGTGATGCTCGGCCCGTGCGCGGGCGGCGCGGCCTACTCGCCGGCGCTCACCGACTTCGTCTTCATGGTCCGTGAGACCTCGCAGATGTTCATCACCGGACCCGACGTGGTCAAGGCGGTCACCGGCGAGGAGATCACCCAGAACGGCCTCGGCGGCGCCGACGTGCACGCCGGCATCTCCGGTGTCTCGCACTTCGCCTACGACGACGAGCAGACCTGCCTGGAGGAGGTCCGCTACCTGCTGTCGCTGCTGCCGCAGAACAACCGGGAGAACCCGCCCGCGGTGGAGTGCCAGGACCCGGCCGACCGCCGCTCCGACATGCTGCTCGACCTGGTGCCCGCCGACGGCAACCGCTCCTACGACATGCACAAGGTGATCGAGGAGATCGTCGACGAGGGCGAGTACCTGGAGGTCCACGAGCGCTGGGCCACCAACATCATCTGCGCGCTGGCCCGGCTCGACGGCCAGGTGGTCGGCATCGTCGCCAACCAGCCGGCCTCGCTGGCCGGCGTGCTGGACATCGAGGCGTCCGAGAAGTCCGCCCGGTTCGTCCAGATGTGCGACGCGTTCAACATCCCGATCATCACCCTGCTGGACGTCCCCGGCTTCCTGCCGGGCGTCGCCCAGGAGCACGGCGGCATCATCCGGCACGGCGCCAAGCTGCTCTACGCCTACTGCAACGCCACCGTCCCGCGGATCTCGCTGATCCTGCGCAAGGCGTACGGCGGCGCCTACATCGTCATGGACAGCCAGTCCATCGGCGCGGACCTGACCTACGCCTGGCCGACCAACGAGATCGCCGTGATGGGCGCGGAGGGCGCGGCCAACGTGATCTTCCGCCGGCAGATCGCCGAGGCCGACGACCCCGAGGTGATGCGGGCGCACATGGTCAAGGAGTACAAGTCCGAGCTGATGCACCCGTACTACGCCGCCGAGCGCGGTCTGGTGGACGACGTCATCGACCCGGCGGAGACCCGCGAGGTGCTGATCGCCTCGCTGGCCATGCTCCGCACCAAGCACGCGGACCTGCCGTCGCGCAAGCACGGCAACCCCCCTCAGTGACCCCGCTGCGTGAGATCCAGGAGACCACAGTGAGCACTCCCGCCGATTCACACCTGCGCGTCGAGCGGGGTCACGCCGACCCCGAGGAGCTCGCCGCGCTGACCGCGATCCTGCTCGCCCGCGCCGCGGCGGGCGAGACGCCGGCCGGCCCGGCAATGCCGGCGCGGTCCACCGCCGACTGGCGGCGCCTCGAGCGCACCCCGGGCTTCCGCGCCCCGCACTCCTGGCAGGGCTGACCCGCCGCACCGACACCACGACGCCGGGCCCCGACCGCAGAGACGGTCGGGGCCCGGCGTCGTCGTCGCGGTACCGCGGCGGTCAGCGCAGCCGGGCCATCAGGGCGTGCTCGACCAGCGTGATGAGCGCGCTCTTGGCCTCGGCGCGGTGCCGGGCGTCGGTGGTGATGATCGGCGCCTCGGGGCCGATCTGCAGCGCCTCGCGGACCTCCTCGGGCCCGTACGGCTGGTGGCCGTCGAAGCCGTTGAGCGCGATGACGAACGGCAGGCCGCTGTTCTCGAAGTAGTCCACCGCCGGGAAGCAGTCCGCCAGCCGGCGGGTGTCGACCAGCACGATCGCGCCGATGGCGCCGCGCACCAGGTCGTCCCACATGAACCAGAACCGGTCCTGCCCCGGCGTGCCGAACAGGTAGAGGATCAGGTCCTCGTCGAGCGTGATGCGGCCGAAGTCCATCGCCACCGTCGTGGTGGTCTTGTCCGGCGCGTGCGTGAGGTCGTCGATCCCCGCGGAGGCCGAGGTCATCACGGCTTCCGTGCGCAGCGGATTGATCTCCGACACGGCACCGACGAACGTGGTCTTGCCCACGCCGAATCCGCCCGCCACCACGATCTTCGCGGAGGTGGTGGCGCGGGTCGGACCGCTAGAGCTTCCGAAGTCCACTGAGCACCCTTTCAAGCAGTGTCACATCTGGCTGGCCGCCGGCGGACGCGTCGCCGCCGGGCTGGTGGATCGCGACCAGTCCCGCCTCGGCCAGGTCGGCCACCAGGATCCGCACCACGCCGAGCGGGATGGTCAGCAGCGCGGAGATCTCCGCGACCGACTTGACCTCCCGGCACAGCACGCAGATCCGCTGGTGCTCCGGCAGCTGACCGCGCAGCCGCTCGGGCTCGGCGGTGGTACTGACCAGGGCCTCGATGGCCAGCTGGTAGCGCGGCCTGGTGCGGCCGCCGGTCATCGCGTAGGGACGTACCAGGCCGGACGGCGTCCGCGGACGGCCGCCGCCGCCCGCGCCGCTGCCGCCCCGGCCCGGGTTGCCGCCGCCGCGCGCCGACTGCGGCGGCGGCGCCTGCGGCGGCGCGTAGGGCTGGATGCGCGGCTGCCGGTACTCGGGCTCCGGAGTGGGCGCCGAGGGGAAGTTGTACGGGTTCAGGGGCGGCTGATGCTGACTGCCGTACGGATCTCCGCCAGGCGACGTGCTCACGAGTCCTCCTCCTGATACTGCCTGCGACGCCCGTCCGGGCGGCCCCCCGCGGGGACACCCGGACGACTCCGCACGCAGTTGCGTTAGTTGAGCAGGCTGCCCTGCAGTTCGGCCCGCAGATCCGGGGTGAGTACGGTGCCCGCCCGGTCCACGAGCAGTGCCATTTCGTAGCCGACGAGGCCGATGTCGCACTCGGGGTGCGCGAGCACGGCCAGGGAGGAGCCGTCGGAGACGGACATGATGAAGAGGAAGCCGCGTTCCATCTCGACGACGGTCTGGTTGACGCTGCCGCCCTCGAAGATGCGCGACGCCCCGGCGGTGAGCGAGGTCAGGCCGGAGGCCACTGCGGCCAGCTGGTCGGCGCGGTCGCGCGGGAATCCGTCGGACATCGCGAGCAGCAGGCCGTCGGCGGAGACCACCACGGTGTGGGACACCCCGGGGGTGTTGTCCACGAAGTTGGTGATCAACCAGTTCAGGTTCTGTGCCGCCTGGCTCATCGGACTCAACTAGCGCTCCTGGTTCTGGGGGCCGCCGAATCGGCTGTCGGGGGCCTGTCCGTTCGTGTCAGTTCCAGCAGTGCGCCCTTGCTGGACGCCACGCCGCAGATTACTCAACCTGCCGCGTACGTCCTCCGGTGCGCGGGAGACCTGTGGGCCGCCCTGCGGGGTCTGCGTGGCGGTACCCGGGACCAGGTTGGCCTGGGGCACCCGCCGTGGCAGGCCGGACGGGGTGACCCCGCCTGCCTTCGGCTCGCGGACCTGCTCGGCCCGCTGCCAGTGCTCGTCGTTGGTGGACCGCCAGCCGTCGGGATGCTCCTCGGCCGGGGGAGGGTTCTGGGGCTCGGGGGTCTCCTGAGCGGGCTGTTCCTGAGCCTCTTCCGGCTGCTCACCTGTGTGCCGTCGTGCGCGGCGGGGCAGTCCCGCGTCCGTCAGCGAAGGTGAGACTACGCTCTCCGCGGGCTGCCCGGGGAGCGGCGGAACGGATTCCGTTACCTGCGGTTCAGCTCCCGGCCAGTCGTCCTGAGCTGCCGGGTAGCCGGAGAACTCCGGCGCGTAGCCGTTCGCCCCGTACGACGGGTCGTACGCGCGTTCCGGCTCGTATCCGCCGTTCGGGTAAGGGCCCTGGGTGAAACCACCGTCGGTGTACGCCTGCGCCGGCTCGCCGTAGGAGGCGTCGGCGTAACCGGAGGTGTCGTACGAGGGGTTGAAGAAACCGTTCTGCTGGTCCTGTCCGTCGTACTGCTGCTCGAAGCCCTGCTGGTAGGCCTGCTGCTGGTAGTCGGGGTCGTAGCTCAGGTCCTGCGCGGCCGGCTCGTGGCGCTGCTGCGGCAGCTCTGCGGCGGCGGGCTCCTCCCCGCGGTCGGCCACCGCGGCCTCCAGCTGGGCGCGGCGCTCCTCGCGGAGCAGCGACCGGCCCACCGGGTCGAGCGAGCGCGGGTCGTCCGTCACAGGGCCGTTCTGGCCGTCCTGGCCCGGCTGCTCGTAGCGGGAGTCGTCGAAGCCGAGCTCGGCGGCGCTGCGGTGGTCCAGCAGCGGGCGCTGCGGCTGCTGCTCCACCACCGGCGGCAGCGGCTGCTCGGGCACGATCCGCGACACCGTGAAGTCGTCGTCCTCCGGCTCGAAGTCCTCGCCGCCGCCACCGTGCGTGATCGGCTCCGGGAGCATCACCAGGGACGTGGTGCCGGCCTGCTCGCCCGAGGGGCGCAACTGCACCCGGATGCCGTGCCGGTCCGACAGCCGGCCGACCACGAACAGGCCCATCCGCTTGGCGATCTCCACGTCCACCGTGGGCGGGTCGGCCAGCTTGTGGTTGATGTCCGCGAAGTCCTCGGCGGTCAGGCCGATGCCGCGGTCGTGGATCTCGACCATCACCCGGCCGTCCGGCAGCCGGGTCGCGGTCACCCGCACCTTGGTCTGCGGCGAGGAGAACGTGGTGGCGTTCTCCAGCAGCTCGGCGAGCAGGTGCACCAGGTCGGTGACCGCGCTGCCGTGGATGTCGGTCTCCGGGATGCCGACCAGCTCGATCCGGTCGTACGCCTCCACCTCGGAGGCGGCCGCGCGCAGCACGTCCACCAGCGGCACCGGCTGGTTCCACTGGCGGCCGGGCTCCTCGCCGGCGAGCACCAGCAGGTTCTCGCCGTTGCGCCGCATGCGGGTGGCGAGGTGGTCCATCTTGAAGAGGTGCTCCAGCTGGTCCGGGTCCGCCTCGTTGTTCTCCAGCTCGGTGATCAGGGTGAGCTGGCGCTGGATGAGGCCCTGGTTGCGCTGCGAGAGGTTGGTGAAGATCGCGTTGACGTTGCCCCGCAGCAGCGCCTGCTCGGCGGCGAGCCGGACCGCCTCGCGGTGCACCTGGTCGAAGGCGCGCGCGACCTCGCCGATCTCGTCGCGGGTGTTGATCGGGATCGGCGCGACCGTCGTGTCCACCCGGCCCGGGTCGGTCCTGGAGAGCTGGTCGACCAGGCTCGGCAGCCGGGTCTCGGCGATGTCGAAGGCGGCGCCGCGCAGCCGCCGCATGCTGCGGCTCATCGCGCGGGCCATCAGGCCGGCCACGATGAAGGCGATGATCAGCGCGAAGAGCACCACCGCCGAGTTGATCAGCGCGTCGCGCTTGGCGTGCGAGGCGATCGTGCCGGCGTCGTTCGATGCCTGGTCGGCGAGGGCGACCTCGACCGAGCGGTAGGCGTTGAAGGAGAGCGTCGCGGCGGCCATGTACGACTCGGCGGTGACGCCCTCGGCGCGCAGGCTCGCGGAGGTGGTCGCCGGGTTGGCGATGTCGCTGACCATCTTGGTCAGGTCGGGCGGCACCACGTACGCGGTGTGGCTGTCCTCGGCGTGCCGCTGGGCGGCGGTGATGAGCGCCTGGCCCTTCTGGGTCGCGTCGTCCTGCGCGGCCTTCAGCCGGCCGGCGTCCACCGCGGTGCCGCCGCCGCTGTACTCCTCCAGCGCGATGCCCTGGAGGTACTCGTAGGAGCCGAGCGAGGTCTTCTGCAGGGCCAGCTCGGTCGGCGAGGCGGGCTTCTCCACCAGGATGTGCGTGCCGATCGAGCGGGTCAGCGACTCCGCGGCCTTGGCGAGCGAGATCGCGTAGAGGGTACGGCCGTAGGCGGCGCCGTTGCTGGTGCCGAAGCCCAGCTCGTTGGCCAGCTCGGCCAGCGGGTGCTGGACCCTGACGTACCACTCCTCGGTCTGCACGCCGGACAGCTGCTTGGTGTACGCGGCCTGGCGCAGCGAGGCGAGCTGGGGCTCGACGGTGCGGAAGTTGGTGATGCGGCGCTTGAGGTCGGCCTCGTCCGGGATGTCCCGGGCGGCGGTGTCGAAGACCCGCGCGGCCGCGTCGGTGCGCGCGTAGGCGGCGCTGACGGTGGAGGCGTTGCGCTTCCCGGCGATCAGCGGAACCACCGTGACGTCCCGCTCGTCCTCGATGGCGTCGCTGTAGCTCGCGGCGGCCTTGACGAGGCTGGCGATCCGGACGGCGTCGTCGGCCTGGTGCCAGGTGTCGACCGAGCTCTTCACGCGGAATCCGCCGAAGACGAGGGCGACCAGCACCGGGATCAGGAGGATCGCGTTCAGCCGGGTGGCCACCCGCCAGTTGCGCATGCTGAAGCGGCCGCCCGGATCGACCGGCTCGGGGACGTCGGCGGCAACCGGGGCCGAGCGGAAGTCCGCGGGCCGTTCGGGCGGCGTGAAGTTCCCCCGCGGGCCCGGTGCGGTGCCCGCCTCTGCTCGCCTCGTGTTCCTCACTGGACCAACAACCTCTCGGCGACGGCGCGACGACGGCCGTTCCTACTCTTGGGTTCTGCGAATTCCAGCACGTCATGGGTGCACCAGCCAAACGTCCGGTACGGGGGAACCGGCGTCCGAACCGCAGAAGTAAAACCGGCATAAGCCTAAAGGAACCGCAAACCATATGACAGAGGTGCACGTGGTGACACCGGCTGAGTGCGGCCCGTGTTCACCCGGCGCCGAAACTCCCCCGAAATGTTATGAACACGGGGACCCGCCGTGTCGCACGACACAGCGGGTCCCCGTGGGAGTTCCGAGCGGCAACTTGCCGCAGGCAAAAGCTACTTGAGACGTGCCAGCAGCGCGTGCTCGACCAGCGTGATGAGCGCGCTCTTGGCCTCGCCGCGATGCCGGGCGTCGGTCGTGATGATCGGCGCCTCCGGGCCGATCTGCAGCGCCTCGCGCACCTCCTCCGGGCGGTACGGCTGGTGGCCGTCGAACCCGTTGAGCGCGATGACGAACGGCAGGCCGCTGTTCTCGAAGTAGTCCACCGCCGGGAAGCAGTCCGCCAGCCGGCGGGTGTCGACGAGCACCACCGCGCCGATGGCGCCGCGGACCAGGTCGTCCCACATGAACCAGAACCGGTCCTGCCCCGGCGTGCCGAACAGGTACAGGATCAGGTCGTCGTCGAGCGTGATGCGGCCGAAGTCCATGGCGACCGTGGTGGTCGTCTTGTCCTGGACGTGGCTCAGGTCGTCGATACCGGCCGACGCGGAGGTCATCACCGCCTCGGTGCGCAGCGGGTTGATCTCGGAGACGGCGCCCACGAACGTGGTCTTGCCCACGCCGAAGCCCCCCGCCACCACGATCTTCGCGGAGGTCGTGGACCGCACGGGTGGCGCACCGTACCCCTGCTGCGGCTGCGGCCTAGAGCTTCCGAAGTCCACTGAGCACCCTCTCAAGCAGTGTCACATCAGGCTGGCCGCCCGCCTCGCCGCTGCCCGGCTGGTGGATGGCGACCATGCCGGCCTCGGCGAGGTCGGCCACGAGAATCCGGGCCACACCGAGCGGAATGGCGAGCAGCGCGGATATCTCGGCCACCGACTTGATCTCGCGGGTCAGATGGCAGATCCGCTGGTGCTCCGGGAGGAGTCCCGCGTACTGCGACGGATCCGCGGTGGTGCTGACCAGCGCCTCGATGGCGAGCTGGTAGCGGGGCCGGGTGCGGCCACCTGTCATGGCGTACGGCCGCACCAGCGGCTGGTCGCCTTCCACCCCGTACGGCGCGTGGTGGGACGCGCCGTACGGGCCCGGCGAGGCGGGTGGCGGGGTCATGAGGGTCCTCCGTGTCCGGGCAGTGCATCGCTGGTGCGGGATAACGCGAACATACGGTGACTCGCTTCCGAGTCTCAGTGCATCAGGCTGCCCTGGAGCTCCGCACGGAGGTCCGGGGTCAGTACCGCCCCTGCTCGGTCGACGAGCAGGGCCATCTCATAGCCGACGAGGCCGATGTCGCACTCGGGGTGCGCGAGCACGGCCAGGGAGGAGCCGTCGGAGACGGACATCAGGAACAGGAAGCCACGCTCCATCTCCACCACGGTCTGGTTGACGCTGCCGCCCTCGAAGATCCGGGAGGCCCCCGCGGTCAGGGACGTCAGCCCGGACGCCACGGCCGCCAGCTGGTCGGCGCGGTCGCGCGGGAATCCGTCGGACATCGCGAGCAACAGGCCGTCGGCGGAGACCACCACGGTGTGGGACACCCCCGGGGTGTTGTCCACGAAGTTGGTGATCAACCAGTTCAGATTCTGTGCCGCCTGGCTCATCGCACTCAACTAGCGCTCCTGGTGGTTCGTGCCGAAGCCACGGCCGTCGGTGGTGCCGCCGGCTTGCCGGCCTTGCTGGATACCCCTGCGGAGGTTGGTCAGACGTCCGCGCACGTCGTCGGGGGCCCGGGAAACCTGCGGACCGCCCGTCGGCGCCTGCTGCTGGGCCGCGCCGCCCGGGACCAGGTTGGCCCGCGGCACCCGGCGCGGCAGACCCGAGGGGGTCACACCGCCCGCCGAGGGCTCGCGGACCTGCTCGGCCCGCTGCCGCAGCGCGTCGTTGGGGGAGGTGCGCCAGTTCGGCGTCTCCCGCGGAAGGGGCTGCGCGACCGGCGCGGCCGGAGCCGCAGCGGCCGTGGCCTGGGCGGCCTGGGCCGGCTGCGCGGACTGCGGCGCCGCCTGCTGGGGGACAGCGGCGGGACGCTGCCCACCGGGCCGGCCGCCTGCCGGCGGCCGCGGCGGCGCCGTACGGCCCACCGGGCGCGGCGCCGGCGCCTGCTGACCGCGTGCGCTCTGCTCCACGTGGATCTGCTGCATCCGCTCGGCCTGGCCGGTGCGGAACCAGTCGGACTCGATCGCCGCGAAGATCGGCGTCGGCTCGTCGCCCCGGGTCGGGGCCGGCGGCAGCGCCATCGGCTCGGCCGGCTGCGGCTGCGGCTGCTGGTGCTGCGGCGGCTGCTGCACGGGGAACTGGCCGGTGTGCTGCGGCTGTTGCGGCTGCTGCACCGGGTACTGGCCGGTGCTGCCGCCGTTCGCCCCCGGCAGCTGCTGCGCGCCGGTGTCGTACGGGTCGCCGGCGTTCGGCGCCCAGCCGGGCGAGCCCTGCGGGCCGCGGTGGCCCCGCTGCGGCAGGCCGGCGACGGGCCCGGGAGCGGGCTGCTGCGGAGCCCGGAACTCGCCGGTGTCCGACGGGGACGGGCCCTCGGCCCGCACCTGCGGGAACTGCGCGGTGTCGCCGGGTCCGCCGGGACCGCCCTGCACCGGGAACTGCCCGGTGCCGTACGGGTCCTGGGTCGGCCTGCGGCCCTGCTGCGGGTCCTGGCCGGGGTTCGGGGCCCAGCCGGGGTTGGCGCCCTGCTGACCCTGCTGGCCCTGGGGTCCGGGCCTGCCGGGACGGCCGCCGCCGGGCATGCCGGGCACCGGGAACTGGCCGGTGTCGCCGCCCTGCGCGGTCGGCGCGAAACCCTCGCGGACCGGCGGGAACTGCGTGGTGTCGCCGGGTCCGCCCGGGACCGGGAACTGCCCGGTGTCACCGGGGCCGGCCTGCCGCTGCGCCGGACCGGGCCTGCCGCCGAAGACGTCGGACCGGAAGCCGCCGGGGCCGGTGTTCTGCGGCTGCGGGGGCGGGAAGCCCTGGCCGCCGGGCCCGCCCGGCCGGCCCTGGCCCTGCTGCATCGGCTGCTGCTGGCCGGGAGCCTGCCGGCCGGGCATCTGCTGACCGGGCACCTGCTGACCGGGACCCTGCGGGCTGCCGTGCCGTCCCTGGCCCGGCTGACCCCCCTGGCCGGGCTGGCCGACCTGTCCCGGCTGGCCGGGCTGACCGTGCCGGCCGCCCTGGCCCTGGCCGGGACCCTGGCCCTGGTCGAAGGGTGCGAACTGCGCGGAGGCCGCCTCGACGTCCTCATGGCCGCGCGGGGCGTCCGCCCGCTCGTCGGGGAACCCGCCCTGCTGGCCGCCGTCCTGCGCCCCCCAGCGCGGGCCGCCGGGGCCGCCCTGCTGCGGAGCGCCGGGGCCGCCCTGGCCGGGACGGCCGGCGCCCGCGCCTAGCGCGGGGCGCGCCGCGCCGCCGCCGACCTGGCCGCGCTGCGGGGTGGAGGGGACGCGGGGGGCGTTGCCGAAGGCGCCGGCAATGCCGCTGGTCGGGGCGGCCGGCGCGGCGCGGTCGGCCTGCGGCCTCGCGCCGGCGGGGCCGGTCGCCTTCTGGTTCGCGCCGCCCTGCGTGACGTCCACCGGGAGCATGACCAGCGCGGTGGTGCCGCCGGAGTCCGAGGGGCGCAGCTGGATGCGGATGCCGTGCCGCAGCGAGAGGCGGCCGACCACGAACAGGCCCATGCGGCGGGAGACCGAGACGTCCACGGTCGGCGGGCTGGCCAGCCGCTCGTTGATGTCGGCGAGGTCCTCGGGGGACAGGCCGATGCCGGTGTCGTGGATCTCGATCAGCACCCGGCCGTCCGGCAGCGAGTGACCGGTGACGCGCACCTTGGTCTGCGGCGAGGAGAACGAGGTGGCGTTCTCCAGCAGCTCGGCGAGCAGGTGGACGAGGTCGTTGACGATGCGGCCGGTGACCTCGGCCGTCGGCACGGAGGTCAGCTCGATCCGCTCGTACTGCTCCACCTCGGAGGCCGCGGCGCGCAGCACGTCGACCAGCGGGACCGGGCGGGTCCACCGGCGGCCCGGCTCCTCACCGGCGAGGACCAGCAGGTTCTCACCGTTGCGGCGCATGCGGGTGGCGAGGTGGTCGAGCTTGAAGAGCGAGGAGAGCTGGTCCGGGTCGGCCTCGCGGGACTCCAGTTCAGAGATCAGCGACAGCTGGCGCTGGATGAGGCCCTGGCTGCGCCGGGAGAGGTTGGTGAACATCGCGTTGACGTTGCCTCGCAGCAGCGCCTGCTCGGCCGCCAGCCGGACCGCCTCGCTGTGGACCTCGTCGAAGGCGCGGGCGACCTGCCCGATCTCGTCGCGGCTGTTGATGCCGATCGACTCGACCGAGGTGTCGACGTCCTGCGGGTCGGTGTCGGACAGCTGGCGGACCAGCTCGGGCAGCCGCTTCTGGGCGACGTCCTGGGCGGTCTGCTGCAGCCGGCGCAGCGAGCGGATCATCGAGCGGGCCACCACGAACGCGCCGACCACGGCGACGCCGAGCACCAGCAGGATGATCGCGCCGGAGATCAGCGCCTCCTGCTTGGCCTCGCTCTGCAGCTTCAGGGCGCGCTGCTGCATCTCGTTGAGCAGCGACTGCTCGATCTGGTTCATCGCGTTGATCTTGGTCTTCGCGGCATCGTCCCAGTCCAGGTACGACTGGTGGATCTTGGTGATGCCCTCGGGAGACTTGGCGATGCGGTCCAGGTCGGAGTTGTACGCGCTGATCGTCTCGCTGCCGCCCTCGATCGGCGCCAGCAGCTCGCCGGCCTTCGACTTGCCGTAGATGGCCTCGAAGCGGTCCAGCTGGGTGTGCCCGGTGCCGTTGGCCCAGGACACGGTCTGGAAGTCGTTCGACGACAGCTGGCCGCCGCTGGCGTACGCGGCGCTGACCACGGCGCGCTGGATCGACTCGTACTCCTTGGCGGAGGAGAAGGCGGCGAGCGCGCGGGTCGCCTGGATCATCTCGTGGTTGTTCGTCGCCTGCGCCATGTCCTGGGACAGCGAGAGCAGGGACTGGATGAGGCTGTCGTACTGCTCGACGGTCTGCGAGATGCCGGCCTTGTCGCTGTAGGCGGCGCTGCGCAGGGTGTCGAGGGTGCCGAGCTGCTGGCCGATGGAGACCAGGCTCTGGCGGACGCCGCTGTAGACCGGGTCGTCGTTCTTGACGTTGTCCGTGGCCGTTTTGTAGAGCGTGTTCTCCTGGTCGGTCCGCTCGCGGGTGGAGACGATCGCGTCGTTGTTCGGCTGGTGCGCCTCGAGCGGGCCGGCCGAGCTGTCGCGCTCCTCCTGGAGCGCGGTGGCCAGGGCCGTCGCGTGCTCGGTGATGTCGGTCAGCGTCTTCATGTGCTCGAGCTGGTGCATGTTGTCCAGCGAGCTCTGGATGCGCAGACCGCCGAGCGCGCCGGCGGTGACCACCGGCAGGGCGAGCAGGGAGACGAGTCTGGTGCTGATGCGCCAGTTGCGCATGGCTATTCGGGGGCCGGGCTTGCCGTCGAGGCCGGTGATCTTGCCCGCCTCGATGCCGCTGGGCGTGCTCGTCCGTCCGGTGGCCGCGGTGGTCCCCGGCGTGGCGGTCCCGGAGTCTGCCGCAGCGTGGCCGGAACCGTTGCCAGTCCCGCCGGGCTGCTGCTCCGGGTCACCCGCAGCGCCGCTGTCCCTCTTGAAACGTCCCTGCACTAGCGTCGCAACCTCTGGACCAGGCGTCCCCCGCTCTGCAGCGGAAGGGACGGTGTCGAGTCATGGGGGCTCAGGCCGCCCCGGATCTCGAGGAGGCCGATGTGCCCTTCGCCACCGCTCGGTGCTCGTGCGCGCCCCCTGCGCGCCGGCTCGATGTGATGCGGCGGTCCGGGGAATTCCAGCACAGTGCTGGATCTCCCAACAAGGCCCGTAGCCGACCTGTTGGAATGTGTCACTCGACGCATCGAGCCAAGTACACAGCGTCGAGTGAAGAAATGGTGAAACCGGGCGGAATCGGATAGGTGGGGCGAGTGCCACCTGCCGGGCTGGTGGGTGCGGTCGGGGGGCAAGATGGGCCGAACGTCCCGATGTGCGTCCGATGTCGGATTTCGCGCACCCCTGATTATGTCCGGAATGGGAGATCCGTTACTCACTTCGTGAGCAAAATCACAACGGGTCGGATGTCTGGCCCGCGCGCGGCGGGGAATGGGTCGCACTAGCCTTGCGGTTGACAAAAACGGCAATGTGTCAACCACCGCGCCCGTCGCCGGGCGCCCCGAACCCCGAGGTCCCGACGGCAGATGAAGACCACCCTGATGTTCCGTCAGATCGCCAACCCGCGCCGCACCACCCTCGCGCACCTGGCCGACGCGAGCGAGCTGACCGCCGCGCGGATCCCCGCGGACGGCGGCACGGACGCCGCGGCCGTCGCCGAGGCGCTCCCGCAGCGGACCGCCAACCCCCGCCGTACGGTACTCACCGAGCTGCCCCAGGCTCCCGTCGCCCCCTGACGCCTGCCCCGCGAGGGGGACGGCACACCGCGCCGGACACCGCCTAGGCTGGCCGCATGCGCATCGCCAGGTTCTCCATCGACGGCAACGTCGCCTTCGGCGCGGTCGAGGGCGACCCCACGGGTCCCGACAGCCACGAGGGCCTCGTCCTCGACATCATCAAGGGCATCCCCTTCGCGGACTTCGAGCTCTCCGGCACCAAGGTGCCGCTGGACAAGGTGCGGCTGCTGCCGCCGGTCCTGCCCAACAAGGTGGTGGCCATCGGCCGCAACTACGCCGAGCACGCCGCCGAGCTGGGCAACGAGGTGCCGGACACGCCCTGGGCCTTCTTCAAGCCGTCCACCTCGGTGATCGGTCCCGGCGACCCGATCGTCTACCCGTCCTTCTCCCGCGAGGTCCACCACGAGGCCGAACTGGCCGTGGTCATCGGCCGGCTGTGCCGCGAGGTGCCGCGCGAGCGGGTCAAGGACGTCATCCTCGGCTACACCTGCGCCAACGACGTGACCGCGCGCGACACCCAGCGCAGCGAGAAGCAGTGGGCCAGGGCCAAGGGCTTCGACTCCTCCTGCCCGCTCGGCCCCTGGATCGAGACCGGCCTCGACCTCGCGGCCGCCTCCGACCTGGCGATCACCGCGACCGTCAACGGCGAGCTGCGGCAGGCCGGGCGCACCAGCCAGATGGTCAACTCCATCGAGGACCTGATCGTCAACATCACCGAGGCGATGACGCTGCTGCCCGGCGACGTGCTGCTCACCGGCACCCCGGCCGGCGTCGGCCCGCTCCAGCCGGGCGACGAGGTGGCGGTGACCGTCGAGGGCGTCGGCACCCTCACCAACAAGGTCGTCGCCCGCGCCTGAGCCACCGGTGCGCCCTACCCTCGGATCATGGGGATTCGGGCGGTGGTGTGGGACGTCGACGACACGATCTTCGACCACGCGGGGGCCGACCGGGCCGGACTGCGCAGTCACCTGGACCACGAGGGCCTGCCCGACGGATGCGAGTCCGTCGAGCGGGCCCTCGGTCTGTGGGAGGAGGTCGCCACCCGGCACTGGGCGCGGTTCGCCGCGGGGGAGTGCGACTTCGAGGGGCAGCGCAGGGACCGGGTGCGGGAGTTCACCGGCGTCCCGTACGGCGACGAGCAGGCCGACGCGTGGTTCGCCCGGCACGTGGTGCACTACGAGGCCGCCTGGTCGCTCTTCCCCGACACCGTGCCCGCGCTGGACGTGCTGGCCGGCGGCTACCGGCACGCGGTGCTGTCGAACTCCGCCTTCGCCCACCAGGACCGCAAGCTGCGCGCCCTCGGCGTGCGGGACCGCTTCGAGGTGCTGCTGTGCGCGGCCGAGCTGGGCGTGTCCAAGCCGGAGGCGGCCGCCTTCCACGCGGTGTGCGAGGCGATGGGGCTGGCGCCCGCCGAGGTGGCCTACGTGGGCAACGAGCCGGACATCGACGCCCGCGGCGCCGCCGGGGCGGGCCTGTTCGGCATCTGGCTGGACCGGCGGGACACCGGCGGCCGGCCGGACCTGACAAGGATCACCGGGCTCGCGCAACTGCCCGGCGTCCTGCGTGGGGATACCCGTTTTGGAGCGCCGACGCGCATCGGGTAATGTTCTTCCTGCGCCGCCGGAGCGGGCCGAAAGGCCGGCCGGTGATCGCAAGCCGAACGAAGCCCCCCACGGGGGGTTGAGTTTTGGTGGGGTATGGTGTAATTGGCAGCACGACTGATTCTGGTTCAGTTAGTCTAGGTTCGAGTCCTGGTACCCCAGCAGCACTTCAGCAGTGCAAGCCCCCGTTGTGTAGCGGCCTAGCACGCTGCCCTCTCAAGGCAGTAGCGCCGGTTCGAATCCGGTCGGGGGTACAGATCCTTTCATTCCGCACCTCCCGGGTCGCACCCGGTCGGTACGACGCGAGGATCGCCAGGGCCCCCGTTGTGTAGCGGCCTAGCACGCCGCCCTCTCAAGGCGGTAGCGCCGGTTCGAATCCGGTCGGGGGTACCACACGCAGCACCACGAAGCCCGTCGCGGACCGCGACGGGCTTTTCGCATGCGCGGTGCGCGTTATGCCCGCACGCGGTCGTGGGGCATGAGGCGAGAGGCGTACGGGACGGGTCCCGCGGGTGTGTGCCGCCCCGCCCTCGCGGGCGGGGCGCGGTCCTCAGCCGCCGCTGCGGCGCAGCGCCTCGCTGAGGCGGCCGGCGGCGTCCACCACGGCCTGGGCGTGCATCCGGCCGGGGTGGCGGGTCAGCCGCTCGATCGGACCTGACACCGAGACGGCGGCGACCACCCGGTTCGACGGGCCGCGCACCGGCGCCGAGACCGACGCGACACCCGGCTCGCGCTCGCCGATCGACTGCGCCCAGCCGCGGCGCCGTACGCCCGACAGCGCGGTGGCGGTGAAGCGCGCGCCCTGCAGCCCGCGGTGCAGCCGCTCCGGCTCCTCCCAGGCCATCAGCACCTGGGCGGCGGAACCGGCCTTCATCGGCAGCGTGGAGCCGACCGGCACGGTGTCCCGCAGTCCGGACAGGCGTTCCGCCGCCGCGACGCAGATCCGCATGTCGCCCTGGCGGCGGTAGAGCTGGGCGCTCTCGCCGGTCACGTCCCGCAGATGCGTCAGCACCGGGCCCGCGGTCGCCAGCAGCCGGTCCTCGCCGGCCGCCGCGGCCAGCTCGGACAGGCGCGGGCCCAGGATGAAGCGGCCCTGCATGTCGCGGGCCACCATGCGATGGTGTTCGAGCGCGACCGCGAGCCGGTGCGCGGTGGGGCGGGCCAGGCCGGTGGCGCCGACGAGCCCGGCCAGGGTGGCCGGGCCGGACTCCAGAGCGCTGAGCACCAGAGCCGCCTTGTCGAGAACGCCGACGCCGCTAGAGTTGTCCATGAAACGATACTCGCGTCTCAGAGTGTGAAACGCAAGTTCAAATTCCCGCAGAACCCGGCACGCTGGAAGCACAGCGCAGGACAACCAACCAATCAGCTCGCGAGGACGCGGGCCGGAGGGACAGCGATGGGTAGGACACTCGCGGAAAAAGTCTGGGACGACCATGTCGTCCGCCGCGCCGAGGGCGAGCCCGATCTGCTCTTCATCGATCTCCACCTGCTCCACGAGGTGACCAGCCCCCAGGCGTTCGACGGGCTGCGGATGAACGGCAGGCCGGTGCGCCGCACCGACCTCACCATCGCCACCGAGGACCACAACACCCCGACCCTCGACATCGACAAGCCGATCGCCGACCCGGTCTCGCGCACCCAGCTGGAGACGCTGCGCAAGAACTGCGCCGAGTTCGGCGTCCGGCTGCACCCGCTGGGCGACGTCGAGCAGGGCGTCGTCCACGTGGTGGGACCGCAGCTGGGCCTGACCCAGCCGGGCACCACGGTGGTCTGCGGCGACTCCCACACCTCGACCCACGGCGCTTTCGGCGCGCTGGCGTTCGGCATCGGCACCTCGCAGGTCGAGCACGTGCTGGCCACCCAGACGCTGCCGCTGGCGCCGTTCAGGACGATGGCGATCACCGTCGACGGCGAACTGCCCGGTGGTGTCACCGCCAAGGACCTGATCCTCGCCGTCATCACGAAGATCGGCACCGGCGGCGGCCAGGGCTATGTCATCGAGTACCGCGGCTCGGCCATCGAGAAGCTGTCGATGGAATCGCGCATGACCATCTGCAACATGTCGATCGAGGCGGGCGCCAGGGCGGGCATGATCGCCCCGGACCAGACCACGTTCGACTACCTGGAGGGCCGCCCGCACGCCCCGCAGGGCGAGGACTGGGACACCGCGGTCGCGTACTGGAAGACGCTGCGCACCGACGACGACGCGGTCTTCGACCACGAGGTGCGCATCGACGCGGCCTCCCTCGCGCCGTTCGTCACCTGGGGCACCAACCCCGGCCAGGGCGCTCCGCTGAGCGCGTCGGTGCCCGACCCCGCGTCCTTCGCCGACCCCAGCGACCGGCTGGCCGCCGAGAAGGCGCTGGAGTACATGGGCCTGACCGCCGGCCAGCCGCTGCGCGAGGTCGCCGTCGACACCGTCTTCGTCGGCTCCTGCACCAACGGCCGGATCGAGGACCTGCGCGCCGCCGCCTCCGTGGTGCGGGGCCGCCAGGTCGCCGACGGCGTACGGATGCTGGTGGTGCCCGGCTCGGTACGGGTCGCGCTGCAGGCCGTCGAGGAGGGGCTGGACAAGGTGTTCACCGCGGCCGGCGCCGAATGGCGGCACGCGGGTTGCTCGATGTGCCTGGGTATGAACCCGGACCAACTCGCCCCCGGCGAGCGCTCCGCGTCCACCTCCAACCGCAACTTCGAGGGACGGCAGGGCAAGGGCGGCCGCACCCACCTGGTCTCGCCCCAGGTCGCCGCCGCCACCGCGGTCGTGGGCCGGCTCGCGTCGCCCGCCGACCTGACCGACGCCACCGGCGCCGCGACCCTGCAGGGAGTCTGAGCCATGGAAGCCTTCACCACACACACCGGCCGGGCCGTGCCGCTGCGCCGCGGCAACGTCGACACCGACCAGATCATCCCCGCGCACTGGCTGAAGAAGGTCACCCGCAACGGCTTCGAGGACGGCCTGTTCGAGGCCTGGCGCAAGGACGAGACCTTCGTCCTCAACGCCCCCGAGCGCGCGGGCGCCACCGTCCTGGTGGCAGGACCGGACTTCGGCACCGGCTCCTCGCGCGAGCACGCCGTGTGGGCGCTGCAGAACTACGGCTTCCAGGCCGTGATCTCCTCGCGGTTCGCCGACATCTTCCGCGGCAACTCGCTGAAGAACGGCCTGCTCACCGTGGTGCTGCCGCAGGAGACGGTCGAGCGGCTGTGGAAGCTCACCGAGGCCGACCCGACCGCGGAGATCACCGTGGACCTGGTCGCCCGCGAGGTGCGCGCCGAAGCCCCCGACGGACCGCTGACCGCGCCGTTCGAGCTGGACGACAACGCCCGCTGGCGGCTGCTGGAAGGGTTGGACGACATCAGCCTGACGCTTGCCAACGAGGCCGACATCTCGGCCTTCGAGGCACTGAGGCCGTCCTTCAAGCCGACCACCGTGCAGGTCTGACCGGTACCGGCGCGCCGGTCCGCGGCCGCGGACCGTCACTCTCCGCCAACGCCCCCCGTTCGCTTCCCGCCCCGCGCGGGAGGAGGACGGGGGGCGTTCGCATGCGTCCCGGCAGGTGCGGGGGACTCCCCGAAGCCTTCCGGAGAGCCCGCCGCCGGCCCCCCGCGACACCCGGTTGGCCCTGTCGCCCCCGACAACTCGCCGCAGATGGCACAATCGACGCATGGAACGCGACGGCCAACTCGAGCTCTACGGGGTTCTCGCCGCGCGTCTGAAGCAGGCGCACACACGTGTGGCGAATGCCGAAGTCCCTGATGGGACACGGCGGGAGTTGAGTCGGCGGTTGCTCGCGGTGACCGCCGTCGCCAAGCACGATCTCGCCGACGCGGTACGGCGTCTGGACGTGTTAACGGCTGAGTTGGACGGCCTCGGAATCCCCGATCACTGATCGCCGACACCTCCGAGTTCGTTGCGGCACAAGGGTGATTCGCCCGTTTCGTATTTGATTTGCGGTATATATCCGCCTAGCGTGCGAAATCAGCCCGCACTCATTCGCCGGGCAAAGTTCCGAAGGGGAAGACGTGAACAAGGCGCAGCTCGTAGAAGCGATTGCCGACAAGGTAGGCGGCCGGCAGAACGCCGCGGACGCGGTGGACGCGGTTCTCGACGCGATCGTTCGCGCCGTGGTCGCGGGCGACCGGGTCTCGGTCACCGGATTCGGTTCGTTCGAGAAGGTCGAGCGTCCGGCCCGTTACGCCCGCAACCCCCAGACCGGGGAGCGGGTCCGGGTGAAGAAGACCTCCGTGCCGCGGTTCCGCGCCGGACAGGGCTTCAAGGACCTGGTCAGCGGGACGAAGAAGCTTCCCCGCGGCGGCGAGGTCTCCGTCAAGAAGGCCCCCAAGGGCAGCCTGAGCGGTGGCGCCTCCACCACGGCGCGGACCACCATGAAGAAGGCCGCGGCGAAGAAGGCCACCACCGCCAAGACCGCGGCCGCGAAGAAGACCACCACGGCGAAGAAGACCACGGCGAAGAAGACCACCGCCGCCAAGACGTCGACGGCGAAGAAGACGACGGCCAAGAAGGCCACCGCCAAGAAGACCGCCGCCAAGAAGGCCCCGGCGAAGAAGGCCACCGCCAAGAAGGCGCCGGCCAAGCGAGCCACCCGCAAGACGGCCGCGAAGCGCACCGCCGCCAGGTGATACCCCGCAGTACCCCCGCAGTACCGCGACGGGCCGGGCCCCCTCAGGGGAACCCGGCCCGCGCCACGTTCAGGCCCCGGGGTCCGGATACGTCTGCAGCGTCACGAACACCACGCGCCGGGCGTCCCCCGACCCCTCGGTGCGGATCCGCACCCGCTGCCCCGGCCGCAGCAGCCGCAGGCCCCCCGCGTCGAACGCCGGCGCGTCGAACGGCAGCGGCGTCCCGTCGTCGAGCAGCACGCTGCCCGCGCGGGTGTCGGGATCGAAGGTGAACGAGGTCGCCTGCATCCGCCCAGCCTAGTTGCTCCGTCCGCGGAGGCCGGGTGCGCCGACCGCACGGGCCCGCCGGCGCGCGCCGCCCCGCTGCCCCGCCGCGGTCGCCCGGGTGCGACCGGGCCGAGGGCGGCGCTCCGCCGTGCGGCGCGACCCACCGGGCGCCGCCGGGAAACGCACGGCGGTCCCTCCCTGGCGGGCCCTACCCGCAGGCGATCCGCCGGAGCGGGCCGCCCGCGGCCGACGGGTCGGCGAAGAGCGCGGCGGTGCGCGGGCCCACGCCCAGCGCCAGCGCGGCGCGCAGGTCGTCAGGGGTGTCGACATCCTGCCGGACGCCTTCCACCGCGGGCAGCAGGATCTCGCGGGCGCCCGAGGCCAGATGGCGGGCCCGCGACAGGCCGCCGAAGGCGGGGCGCAGGGCGACGCCGGGACGCGCGGCGAGCAAGGTTGTCCCCAGGCCCGCCGCATCGGCCAGGAACGCCCGCTCCGGCGCCCGCAGGGCCTCGTCGAGCACCTCGGCAAGCTGCGCCGGCCGCAAGGCCGGGAGATCGCCGTTCAACGCCGCGACCGCAGAGCGCGGCCGCCGCAGCCCGACCTGCCCGGCGCCGTGCCGCAGCGCTGCGTTGAGCCCCGCGCCAGGCGCGTCGGGCACGACATGCGCCCCCAGCGCACCCAGTTCCGCCCCCGCCAGCGGATCGTCCGTGACCACCGTCACGTCCCGCACCCGCGCGCAGGCCAGCGCCGCGGCCACGGTGTCCGCCGCGAACGCCAGCGCCAGCGCGGGCCGCGCCCCGCCCGCCGCCTCGGCCAGCCTGCTCTTCGCCACCGCCAGCGGCTTCAGCGGCACCACCAGGGACCAGCCCCGCCCCGTCACATCCACGTCCCACATTGTGCCGGGCGCCGCCGACAGCCGGCCGGTGCGGCCCGCCCGGCGCTGCCGTGCGGGCCGAAGTGGCAGAGGTGCCCCGCTGCAAGCTCAGGCCTGGCGTTAGTCTCTGGTAGCCGCGATGCTGAGCGGCAGCGCCGTCGCAACCAAGAGGAGTCCGCGTGTCCCGCCGCAGAATCGGTTTCTGGTACCGCCTGGCGGCCGTCATCGCGAAGCCGCCGCTCATTGCCCTGTTCAAGCGGGACTGGCGCGGAATGGAGAACATTCCGGAGGACGGCGGATTCATCACGGCGGTGAACCACAACTCGCACGTCGACCCGTTCGCCTATGCGCATTTCCAGTACAACACCGGGCGGGTCCCGCGCTTCCTGGCCAAGGCGGGACTGTTCACCCCGTTCCTGGTCGGTTCCTTCATGCGCGGCACCGGACAGATCCCGGTCTTCCGGGCCACCGCCGACGCCGCGGCCGCCTTCCGCGCCGCCGTCGAGGCGGTCAACAAGGGCGAGTGCGTGGTGTTCTACCCCGAGGGCACCCTGACCAGGGACCCCGACCTGTGGCCGATGGTCTCCAAGACCGGCGTGGCCCGCGTCGCCATGCTCACCAAGGCCCCGGTCATCCCGATCGCCCAGTGGGGCGCCAACGAACTGCTGCCGCCGTACGCGAAGAAGCCCAGCCTCTTCCCGCGCAAGACGCACCGGGTGCTCGTCGGGCCGCCCGTCGACCTCAGCGCCTACTACGGCCGCGAACCCACCGCCGAGGTACTGCGCGAGGCCACCGACACCATCATGGAGGCGGTGAAGCAGCTGCTCGCGGAGGTGCGCGGCGAACCCGCGCCGCCCGGCCTCTACGACCCGCGCAAGGCGAAGCAGGCGGCGAGGCAGGCGGCAGAGCCGGCGACCGGGCAGGCCGCCGGCGGGGAAGAGGGCGGCGCGTGACCGCCCGCTGCGCGGTCTACGGCACCGGCTCGTGGGGCACCGCCTTCGCCGCGGTCCTCGCCGACGCCGGCTGCGAGGTGTCGCTGTGGGGCCGCAGGCCCGAACTGGTCGCCGCGATCAACGCCGACCGCCGCAACCCCGACTACTTCCCCGAACTCGAACTGCCCGCCGCGGTCACCGCCACCGCGGACCCCGCGCAGGCCGCCGAGGGAGCGGAGTTCGTCATCCTCGCGGTGCCCTCCCAGTCGCTGCGCGCGAACCTCGCGGCCTGGGCGCCGCTGCTGGACCCCGAGGCGGTGCTGGTCAGCCTGATGAAGGGCGTCGAACTGGGCACCGCCAAGCGGATGAGCGAGGTCGTCGAGGACATCACCAAGGCCGGCCCCGAGCGCATCGCGGTGCTCTCCGGCCCCAACCTGGCCGCCGAGATCGCCGCCCGGCAGCCCGCCGCGGCCGTCGTCGCCTGCGCCGACGAGGCCGTCGCCCGCCGGTTCCAGACCGCCTGCCACACCCGTTACTTCCGCCCGTACACCAACACCGACGTGGTCGGCTGCGAGCTGGGCGGCGCGGTGAAGAACGTGATCGCGCTCGCCGTCGGCATCGCCGGCGGCATGGGCCTGGGCGACAACACCAAGGCGTCGCTGATCACCCGCGGGCTGGCCGAGACCACCCGGCTGGGACTGGCCATGGGCGCCGACGCGCACACCTTCGCGGGCCTGGCCGGCATGGGCGACCTGGTCGCCACCTGTTCCTCCCCGCTGTCCCGGAACAACACCTTCGGCCGCAACCTCGGCCGCGGCATGAGCCTGGCCGAGACCATCGCGGTCACCAGCCAGACCGCCGAGGGCGTCAAGTCCTGCGAGTCGGTGGCCGATCTGGCACGCAGGCACGGCGTCGACATGCCGATCACCGAGACCGTGGTGGACATCGTGCACAACGGCAAACCACCGGTGGTGGCGCTCAAGGAGTTGATGTCACGTTCCGCGAAGCCGGAACGGTAAGGTCAACGCGATATGAGCCACGTGCAGAAGTTCGACCGCAAACCGCGCGTCGCCGTCGTCTTCGGCGGCCGCAGCTCCGAGCACGGCGTGTCCGTGGTGACCGCGGCCAGCGTGCTGCGGGCCATCGACCGCGACAAGTACGACGTGCTGCCGATCGGCATCACCAGCGAAGGGCGCTGGGCGCTCACCGCCGACGCCCCCGAGCGGATGGCCATCGCGGACCGCCGGATGCCCACCGTCGAGCAGGTCACCGACCACGAGGGCGCCGTGGTGCTGCCCGTCGACCCGGCCAGCCGCGAGGTCGTCTACACCGAGGCCGGCGCGGTGCCCAAGGCGCTCGGCGAGGTCGACGTCGTCTTCCCGCTGCTGCACGGCCCGTACGGGGAGGACGGCACCCTCCAGGGCCTGCTGGAGCTGTCCGGGGTGCCCTACGTCGGCGCCGGCGTGCTGGCCTCGGCGGTCGGTATGGACAAGGAGTACATGAAGCGGGTCTTCACCTCCTTCGGGCTGGCCGTCGGCCCGTACACGGTGATCCGCCCCCGCGAGTGGGAGCAGCAGCAGGCCGCCGCGCGCGACCGTGTGCTGGCCTTCGCCGCCGAGCACGGCTGGCCGCTGTTCGTGAAGCCCGCACGGGCCGGCTCCTCCTTCGGCATCAGCAAGGTCGAGGGGCCGCAGGACCTGGACGCGGCGATCGCGCAGGCCCGCAGGCACGACCCCAAGGTGATCGTGGAGGCGCTGCTGCGCGGCCGCGAGATCGAGTGCGGCGTGCTGGAGTTCGACGACGGCCCGCGCGCCTCGGTGCCCGCGGAGATCCCGCCGACCACCACCCACGACTTCTACGACTTCGAGGCGAAGTACATCGACTCCGCCGAGGGCATCGTGCCCGCGCCGCTGACCGCGGAGCAGACCGCGCAGGTGCGGCGGCTCGCGGTCGCCGCCTTCGAGGCGGCGTCCTGCGAGGGCCTGGTCCGCGCCGACTTCTTCCTGCTGGACAGCGGTGAGTTCGTGATCAACGAGATCAACACCATGCCCGGCTTCACGCCCATCTCGATGTACCCGCGGATGTGGCAGGAGAGCGGCGTCGACTACGCGGAACTGGTCGACCTGCTCATCCAGGCGGCGCTGCGCCGCTCCACCGGGCTGCGCTGACCCACCGGGCCGCGCCGCTCCCCCCGGCCGCGGCCGGGTCAGATGCCCTCGGGGATCGTCTTCTTGACGGCGCCGGCGAGATCGGTCAGCGGACCGAGATCGCCGGCGTACTTCCTGGGCAGCGTCACCTCGACGTACGCCTTGCGCAGCGTCGTGGTCAGCCGGAACGAGCCGCCGGACTCCTGCTCGATCGACCAGCCGACGCCGTTGACGTCCACGCCGTCCGCCTCCGGGCTCGCGTCCACCGGCGGCCGCGGCACCCCGCAGCGCAGCACGATCGACGGATTCCCCCACCCGGCCGTCAGGTCGGAGCGCGGCTTGAGATCATGCCGGGGGAGGCCGGAGACCGTCTTCGGCAGCCGTGCGTGCAGCGCGGCGCAGTAGCCGGCCACCCGTGCGTCAGGAACCGGCACGGCGACCGATTCGTCCGTACCGGACGGAGACGCGTAGACCGCCGCCGCGGACAGGCATGCGACGGCGGACACGGCGATCAGCGCGACCCGGCGACGAATCATCACCGGGCGAGCATAGTGGGGGACTAGATATGCACGACCGGGCAGGTCAGGGTTCTGGTGATGCCGTCCACCTGCTGGACCTTGGCGACCACCATGCGGCCGAGTTCGTCGACCGTGTCGGCCTGGGCCCGGACGATGACGTCATAGGGACCTGTGACGTCCTCGGCCTGGATGACTCCGTCGATCTTGGAGATCACCTCCGCTACTGCCGAGGCCTTGCCGACCTCGGTCTGGATCAGGATGTACGCCTGTACCACGGAACCTCCAGGGCGGCTTCGAGGATCATGTGGGAAGGGGGACGCCACGTTATCGCGTCGTCGCGCACAGCGGGGAGACCCGCGCGGTACCCGGCCCCCGTATTTGACGTGAAACGCGCAGGGAAAGCGAAGGGGACGACCATATGAAGGGGACTGTGGGCGAGCTGGGGGAGTTCGGGCTCATCAGGGAACTGACCTCCCGCCTCACCTCGACCCCCGCGGTGCAGCTGGGCCCCGGCGACGACGCGGCCGTGGTCGCCGCGCCGGACCGCCGGGTGGTGGCGACCACCGACATCCTGCTGGAGAACCGGCACTTCCGCCGCGACTGGTCCACCGCCTACGACGTCGGCCGCAAGGCCGCCGCGCAGAACCTCGCCGACATCGCCGCCATGGGCGCGGTGCCCACCGCCGTGCTGCTCGGCCTGGTGGTGCCGGCCGAACTGCCCGCCACCTGGCCGGTCGAGCTGATGGACGGCATCCGCGACGAGTGCCAGGTGGCCGGCGCCGCCGTGGTCGGCGGCGACGTGGTGCGCGGCGACACCATCACCGTCGCCGTCACCGCCCTGGGTGACCTGCGCAACCGGCCCGCCGTCACCCGATCGGGAGGCCGCGCGGGCAACATCGTCGCCGTCACCGGCTGGCTCGGCTGGTCCGCGGCCGGATTCGCCGTGCTCTCCCGCGGGTTCCGCTCCCCGCGCGCCTTCGTCGAGGCGCACCGCAGGCCCGAGCCGCCCTACCACGCCGGGCCGGCCGCGGCCGGGCTGGGCGCCACCGCGATGACCGACGTCAGCGACGGCCTGGTCGCCGACCTCGGCCACATCGCCGCCGCCAGCGGCATCGACATCGACCTGCGCTCGGCCGACATCGACGTGCCCGCCCAGATGACCGACATCGGGCAGGCCGTGGGCGTCGACCCCCTGCACTGGGTGCTGACCGGCGGCGAGGACCACGCGATCGTGGCGCTCTTCCCGCGCGACGTGAAACTGCCCGCCCGCTGGCGGGTGATCGGCGAGGCCACCGCGCCGGCCGGCCGCGCCCCGCAGGTCACCGTGGACGGCGCCCCCTGGGACAAGGCGCCCGGCTGGGACCACTTCGGCGCCGACCCGCAGCCGTGACCGGGCCCGCCGTGACCGCCCCGGCCCGGGTGCTGACCGTCGCCGGGTCGGACTCCGGCGGCGGGGCCGGCGTGCAGGCCGACCTCAAGACGATGCTGGCGCTCGGCGTGCACGGCATGAGCGTGCTCACCGCGGTCACCGCGCAGAACTCCCTCGGCGTGACCGGGGCCTGGGAGCTGCCCGCGGAGGCGGTCCGCGCGCAGTTCCGCGCGGTCGTCGACGACATCGGGGTGCAGGCCGTCAAGACCGGCATGCTCTCCTCGGCGGCCCTCACCGCCACCGTCGCCGACCTGCTCACCGGGCTCGGCGTGCCGGTGGTGGTCGACCCGGTCGGCGTCTCCAAGCACGGCGACGCGCTGCTCGCCGAGGACGCCGCCGGCACCGTGCGGACCCGGCTGCTGCCGCTGGCCACCGTCGCCACCCCGAACCTCGACGAGGTGGCGCTGCTCACCGGCGTCGTCGTGCGCGACGAGGACGGCATGCGGGCCGCCGCGGAGGCGGTGCTCGGCTGCGGGCCGCGCTGGGCGCTGATCAAGGGCGGCCACCTGCCCGGCGGCGCCGAGGCGGTCGACCTGCTCTCCGACGGGGTGCGCGAGCACTGGTACCGGGCGCCGCGGCACGGCAACCGCCACACCCACGGCACCGGCTGCACCCTGGCCAGCGCGATCGCCTCCCACCTGGCGCTCGGCCGCGAGGTGCCGGAGGCCGTCGGGCTGGCCAAGGACTACGTCACCGGCGCCCTCGCGCACGGCTTCCCGCTCGGCGCCGGGATCGGCCCGGTCGACCACGGCTGGCGGTCGCGCGCCACGCGCTGAGCCCGGCAGGGTGCACCGGGTGCACCGGGTGCACCGGGTTACGCGGAGGCACGCGGAAAAGCCGACCCACCGTGAGGTGGATCGGCTTTCGGATGCCGCAAAGGCTGCGCGGCCACGACGTGCATAACGCGCCGGAACCAGCGGGAGACCGGATCGCTCCGCTCACGCGGAGAGTTCGGCCACGCTCAGCGCGAGACCTTGCCGGCCTTGATGCACGAGGTGCAGACATTGAGCCGCTTCGGCGTCTTCCCGACGACCGCACGCACGCGCTGGATGTTGGGATTCCAACGACGCGGGGTACGGCGGTGCGAGTGGGAGATGCTGTTGCCGAAGCCCGGCCCCTTGCCGCAGACGTCGCAGTTGGCAGCCACGGGTCACTCCAAAGACTTCAGATGCATTTACGATGAAAAGCCCGAGAGAGCCCCGGACAACCGGAGCAGCATACAACGACTGCTCCCGTACAACGAAACTACCATGGTCCGGAGGCGCTCCCGTCCGCCGCGACTACTCTCACGGGCAGCAGCCCCCGTACCCGGTGTCCCAGGAGGACCTGTTGCCGCCCTCGCTCGACGCTTCCGCGGTGCGCGCATGGTGCCGGCTCTCGCTGCGGGCGCTGGGCCGGGCCCGCGAGGAGATCGACGCGATCAACGTCTATCCGGTGGCCGACGGCGACACCGGCACCAACCTCTACCTCACGGTGGAGTCCGCCGCACAGGCCGTCGAGGCCGCCTTCGACGGCCACGCCGCCACCGCGGCCCCCGACGCCTCCCGCCCCACCCTCGCCGAGGCGTTCCGGGCGATGTCCCACGGCGCGCTGATCGGCGCCCGCGGCAACTCCGGCACGATCCTCGCGCAGCTGCTGCGCGGCATGGACCAGGCGCTGGCCGGGGCCGGCGGCCTCCCCGCGGCGCGGGACACCCCGCCGGACCGCGGGCAGCGCGACGCCGCCGCGCTGCGCCACGCGCTGCGCACCGCGGCCGAGTCCGCGTACCAGGCGGTGTCCCGGCCGGTCGAGGGCACGATGCTGACCGTCGCCACCGCCGCCGCGGACGCCGCCCGTGACGCCCGCGGCGGCCTCGGCGAGGTGGCCCGCGCCGCCCACGCGGGAGCGCTCGCCGCGCTCGCCGGCACGCCCGGCCAGCTCGGGGCGCTGCGCAGGGCCGGCGTGGTGGACGCGGGCGGCCTCGGACTGGTCGCCGTGCTCGGCGCGCTGTGCGAGGCGCTGACCGGCGAGGCACCGCTCGGCCCGGTGCCGGGCGCGGCCGGGGGAGCCGGCACCTCCTACCGCCACGACCACGCGGCGGGCCCCGGCCCTGACCGCGCTCCCGCCCGCCCGCCCGGGTCGCCGGCCGAGCCGGCCGGCGGTCCGCTCGGCGAGGCGTCCGCGGAGCCGTTCGCGGAGCCCTTCGCCGGCGCGCTCGCGCAGGAGGCCGACGAGATGTGCGCGGACGGCGCGGGCGGCCCCGGCTTCGAGGTCATCTACCTGCTGGAGGCGGCAGACGCCGCCGTCGCCCGGATGCGCGCGCGGCTCGACGCGCTCGGCGACTCGCTGGTCGTGGTCGGCGGCGACGGCCTGTGGCACGTCCACGTGCACGTCGACGACGTCGGAGCGGCCATCGAGGCCGGCATCGAGGCCGGCCGCCCGCACCGCATCCGGGTCACCCACTTCGCCGACCAGGCCCGCCCGCCGCGCGGCGAGCGCGCGCCGCGCGCGGTGGTCGCGGTCGTGCAGGGCGACGGCCTCGCCGCGCTCTGCGCGCAGGCGGGCGCGACGGTCATCGCGGCGCGTCCCGGCGAGCCGCCGGCGAGCGGCGAGATCGCCGCCGCCATCCGCCGCGCGCATGCCCTTGAGGTCGTGCTGCTGCCCAACGACGCGGACCTGCGGCACGCCGCCGCAGCCGCCGCGGAACAGGTCCGTGCCGACGGCGTGCGCGTCGCCCTGGTCCCGACCCGCTCCGAGGTCCAGGGACTGGCCGCGCTCGCCGTGCACCAGCCCAGCCGCCGCTTCGACGAGGACGTCGTCGCCATGACCTCCGCCGCCGGCGCCACCCGCTACGGCGAACTCACCGTCGCGGAACGCCAGTCGTGGACCTCCGCGGGCGTCTGCCAGGCAGGCGACGTGCTCGGCCTCATCGACGGCGACGTCGCCGTCATAGGCGCCGACGTGACGGCGACGGCCACCGCCGTCCTCGACCGGATGCTCTCCGGCGGCGGCGAACTCGTCACGCTCGTCCTCGCCGCGACCGCCCCGGCCGCCCTCGCCCGCACCCTGGAGTCCCACGTCCGCGAGACCCACCTGGCCGTCGACACGGTCCTCTACGAGGGGGGCGCGATGTCGGGGCTGCTGAGGATCGGCGTGGAGTGAGTCCCCGACGTCGGACCCCGGGCGAGCCGCCGGCAAAAAAAGGGCAGGATATGGGGCGATGAACCCTCTGGACGAAAGCCTGCGCAAGCTCGTCGGCGACCGCACCGCGAAGGTGCTCGACGAGCACCTCGGCCTGCACACCACGGGCGACCTGCTGCACCACTACCCGCGGCGGTACGCCGAGCGCGGCGAGCTGACGCGGCTGGCCGACCTGCCGGTCGACGAGTACGCGACGGTGGTCGCGCAGATCGCGAAGGCGGACAAGCGGACGTACGGCGGCGGCAAGGGCGTACGGCTCGAGGTCGTGGTGACCGACGGCAGCGGCTCGCTGACCCTGGTGTTCTTCAGCAAGGCCGCGCACGCGCACGCGCACCGGCTGATCCCGGGCCGGCGGGGGATGTTCTCCGGCAAGGTGTCGGTCTTCAACCGGGTGCGTCAACTGGCCCATCCCGACTACCAGTTGCTGGACGGCGAGGACGACGCGGAGGCGGTCGACGCGTTCGCCAACCGGCTCATCCCGCTGTATCCGGCGGTGAAGCAGATCACCTCGTGGCGGATCGCCCAGGCCGTGGACACCGCGCTGAACTCGCTGGGCGCCACCGGCTGGAGCGGGGTCGGGGAGCCGCTGCCCGCGGCGCTGCGGGAGGCCCGCGGGCTGGCCCCGCTGCCGGAGGCGCTGGAGAAGATCCACCGGCCGCGCGACAAGCAGGACATCGCCGCCGCGCGGCACCGTCTGAAGTGGGACGAGGCGTTCGTGCTGCAGGTCGCGCTGGCCCGGCGGCGGGCCGACGAGGCCGCGCTGCCCGCGGTGCCGCGCAGGCCCGCGCCGGACGGCCTGCTCGCGGCCTTCGACGCGCGGCTGCCGTTCACGCTCACCGACGGCCAGCGCACCGTCTCCGCGGAGATTTTCGCCGACCTGGCCACCGACCACCCGATGCACCGGCTGCTGCAGGGCGAGGTCGGCTCGGGCAAGACCCTGGTGGCGCTGCGGGCGATGCTCGGCGTGGTGGACGCGGGCGGGCAGGCCGCGATGCTGGCGCCCACCGAGGTGCTCGCGCAGCAGCACCACAGGTCGGTCACCGAGATGATGGGCGACCTCGCGGAGTCCGGCCTGCTCGGCGGCTCCGAGCTGGGCACCAAGGTGGTGCTGCTGACCGGTTCGATGGGCGTGCCGGCCCGCCGCCAGGCGCTGCTCGACCTGGTCAGCGGCGACGCCGGGATCGTGGTGGGCACCCACGCGCTGATCGAGGACAAGGTGCGGTTCCACGACCTCGGGCTGGTGGTGGTGGACGAGCAGCACCGCTTCGGCGTCGAGCAGCGGGACGCGCTGCGGGCCAAGGCCGAGCAGCCGCCGCACACGCTGGTCATGACGGCCACCCCGATCCCCCGCACGGTCGCGATGACGGTCTTCGGCGACCTGGAGACCTCCGTGCTCGACCAGCTGCCGGCCGGGCGCTCCCCGATCGCCACGCACGTGGTGCCGGCCGCGGACAAGCCGCACTTCCTGGCCCGCGCCTGGGAGCGGGTCCGCGAGGAGGTCGAGGGCGGCCACCAGGGGTATGTGGTGTGCCCGCGGATCGGCGACGAGGAGGACACGAAGGCGGCGAGGAAGCAGACCGCGGACGACGGCGAGCGCCGGCCGCCGCTGGCCGTCCTCGACGTCGCCGAGCAGCTCGCCGCGGGCCCGCTGAAGGGGCTGCGGGTCGAGGTGCTGCACGGGCGGATGGCGCCGGACGCGAAGGACGACGTGATGCGCCGCTTCGCCGCCGGCGCGGTGGACGTGCTGGTGGCCACCACCGTCATCGAGGTGGGGGTGAACGTGCCGAACGCCACCGCCATGGTGATCATGGACGCCGACCGGTTCGGCGTCTCCCAGCTGCACCAGCTGCGCGGCCGGGTCGGCCGCGGCTCCGCGCCCGGCCTGTGCCTGCTGGTGTCCGAGGCGCCCGAGGCGAGCCCGGCGCGCACCCGGCTGGACGCGGTCGCCCACACCCTGGACGGCTTCGAGCTGTCCGAGATCGACCTCGAACAGCGCCGCGAGGGCGACGTGCTGGGCCAGGCCCAGTCCGGCACCCGCTCCTCGCTGCGGGTGCTGACCGTCATGGACGACCGCGACGTCATCGAGGCGGCCCGCGAGGAGGCCACCGCCCTGGTCCGCGCCGATCCGGAACTGGCCGCGCACCCCGACCTGCGCAGCGCTCTGCAGAGCCTGCTGGCCGCCGACCGCGAGGAGTACCTGGACAAGGGCTGAGCCGGACCCGGCGGGTATGGTCGGGGCGTGAGCAGCTCATGACCCGTGTGATCGCGGGAGCGGCCGGCGGACGGCGGCTCGCCGTCCCGCCGGGCACCGGCACCCGTCCGACCTCCGACCGGGCCAAGGAGGCGCTCTTCTCCACCTGGGAGTCGCTGTACGGGCCGCTGGCCGGCGCCAGGGTGCTCGACCTGTACGCGGGCTCGGGCGCCGTCGGCCTGGAGGCGCTGTCCCGCGGCGCCGCCCACGTGCTGCTCGTGGAGGCCGATCCGCGGGCCGCCAGGACGGTCCGGGACAACGCCGCGGCGATCGGCCTGCCCGGCGCCGAGACGCGGGCCGCACGGGCCGAGAAGACCGCCGCGGGACCCGCCCCCGCGCAGCCGTACGACGTCGTCTTCCTCGACCCGCCCTACGACGTGGCGGACGAGGAGCTGCGGGAGATTCTCCTCACACTCGCGGCAGGCGGCTGGCTCACCGGCGATGCGCTGGTCACCGTGGAACGCAGGACCCGCGGCGGCGTTTTCCGCTGGCCGGACGGGTTCGAGGGGCTTCGCTCCCGTCGCTACGGCGAGGCGACCCTTTGGTACGGTCGCGCCGCCGAAGTCACCGCCGGGCCATGAGCCCGTCCGGAGAGGAGTCAGCCTTGCGCCGCGCAGTCTGTCCGGGGTCCTTCGACCCCGTCACCCACGGCCACCTCGACGTCATCGCCCGCGCCGCCCGGCTGTACGACACCGTCTACGTGGCGGTGATGATCAACAAGTCCAAGAACGGCCTGTTCTCGATCGAGGAGCGGATCGCGCTGATCGAGGAGGTGACCGCCGACCTGGGCAACGTCAGGGTCGAGGCCTTCCACGGCCTGCTCGTCGACTTCTGCAAGCAGCGCGACATCCCGGCCATCGTCAAGGGCCTGCGGGCGGTCAGCGACTTCGACTACGAGCTGCAGATGGCCCAGATGAACATGGGCCTGACCGGGGTGGAGACCCTCTTCGTCCCCACCAATCCCGCCTACAGCTTCCTGTCCTCCAGCCTCGTGAAGGAAGTCGCCCAATGGGGCGGCGACATCTCGCACTTGGTCCCCGGCCCGGTTCTCGCGGCGCTCAACGCGAAGCTGAAGCAGCAGTAGGCTTCCGTCCGTGGACGTCCAGAAGAAGCTCGATGAGATCGCGACCGCCGTGGCGAACGCCCGGTCCATGCCGATGTCGGCCTCCTGCGTGGTGAACCGGGCCGAGCTGCTCGCCATGCTCGACGAGGTGTCCGCCGCGCTGCCGGACTCCCTGTCGCAGGCCGAGGAGCTGCTGGGCGGCCGCGAGCAGATGGTCCAGCAGGCCCAGGCCGAGGCCCAGCGGATCATCGAGTCCGCGCACGCCGAGCGCGGTTCGCTGGTCTCCGACACCCAGATCGCCCGCCGCTCCCAGGACGAGGCCGAGCGCATCGTCGCCGAGGCGCGCCGCGAGGCCGACGAGATCAGGGCCGAGGCCGACGACTACGTCGACAGCAAGCTGGCCAACTTCGAGGTGGTCCTCACCAAGACCATCGGCTCGGTCGACCGCGGCCGCGAGAAGCTGCTCGGCCGCGACCCGTACGCCGACGACGCCCAGGGCTACGACCAGGACGACCCGGACGCCCCCGAGCGCAGCAGCGACCCCGAGACGCTCCGCCGCCGGGCCGACGAGTACGTCGACACCAAGATGCGCGCCTTCGAGGCGGTGCTCAGCAAGACCCTGGAGGCCGTCGGCCGCGGCCGCCTCAAGCTCACCGGGCACAACCCGATCGACGACCTGGCCGCGCAGATGGCCGCCGCCGACGCGGCGGAGGGCATCGGCGGCGAGCGCCAGTCCGACGCCGACTTCCTGGCCGGCCTCGCCGCCCCCGTGGTCCCCGAGCAGGCCGACCTGGCCCAGTACGGCTACGACCCGCAGGCGGCCTCCCCGCAGCCCGCGGCGGCCGTCCACCAGGAGGCCGACCCCGCGTACGGGTACCAGCAGGCCCAGCCCGGCTACCCGCAGGACTACCAGCAGCAGGAGTACGTCCAGCAGGCCGGCTACGCCGACCCGTACGGGCAGCAGGTCCAGCAGCAGATCCCGCAGCAGGGGTACGACCAGCAGGGCTACGAGTACCAGCAGCAGGGCTACGACCAGCAGGGATACGGCCAGCAGATCCCGTACCAGCAGCAGGGCCACCCGCAGGACCCCACACAGGGCCACCCGCAGGACCAGCAGCAGTACGGGCAGCCGGCCGCGCTCGACGAGACCAGCTTCTTCGACACCGGGATGATCGACCTCAACCGGCTGCGGGAGCTGGAACAGGGCCTGTGACGTCTGCCCGGACGCTGCCGGGACGCCCCGTTTGGGTGCGGGCGGCTCGTCCAGTATCCTGACCACTCCAGCCGTGTGAATCGCCGGCGCTTCGGCCTGCCCGCTCCCGAAGGACCCGCACGGGTCCCCGAGGGCCGCGGACGGCCGTACCGATGAAAGCAGGAAGCCCTGAACACCCGCCTCGACCACCGCGACCCGCTCGTGTTCGACACACGCGAGCTGGGCCGTCGTCCTGGTGCGATGAAGAAGGTCTCCCGCTCGGTGCCGGCCCCCAAGGACCTCGGTGTCGCCGAGGTCATCGGGGTGCCCGAGGGCGCGACCGTCGCGCTGGAGCTCCGCCTGGAGTCGGTGATGGAGGGGGTACTGGTCACCGGTACCGCCCACGCACCGGTCACGGGGGAGTGCGTAAGGTGTCTGGAACCGGTCGAGTGGGAACTCGACGCGGAGTTCCAGGAGATGTTCTCCTACCCCGACGCCGACACCCGGACCGCCCGCAGGGACGAAGCCGGTGACGACGCCGAGGACGAGGACACGCTGGAGCTCGAGGACGACCTGTTCGACCTCGAGTCCGTGCTGCGCGACGCGGTGGTGCTCGCACTGCCCCTGCAGCCGGTGTGCCGGGACGACTGCCCGGGCCTGTGCTCCACCTGTGGAGCCCCGCTCGCCGACGACCCGGACCACCACCACGAGGTCACCGACATCCGTTGGGCGGCCTTGAAGGATCTGAACCAGAACGGTGCCGGCGACGGCTCCGACGACGACCAGGAGAAGTAGCCGTGGCTGTTCCGAAGCGGAAGATGTCGCGCAGCAACACGCGCCACCGCCGTTCGCAGTGGAAGGCTGCGCCCGTGAGCCTGGTGGCGTGCGAGCGCTGCCACGAGCCGAAGCTGCAGCACATCGCGTGCCCCAACTGCGGCACCTACAACCGCCGTCAGGTCCTCGAGGTCTGATCGGCAGGTGACAGGCTCAGTGTCCTCCACGCCCGACGCATCCGCGTCGCAGAAGAAGGCCGCGACGGACAAAGCCTCGTCCCACACGCTCCTGGAAGGGCGGCTCGGGTACATCCTCGAGCCCGCCCTTCTGGTGCGTGCGCTCACCCACCGCTCGTACGCGTACGAGAACGGCGGGCTGCCCACCAACGAGCGGCTGGAGTTCCTCGGGGACTCCGTGCTCGGCCTGGTGGTCACGGACACCCTCTACCGCACCCACCCGGACCTGCCCGAAGGCCAGCTGGCCAAACTGCGGGCCGCGGTGGTCAACTCGCGGGCCCTGGCAGGGGTCAGCCGCGGGCTCGACCTGGGCGCGTTCATCCGGCTCGGCCGGGGCGAAGAGGGCACGGGCGGACGGGACAAGGCGTCGATCCTCGCGGACACCCTGGAGGCGGTGATCGGGGCGGTCTATCTCGACCAGGGCCTCGACGCGGCCTCCGAACTCGTCCACCGGCTCTTCGACCCGCTGATCGAGGAGTCCTCCAACCTGGGCGCCGGCCTGGACTGGAAGACCTCCCTGCAGGAGCTGACCGCCACCGAGGGGCTCGGCGTCCCGGAGTACGCGGTCACCGAGTCCGGTCCCGACCACGAGAAGACCTTCAGGGCTGCTGCCCGCGTCGGTGGTGTCGAGTACGGCACCGGCACCGGCCGCAGCAAGAAGGAAGCGGAGCAGCAGGCGGCCGAGGCCGCCTGGCGCGCCATCCGCGAGAAGGCCGGCTCCGCCGCCGGCTAGCCGCCATACGGCGCCCCGGCCGGGAATCCTCCCGGCCGGGGCGCCGTCGCGGTTCCACGAAGGGCCGCGATCCGCGGCGCCGAGCGAAGAGCCGAGTCGAGGAGAGGTGCCGGCGTGCCCGAACTGCCCGAGGTCGAGGTGGTCAGGCGCGGCCTGGCCCGCTGGGCGAGCGGCCGCACCGTCGACGAGGTCGCCGTCCTGCACCCGCGCGCGGTGCGCCGGCACACGCCGGGCGCCGCCGACTTCGCGCGGGCGCTGCGCGGGGTGACGCTGGGGGACGCCCACCGCAGGGGCAAGTACCTGTGGCTGCCGGTCGCCGACGACACCGCGATGATCGCGCACCTCGGCATGAGCGGCCAGTTCCTGATCCGCCCGCAGGACGCCGCGCCCGAGAAGCACCTGCGGGTGCGGATGACCTTCCGCGACGACCAGGGCACCGACCTGCGCTTCGTCGACCAGCGCACCTTCGGCGGGCTGTCGCTGCACGAGACGGTGCCCGGCGACCCCGACGGCCTGCCGGCCCCGCTCGCGCACATCGCCCGCGACCCGATCGACCCGGGCTTCGACGACGCGGCCTTCCACCGGGCGCTGCGCGGCAAGCGCACCACCGTCAAGCGGGCGCTGCTCGACCAGAGCCTGATCAGCGGCGTCGGCAACATCTACGCCGACGAGGCGCTGTGGCGCACCCGGCTGCACTACGAGCGCCCGACCGCGACCCTCACCCGGCCGCGCACCGCCGAGCTGCTCACCCACATCCGCGAGGTGATGGGCGACGCGCTCGCCGCCGGGGGCACCAGCTTCGACAGCCTCTATGTCAACGTCAACGGCGAGTCCGGCTACTTCGACCGGTCGCTGGACGCCTACGGCCGCGAGGGCCGCCCGTGCCGCCGCTGCGGCACGCCGATCCGGCGCCGCGCCTGGATGAACCGCTCCAGCTACTTCTGCCCGCGCTGTCAGCCGGTGCCGCGCACCGCGTCGTAGTCCCGGCGGGCGGCGAGCACCTCGGGCATCCGCCCCTCGACCAGGTCGATCAGGGCGCGCAGCCGCTGCGCGGTGTCCCGGCCGAGCGCGCTGAGGCTGTACTCGACGTGCGGCGGGTTGGTCGGCCGCGCGCGGCGCACCACCAGGCCGTCGCGCTCCAGCGCCTGGAGGGTCTGGGAGAGCATCTTCTCGCTGACCCCGTCGACCCGGCGGCGCAGCTCGTTGAAGCGCAGCGTGTCCTCGGCGAGCGCACACAGCGCGAGCGAGCCCCAGCGCCCGGTCACGTGCTCCAGGGTGGCGCGCGAGGGGCAGTCGCGGACGAAGACGTCGAACGGGATCACGCCACCCCCGGCGGCGGCCCCGCCGTCACAAGGACCGGCGGGCGGGCCGGATGCGGGGAGCTTCGTCATATCAGCAGCCTACCCGCGCGCGGGGCTTCCCCTCCGGGCCGCGCAGGGCGTCCTCAGAAGCCGAAGTCCTGCGTCCACCAGGGGCCGCCGGAGCCGAAGTGGATGCCGACGCCCAGCGTCTTGTAGTCGCAGTTGAGGATGTTCGCGCGGTGGCCCGGGCTGTTCATCCAGGCGTCCATCACCGCGGCCGCGTCGGCCTGGCCGCGGGCTATGTTCTCGCCGCCCAGGCCGGTGATGCCGAGCTTCTTCGCCCGGTCCCAGGGCGTGTCGCCGTCCGGGTCGGTGTGGTCGAAGAAACCGCGGGCCGCCATGTCGTCGCTGAAGTTCTGCGACAGCACGTCCAGCTCGGAGTCCGCGGTGAGCGGCTTGCAGCCGGCGGTGGCCCGCTGCTGGTTGACCATCGACAGGATCTGCGCCCGCGCCGCCTGTATCGCGCTGGAGGAGGCGGGGGCGGTGGTCGCCATCACGGTGCGCGGCGGGGCGGTGGTCACCACCGGCGTGGTGGGCGCCGCGGTGGTGCGCGTCGGCGTCGGGGCCGCCGCCCGGCTGGTGGCGGTGCGGGTCGGGGTCGCGGTGGGGCTCGCGGTGGTCGTACGGGCGCCGGGGCCGCCCGCCGACGGCGAGCCGGCCGCCGAGGTGGCGGGGCCGGAGGCGGGGGAGGCGGTGCCGCCCAGCGGCGAGGGGATGTCGCTGCCCGCCTGGGCCGGACCGGCGCCGTCGGCCTGCGCGCCGCTCGCACCGCCGTCGCCGTACGTCAGGCCGCCGGTGAGCCCGGACAGCAGCCCGGACGAGGCGGCGACGGCGCCGACCGCCATCGCGGCGGACGAGGCCAGCAGCCCGGTGCGCACCGGGTGGTGCTTGCGCCGGCCGCGGTGGCCCCGCGGGCCGGGTTGCGGTGCCGCCGGCACCGCATGACGGCTGTGACGCCCCATCTGCCGCGCTCCTCACTGGCTTCCCGCCGTGCCTGGTCCGGCCCGGTCCCGCCCGGCCGACTCTGCCGGGGCCCGCGGGTGCGAGCCACCGGGTTCATCCGTACGAGTGAACCGCCGTTGAGGGGCGACTGTAGCGAATGACGCCACCGGTGTGAGGGGATGAGGCGGGAAGCGGGGGGATAGCGTGCGCACATGAACGAAAATGTCCGCCTCACCGCCTGGGTGCGCGGCCGGGTGCAGGGCGTCGGCTTCCGCTGGTGGACCAGGGCCACCGCACTGGAGCTCGGCGGTCTGAGCGGCTATGCCGGCAATCTCGGCGACGGCAGGGTGCAGGTGGTCGCGGAGGGCGCGCACGCGCAGTGTGAACGGCTGCTCGAGTGGCTGCACCACGGCGACACGCCCGGACGCGTCGACGGCGTGACCGAGATATGGGGCGATCCCCGAGGCGGATACGAGGGATTCGAGATCCGCTGAGCACAGACTGTTGCCATCCGGCGGATGCCGTGTCAGGCTGCCCCCATCGAGGATGATCTCGATGCCGGACGGGTGGCCCGCGGCGGCTTCAGCGCCGTGTATTCCGAGGCGGACCCGACGGCTGGGCTGTGATCGTGTTGACCGGCCCCTTATTTGGTGAGACTCTGGAAGCCCCGCGCAACGTGGTTCCACACGATGCTGCGAGCGGTCGCGGAATGCCCGCACCGTGCGCGGGAGAGTACCCCTCACCCACGACCACACCGCTTCGGTCGGTCACTCAGCGTGGAGGACCATCCATCATGGCAAAGGCGCTTCTCGGTTACGTCGGCGGTCCCGACCCGCGACTCCTCGCCGAGATGCGAAGGCTGCAGCAGCGCGTTCAGGACCTGGAATCCGAGCTTGTCCGGATGCAGGCCGAGAACGACGCGCTGACCATCGCGTCGCGCGAGGACTCGTTGCTCAGCAGCATCGACGTAGCTCACGCGGAGCCCGTCCTCGCCTGATCCGGCGCGATCCGCCGGACGGGTGTCACGGACCCGCCTGAGACTGCAGGTTCTTTCCTCTGCAGATGTGCACATGTGCAAGGGACGCTTCGGCGTCCCTTCGTCATTCCCCCGTCCTCCGGCTGCTGCCGTGGTCCATCGACCCCGCCCTTAACGTCTGATGTGCCCTGCGCATTCATCGGTGAAACCGGGGACGACGAGTAGAGTCGACCGGCGTGCATCTCAAGAGCCTCACACTGCGCGGTTTCAAGTCGTTCGCCTCGGCGACGACGCTGCGCTTCGAACCCGGCATCACCTGCGTCGTCGGCCCCAACGGGTCCGGCAAGTCCAACGTCGTGGACGCGCTGTCCTGGGTGATGGGCGAGCAGGGGGCCAAGTCGCTGCGCGGCGGCAAGATGGAGGACGTGATCTTCGCCGGCACCACCGGCCGCCCGCCGCTGGGCCGCGCCGAGGTGTCGCTGACCATCGACAACTCCGACGGCGTGCTGCCGATCGAGTACGCCGAGGTCACCATCACGCGGATCATGTTCCGCAACGGCGGCAGCGAGTACCAGCTCAACGGCGACACCTGCCGGCTGCTGGACATCCAGGAACTGCTCTCCGACTCCGGCATCGGCCGCGAGATGCACGTCATCGTCGGCCAGGGCCAGCTGGACTCGGTGCTGCACGCCGACCCGATGGGCCGCCGGGCGTTCATCGAGGAGGCCGCAGGCGTCCTGAAGCACCGCAAGCGCAAGGAGAAGGCGCTGCGCAAGCTGGACGCGATGCAGGCCAACCTCGCCCGGGTGACCGACCTCACCGGTGAACTGCGCCGCCAGCTCAAGCCGCTCGGCCGCCAGGCCCAGGTCGCCCGCCGCGCCGCCGTCATCCAGGCCGACCTGCGCGACGCCCGGCTGCGGCTGCTCGCCGACGACCTGGTCACCCTGCGCGAGGCGCTGCGCGCCGAGGTCGCGGACGAGGCCGCCCTGAAGGAGCGCAGGGCCGCCGTGGAGGCACAGCTCGCCGACGCCCTGCGCCGCGAGGCCCGGCTGGAGGAGCAGGTGCGGGCCCTGACGCCGCGGCTGAACCAGGCGCAGGCGACCTGGTACGAACTCTCGCAGCTCGCCGAGCGGGTCCGCGGCACCATCGGCCTGGCCGAGCAGCGGCACCGGCACGCCGGCGCGCAGCCCGCCGAGGAGCGCCGCGGCCGCGAGCCCGAGGACATGGAGCGCGAGGCCGCCCGCATCCGCGAGCAGGAGGCCGAACTCGCCGAGGCGCTCGACGCCGCCGAGCGGGCCCTGGAGGACACGGTCGGCCACCGCGCCGAGCTGGAGCAGCGGCTCGCCGAGGAGGAGAGCCGGCTCAGGTCCGCCGCCCGCGCCATCGCCGACCGCCGCGAGGGCCTGGCCCGCCTGGGCGGCCAGGTCAACGCGGCCCGCTCGAAGGCCGGCTCGGCGCAGGCCGAGATCGGCCGGCTCACCGCCGCCCGCGACGAGGCCCGGGAGCGCGCCGAGTCGGCGCAGGCGGAGTACGAGGAGCTGCGCGCCCAGGTCGAGGACCTGGACGCCGACGACTCGGAACTGGAGGAGCGGTACGAGGCGGCCCGCGCGGAACAGGCCGCCGCCGAGGACGCTTTCGGCGCGGCCCGCGAGGCCGTCACCGCGGCGGAGCGCCGCCGCGCCGCGGTCGCCGCCCGCCGCGACGCCCTCGCCCCCTCGCTGCGCCGCAAGGACGGCACCGGCGCGCTGCTCACCGGCGGCGGGGCCGGCCCGCGGGCCGGTGTGCTCGGCTCCGCGGCCACGCTGCTGCGGGTCACCCCCGGCTACGAGGTGCCGATCGCCGCGGCCCTCGGCGCCGCCGCCGACGCGGTCGCGGTCAGCGGCCCGGCCGCCGCCGCCGACGCCCTGCGGCTGCTGCGCAAGGACGACGCGGGCCGCGCCGCGCTGATCCTGGCCGGCGCGCCCGCGCCCGCGCCCTCGGCTGAGCCCGCGGCCGCGGCTGTGGCCGGCTGCCGCCGCGCGGCGGACCTGGTCACCGCGGGTCCCGAGCTGGCGCCCGCGGTGCGGCGGCTGCTGCGCGACGTGGTGGTCGTCGCCACCCTGGAGGACGCCGAGGAGATCGTCGCCGCCCACCCCGGGCTCACCGCGGTGACCGCCGAGGGCGACGTGCTGGCCGCGCACACCGCGGTCGGCGGCAGCGCCAAGGCTCCCAGCGTGCTGGAGGTGCAGGCCCAGGTCGACGAGGCCGAGGCGGAGCTGGAAGGGCTGGAGGAGCGGTGCGCGGGCCTCGCCGACGCCCAGCGGGAGGCGGGGGAGCGCAGGGCGGCCGCCGCGCGGACCGCCGAGGAGCTGGCCCAGCGGCGCAGGGCGGCGGAGAAGCAGAAGGCGTCGGTGGCCCAGCAGCTGGGCCGGTTCGGCGGCCAGGCCCGCGCCGCCGCCGGGGAGGCCGACCGCGCGGCGGGCGCCGTGGCGCGCTCCGAGGAGGCGCTGGCCGCCGCCCGCGAGGAGCTGGAGGAGCTGTCCTACCGGCTCAGCGAGGCGCAGGAGGAGCCGGGCGAGGAGGAGCCCGACACCCATCTTCGCGACCGGCTGGCCGCCGACGGCGCCAACGCCCGGCAGACCGAGATGGAGGCGAGGCTGCAGGTCCGCACCCACGAGGAGCGGGTCAAGGGCCTGGCCGGGCGGGCCGACGGCCTGGACCGGGCGGCCCGCGCCGAGCGCGAGAACCGGGCCAGGGCGGAGCGGCGCAGGGAGCGCCTCGCCTACGAGGCGTCGGTGGCCGCCGCGGTGGTGGCCGGGGCCCGGGTGCTGCTGGCGTGCGTGCAGGTCTCGCTGACCCGCGCCGAGGCCGAGCGTGCGCAGGCCGAGCAGGCCAGGGCCGAGCGGGAGGCGGAGCTGGGCACCGAGCGGCGCCGCGGCCGGGAGCTGAAGTCGGAGCTGGACCGGCTCACCGGCGACGTGCACAAGGGCGAGGTGCTGGGCGCGGAGAAGCGGCTGCGGATCGAGCAGCTGGAGGCCAGGGCGCTGGAGGAGCACGGCATGGAGCCGGCCGGGCTGGTCGCGGAGTACGGGCCGCAGGAGCCGGTGCCGCCGTCGCCGCCCGCCGAGGGGGAGGTCCTGCCCGAGGACCCGGACGATCCGCGCAACCAGCCGCGCGGCTACGTCCGCGCCGAGCAGGAGAAGCGGCTGAAGGCGGCCGAGAAGGCGTACGCGCAGCTCGGCAAGGTCAACCCGCTGGCGTTGGAGGAGTTCGCCGCGCTGGAGGAGCGGCACAAGTTCCTCACCGAGCAGCTGGAGGACCTCCGCAAGACCCGGGCCGACCTGCTCCAGGTGGTCAAGGACGTGGACGAGCGGGTGGAGCAGGTCTTCACCGCGGCCTTCCACGACACCGCCCGCCAGTTCGAGGGCGTCTTCTCCCGGCTGTTCCCCGGCGGCGAGGGCCGGCTGCTCCTCACCGACCCCGACAACATGCTGACCACGGGCGTCGACGTGGAGGCGCGGCCGCCGGGGAAGAAGGTCAAGCGGCTGTCGCTGCTGTCCGGCGGCGAGCGGTCGCTGACCGCCGTGGCGATGCTGGTGTCGATCTTCAAGGCCCGGCCGAGCCCGTTCTACGTGATGGACGAGGTCGAGGCGGCGCTGGACGACACCAACCTGCAGCGGCTGATCCGGATCATGGAGGAGCTGCAGGAGAGCTCCCAGCTGATCGTCATCACCCACCAGAAGCGCACGATGGAGGTCGCCGATGCCCTGTACGGCGTATCCATGCAGGGCGATGGGGTCTCGAAGGTGATCAGCCAGCGGCTGCGCGACGGCAAACAAAGGGTGTCGGAGAGCGTCTGACGAGGACTTGGCTTCAAGAAGTGAACGCAAGGACTCGCGCTGAACCGCTCCCCGCCCGTATGCCCCGGTTTTACCTTTCGAAACATGAAGGAATAAGGTATGGAGCTCTGACCAGACGTTCGAGTGGTGGCCGATGCGGGGTCGGCCAACACTTGAAGATCCAGACCCTCATGTGAGGGCTCCCCGTCGAGCCCGAGGAGAGGCCACCTTGACCAGCACCGCACGAGGCTCCGGGACGGCGAACCACGCGGCCCACCCCGAGCACCTCGGCCACGTCATCTTCATCACCGCCGCCGCCGCCATGGGCGGCTTCCTCTTCGGCTACGACAGCTCGGTGATCAACGGCGCGGTCGAGGCGATCCGCGACCGCTACAACATCGGCTCCGCCGCGCTGGCCCAGGTGGTCGCGATCGCCCTGATCGGCTGCGCCATCGGCGCCGCCACCGCCGGCCGCATCGCCGACCGGATCGGCCGCATCCGCTGCATGCAGATCGCCGCGGTGCTCTTCCTCATCAGCGCGGTCGGCTCCGCCCTGCCCTTCGCCCTGTGGGACCTGGCGTTCTGGCGGATCATCGGCGGCTTCGCGATCGGCATGGCCTCCGTCATCGGCCCCGCCTACATCGCCGAGGTCGCGCCCCCCGCCTACCGCGGCCGGCTCGCCTCCTTCCAGCAGGCCGCCATCGTGCTGGGCATCGCCATCTCCCAGCTCGTCAACTGGGGCATCCTCAACGCCGCCAACGGCGACCAGCGCGGCAGCCTGCTCGGCCTGGAGGCCTGGCAGGTCATGCTCGGCGTCATGGTGATCCCCGCGGCGATCTACGGGCTGCTGTCCTTCGCCATCCCCGAGTCGCCGCGCTACCTGCTCACCGTCGGCCGCGACAAGGAGGCCCGCGCCGTGCTCGCCGACGTCGAGGGCAAGGAGAGCGACCTCGACGCGCGCGTCGACGAGATCCGCACCGCGATGCACCGCGATCACAAGGCCAGCTTCCGTGACCTCCTCGGCCCCCGCTTCGGCTTCCTGCCGATCGTCTGGATCGGCATCGGCCTGTCCGCCTTCCAGCAGCTGGTCGGCATCAACGTGGCCTTCTACTACTCCTCCACGCTGTGGCAGTCCGTCGGCATCGACCCGAGCAGCTCGTTCTTCTACTCCTTCACCACCTCGATCGTGAACATCATCGGCACGGTGATCGCGATGATCTTCGTCGACCGGATCGGCCGCAAGCCGCTGGCGCTGATCGGCTCCTCCGGCATGGCGGTCGCGCTGGCCCTGGAGGCATGGGCCTTCTCCTACCGGCACGGCGACACGCTGCCCAACGCGCAGGGCACCGTCGCGCTCATCGCGGCGCACACCTTCGTGCTGTTCTTCGCGCTGTCGTGGGGCGTCGTGGTGTGGGTCTTCCTCGGCGAGATGTTCCCGAACAGGATCCGCGCCGCCGCCCTCGGTGTCGCCGCCTCCGCGCAGTGGATCGCCAACTGGGCGATCACCGCCAGCTTCCCCAGCCTGGCGGACTGGAACCTGTCGGCCACGTACGTCATCTACTGCTGCTTCGCGATCCTCTCCATCCCGTTCGTCCTGAAGTTCGTCCGCGAGACCCGGGGCAAGACGCTGGAGGAGATGGGCTGACCGCCCGCGCGCGGGCGGACTCCCGCCACACGACGGCCGCCGGGTGCACCGCACCCGGCGGCCGTCGTTGATACTGGGGGGGTTATGGAAATCGTGATCCTTGCCGTCGTCATCGCCCTGGTCGTGATCCTCGGGGCCGGCGGGCTGGTCGTCGGCAGCCGCCGCAGGAAGCAGCAGCTGCCGCCCGCCCCGCCGAGCACCCCGACCCTCACCAAGCCTCCCGCCGAGCCGCAGGTCGGCGACGAGGCCGAGACCCCGCGGGACGAACCCCGCAGGACCGTGGAAGAGGTCCCCCTGCCCCCGGCCGGCACCGCCGCGCCCGAGGTGCTGGAGGAGATCGAGCTCGTCGAGCCGATCCCGATCGAGCAGCCGGAGCCCACCGCCGGCCGCCTGGTACGGCTGCGGTCCCGGCTGTCCCGCTCGCAGAACTCGCTGGGCAAGGGGCTGCTCTCGCTGCTGTCCAGGGAGCGCCTGGACGACGACACCTGGGAGGAGATCGAGGACACCCTCATCACCGCCGACGTCGGCGTCGCCCCCACCCAGGAACTGGTCGAGCGGCTGCGCACCCGGGTGAAGGTGCTCGGCACCCGCACCCCCGAGGACCTGCGGGCGCTGCTGCGCGAGGAGCTGATCACCCTCGTCGACCCGACGCTCGACCGCACCCTGCACACCGGGAGCCACGAGGAGACCCCGGCCGTGGTGCTGGTCGTCGGCGTCAACGGCACCGGCAAGACCACCACCACCGGCAAGCTGGCCCGGGTGCTCGTCGCCGACGGCCGCAGCGTGGTGCTCGGCGCCGCCGACACCTTCCGCGCCGCCGCCGCCGACCAGCTGCAGACCTGGGGCGAGCGGGTCGGCGCCCGCACGGTGCGCGGGCCCGAGGCCGGCGACCCCGCTTCCGTGGCCTTCGACGCGGTCAAGGAGGGCATCGCCGAGGGCGCCGACACCGTGCTCATCGACACCGCCGGCCGGCTGCACACCAAGACCGGCCTGATGGACGAGCTGGGCAAGGTCAAGCGGGTGGTGGAGAAGCACGGCCCGGTCGACGAGGTGCTGCTGGTGCTGGACGCCACCACCGGCCAGAACGGCCTGGTCCAGGCGAGGGTGTTCGCCGAGGTGGTGGACATCACCGGCATCGTGCTGACCAAGCTCGACGGCACCGCCAAGGGCGGCATCGTCGTGGCGGTGCAGCGTGAACTCGGCGTGCCGGTCAAGCTCATCGGCCTCGGCGAGGGCGCGGACGACCTCGCCCCGTTCGAGCCGGAGGCGTTCGTGGACGCCCTGATCGGCGAGTAGCGGGCGAGCCGCCGGCAGCCGGCATGGGTCGGCGGGCGACAGCCGCAGCCGGCCCGTACCGCCCCGGCCAGTACCGCGCACGCGTAAGGGGTGCCCGCCCCGAGAGGGCGCCCCTTACGCATCGCGCGCAGGCGCCCTAGGCGTGCACCCGGGCCCGGTGGCTCACGTAGGCGAGCGTCCCGAGCAGCAGGCGGGCCTCGGGAGGCTGCGGCACCGGGGAGCGTACGCCAGGGCGCGGATCGCGCAACCAGCGGACCGGGCCGAGACCGCCCGCGTCCGACGGGGGAGCGGTCACGTGCCCGCCCGGACCCAGGCAGCGGAGGTCCAGCTCGGCGTCGTCCCAGCCCATCCGGTACAGCAGCTGCGGCAGGTCCTGCGCGGCGCCCGGCGCCACGAAGAACTGCGCCCGCCGATCCGGGGTCGCCAGCACCGGGCCCAGCCGCAGGCCCATCCGCTCCAGCCGGGCCAGCGCCCGAAGGCCGGACGCCTCGGCGACGTCGATCACGTCGAAGGTCCGCCCGGTGGGCAGCAGCACCGCGGCCCCCGGCGTCTGCGCCCACATCCGCGCGGCCTCCTGCGCCGAGGCGCCGGCCGGCACCTCCGCGGCGAAGGACAGCGGATGCGCGCCCGGCGCGGCGCAGCCGGCGTCGCCGCACGAGCAGGCCCCGCCGCCGCGCGAGGCGCGGGCGCCGGGCGCGACCGCCCAGCCGCACAGCGCGGTGTACTCGCCGACCGTGGCGGCCGCCGAGGCGCGTGTCCACCGCCGCGCGCCGGTCCGCACGCCGGGCGCCGGACCCGGATCCGCCGAAAGCGCCGCGATCCGGGCGGCGCCCCGCCATCCGGTCCGGCCCGCCCGCATCTGCCGCATGCTGCCGATCGTGAACACCATGTCACCTCCAACGGATCGGCGACGCCGATGGTTACGCACCCGCCTGACCTCATTCGTTGGGCATGTGTCAAGTGAATCGCCTGCGGCCGCGGCCGAGTTCACCTGAAGGGGTGGCGAATGGTGGCGTTTCCGCCGTCGCGGTCCCGCGGGGGTGATCGGAGGACTACTTTCAGTCGGTGAGTCAGGAGCGGAGATCCGCGCGCCCCCCGGTGATGCCGGAGGCACCCGCATGTCGCACCCACGTGCCGCACCGGCGTGGCGCACGATCCGCCGGTACCGATCCGGTGATATCCGCGACAGGGCTCGACGGCCCCTGATATCCAAGGGGTCGGGACAAGCGGGATGGGGGCTCGACCGTGGGCGCGACAGCTGAGAAGCAGCCCAACGCGCAGTTGAACTCGTGGTTCGTGCGCAGCGGCTGGTCCAAGGGCGAACTGGCCCGCCAGGTGAACCGCCGGGCGCGCCAGATGGGCGCCCACCACGTCAGCACCGACACCTCGCGGGTACGCCGCTGGCTCGACGGTGAGCAGCCCCGCGAGCCCATTCCGCGGATCCTGTCCGAACTGTTCTCCGAGCGCTTCGGCTGCGTGGTGCCGGTCGAGGACCTGGGCCTGCGCTCCGCGCACGCCCCGCCGGCCGGCGGCGCCATCGACCTGCCGTGGGCCGGACCCCAGACCGTCCAGCTGATCAGCGAGTTCTCCCGCAGCGACCTGATGCTCGGCCGCCGCGGCTTCCTCGGCACCTCCCTCGCGCTGTCCGCCGGGCCCACGCTGCTGGAGCCCATGCAGCGCTGGCTGGTGCCCAACACGCCGGGCGGCGGCCCCGCTGCGGTCGTCGGCGCGCCCCGCGACGCCGGCGGCCGCCCCTCCCGGCTCTCCGAGCAGGAGCTGGAGCTGCTGGAGGCCACCACGGTGATGTTCCGCGAGTGGGACAACCAGTGCGGCGGCGGCCTGCGCCGCAAGGCCGTGGTCGGCCAGCTGCACGAGGTCACCGACCTGCTGCAGGAGCCGCACCCGGAGCCCGTCGCCCGCAGGCTCTACCGGATCACCGCCGACCTGGCCGCGCTGGCCGGCTGGATGAGCTACGACGTGGGCCTCCAGCCGACCGCCCAGAAGTACCTGGTGCTGGCGCTGCACGCGGCCAAGGAGGCCGGCGACCGGCCGCTCGGCGCGTTCATCCTGTCCTCGATGAGCCGGCAGATGATCCACCTCGACCGGCCGGACGACGCGCTGGAGCTGATCCACCTCGCCCAGTACGGCAGCCGGGACACCGCCGGCGCCGCCACCCAGGCGATGCTGCACGCGCTGGAGGCGCGCGCCTACGCCAACCTCGGCCAGGTCAACAAGTGCCACCGCGCGGTGCGGATGGCCGAGGACACCTTCAGCGACGCGGGCGCCGGCGAGGAGCCGGCCTGGATCAGCTTCTTCAACGAGGCCGAGCTGCACGCCGAGAACGCGCACTCCTACCGCGACCTCGCCTACGTCGCCGGCCGCAGCCCCACGTACGCCTCGCTCGCCCGGCCCGAGATGCAGAAGGCCGTCGACGGCTTCAGCGACGACCGGGTGCACCAGCGCGCCTACGCGCTCAACCTCGTCGGCATGGGCACCGTCCACCTGCTGATGCGGGAACCGGAGCAGGCCGCGCACGTCACCGACCACGCGATCAGCGTCGCCAAGCGCATCCGCTCCGAGCGGGTCAACACGCGCATCCGCAAGACCACCAGGACCGCGGTCCGCGACTTCGGCGACGTCCCCGAGGTCCTGCGGCTGGCCGACCGGCTCTCCACCGAGCTTCCAGAAGTCGCCGAATCCGCCTGACCCCACGCGTCACCCGTATACATCCTTCACCACCGCGCGGGACGGTTCATCTTGGCGTAACACGCGCGACTTCTTCGTCACGGCCGTGAAACACCGGGCAGCATTGGCGGAAACCCGGCTGAGCCAATCTCATGGCGAAAACCGGCCCACACCTGCTCCGCCCGCACGGGCCGTCCGGATGACGAGGAGACGCCGATGGCTCCAGCCATCATGACGCTGGCCGCTGACGCGCCCAAGCTCGACAGTGGAAATACGGCGTTCTTGCTGCTCAGTGCCGCCCTGGTGATGGTGATGACCCCTGGTCTCGCCTTCTTCTACGGTGGCATGGTGCGCGTCAAGAGCGCTCTGAACATGCTGATGATGAGCTTCATCAGCCTGGGCATCATCACCGTTCTGTGGACGCTCTACGGATTCAGCTTCGCTTTCCACTCCGGCAACGGATTCATGGGGGGCACCGGCTGGGTGGGGCTGCGGAAAATAGGGATGAGCGCGCCCTGGGCCAGCACGGGAGTTCCCATCCTGGTGTTCGCCATGTTCCAGCTGATGTTCGCGGTGATCACGCCCGCCCTGATCAGCGGCGCCCTCGCCGACCGGGTGAAGTTCACCGCATGGTCGCTGTTCATCGCCCTGTGGGCGACGATCGTGTACTTCCCGGTCGCGCACTGGGTCTGGGCGCCCGACGGCTGGCTCGCCAAGAGGCACGTGCTCGACTTCGCCGGCGGTACCGCGGTCCACATCAACGCCGGCGCGGCCGCACTCGGCGTGATCCTGGTCATCGGCAAGCGCAACGGCTTCAAGCGTGACCCGATGCGCCCGCACAACCTGCCGCTCGTCATGCTGGGCTGCGGCCTGCTGTGGTTCGGCTGGTTCGGCTTCAACGCCGGCTCCGAGCTGACCGCCGACGGGGTGGCGGGCATCGCCTTCACCAACACCCAGGTCGCCACGGCCGCCGCGATGCTCGGCTGGCTGATCTACGAGCGCCTGCGGCACGGCTCCTTCACCACCCTGGGCGCCGCCTCGGGCGCGGTGGCCGGCCTGGTCGCCATCACCCCCGCCTGCGGCTCGGTCTCCCCGCTGGGCGCCCTGCTGCTCGGCCTGGTGGCCGGCGTCGGCTGCGCCGCCGCGGTGAGCCTGAAGTACCGCTTCAACTACGACGACTCGCTCGACGTGGTCGGCGTCCACATGGTCGGCGGCATCATCGGCTCGCTGGCCATCGGCTTCCTGTCCACCGGAACGGTCTACCCGGGCCAGGCCGGTGTCTTCTACGGCGGCGGCTGGACGCAGTTCGGCCGGCAGTGCCTGGGCGTCGGCGCGGTCCTCGGCTACTCGCTGGTCTGCGCGGTGGTGCTCGCCAAGCTCATCGACATCACCATGGGCTTCCGCGTCACCGACGACGAGGAGATCACCGGCGTGGACCAGATCCTGCACGCCGAGACCGCGTACGACTTCGCAGGTGTCGGCGGCGCCCGCAGCGCCTCCGACGTATCGAACAGCAGCGAGGCCGGCGCCTCCTCGGTCAAGAAGGTGGACGCGTGAAGCTCATCACCGCCGTCGTCAAGCCCCACCGGCTCGACGAGATCAAGGAAGCCCTGCAGGCGTTCGGCGTGCACGGCCTGACCGTCACCGAGGCCAGCGGCTACGGCCGGCAGCGCGGCCACACCGAGGTCTACCGCGGCGCGGAGTACACCGTCGACCTGGTGCCGAAGATCCGCATCGAGGTCCTGGTCGAGGACGCGGACGCCGACCAGCTCATCGAGGTCGTCGTGAAGGCGGCGCGGACAGGCAAGATCGGAGACGGCAAGGTGTGGAGCCTGCCGGTCGACACGGCCGTCAGGGTCCGCACCGGCGAGCGTGGCCCGGACGCGCTCTGACCCACCCCCGATGGACCCAGCTGGAGAACGAGTGACCGAAAGCGTCGAAGCCCAAGGCCACAGTTACGCGGCGGCCCGGCTGCGCCTCCTCACCGAGGAGGCGCAGTCCGGGCCGCCGCGCCGCGCCGCACTGGCCCGTCTCACCGACCAATGGCTGGCGGACCTGGCCGCCGACGCCGCCCGCGCCACCGGAGCCGGCGGCTGGGCGCTGCTCGCCGTCGGCGGCTACGGCCGCGGCGAACTCTCGCCCCGCAGCGACCTCGACCTGGTGCTGCTGCACGAACCGGGGGACGCCAAGGGCTCCGTCAGCGCGCTGGCCGACCGCCTCTGGTACCCCGTCTGGGACCTCGGCCTGGCCCTCGACCACTCGGTGCGCACCCCCGCCGAGGCCCGCAAGACCGCCGCCGACGACCTCAAGGTCCAGCTGGGCCTGCTCGACGCCCGGCACCTGGCCGGCGACGCCGCGATGACCGCGGGCCTGCGCAGCGCGGTCCTCGCCGACTGGCGCAACCAGGCCCCGCAGCGGCTGCCCGCCCTGCACGAGCTGTGCACCGAGCGCGCCGAACGCCAGGGCGAGCTGTCGTACCTCCTCGAACCCGACCTCAAGGAGGCGCGCGGCGGACTGCGCGACGCCACCACGCTGCGGGCCGTCGCCGCCTCCTGGCTCGCCGACGCCCCCCGCGAGGGCCTGGAGGAGGCCCGCACCCGGCTCCTCGACGCCCGCGACGCCCTGCACCTGGTCACCGGCCGCGCCACCGACCGGCTCGCGCTCCAGGAACAGGACCAGGTCGCCGCGGCGCTCGGCCTGCTCGACGCCGACACCCTGCTGCGCCAGGTCTACGAGGCCGCCCGCCGGATCGCCTACGCCTCCGACGTCACCTGGCGCGAGGTCGACCGGGTGCTGCGCTCCCGGGCGGCCCGGCCGCGCCGCCGCGGACTGCTCGGCCGCGGCCGCACCGCGGGCGCCGCGCCGCCCCCCGAGCGGGTGCCGCTCGCCGAGGGCGTCGTGGAGCAGGAGGGCGAGGCCGTGCTGGCGCTCGCCGCCAAACCCGACCGCGACCCGGTGCTGCCGCTGCGGGCCGCCGCGGCCGCGGCCCAGGCCGGACTGCCGCTGTCGCTGCACGCCGTGCGGCGGCTCGCCGCCGCGGCCCGCCCGCTGCCGGTGCCGTGGCCCGCGGAGGCCCGCGAGCAGCTGGTCACGCTGCTCGGCGCCGGCGAGTCCACCGTGCCGGTGTGGGAGGCGCTGGAGGCCGAGGGCCTGGTCACCCGGCTGATCCCGGACTGGGAGCGGGTCCGCTGCCGCCCGCAGCGCAACGCCGTGCACCGCTTCACCGTGGACCGGCACCTGGTCGAGGCGGCCGTGCAGGCCGCCGGGCTCACCCGCCGGGTGCACCGCCCCGACCTGCTGCTCACCGCCGCCCTGCTGCACGACATCGGCAAGGGCTGGCCGGGCGACCACAGCGAGGCGGGCGAGGTGATCGCCCGCGACGTGGCCGCCCGGATCGGCTTCGGCCCGGCCGACGTCGACACCCTGGCCCTGCTGGTCAGGCACCACCTGCTGCTCATCGACACCGCGACCAGGCGCGACCTGGACGACCCCGAGACCATCCGCACGGTCGCCGAGACCGTACGGGACACCTCCACCCTCGAACTGCTCGCCGCGCTCACCGAGGCCGACGCGCTCGCCACCGGGCCCGCCGCCTGGAGCACCTGGCGCGCCTCGCTCCTCGCCGACCTGGTCGGCCGGGTCGCCGGCGCGCTGGACACCGGCGCGCTGCCGGAGAGCGCCGACAGCGAGCCCACCGCGGAGGAGGAGCGCCTCGCCATCGAGGCCGCCCGCACCGGCGGGCCGGTCCTGGCGCTGCACGCGTACACGGAGGAGGAGGCGGAGGGGGAGGCCCGCCAGCAGGCGCTCGGTGTGGAGCTGCTGCTCGCGGTGCCCGACCGGCCGCACCTGGTGGCCAGGGCGGCGGGCGTGCTGGCGCTGCACCGGCTCACCGTGCGCGCCGCCGACCTGCGGGCCTTCGACCCGATCGGGGAGGGCCCGGTGGCCCTGCTGAGCTGGCGGGTCTCCGCGGAGTACGGCGCGCTGCCCGAGGCCGCCCGGCTGCGCGCCGACCTGGCCAGGGCCTTCGACGGCTCGCTGGACATCGAGGCGCGGCTGGCCGAGCGCGAGGCCGCCTACCCGAGGCGGCGCGGCATCACCCCGCCGCCGCCCCGGGTGACCGTCGCGCCCGGCCACACCTCGCAGACGGCGACCGTGCTGGAGGTCCGCGCCCACGACGCCCCCGGCCTGCTGCACCGCATCGGCCTGGCGCTGGCGTCGACCTCGGTCACGGTGCGGTCCGCCCGGATCTCCACCCTGGGCTCCAACGCGGTCGACGCCTTCTACGTGGTCGGCAAGGACGGCAACCCGCTGCCGGACGCCCGCGCGGCGGAGGTCGCCCGGCAGGTGGAGGCGGCGCTGCGCTGAGCGCTCCGCCGGCCGCCGGGGCCGGCCCCGGCGGCCCGGTGGTGCCCGAGCTTGCCCGGCGGCGGGCCCGGATTCGGGCCGCCGCCGGGCCGCGAGGGGGCCATGCGGGCGGGTGCCGCCGCCCCGCGGGCGGACGCGGTGGCACGAGGCGCGGGCGGACTGCTTGCCGGGCCGGATACTCTGGAAGGCGATCGTCTCCGCCCCCGACCCCGAGGATCTGCGACCACCGTGTTCGACACTCTGTCTGATCGCCTCGCGAATACCTTCAAGACCCTCCGGGGGCGCGGCCGTCTGTCCGAGGCGGACATCGACGCCACCGCGCGCGAGATCCGGATCGCCCTGCTCGAGGCGGACGTCGCGCTGCCGGCCGTCCGGGCCTTCATCGCCAACGTGAAGCAGCGGGCGCTCGGCGCCGAGGTCTCCCAGGCGCTGAACCCGGCGCAGCAGGTCATCAAGATCGTCAACGACGAGCTGATCGGCATCCTCGGCGGCGAGACCCGCAGGCTGCGCTTCGCCAAGCAGCCGCCGACGGTGATCATGCTCGCCGGCCTCCAGGGCGCGGGCAAGACCACCCTGGCCGGCAAGCTCGCCCAGTGGCTGCACAAGCAGGGCCACACCCCGCTGCTGGTCGCCTGCGACCTCCAGCGCCCGAACGCGGTGAACCAGCTGAGCGTCGTCGCCGAGCGGGCCGGCGTCGCGGTCTTCGCGCCCGAGCCGGGCAACGGCGTCGGCGACCCGGTCAAGGTCGCCCGCGACTCCATCGACTTCGCCAAGCAGCAGCAGTACGACATCGTGATCGTCGACACCGCGGGCCGCCTGGGCGTCGACCAGGAGATGATGCAGCAGGCCGCGGACATCCGCGACGCGGTGCGGCCCGACGAGATCCTCTTCGTCGTCGACGCGATGATCGGCCAGGACGCGGTGAACACCGCCGAGGCGTTCCGCGACGGCGTCGGCTTCGACGGCGTGGTGCTCTCCAAGCTCGACGGCGACGCCCGCGGCGGCGCGGCCCTGTCGATCGCCCACGTCACCGGCAAGCAGATCATCTTCGCCTCGAACGGCGAGAAGCTCGACGACTTCGACGCCTTCCACCCGGACCGCATGGCGTCCCGGATCCTCGGCATGGGCGACGTGCTGTCGCTGATCGAGAAGGCCGAGCAGACCTTCAGCCAGGCCGAGGCCGAGAAGATGGCGGCCAAGCTGGCGAAGGGCCCCAAGGAGTTCACCCTCGACGACTTCCTCCAGCAGATGGAGCAGGTCAGGAAGATGGGCTCGATCTCCAAGCTGCTCGGCATGCTCCCCGGCATGGCGCAGATGAAGGACCAGATCAACAACCTCGACGAGCGGGACGTCGACCGCACCGCGGCGATCATCAAGTCGATGACCCCGGGCGAGCGCGCCGACCCGCACCTGATCAACGGCTCCCGCAGGGCCCGTATCGCCAAGGGCTCCGGCGTCGAGGTCAGCGCGGTCAAGAGCCTGGTGGAGCGGTTCTTCGAGGCGCGCAAGATGATGTCCAGGATGGCGCAGGGCGGCGGCATGCCGGGGATGCCGGGGATGCCCGGCATGGGCGGCGGCGCGGGCCGGCAGAAGAAGCAGCAGAAGCAGGCCAAGGGCAAGCGGCAGTCCGGCAACCCGATGAAGCGCAAGGCCGAGGCGGCCGCCGCGCAGGCCCGCCGCGACCAGCAGGGCCAGGAGGGCCAGGACGGCCAGCAGGACAGCCCGTTCGGTCTGCCGGCCGGCGGCCAGGACTTCCAACTGCCGGACGACTTCAAGAAGTTCATGGGCTGATGCGGGTCTCGATCCGGGCTCCGCGGCCCGAGGACGCCGACCTCCACCGGGCGGCCGTACTGCGCTCGGTGGACCACCTCAGCCCGTGGAACCCCGTCGACCCGGACGGCTTCCACGAACTGCTGCGCCAGCAGGGCCCGCTTTTGCAGACGTACCTCATCGTCGACGACGAGGACGGCGGCCTGGTCGGCAAGTGCAACGTGGCGAACATCGTGCGCGCCCGCTTCCGCAACGCGTCGCTGGGGTACGACAGTTACCTGCCGTACAACGGCACCGGCCGGATGAGCGAGGGCATGCGGCTGGTGGTGGACCGCTGCTTCGCGAGCTATCCCGACGGGCTCGGGCTGCACCGGCTGGAGATCAATGTCCAGCCGGACAACGCCCGTTCCGTCGCGATGGCCAAGCGGCTGGGCTTCCGCCACGAGGGGTTCTCGCCGCGGATGCTGTTCATCAACGAGGCGTGGCGCGACCACGAGCGGTTCGCGCTCACCGCCGAGGAGTGGCCCGGCCTGCCGGCCGGCCCCGACGCCGCCTGAGCCCGGCCGCCGCGCAGGGCCAGGCCGCCGCAGGTCAGGACGGTGTGGGCCGGGACGTCACGGGGTGAGCAGTCCCGGCAGCCCGCCCGCCCGGGCCAGCGCCTCCAGCTCGTCCAGCGCGCGCCGCGCCGCGTCGGCCGCCCGCGGGTCGCGGCCGGCCAGCCCGCCGGCCGCGAACTCGTCCTCGTCCAGCCGCCGCACCTCGTGCCCGTCGGCGGACAGCCACAGGTCGAGGTCCAGGTCCTCGGAGACCAGCTCGCCGGCCGTGACGACCACCGGGCGGGTGACGTCGCAGTACCAGCCCTTGAGCGCGCCGCGGGCGTCGCGGACCTCCTTGACCGCGTACCACCGGTCGCGCCAGTAGTGCTCGGTGAACTCGTCGCCCGGCTCGAAGCGCACGAAGCCGAAGTCCCGGACGGAGGGCAGCGACCAGGGCGCGGCGACCGTCACCCGCACGCCGTCGTCGCGCAGCACGCGCGCGCCGTAGCGGACCTTCTCGCGGTCGGCCTTGACCAGGCGCACCACGGTGCGCGCGCCGGGGGACAGGAGAGTGGGCACGGGCCAAGCCTGGCCCACCGGGCCGGGGACGGCCAGCGGATTTCCGGCGGCCGCCGGGGTCAGGTGCGGGCGATGACGTAGCGGAAGACGTTCTCCATCCGGACCGTGCCGTCGGGGCGGCGGTACGGGTGCAGCGCCTCGGTCAGCTCCTTGTCGACCTGGTGGCGGTCGGTCGCGGCCGCCGCGGCGTCGAACAGCCCGGTGGACAGCAGCCCGCGCACCGCGCTGCGCAGGTCCGGGTAGCCGAACGGGCAGGCCACCCGGCCGGAGCCGTCCGGGCGCAGCCCCGCGCCGCGCGCCAGGTCCTCCAGGTCGTCGCGCCCGCTGAGCCGCAGCTCGTACGCGCCGGGGCCGCGCGGCTCGGCCAGCCGCGCCGCGGTCCGCAGCACACGCGAGGTCGCGCAGCGCTCCGGCGGCCCCCAGCCGGCCAGCACCACGGTGCTGCCGCGGCGCGCGGTCCGCGCCACCCGGTCCAGCGCGGGCCGCAGCTCCGCCACCGGCTCCACCGGGTCGAAGGCGGTGATCACGTCGTACTCGCCGGCGGACACCGCCGCCGGCGGCGGCCCGGACAGCAGCCTGGCGGGCCGGGCGCGGCGCCCGCGCGGGGCGCCCGAGGCGGGCCAGGACTCCAGCCGGGCGCGGGCCAGCGCGAGGCGGGCCTCGTCGGAGTCGCAGCCGGTGACGGCCGCGCCCCTGCCTGCCGCGAGCAGCAGCGCGAGGCCGGACCCGCAGCCCAGCGCCAGCAGCCGGGTGGCCGCGTCGACCTCGAGCCGGTCGTACACGGTCTCGTAGAGAGGGACGAGCATGCGTTCCTGGATCTCCGCCCAGTCCCGCGCTCTGCCCTCCGCACCGAGTCTGGATTCGCGAGAGAGCGTAGGTGCCATGGAAGCCCCAATCTGCGGCGTCGGACCGTGCTCCGTGTGCTGCGTGCGCCCCCCCGGTGATCCGTTGCGGGGAACTCGTCCCCGAAAGCCAGACAACTGCTGATTCCTCGCCCCGTCCAGGGTCTGGATGGGGCGTTCTTGTTAACTTCCGGATACCGGCCGGTACCGGGCGGCCGATTCACGCATCCGCGGTGCAGGGCCGTACCATCGCCCCCATGGCAAAGGCTCCCGTTCTCACCCCCCAGGCGGACGACTTCCCGCGCTGGTACCAGGACCTGATCAGCAAGGCCGAACTGGCCGACAACGGCCCGGTGCGCGGCACCATGGTCATCCGGCCGTACGGCTACGGGCTGTGGGAGCGGATGCAGGCGGACATGGACGCGCGGATCAAGGCGGTCGGCGCGCAGAACGCCTACTTCCCGCTGTTCATCCCGCAGTCGTACCTGACCAGGGAAGCCCAGCACGTGGAGGGCTTCGCGCCGGAGCTGGCGGTCGTCACGCACGGCGGCGGCAAGGAACTGGAAGAGCCGATCGTCGTCCGGCCGACCTCCGAGACGATCATCAACGAGTACTTCTCCAAGTGGGTGCAGAGCTACCGGGACCTGCCGCTGCTGATCAACCAGTGGGCGAACGTGGTGCGTTGGGAGCTGCGTCCGCGGCTGTTCCTGCGCACCACCGAGTTCCTCTGGCAGGAGGGGCACACCGCGCACGCCACCCAGGACGACGCCCGTGAGTTCGCCGCCCGCATCCAGCGCGACGTCTACGGCGACTTCATGGAGAACGTCCTGGCCATGGACGTGGTGCTGGGCCGCAAGACGGTCAAGGAGCGGTTCGCCGGCGCCATCAACACCCTCACGCTGGAGGGGATGATGGGCGACGGCAAGGCGCTCCAGCTGGGCACCAGCCACGAACTGGGCCAGAACTTCGCCAAGGCGTTCCACACCCAGTACCTGTCCAAGGAGGGCACCCAGGAGCACGTCTGGCAGACCTCCTGGGGCAGCACCACCCGCATGATCGGCGCCCTGGTGATGATGCACGGCGACGACAACGGCCTGCGGGTGCCGCCGAAGCTCGCCCACGTCCAGGTCGTCGTGCTGGCGATCAAGGAGGACGAGGCGGTGATCGCCAAGGTGCACGAGGTCGGCGACCGGCTGCGCGCGGCGGGGCTGCGCGTGGTGGTCGACGACCGCACCGACACCCCGTTCGGCCGCCGCGCGGTCGACTGGGAGCTCAAGGGCGTGCCGCTGCGGGTCGAGATCGGTCCGCGCGACCTGGAGGGCGGCACCGCGATGCTGGCCCGGCGCATCCCGGGCGGCAAGGAGCCGGTGGCGCTGGACGCCCTCGCCGACCTGCTGCCCAAGGCGCTGGAGGAGGACCAGGCGCGGCTGCTGCAGGAGTCCCGCGACCGCCGGCTGTCCCGCACCGTGGACGTCGCCTCGATCGACGAGGCCGTCGAGGCCGCGGCCACCGGCTGGGGCCGCATCCCGTGGGCCGACCTCGGCCCCGAGGGCGAGGCGAAGCTCGCCGAGCAGGGCGTCTCGGTGCGCTGCCTGGTCGCCGAGGACGGCTCGGTGCCCACCGCGGACGACGCCCCGGGCACCGTCGCGGTGGTCGCCAGGGCCTACTGACGCGCGGCGCGCGTCCGCTGACCGAAGGGCGGCGCTCGGAATGCGCCGAGAGGTCCGCCTTGGGGTCGGGTGCACAGGTTCACCGGTCTTCGCCGGTGTCCTCCGCACCCGCCCTGCGTCATGCCCCCTCGCGGTGCGTTATCCGGAACTGACCGATCAGTGCAAATTAATTGGACTGTCCCGGAATCGGAACACCGGGGCCGCCCGGCTCGTTGATACGGCGTGAGCACGACACCACCTGTACTCGCCGCCGAGCTGGCAGTCGCCTGGGCCGATATTCAACGGCACCATCCCGAGCTGCCCGACCTGGCCGCGCCCGAGTCCCTGATCGGAGAGTCGTCGTCCGCCTGCGGTACGGAGCTCTCCTTCGAAAGGCTGCTGCACGAAGCCGTGCACGGGATCGCCGCCGCCCGCGGCATCCGTGACACCTCGCGCGCCGGCCGCTACCACAACCGACGTTTCCTCGCGATCGCCGACGAGATGGGCCTCGACCACGCCGAGGACCCGCATCCCAGCAGCGGCTTCTCGCTCGTGGTGATGCGTCCCGACACCCGTAAGCGATATCGGCCCACCATCGAGCGGCTGCAGCGCGCCCTGAAGGCGCACTCCGCGGCCACCACCTCCGACACCGGGCGCTCCTTCCGGGGTCCGGCCGCACGGCACGGCTCCTCGGGCGGCGGCGTGCGGGTCAAGGCCGTCTGCGACTGCGGGCGCAACGTCCGGGTCGTGCCCTCCGTCCTGGCCCAGGCGCCGATCATGTGCGGCGCGTGCGGCCAGCCCTTCCGCATCCCGGAGGTCGTCGGGGTCGGGTGAGTGTGGCAGAATGTCCAGCTGAGAACTCGACAGCCGTGCAGGAACCCTCTCTCCTTCGGCTGACGCGTCCGTCGGGCGCACGATTCCCACAACCCCACGTGGCTTCTCGTCGCGCCCAACCACGTCAACACCAGGAGAACCCGCTCCCGTGGCAGTCAAGATCAAGCTGAAGCGTCTGGGCAAGATCCGTTCGCCTCACTACCGCATCGTCGTCGCCGACTCCCGTACCCGCCGTGACGGCCGGGCCATCGAGGAGATCGGCCTGTACCACCCGGTGCAGAACCCCTCGCGCATCGAGGTCGACACCGACCGCGCGCAGTACTGGCTCTCCGTCGGCGCGCAGCCGACCGAGCCGGTCCTCGCCATCCTGAAGCTCACCGGCGACTGGCAGAAGTACAAGGGCGAGCCCGCCCCGGCGCCGCTGCTCGTGGCCGAGCCGAAGGCAGACAAGCGCGCCCTGTTCGAGGCCGCCGCCAAGGACAGCGCCGACGAGCCGAAGGGTGAGGCCATCACCCCCAAGGCGAAGAAGGCCGACAAGGCCGAGAAGAAGGCCGACGACGCCGAGGCCGGCGCCTCGGCCGAGTCCACCGAGGCCTGAGCATGCTCGAGGAGGCTCTTGAGCACCTCGTGAAAGGCATCGTCGACAATCCCGACGATGTGCAGGTCGGCATGCGCACCCTGCGGCGCGGCAGCGTGCTCGAGGTCCGGGTCCACCCCGACGACCTCGGCAAGGTGATCGGCCGCAACGGCCGTACCGCCAGGGCGCTGCGCACCGTCGTCGGAGCGCTCGGCGGCCGTGGCGTCCGCGTCGACCTCGTCGATGTGGACCAGGTTCGCTGAGCGGACCGAACGTCTCGTGCACCGGGCCGGAAGCGGTTGTCGCCGCCTTCCGGCCCGGTGCTTTTCTCCGTCCTAGTCCCGGGAGTTGAACGTCACGTGCAGCTGGTAGTCGGCCGGATCGGCCGCGCCCACGGCATCAAGGGCGAGGTCTCCGTCGAGGTCCGCACCGACGAGCCGGAGCTGCGGCTCGCCCCCGGCGCGGTGCTCGCCACCGACCCCGCCGCCACCGGACCGCTCACCATCGCCACCGGCCGGGTGCACAGCGGCCGGCTGATGCTGCGCTTCGAGGGCGTCGCCGACCGCACCGGCGCCGAGGCGCTGCGCGGCACCCTGCTGATCGCCGAGGTCGACCCGCAGGTGACGCCCGAGGACCCCGAGGAGTTCTACGACCACCAGCTGATCGACCTCGACGTGGTCACCGTCGACGGCCGCGAGATCGGCCGGATCGCCGAGATCACCCACCTCCCGTACCAGGATCTGCTGGTCGTCGAGCGGCCCGACGGCAGCCAGGTGCTCGTCCCGTTCGTCGGCGAGATCGTGCCGGAGATCGACCTGGAGGAGCAGCGCGCGGTGATCGACCCGCCGCCGGGGCTGCTCGACGAGGCCGAGGCGCAGACGGCGAGCGCCCGGGAGAGCGCCGAAGACGGGGACAGCGACGGGGACGCACACGGGGACCGCGCCGAGGACAGCGACGGGGACGCCTGAGATGCGGATCGACGTCGTCACGATCTTCCCCGAGTACCTGGAGCCGCTGAACGTCTCGCTGGTCGGCAAGGCCCGCGCCGCCGGCACCCTCGACGTGCACGTCCACGACCTGCGCGGCTGGGCCCTCGACCGGCACAACACCGTGGACGACACCCCGTACGGCGGCGGCCCCGGCATGGTCATGATGACCGGCCCCTGGGGTGAGGCACTCGACACCACGCTGGCCGACGGCTACGAGGCCGGCGCCGCGCAGCCGGTGCTGGTCGTGCCCACCCCCAGCGGCAGGCCGTTCACCCAGGCGCTGGCGGTCCAGCTCGCGCAGCGGCCCTGGCTGGTCTTCGCGCCGGCCCGCTACGAGGGCATCGACAGCCGCGTCACCGCCGAGTACGCGACCCGGCTGCCGGTCGTCGAGGTCTCCATCGGCGACTACGTGCTGGCCGGCGGCGAGGCCGCGGTGCTCGTCGTCACCGAGGCGGTCGCCCGGCTGCTGCCCGGCGTGCTGGGCAACGCCCGCTCGCACGCCGACGACTCCTTCGCGCCGGGCGAGATGGCCGACCTGCTCGAAGGCCCCGTCTACACCAAGCCGCCGCGGTGGCGCGGCCGCGGCATCCCCGACGTGCTGCTCAGCGGCCACCACGGCAGGATCGCCCGCTGGCGGCGGGACGAGGCGTTCCGCCGCACCGCGGCGCTGCGGCCCGACCTGATCGAGCGCGCCGACCCCGCGGCCTTCGACAAGAAGGACCGCGAGATGCTCAGCATCCTCGGCTGGCAGCCGGGACCCGACGGCCGATTTGGGCGCAACCCCGACGCCGTGGAAGAATGAGCGGCTGCTGCCCGCTCGGCGCGCGCCCCTGCCACAGGGGGAACGACGCCCACCGGGACCCGGCAGCGAACCTCGTGACTCTCCGACATTCCGTCGATGACCTGTGGCATCGGCGAGGAAGCAGAACACCGTGACCAACCTGATCGAGACCGTCAACAGCGCGAGCCTGCGCACCGACGTCCCGACCTTCCGCCCCGGCGACACCGTCAACGTGCACGTGCGCGTCATCGAGGGCAACCGCTCCCGTGTGCAGCAGTTCAAGGGCGTCGTCATCCGCCGCCAGGGCGCGGGCGTCAGCGAGACCTTCACGGTCCGCAAGGTCAGCTTCTCCGTCGGCGTGGAGCGCACCTTCCCGGTGCACACCCCGATCGTGGAGAAGATCGAGGTCGTCACCCGCGGCGCCGTCCGCCGCGCGAAGCTGTACTACCTCCGTGAGCTGCGCGGCAAGGCCGCGAAGATCAAGGAGAAGCGCGACAGGTGAGCGCTTGACCTGTCCTTGGCACGGGCCGGATAAGCTTCCGCCCCGATGGACAGCGAAGCAGCCCCAACGGAACGCGACCGCTCCCCATCCGCCGACGAGGCGGACCGGCAGGAGCGGTCGCGTTCCGTTGTCCGCGACCGGCCGCCCGCCGCTGACGGGCAGCCGGCCGGACACCCCTGGGCGGTGGCGGCCGCCCGCTGGTGGCAGGACTGGCGCCGCACCCTGCTGGCCGCGCTCGGCGGTGTCGTGGTGCTGCTGCTCGTCAGCCACTTCGTGGTGGAGCCCTTCGAGGTGCCGAGCACCTCGATGGAGAACACCCTGCGGGTCGGCGACCGGGTGCTGGTCGACAAGCTGGCGTACCGATTCGGCGGCGCGCCGCAGCGGGGGGACGTGATCGTGTTCGACGGTGAGGGGTCGTTCCGCGAGAGCGGCGGGACCGACTACGTGAAACGCGTCATCGGCGTCGGCGGCGACCGGGTCACCTGCTGCGACCGGCAGGGCAGGATCACCGTCAACGGGCAGCCGCTCGACGAGACCTACCTCCACCCGGGCGACGTGCCCTCCCGGGAGCCGTTCGACATCGTGGTGCCGGAGGGAAGGCTGTGGGTCATGGGCGACCACCGCGACGACTCCGCCGACTCCCGCGACCACCTCGGCGACCCCGGCGGCGGCACCGTGCCCGTCGGCCGGGTGATCGGCCGCGCCGACTGGATCGGCTGGCCGCTCGGCCACTGGACGCGGCTGCGCCGCCCGGCCGCCTTCGCCGCCGTGCCCGTGCCCGCAGGCGGCCGTCATGGGTAACCGCGGCAGGCCGCGCTACGGCCACCACAAGGCGCCGGCCCACCCGGACGCCGCCGCGTCCGCTCCCGCCGCCGACCCGCCGCAGGCGCCTCCGCTGCTCACCGGCAGCAGCCGCGTCGAGCGCCGCAAGCTGGCCCGCAAGGTCAAGCGCAAGCGCCGCCGCTCGCTGGCCCGCGAGGTGCCGCTGCTGGTCATGGTGGCGCTGCTGATCGCGCTGGTGCTCAAGACCTTCCTGCTGCAGGCGTTCGTCATCCCGTCCGGCTCGATGGAGCAGACCATCCGGATCGGCGACCGGGTGCTGGTCGACAAGCTCACCCCCTGGTTCGGCGCGCAGCCGCACCGCGGGGACGTCGTGGTCTTCCAGGATCCGGGCGGCTGGCTGACCGGCGAGCCCCAGCCCAAGCCGGACCCGGTGGTCGTCAAGCAGGTGAAACAGTTCTTCACCTTCATCGGCCTGCTGCCGGCCTCCGGCGAGCAGGACCTCATCAAGCGGGTCATCGCGGTCGGCGGCGACACCGTGCGGTGCTGCGACCAGCAGGGCCGGATCACCGTCAACGGCACGCCGCTGACCGAGCCCTACCTCTTCGAGGGAAACCCGCCGTCCCGGATGGCGTTCACCGTGCACGTGCCGCAGGGCCGGCTGTGGGTGATGGGCGACCACCGCGACGACTCCGCGGACTCCCGGTACCACACCGACAAGCCGGGCGGCGGCACGATCCCGGAGAGCCTGGTGGTCGGACGGGCCTTCGTCATCGCCTGGCCGCTCGACCACTGGCGGCGGCTCCAGGAGCCCGGTACGTACGCCTCCGTGCCCGCCCCGACCGCGGCCGGCACGGACGGCACAGGTACGGCCACTAGGGTGGGTTGGGCCAACAATGGTCAAAGGACGAACCAGCTGCCGACTCCTGCGGAACTCCCGCTCGTTATCGGGATGGTGGGCCTGCGCCGGAAACGGGGCAGGCGGAAGACTGGAGTGAGGAGTGGATGTGGGGGACCTGGTGGTCGGCGCACGTTCTGGATCCGGCGAGCCCGAGAGGGAGGACATCGAGGTGCCCCCGACGGAGGACGTGCACGACATGAGGGACCGGGCGGACGGCGGCGGCAGCGTCCCCGGGCACGGCGCGGCTTTCGGGCCCGCCGCGCCCGCGCAGGGTGCCGCGGCGGGCCCGCCCGTCGCGCCCGGCCAGGGCGGCCCGGCGCACGGTGCGCACCGTGCGGACCCCTCGCAGTTCCCGGACGCCTCGGACGTCTCCGACCCCTCGCGGCCCGCGGACTCCGGCGGCTCCGGCGGCCCCGGCGCCCCCGGTGACGAGGACCGCCCCTCCGGCGGCGGCGCGGGCGGCGGCGCCAAGCAGCGCTCCTTCTGGAAGGAGCTGCCGCTGCTCGTCGGCATCGCGCTGGTGCTGGCGCTGCTGATCAAGACCTTCCTGGTGCAGGCGTTCTCCATCCCGTCGGACTCCATGCAGCACACCCTGGAGCGCGGCGACCGCGTCCTGGTCGACAAGCTCACCCCGTGGTTCGGCTCCGAGCCGACCCGCGGCGAGGTCGTCGTCTTCCACGACCCGGGCGGCTGGCTGCCGGAGAACCCGCCTGCCAGCAGCAACCCGCTGGTCCGGGGCCTGCAGACCGGCCTCAGCTTCATCGGGCTGATGCCGTCCGCGGACGAGAAGGACCTGATCAAGCGGGTCATCGGGGTCGGCGGCGACACCGTGGAGTGCCAGGGCACCGGCCCGGTCAAGGTCAACGGCAAGGCGCTGGACGAGCCGTACGTGTACGCGGGCAACACCCCGTGCTCCCCGGACGCACCGTTCAAGATCACCGTGCCCAAGGGCCGGATCTGGGTGATGGGCGACCACCGCCAGGACTCCCTGGACTCCCGCTTCCACATGTCGCTGCCCGGCGGCGGCACCGTCTCCGACGACAAGGTCGTCGGCCGCGCCATCGTCGTGGCCTGGCCGATCAACCGCTGGGACTGGCTGAGCATCCCCTCCACCTTCTCCCAGCCGGGCATCAACGCGGCCGGCGCCGGCGGTCCCGCCGCGATCGGCCTGGCCGGCGCGCTGCCGCTGGTCCTGCTGCGCAGGAGGCGGCTGCTGAGCAAGGGCCTGCCGAAGGAGCACCTGCCGAAGAAGCACCTGCTGCTGAAGAAGACCGAGGGCGAGAGCTGACCGGAAGCCCTACCCCCGGGTAGGGTTCCGCAGCATGAGCGTGACGACGAGCCGCGGTACGACCGCGATACGCGGGGACCGCACGGGCCGGTCCGGACGAGTGGCGTCCGGGCTGGCCATCGCCCTGGGCTGCGTGATGTTCCTCGGCGGCTTCGCCTGGGCCGGGCTGGTCTACCGCCCCTACACGGTGCCGACCGAGTCGATGCGGCCCACCGTGATGCCCGGCGACAAGGTGCTGGCCCAGAAGGTCTCCGGATCGCAGGTGCACCGCGGGGACGTCGTCGTCTTCAAGGACCCCCTGTGGGGCAACGAACCTCTGGTCAAGCGGGTCGTCGCCGTCGGCGGCGACGTGGTGGCCTGCTGCGACAGGCAGGGCCGGCTGACCGTGGACGGCGTCCCGGTCGAGGAGACCTACCTCCAGGGCCACGGCCGGTCCGCCCAGGAGGCGTTCAAGGCGACCGTGGCCAAGGGCGAGCTGTTCATGCTGGGCGACGACCGCTCGGTCTCCGAGGACTCCCGGGTCCACCTGGAGGACGCCGAAGGCGGCGCGGTCCCGGTGGGCGACGTCAAGGGGCGGGTGGACGCCACCGCATGGCCGCTCGGCCGCATGGGCATGCTGCCGACGACGTCCGCCTTCGACGCCCTGCCCGGGGGCGGCCAGTCGCCGCAGGGGCCGCTGCGCTGGATCACCTTCCTCATCGTGGCCGGCGCCGCACTGATCCTGGGCGGCGCCGCGTACGAACCGGTGGCGAAGGCGCTGCGCCGCAGGCGGTGACGCGCCGCCGCCGCGGCGCGCGTGAGACGGTGTGACGCACAATGGGGGCACGTACGGCTGAAGGGGAACATGCCATGAGCGCCGAGGACCTCGAGAAATACGAGACCGAGATGGAGCTGAAGCTCTATCGGGAGTATCGCGACGTCGTCGGCCTGTTCAAGTACGTGATCGAGACTGAGCGGCGCTTCTACCTCACCAACGACTACGAGATGCAGGTGCACTCGGTCCAGGGTGAGGTGTTCTTCGAGGTCTCCATGGCCGACGCCTGGGTCTGGGACATGTACCGGCCGGCCCGCTTCGTCAAGCAGGTGCGCGTGCTCACGTTCAAGGACGTGAACATCGAGGAGCTGAACAAGGCGGACCTGGACCTGCCGTCCGACGACTCCGGCTTCAACGGCTGAGCCCGGGGGCGAGGGCCGGGATCCGGGCCGGCGGCGGACGCCACGGCGCCCCCCGGGGGGCGGGCCCGGCGAGGTTGTCCACAGGGCGATTCCAAGATCATCGCGGGGGGCGCCGCCTCTGTCACAGTGAGTGACGGAGGTGGTACGGATGAACGCGCGAAGTGCGCTCGGACGATACGGCGAAGACGTGGCAGCCCGCACCCTGCGCGACGCGGGGCTCCGCGTCCTCGCCAGGAACTGGCGCTGCGGCCGCCGCGGCGAGATCGACATCCTCGCGGCCGAAGGAGACGCCCTCGTCGTCTGCGAGGTGAAAACCCGCCGCGAAGGGCCCTTCCAAAACCCCCTGGACGCCGTCACCGCACGCAAGGTCGCCCGGCTGCAGAACCTCGCCGAACGCTGGACCGCACAGCACGGCGGCGCACCACCGGGCGGCATCCGCATCGACGTCATCGGCGTCACCCTGCCCAGCCGCGGCGCCGCCCGCGTCGAGCACGTCCGGGGGGTGGCGTGATGGGCTTCGCCCGCACCTGCTCCGTCGCCCTCGTCGGCGTCGAAGGCGTCGTCGTCGAGGTCCAGGCCGACCTCGAACCCGGCATCGCCGCCTTCACCCTCGTCGGCCTCCCCGACAAGAGCCTCATCGAAAGCCGCGACCGGGTCCGCGCCGCCATCGTCAACAGCGGCGAGACCTGGCCGGCCAAGAAGCTCACCGTCGGCCTCAGCCCCGCATCCGTCCCCAAAAGCGGCTCCGGCTTCGACCTCGCCGTGGCCTGCGCCGTCCTCGCCGCCGACGGCCGCATCGCCCCCCACGCCATCGCCGACCTCATGATGATCGGCGAACTCGGCCTCGACGGCGTCGTCCGCCCCGTCCGCGGCGTGCTCCCCGCCGTCCTCGCCGCCGCCGACGCCGGCTACCGCCACGTCGTCGTCCCCGAGCACACCACCGCAGAAGCAGCCCTCGTCCCCGGCGTCGCCGTCCTCGGCGTCCGCTCGCTGCGCCAACTCATCGCCGTGCTCAACGACGAACCCGTCCCCGACGAAGAACGCACAGGGCCCGACCTCGACGGCCGCCCCGACCCGCTGCTCGCCGGACTCACCGTCCCCGGCGGCGGCATCGGCACCGGACTCGCCACCAGCCTCGGCGGCGCACACCAGCACGCCCCCGGCGCCGCCGCACCCCCCGACATGGCCGACGTCGCCGGACAACCCGCCGCCCGCCTCGCCCTCGAAGTCGCCGCGGCAGGCGGCCACCACCTCTACCTCAAAGGCCCCCCAGGCGCCGGCAAGACCATGCTCGCCGAACGACTGCCCGGCATCCTGCCGCCCCTCACCCGCCAAGAATCCCTCGAAGCCACCGCCGTCCACTCCGTCGCCGGCATCCTCCCGCCCGGCCGCCCCCTCGTCGACACCCCGCCCTACTGCGCCCCCCACCACTCCGCCACCATGCAGTCCCTCGTCGGCGGCGGCAGCGGACTGCCCCGCCCCGGCGCCGTCTCACTCGCCCACCGCGGCGTGCTCTTCCTCGACGAAACCCCCGAATTCAGCGTCCGCGCACTCGACGCGCTCCGCCAGCCCCTCGAATCCGGGCACGTCGTCGTCGCCCGCGCCGCAGGCGTGATGCGCCTCCCCGCCCGCTTCATGCTCGTCCTCGCCGCCAACCCCTGCCCCTGCGGGCGGTTCTCCACCGGCGGCGGCTGCGACTGCTCGCCCACCGCGGTCCGCCGCTACCAGGCACGGCTCTCCGGCCCCCTCCTCGACCGCGTCGACCTGCGCGTCGACGTCGAAGCCGTCAGCCGCAGCGAACTCATGGGCCACGGCCCCGGCGAGTCCACCACCGTCATCGCCGCCCGCGTCCAGGACGCCCGCGCCCGCGCCGCCACCCGCTACCAGCACACCCCCTGGCGGATGAACTGCGAGGTCCCCGGCCACGAGATCCGCACCCGATGGCACGTCGCCCCCGGCGCCCTCCTCGCCGCCGAACGCGACATGGAACGCGGCCTGCTCACCGCCCGCGGCCTCGACCGCGTCCTGCGCGTCGCCTGGACCCTCGCCGACCTCGCAGGCCACCCCCAGCCCACCCCCGACGACGTGCTGCGCGCCCTCCAACTGCGCTCCGGCGTCCACCGCGGCGCCACCATGGCCGGGAGCACCGCATGACCGCCCCGCCGCCCCACCCCCCACCTGGCGTCCCCCACGAAGAACGCCTCGCCCGCGCCGCCCTCACCCGCATCACCGACCCCGGCGACACCGTCATCGGCAGAGCCCTCCAGGACCGCGGCCCCCAGGCCACCCTCCGCGCCGCCCGCGACGCCACACCCCTGCCAGGAGCAGGACCCCAGCGCACCGAGAGCTACGCCCGCCGCGCCGCCCGCACCGACCCCCACGCCGACCTCGACACCGCCCACCGCACCGGCGCCCGCTTCATCTGCCCCGGCGACCCCGAGTGGCCCCGCCAACTCGACGACCTCGGCGCCCAGCGCCCCTACGGCCTGTGGGTGCGCGGCGCCCCCTCACTGCGGCTGTGGGCACTGCGCTCCGTCGCCCTCGTCGGCGCCCGCACCTGCACCGACTACGGCGCCCACATGGCCGCCCGGCTCGCCGCCGGCCTCGCCGACGCCGGCTGGATCGTCGTCTCCGGCGCCGCCTACGGCGTCGACGGCGTCGCCCACCGCACCACCCTGCGCGCGGGCGGCGCCACCATCGGCGTCGTCGCCAGCGGCGTCGACAGCCCCTACCCCCGCGGCAACGCCGACCTCATCGCCGACATCGCCGCCCACGGCCTGCTCCTCGGCGAACTCCCACCCGGCGCCCACCCCACCCGCAGCCGGTTCATCCTGCGCAACCGCGTCATCGCCGCCCTCACCCGCGGCACCGTCGTCGTCGAAGCCCGCTACCGCAGCGGCTCCCTCATCACCGCCCGCCGCGCCACCGCACTCGGCCGCATCACCATGGGCGTGCCAGGGCCCTGCACCAGCGGACTCTCCGAAGGAGTCCACGAACTCCTGCGCGGCGACGCCGCCCTCGTCACCGACGCCGCCGAGATCATCGAACTCGTCGGCGAGATCGGCGCCGACCTCGCCCCCGAACGCCGCGGCCCCGTCCTCCCGCACGACCACCTCCCACCCGCCGCCGCCCGCGTCCTCGAAGCCGTCCCCGGCCGCGGCGACGCCACCGATGAGGACATCGCCGACGCCGCCGGCGCCACCACCGCCGACACGCTGGGCCGCCTCCACGAATTGCAGGCCCTCGGCTTCGTCGAACGATCCGGCGGCCGCTGGAAGTTGGTCCGTACCGCACGGGAGGCGCCACCCGACAGAACCGGTTGACGGCATCGACACACCATCAGGTGACAGGAAAACGCTCTGACCTGCGACGATCGTAGGACCGGCCACACAGGCGCGCACAGGCCCGCATCATTGCCCCCAGATCCGCTCACCCGCGACCGGACCGGACACCGCCGCCGGCTCGGCCCCCTGCACCCGCAGAAGAACGTATCTGCGCATGTCCCACACGGATGACGTAGCAGCCAGCGACACCATGGTGACGCTACGCTCGCGGAGGGCCGAAACCCCGCCCACGCCGGCCCCCCACCACCACGTCACGGCAGAACGGCTCACAACGACGCATGCCCCAGTACACCCCCGGGCCCCAGCGGACAGCGGCGGCGACCGCCACCCCCGCAGCCCCACGGCCCGCCGCCCCCACCTCGCTCGACGCGCTGTGGCGGACCTACAAGTCCACGGGGGACGCCCGCCTGCGAGAACAACTGATCCTGCACTACTCGCCCCTGGTCAAATACGTCGCAGGCCGGGTCAGCGTGGGCCTGCCCGCCAACGTCGAACAAGCCGACTTCGTGTCCTCAGGAGTCTTCGGACTCATCGACGCCATCGAGAAGTTCGACCCCGAGCGCGCCATCAAGTTCGAGACCTACGCCATCACCCGCATCCGCGGCGCCATGATCGACGAACTGCGCGCCCTCGACTGGATCCCCCGCTCCGTCCGCCAGAAGGCGCGCGCCGTCGAACGCGCCTACGCCACCCTCGAAGCACGACTGCGCCGCACCCCCAGCGAACCCGAGGTCGCCGCCGAGATGGGCGTCCCCCTCGAAGAACTCCACGGCGTCTTCAGCGCCCTGTCCCTCGCCAACGTCGTCGCCCTCGAGGAACTCCTGCACGTCGGCGCCGAAAGCGGCGACCGGCTCAGCCTCGTCGACACCCTCGAGGACACCGGCGCCGACAACCCCGTCGAAGTCGCCGAGGACCGCGAACTGCGCCGGCTCCTCGCCCGCGCCGTCAACACCCTCCCCGAACGCGAGAAGACCGTGGTGACCCTCTACTACTACGAAGGGCTCACCCTCGCCGAAATCGGCCAGGTACTCGGCGTCACCGAAAGCCGCGTCAGCCAGATCCACACCAAGTCCGTCCTCCAACTCCGGGCAAAGCTGGCCGACGTGGGCCGCTAGACCCACCCGCCCACCTTCTACAGTGGAGCAATGCCCAGAATTCGTGCGGCCTCCGTGGCCGAGCACCGGACGATGCAGCGCCGCGCCCTCCTGGACGCCGCCCGTGCGCTGCTCTCCGAGGGCGGCACCGAAGCCCTCACCTTCCCCGCGCTGGCCGAGCGCACCGGCCTTGCCCGCTCCTCGGTCTACGAGTACTTCCGCTCCCGCGCGGCCGTCGTCGAGGAACTGTGCGCCGTCGACTTCCCGGTCTGGGCCGCCGAGGTCGAAGCCGCCATGGCCGCCGCCGACACCCCCGCGGCCCGGATCGAGGCATACGTGCGCACCCAGCTCGCCCTCGTCGGCGACCGCAGGCACCGCGCCGTCGTCGCCATCTCCGCGGGCGAGCTGGACGCCGGCGCCCGCGAGAAGATCCGCGCCGCCCACGGCGGACTCGTCGCCATGGTCGTCGCCGCCCTCTCCGACCTCGGCCACGGCGAACCCCGGCTGATCGCCATGCTCCTCCAGGGCGTCGTCGACGCCGCCGTACGCCGCATCGAACTGGGCGCCGCCGAGGCCCCCGACGAGATCGTGGCCGCGGCGGTCACCATGGCCCTGCACGGCGTCAGCGGCTGATCCTGCCCGGTGGGGCCCCTCCCCCCTTCCCCCCTCCCCCCCGCCCCACCCCCCACCCCCCACCTCCGCCCCCGCTGCTGATCCCTCCCGCCTCCGCCTCGATCCGCCGCCTCACGTCCTGCCGTACACCGGGAGCAGCCGGGAAGGGCCGGCGCGGCGCAGGGAGGGCGGGAGCAGGAGGAGCGGGTCGAGGTAGACGTCGTCCCGGAGCAGTCCCCAGTGCAGGCAGGTGTCGGGGCAGTGGGGGAGGACGCCGTCGACCGCGGCGACGGTGCCGACGGTGCGGCCGGCCGGGACCTCGGCGCCGGCCGGCAGGGTCGCGCGGACCGGCTGGTAGGTGGTGCGCAGGCCGCCCGGGAGGGCGATCACGACGACGGGGACGCCGGCCACGCGGCCGGTGAAGGCGACGGCGCCGGGGGCCGCGGCCCGTACCGGGGCGCCGGGCGCGGTGCGCAGGTCGACGCCGCGGTGGCCGGCGGCCCAGGGCTGCGCGGGCGGGTCGAAGCCGCGCTCGACGACGGGGCGGCCCCGTATCCCGGGGCCGGTCACCGGCCAGCACCGGGCGGCGGGGCCGGCCCCGCCCGTGCACCCGGCGGCGGGGCGGGCTGCCGCCGCCGTGGCGACCCCTCGTGGAAGGGCGGCGGAACTGGTGGTGGGGCCGGCGGTGGGGTGGGTGGCGGGGCGGGCGGTGGCCGCGGTGAGCAGGGCCGCGGTGAGCGCTGCCGTCGTGCAGAGGGTGGTCCAGGTCATGGGGTCCACGATGGCGGACGGGGGAGGAGTGGCGATGATCTTGGTCGGGGGGCTGTGGACAACTCGGGTGTCGCCTGGTGCTCCGCCGGTCCCGTACACTTTCTCTGGCGATCCGGGTCACCGGGTCGACTTCGCACGCCCCGCCACCCACCCCGTTCTCGGGGCGGTGGCCGCGCCCCTCGGTCCCTCGTGGCACGGCGCGCCGGGGCGTCAGGCGCGGCAGCCGTCCGGCGGCCGCGGTAACCGAGTACATCAAGGAGTACGGCCATGGCCGTCGTCACGATGCGGGAGCTGCTCGAGAGCGGCGTCCACTTCGGGCACCAGACCCGTCGCTGGAACCCGAAGATGAAGCGCTTCATCTTCACCGAGCGCAACGGCATCTACATCATCGACCTGCTCCAGTCGCTGTCGTACATCGACCGCGCCTACGAGTTCGTCAAGGAGACCGTCGCGCACGGCGGCTCCATCATGTTCGTGGGCACCAAGAAGCAGGCGCAGGAGGCCATCGCGGAGCAGGCTTCCCGCGTCGGCATGCCCTACGTCAACCAGCGCTGGCTGGGCGGCATGCTCACCAACTTCTCGACCGTCTACAAGCGCCTCCAGCGCCTGAAGGAGCTCGAGGAGATCGACTTCGAGGACGTGGCCGCCTCCGGCCTGACCAAGAAGGAGCTCCTGGTCCTCTCCCGCGAGAAGGAGAAGCTGGAGAAGACGCTGGGCGGCATCCGCGAGATGCAGAAGGTGCCCAGCGCCGTCTGGATCGTGGACACCAAGAAGGAGCACATCGCCGTCGGTGAGGCGCGCAAGCTCCGCATCCCGGTGGTCGCCATCCTCGACACCAACTGCGACCCCGACGAGGTCGACTACAAGATCCCGGGCAACGACGACGCGATCCGTTCCGTCACCCTGCTCACCCGCGTGATCGCCGACGCCGTCGCCGAGGGCCTGATCGCCCGTTCCGGCGCCGCGCTGGGCGACAAGAAGGCGGAAGGCGTGGCCGAGCCGCTCGCCGAGTGGGAGCGTGACCTCCTGGAGGGCGAGAAGAAGGCCGACTCCGAGGGCGACGCCCCGGCCGCCGAGGCGCCCGCCGCCGAGACCGCCGAGGCCCCCGCCGAGACGGCCGAGGCCGCCGAGGCTTCTGCGGAGACCCCGGCCGAGACCGCCGAGGCCCCCGCGGAGACGCCGGCCGAGGCTCCGGCCGAGGGCGACGCCCCGCAGGCCTGACGCCTCTCGCAGAACCACGCGTGACGACGGCGGGGGCACACGCGCCCCCGCCGTTGACCCGTAGATCCACCGATTCGGGAAGAGACACACAGCCATGGCGAACTTCACCGCCGCCGACGTCAAGAAGCTCCGCGAGCTGACCGCCGCGGGCATGATGGACTGCAAGAACGCCCTCACCGAGGCCGAAGGCGACCTGGACAAGGCCGTCGAGATCCTCCGCGTCAAGGGCCAGAAGGGCGTCACCAAGCGCGAGGGCCGCTCGGCCTCCAACGGTGCCGTCGTCTCGCTGCTCGCCGAGGACAACAGCGAGGGCGTGCTGCTCGAGCTGAAGTGCGAGACCGACTTCGTCGCCAAGGGTGACAAGTTCGTGGCCGTCGCCGACGCGATCGCCGCGCACGTCGCCGCGACCAGGCCGGCCGGCGTCGAGGCGCTGCTCGCCTCCGAGATCAAGGACGGCCAGACCGTCCAGGCGTTCGTCGACGAGGCGAACGCGACTCTCGGCGAGAAGATCGTGCTGGACCGCTTCGCGCAGTTCACCGACGGCTACGTCGCCTCGTACCTGCACCGCACCAGCCCGGACCTGCCCCCGCAGGTTGGCGTGCTGGTCGAGCTGGACAAGGCCGACGCGCAGACCGCCAAGGACGTGGCGCAGCACATCGCCGCCTTCGCGCCGACGTTCCTCAGCCGCGACGAGATCTCCGCCGAGACGGTCGAGAACGAGCGCCGCGTCGCCGAGGCCACCGCGCGCGAGGAGGGCAAGCCCGACGCCGCCCTGCCGCGGATCGTCGAGGGCCGGGTGAACGGCTTCTTCAAGGAGAACGTCGTCGTCGAGCAGGCGTTCGCCAAGGACCCGAAGAAGACCGTCCAGAAGGTGCTGGACGAGGCCGGTGTCACGCTGAAGCGCTTCGCCCGCTTCCGCGTCGGCGTCTGAGCCCCCCGTCTGACGGGCACCACCTCCGGCGGCGTACCCACGTCGCCGGAGCAGCGAAAGACCGGCGGCCCCGCTAGGGTCGTACGCGGTCGGCCGCCCGCCGGCCGGCCGCAGATGTGACGAGGAGGCCATTGCCGTCAAGGGAACCGATCAGGACCCTCGGCAGTGGCCTCCTTTGTACGTGCACGAGGAGAACCCCATGGACGAAGGCGCAGGCAAGGCCGACAAGGCTCACAACGCCGGCACCGCCGACAACGCCGTCACCGCCCGCCCCGCCGGCGGCGCCGGCACCCAGGACCGGGCCGACCGGACGCCCGCCGCGGTGGGCCGCGGTGGCGTGACGCCGGGCCGCTACCTGCTCAAGCTGTCCGGCGAGGCGTTCGCCGGCGGCGGCGGCCTGGGTGTGGACCCCGACGTGGTGCACGCCATCGCCCGCGAGATCGCCGCGGTGGTCCGCGACGGCTACGAGATCGCGCTGGTGGTCGGCGGCGGCAACTTCTTCCGCGGTGCGGAGCTCCAGCAGCGCGGCATGGACCGGGCCAGGTCCGACTACATGGGCATGCTCGGCACGGTGATGAACTGCCTCGCCCTCCAGGACTTCCTGGAGAAGGAGGGCATCGAGACCCGTGTGCAGACGGCCATCACCATGGGCCAGGTCGCCGAGCCGTACATCCCGCTGCGCGCGATCCGGCACCTGGAGAAGGGCCGCGTGGTGATCTTCGGCGCCGGTATGGGCATGCCGTACTTCTCCACCGACACCACCGCCGCCCAGCGGGCGCTGGAGATCGACGCGACCGCGATGCTGATGGGCAAGAACGGGGTGGACGGCGTCTACGACTCCGACCCCAAGCACAACCCGGACGCGGTCAGGTTCGACGCGCTGGAGTACGGCGAGGTCATCGCCCGCGACCTGCGGGTGGCTGACCTCACCGCGATCACCCTCTGCCAGGACAACAAGCTGCCGATCCTGGTCTTCGAGCTGCTCGCCGAGGGCAACATCGCGCGGGCCGTGAAGGGTGAGAAGATCGGCACGCTGGTCAACGACCACGGCACTCGGGCGTGACGCGCCCCAGGCGCTGCCTTCTGAATACCAGGAGCACATGGTGATTGAAGAGACACTCCTCGAGGCCGAGGAGAAGATGGACAAGGCCGTGGCCGTCGCCAAGGACGACTTCGCGGCGATCCGCACGGGCCGTGCGCATCCGGCGATGTTCAACAAGATCGTGGCGGAGTACTACGGCACGATCACCCCGATCAACCAGCTGGCGTCCTTCGCGGTGCCCGAGCCGCGGATGGCGGTGATCACCCCCTTCGACAGCAGCAGCCTGCGCAACATCGAGGAGGCGATCCGCAACTCCGACCTCGGAGTCAACCCGAGCAACGACGGCCGCATCATCCGGGTGGTCTTCCCGCAGCTCACCGAGGAGCGGCGGCGGGAGTACATCAAGGTCGCCAAGACCAAGGGCGAGGACGCGAAGATCTCCATCCGCAGCGTCCGCCGCAAGGCCAAGGAGACCCTCGACAAGCTGGTGAAGGACGGCGAGTCGGGCGAGGACGAGGTGCGCCGCGCGGAGAAGGAGCTGGACGACACCACGTCGAAGTACGTGGCGCAGATCGACGAGCTGCTCAAGCACAAGGAAACCGAGCTGCTGGAGGTCTGACCGCCGCGCCTCCTCCGGTCACCACGCCCACCCCTGGCCCACCACCATCCGACGACGACGCGAGGCGAAGCTCCGTGAACGACTCTTCCTGGGGCGCTTCGCCACGCGCCGGTCACCCGGCGGGTTCCGCGACGGACCCCGGGCCCAGAGGGAAGACTGCCCCCATGCCGCCACCGCCGCCCGCCGCACCGCCGCCGCCCGCCCCCGCGAAGAAGTCCGCAGGGCGGAACCTGCGGGCGGCGATAGGGGTCGGCGTCGGACTCGGGGTGGTCATCATCGCCGCCCTGTTCATCGTCAAGGCGGTCTTCGTCGGCGTCGTGGTGGCCGCGGTGACGGTCGGGCTGTGGGAGCTGACGTCGCGGCTCCAGGAGCGCAAGGACATCAGGGCGCCGCTGGTGCCGCTCGTGGTGGGCGGCGCGGCGACGGTCGTGGCCGGCTACCTCAAGGGCGCCGACGGCGCCTGGATCGCGATGGCGCTGACGTCGCTGGCCGTGCTGGTCTGGCGGATGGCGCAGCCTCCGGAGAACTACCTCAAGGACGTCACGGCGGGTGTCTTCGCCGCCTTCTACGTGCCGTTCCTCGCCACCTTCGTGGTGATGATGCTCGCCGCGGACGACGGCCCCCGCAGGGTGCTGGTCTTCCTGCTGCTCACGGTGATCAGCGACACCGGCGCCTACGCGGTCGGCTGGCGCTTCGGCAGCCACAGGCTCGCGCCGCGGATCAGCCCCGGGAAGACCCGCGAGGGACTGGCCGGCGCGATGGCCTTCGCGATGGTCGCGGGCGCGCTGCTCATGCAGTACGTCATCGACGACGGCCGCTGGTGGCAGGGCCTGCTGCTGGGCCTGGCCGCGGCGACCAGCGCGACCCTCGGCGACCTCGGCGAGTCGATGATCAAGCGGGATCTCGGCATCAAGGACATGGGCACGCTGCTGCCCGGCCACGGCGGCATCATGGACCGCCTCGACTCGCTGCTGCCCACCGCCCCGGTCGTCTGGCTCCTCCTGGTCGCCTTCGTCGGCAAGGGCTGACCCCGCCGGCCGCCACGGCCCCGCCGCGTAGGGCGGACGGGCAACCGCCGGCGATCTGCGACACTGGAAAACATCATGCCTGCACCCGGAGAACTGACTTTCGCCGTGCCGCGCGGGGCCAAGAAGCCCCCGCGGCACCTTGCCGACCTCTCGCCCGCGGAGCGGAAGGAGGCGGTGGCCGCGCTCGGGGAGAAGCCGTTCCGGGCCCGGCAGCTGTCGCAGCACTACTTCGCCCGGTACGCCGACGACCCGGCGGCCTGGACGGACATCCCGGCCGCGGCCCGCGGCAGGCTCGCGGGCGAGCTGCTGCCCGAGCTGATGTCGGTGGTGCGGCACGCCTCCTGCGACGACGGGGACACCCGCAAGACGCTGTGGCGGCTCTTCGACGGCACGCTGGTCGAGTCGGTGCTGATGCGGTACCCGGACCGGGTCACCATGTGCATCTCCTCGCAGGCCGGCTGCGGCATGAACTGCCCGTTCTGCGCGACCGGCCAGGCGGGCCTCGACCGCAACCTGTCGACCGCGGAGATCGTGCACCAGATCGTCGCGGGCATGAGGGCGCTGCGCGACGGGGACGTCCCCGGCGGCGCGGCGCGGCTGTCGAACATCGTCTTCATGGGGATGGGCGAGCCGCTCGCCAACTACAACCGGGTGGTCGGCGCGATCCGCCGCCTCACCGACCCCGAGCCGGACGGCCTCGGCCTGTCCCAGCGCGGCATCACGGTGTCCACCGTCGGCCTGGTCCCGGCGATGTACCGGTTCGCCGACGAGGGCTTCAAGTGCCGCCTCGCGGTCTCCCTGCACGCCCCGGACGACGAGCTGCGCGACACCCTCGTCCCGGTCAACACCCGCTGGAAGGTGCGCGAGGTGCTGGACGCGGCCTGGCACTACGCCGAGGTCTCCGGCCGCCGCATCTCCATCGAGTACGCGCTGATCCGCGACGTCAACGACCAGGCGTGGCGCGCCGACCGGCTGGGCCGGATGCTGAAGAACCATCGGGTGCACGTCAACCTCATCCCGCTCAACCCGACCCCCGGCTCGAAGTGGACGGCGTCCCGCCCGCAGGACGAGCGGGCCTTCGTCGCCGCCCTGGAGGCGCACGGCGTGCCGGTGACCGTACGGGACACCCGCGGCCAGGAGATCGACGGCGCCTGCGGGCAGCTCGCCGCGTCCGAGCGGTGACCCGCGCCCGCGGCCGCGCGGGCGCAGGCTGATACGGTTCCCGCGGTTCCGTAAGCTGACAGGTGCGGGCCCTCGCGCGGGCGACCGTACGCGCCTCCGCGCCGGCAAGTGAACATCCGACAAGTGAACATCCGACAGGGGAGCGCCTGAGACGGCGCTGAGAGTGCGGCTGGGACAACGGTCCCAGGCCGCAGACCCTCGAACCTGATCCGGGTCATACCGGCGTAGGGAGTCACCTCATGAACAGCACCATCCGCAGGCGTGCCGTGGGCGCGCTGGTCCTCGCCACCGCGGCCGCGACCGTGCTCGCCGCGTGCGGCGGCTCCGGCTCCGGCAAGGACACCCCGGCCGGCGCCGCGGCCTCCCACACGGTGACCGTGGTCAGCCACGACTCCTTCGCCGCCTCGGACTCCGTGCTCGCCGCGTTCACCAAGGAGACCGGCTACAAGGTCAAGGTGCTGCGCGGCGGCGACGCCGGCGCGGCCGTCAACCAGGCGATCCTCACCGAGGACCACCCGCGCGGCGACGTCTTCTTCGGCGTGGACAACACCCTGCTGTCCCGGGCGCTCGACCACGGCCTGTTCGACCCCTACCAGGCCAAGGGCCTGGACCAGGTGGCCTCCGACGTGCAGCTCGACGCCGCCCGGCACCGGGTCACGCCGATCGACTCCGGCGACGTGTGCGTCACCTACGACCGCGCCTGGTTCGCCTCCCACCGCATCGCGCCGCCGCGGACCTTCGCCGACCTGGTGAAGCCGCAGTACAAGAACCTGCTGGTGACCGAGAACGTGGCGACGTCCTCGCCGGGCCTGGCGTTCATGCTCGGCAGCGTCGCCACCTACGGCCAGGACCAGTGGCAGGCCTACTGGAAGCAGCTGAAGAACAACGGCGTGGAGGTCGTCGACGGCTGGGAGCAGGCGTACAACGACCGCTTCTCCGGCTCGGCCGCCGGACACAAGGCCAAGGGCGACCGGCCGCTGGTCGTCTCCTACGCCTCCAGCCCGCCCGCCGAGGTGGTCGGCGTCGATCCGGCGCCCGCGCAGTCACCCGTCGGGGTGTCGACCGGCACCTGCTTCCGGCAGATCGAGTTCGCCGGACTGCTGCACGGCGCGAAGAACACCGCGGGCGGCAAGGCGTTCATCGACTTCATGCTGACCCGCGCCTTCCAGCAGGACATGCCGCTGGAGATGTACGTGGACCCGGTCGTCAAGGGCGCCACCGAGCCGCCGGTCTTCGTGAAGTACGGCGCGAGGATCGACCACCCCGCCACACTGCCGCCCGCGACCATCGCCGCCCACCGGGACGACTGGGTCAAGACGTGGACGTCGACCGTCCTGTGACCGACCGCAGGGCGGCGGCGCTGCGGCCGGCGCTGATGGCACTGCCGCTGGTGTTCTTCGCCGCGTTCTTCGCCTACCCGGTGGCCGCCATCGTCGGCCGCGGGCTGCGCGCCGACGGCACCTGGCGGCTGGGCGCGGTCGGCGACGTGCTCGGCGACGCCGGCATCCGGCACGTGCTGTGGTTCACCTGCTGGCAGGCCGCCGCGTCCACCGCGCTGACGCTGGCGGTGGCGCTGCCCGGCGCGTACGCCTTCGCGCGGCTCGACTTCCCCGGCCGCCGGCTGCTGCGCGCGCTGGTCACGGTGCCGTTCGTACTGCCGACGGTCGTCGCGGGCTCCGCGTTCCTCGCGCTGCTCGGGCAGGGCGGCCTCACCGACGACCTGCTCGGCGTGCGGCTGGACACCAGCGTGTGGGCGATCCTCATCGCGCACGTCTTCTTCAACTACGCCGTGGTGGTCCGCACCGTCGGCGGACTGTGGGCGCAGCTCGACCCGCGGCAGGAGGAGGCGGCGCGGATGCTCGGCGCGAGCCGCCTCGCCGCGTGGCGGCGCGTCACCCTGCCCGCGCTCGCGCCGTCGCTGGCCGCGGCGGCGCTCATGGTGTTCCTGTTCACTTTCACCTCCTTCGGCGTCGTGCAGATCCTCGGCGGACCCACCAGGTCCACGCTGGAGGTGGAGATCTACCGGCAGACCGCTGAGCTGCTCGACCTGCCCACCGCCGCCGTGCTGACGCTGCTGCAACTGGTCGCCGTCGGCATCATCCTGGCGCTGCACGCCTGGTCGGTCCGCCGCCGCGAGGCGACCCTGCGGCTGGTCGACGCGGCCCGCACCGCGCACCGGCCGCGCGGCGGCGAACGCGTCCTGCTCGCCGCGGTGCTGGCCTCGGTGGCGCTGCTGATCGTGCTGCCGCTCGCCGTGCTGGTGCTGCGCTCCTTCGACGCCCCCGGCGGCTACGGCCTGGGCTTCTACCGCGCCCTGGGCTCCGCGGACGGCTCCGGCGACGGCGGCACCTTCCTCGTCGCGCCGCTGCAGACGGTGTGGAACTCGCTGCGGTACGCCGCGGTCGCCACCGCCATCGCGCTGGCCGTCGGCGGCCTCGCCGCGGCCGCCCTGGTCCGCAGGGCCGGGCGGGTCATGCGCGGCTTCGACGCGCTGCTGATGCTGCCGCTCGGCACCTCCGCCGTCACCGTCGGCTTCGGCTTCCTCATCACCCTCGACAAGCCGCCGCTGGACCTGCGGGACTCCTGGCTGCTGGTGCCGCTCGCCCAGGCGCTGGTCGGCGTGCCGTTCGTGGTGCGGGTCATGCTGCCGGTGCTGCGCGCCGTCGACGACCGGCTGCGGCAGGCCGCCGCGGTGCTCGGCGCGTCGCCGCTGCGGGTCTGGCGCGAGGTCGAACTGCCGCTGGTCGGGAGGGCGGTGGGCATCGCCGCCGGCTTCGCCTTCGCCGTCTCACTCGGCGAGTTCGGCGCGACCGTGTTCATCGCCAGGCCCGACAGCCCCACCCTGCCGGTCGCCGTCGCCCGCCTGCTGGGCCGCGCCGGGGAGATGAACTACGGCCAGGCGATGGCGCTGAGCACCATCCTGATGGCCGTGTGCGCGCTGTCCCTGCTGATCCTGGAGTCCCACAGCACCGCCGACCCCTCGGGGGAGTTCTGATGGCCGACGCCCTGCTGCGGGTGGACGCCGCGACCGTACGGTTCGGGTCGCGCACCGCCCTGGACGGCGTCGGCCTCGACGTCGCCGCGCACGAGACGGTGTGCGTCCTCGGGCCCAGCGGCAGCGGCAAGTCCACCCTGCTGCGGGCCGTCGCGGGACTGCAGCCGCTGGACGCCGGACGGGTGCTGCTGGACGGCGCCGACCAGGCGGGCGTGCCCGCGCACCGGCGCGGCGTCGGCCTGATGTTCCAGGACCACCAGCTGTTCCCGCAGCGCGACGTCGGCGGCAACGTCGGCTTCGGGCCGCGCATGCACCGGGCGCCGCGCGCCGAACGGGACCGCAGGGTCGCCGACCTCCTCGACCTGGTCGGCCTGCCCGGCGCCGCGGGGCGCGCCGTCGACACGCTCTCCGGAGGCGAGCAGCAGCGCGTCGCGCTCGCCAGGGCGCTGGCGCCCTCGCCGCGGCTGCTGATGCTCGACGAGCCGCTCGGCCAGCTCGACCGCTCGCTGCGCGAACGCCTCGTCGTCGAGCTGCGCGACCTGTTCGGCCGGCTGGGCACCACCGTGCTGGCGGTCACCCACGACCAGGGCGAGGCGTTCGCGCTCGCCGACCGCGTCGTGGTGATGAGCGACGGGCGGATCGCGCAGAGCGGCACCCCGCTGGAGGTGTGGCAGCGCCCCGCGAGCGAGTTCGTCGCCCGCTTCCTGGGCTTCGACACCATCGCGCCCGCCGAGGTCGCCGGCCGCGTCGCCACCACCGCGTGGGGCAGCCTGCCGGTGCCCGACGGCAGCCCGCAGGGCACCCGGCAGGTGCTGGTGCGGCCCGGCGGCGTGCTGCTGCGGCCCGCGGGCGCCGGCCTGGCCTGCGAGGTGCGCGGCCGCACCTTCCGCGGCGGACGCGTCGCGCTGCTGCTCGCCCCGGCGCGCGGCCCGCTGCTCGAGGCGGACTGCGCGCTGCGCGACGCCCCCGCGCAGGGCGAGCGCGTCGGCGTCGTGTTCGACCCCGAGGACGTGGTCGTCCTGGACCGATGACTTTTCCCGCGCCGCCTCGTCATACCTGGCACAAGCCACCGAGACGACGGAAGCGGAGCGAGCACCATGCAGAAGATCACCACCTTCCTGTGGTTCGACGACCAGGCCGAGCAGGCCGCCGCGTTCTACACCTCGCTGTTCGAGGACTCCCGGATCGTCGCCGTCCAGAAGTACGGCGAGGCCGGGCCCGGCACCCCCGGCGCCGTGATGCTGGTGGAGTTCGAACTGGCCGGGCAGCGGTACCTCGCCCTCAACGGCGGGCCGGTGTACACCTTCAACGAGGCGATGTCGCTGAGCGTGGACTGCGGCTCGCAGGAGGAGGTCGACCGGCTGTGGACGGCGCTCACCGCGGACGGCGGCGAGGAGGGCCCCTGCGGCTGGCTGAAGGACCGGTACGGAGTCTCCTGGCAGATCGTGCCGCGCCGGCTCACCGAGCTGCTGGCCGACCCCGACCGGGAGAAGGCGCAGCGGGCGATGACCGCGATGCTCGGCATGCACAGGATCGTGGTCGACGAGCTGGAGAAGGCGTTCGAGGGCTGACCTGGGCACCGCCCCGAAGCGCCGCCAGGACGCCTCCCGCGCCGCCCGGGGCCCGCGCCGCCCGGAGATGCGCGGCGCGGCCTCTGGCGGCTGCCGCCTGGCGCCGGTCAGGCGTCGGCCAGCTGCTCCAGGGTGTGCGGCACGTCCGCGACGCCGTCCACCAGCGCGACGCGGCGGGCCATCGCCCGGCCCGCCGCGAGCGACTGCAGCAGCGGCCACGCGGGAAGCACCCGGGTCCAGTGCGCCCGGTCCACCAGCACCATCGGCGCCGGCTCGCCCCGCGTGCCGTAGTGGTTCGCGGTCGCCGCGTCGAAGACCGCCTGGACGGTGCCGGCCGCGCCCGGCAGGAACACCACGCCCGCGGAGCAGCGCGACAGCAGACCGTCCTCGCGGGCCGCCACCGCGAAGAGCTTCGCGACATGCGTGGCGAACGCGTTCGTCGGCTCCTGGCCGTACCACCACGTCGGCATCCCGTACGAGGGGCCGCCCTGCGGCCAGCGCTCCCGTACCGCCAGGGCGGTCCGGGTCCACGCGCCGACCGAGGCGCCGAAGGGCGGGGCGGCGGCCAGCACCGCCAGCGCCTTGCCGAACATCACCTCGTCGTGCGGGGCGGCGTAGGCGCCGAAGTTGACGGCCTCCATCGCGCCGGGGCCGCCGCCGGTCGCCACCGTGAAGCCGCGCCGGGCCAGCGCGCGGCCCAGCCGCGCCGCGCCCGCGTAGGAGGCGCCGCCGCGCTCCATGGCGTGCCCGCCCATCACCCCCACCACCCGCTGCCGGCGCAGCCGCTCGTCCAGGGCGTCGCGCAGCGCGTGGTCGTGGACCGAGCGGAGCATCGACGCGAGCACGTCGCCGTCGGTCGCGGTGCGCCGGAACCACCGGCTGGTGCGGGCGTCCGGTGTGTCCTCGTACGAGCCGCCGTCGGCGAGCCCCGCGTACAGCTCCTCCGGGGTGTACAGCGAGCCCCGGTACGGGTCGAACGGCAGGTCCGGCAGCGGCGGGAAGACCAGCGCGCCGCCCGCCCTGACGTGGGCCAGGGCCTGCGGCTCCATCGGGCAGCCGAGGAACACCGCCCGCGAGGTGTCGGAGACCAGCAGCGCGAAGGTGCGGTCGGTGAGGTCCACGGCCTGCACCCGGTAACCGGCGAAACTGCCGGTCAGCGCGGTGCGGTCGAAGTCCTCCAGGGTGGCGATCTCCCGCCCGGCCGGCGGCCCGGCGGCGGCGTCCATCTCAACGGGCACGCCTGAAGCCTAACCGCACCCCAGCACGTCACGGATAGGTGGAGAGCGCCGCGACCAGCACCGTCACCGGCACCAGCACCGCGAACAGCACCCCGGCGCGCACCGCCACCGCGCCCCTGAGCACCGCGGGGGAGGCGGCGACCGCGTGCAGCGCCGCCCGCGGCGCGGTGCGGGCGTTCCTGGTCTCCGTCAGCGCCAGCGCGGAGGTGGCCAGCACGCACACCGCGATGAGCGCCGCGGCGAAGGAGGAGACCGGGCCGAGCGCGTGCGCGCCGTCCCAGGCGGCCAGCGCAGCGGAGGCCGTCGCACACAGCAGGCCCAGCGGGTAGCCGATCCGGCGCGCCTCGTACTGCAGCGCCCGGCCGGCGAGCAGCCGCACCGCGCCGGGACGGAAGGACGCCGTCAGCCGGCCGCACAGGTGGACGATGCCGGGGCCGGCCAGCACCATGCCGATCGCGGTCACCGCCCAGGCCGCCAGCGCGGCGGGCGAGATCGAGCCCAGGCCGCTGGGCAGCGGCACCTCGTGCCCCGACGGCGCGGTCAGCTCCGCGGCCAGGCCCACCGCGACCAGCGACACACCCCACGGCAGGGTGCCGGGCGCGTCGTGCGCCGGGGGCCGCTCCTCGCGCAGCCGGAACGCGGTGGCGGCCGCGGCCGCCACCGGCACCAGGGCCAGCAGGGTGATCGCGCCGGCCGGCGGCAGTGGCCTGCCCGCCGCGAGCAGCCCGGGGCCGACGCCGTTCCACGGCACGCCCACGACGTCGCCGCGCAGCTGCAGGAAGACCGCCAGCGCGACCGCGCTGCCCAGCGTGCACGTCACCGCGGCGCACGCCGCCGCCAGCATCACCACGCCGGTCCTGCCCAGGCCCACCGCGGACAGTCCGGTGCGCGGCCATCCGGCGGGCTGCGCGCGGCCGACCGCCACCGCGAGCTGCACGGTCACCAGCACCGGGATCAGGCACCAGCCGAGGCGGACGACCGCGCCGTCCGCGCCGCCGCCGGGGTGGGCCAGCGCCCAGCCCAGCGAGGACAGCAGCAGCAGGCCGGAGCCGGCCGAGGCCGCGGTGACCAGCAGCCACCGTCCGAGCACCACCGGCCGCGACCCTCTGAGCACCCGCAGGCTCAGCACCGCCCCACCCCCGCCGGGCCGCCCGTCGTACGGACCCCGCCCGTCATACGGACGCCGGGCGTGCGCTGGCGGACTCCCGGTCCTGCAGCGGCATCGGGCTGCCGGGGCGGCCGTCGACCAGCTGCACCGTTCGGTCGGCGTGCCGGGCGTTGTCCGGGTCGCTGGTCGCCAGCACCACGGTGATGTCGTGCGAGCGGGCCGCGCTGGCCAGGGTGCGCAGCACATGGGCGCCGTCGGCCCGGTGCAGCGGCGCGGTCGGCTCGTCCGCGAAGACCACCTGCGGGCCGGTGACCAGCGCGCGGGCGACCGCGGTGCGCTGGCGCTGCGCCTGCGTCAGGTCGGCGGGGCGGCGGCGTGCCACGTCGCCGATGTCCAGGCGCTCCAGCCACTCCTGCGCGGCGGCCTTCGACGCCCGGTGGCCGTCGCCGCGCAGCAGCATCGGCAGCGCGGCGTTCTCCCACGCGGTCAGCTCCGGCATCAGCTGCGCCTCGCCGTCGACCCAGCCGAAGCGGTCCCGGCGCAGCGCTTCGCGGGCCGGCTCGGCCAGGGTGTGCACCGGCCCGCTGTTGAACCACACCTCGCCCTCGTCCGGGACGAGCTGCCCCGACAGGCAGCGCAGCAGCGTGGACTTGCCCGCGCCGTGCGGCCCGACCACGGCGAGGATCTCCCCCGCGCGCACGTTGATCGAGACGCCGAGCAGCGCGGGCGAGCCCTGGTGCGCGTGGCGCAGGGCGCGGGCCCAGAGCACGTCGTTGTCGGGCGGGGCCACCATGCCGTACCTCCGCGGGTCGTTCCCCCTGGCGCGTCGGACACTGCGTCCAACGAGCCGAGGAGAGAGCGGTCACTGCCCGCCACCGTAGGCACGGTGGCGGGCAGCGGCGCGCAGGCGCGGCGTCCGGGGCGTGCGGATCGTCCGGACGGGTGCCGCGCGGGCAGCGGCGCGGGGGCCTACAGCTTGGTCCACGCCTCGCTGAGCACGCCGCGCAGGATGCCCTCGATCTCGTCGAACAGCGCCTGGTCGGCGATCAGCGGCGGGGCCAGCTGCACCACCGGGTCGCCGCGGTCGTCGGCGCGGCAGTACAGGCCGTTGTCGTACAGCGACTTCGACAGGAAGCCGTAGAGCACACGCTCGACCTCCTCGTCGGTGAAGGTCTCCTTGGTGGCCTTGTCCTTGACCAGCTCGATGCCGTAGAAGAAGCCGTTGCCGCGGACGTCGCCCACGATCGGCAGGTCGCGCAGCCGGTCGAGGGTGGCGAAGAAGGCGCCCTCGTTGTCCAGCACGTGCTGGTTGAGGCCCTCGCGCTCGAAGATGTCGAGGTTGGCCAGGCCCACCGCTGCCGACACCGGGTGGCCGCCGAAGGTGTAGCCGTGCAGGAAGGTGTTCTTGCCGCGGTAGAACGGCTCGGCGACCCGGTCGGAGACGACGCACGCGCCGATGGGGGAGTAGCCCGAGGTCATGCCCTTGGCGCAGGTGATCATGTCCGGCACGAAGTCGAACTTGTCGCAGGCGAACATCGTGCCCAGCCGGCCGAAGGCGCAGATCACCTCGTCCGAGACGAGCAGCACGCCGTACTTGTCGCAGATCTCGCGGACCCGCTGGAAGTACCCGGGCGGCGGCGGGAAGCAGCCGCCGGCGTTCTGCACCGGCTCCAGCACCACCGCGGCCACCGTGTCCGGACCCTCGAAGACGATCTCCTGCTCGATCTGGTCCGCGGCCCAGCGGCCGAAGGCCACCGGGTCGTCGCCGTGGATCGAGGCGCGGTAGATGTTGGTGTTCGGCACCTTGCGGGCGCCCGGCACCAGCGGCTCGAACGGCGCCTTCAGGGCCGGCAGCCCGGTGATGGACAGCGCGCCCTGCGGGGTGCCGTGGTAGGCGACGGCGCGCGAGATCACCTTGTACTTCGTGTGGTTGCCGGTGAGCTTGTGGTACTGCTTCGCCAGTTTCCAGGCGGTCTCGACGGCCTCGCCGCCGCCGGTGGTGAAGAAGACCTTGTTCAGGTCGCCGGGCGCGTAGTGGGCGAGCCGCTCGGCGAGTTCGACCGCCTTGGGGTGGGCGTAGCCCCAGATCGGGAAGAAGGCCAGCTCCTGGGCCTGCTTGTAGGCGGTCTCGGCCAGTTCGTGCCGGCCGTGGCCGGCGTTGACCACGAAGAGCCCGGACAGGCCGTCGATGTACCGCTTGCCGCGGTCGTCGTAGATCGACGTGCCCTCGCCGCGCACGATGGTCGGCACCGGGGCGTCCTCGTAGGAGGACATCCGGGTGAAGTGCATCCACAGGTGGTCGTACGCGCTCTGGGAGTGGTCGTCGTTGCGAGCGGTCATGGCTATCTGGTTCCCCACGTGTAGGTCTGCTTGCGGAGCTTGAGGTAGACGAAGCTCTCGGTGGAGCGGACTCCGGGCAGCGAGCGGATCCGTTTGTTGATCATCTCCAGCAGGTGGTCGTCGTCCTCGCAGACGATCTCCACCAGCAGGTCGAAGGAGCCGGCGGTCAGCACCACGTACTCCACCTCGTCCAGCTCGGCGAGCGCCTCGGCGACCGGGTCGGTGTCGCCCTCGACGTTGACGCCGACCATCGCCTGCCGCCTGAACCCCACGGTGAGCGGGTCGGTGACCGCGACGATCTGCATGACACCCTGGTCCAGGAGCTTCTGCACGCGCTGGCGCACCGCCGCCTCCGACAGGCCCACCGCCTTGCCGATGGCCGCGTACGGACGGCGGCCGTCCTCCTGGAGCTGTTCGATGATCGCTTTCGACACCGCGTCCACCGAAGGGGAGGCGCCGTTCTTGTCACGAGTGGCCACGGGCACCACTGTGCAGGAGAGGTCGACGGTCCCGCAAGCCCCTCACGATGAAATTCGCAGCTATCAGGCGGTCATTTGACTGATTCGGTTGTTCGGCCTCGGCGGGTGTGTCGAATACGGCAGTCGTCGGGCTAAGCTGGAGGTGTCTCAGCACGTGGACACCGCATCGCGGGACCGAACCGCAGGACCGAACCGTAGGACCAGGGAGCAAGCGCCGTGACCGAACTCCGCACTCTGCGCAACCACATCGACGGAGAATTCCGCGACGCCGCCGACGGCCGCACCACCGACGTGATCGACCCGGTGACCGGCCGGGCGTACGCGCGGGCGCCGCTGTCCGGCAGCGCCGACGTCGACGCGGCGATGGCCGCCGCGCGCGCCGCGTTCCCCGGCTGGCGCGACACCACGCCCGCGGAGCGGCAGAAGGCGCTGCTGCGGATCGCCGACGCCATCGAGGCGCGCGCCGACGAACTGGTCGCGGTCGAGAGCGAGAACACCGGCAAGCCGATCGGGCTGACCGCGAGCGAGGAGATCCCGCCGATGGTCGACCAGATCCGCTTCTTCGCCGGCGCCGCCCGGATGCTGGAGGGACGCTCGGCCGGCGAGTACATGGAGGGCATGACCTCCATCGTGCGGCGCGAGCCGGTCGGGGTGTGCGCGCAGGTCGCGCCCTGGAACTACCCGATGATGATGGCCGTGTGGAAGTTCGCGCCGGCCATCGCCGCCGGCAACACGGTGGTGCTCAAGCCGTCCGACACCACGCCCGCCTCCACCGTGCTGCTCGCCGAGATCCTCGGCGGCATCCTGCCCAAGGGCGTCTTCAACGTCGTCTGCGGCGACCGCGACACCGGCCGGCTGATGGTCGAGCACCCGGTGCCCGCGATGGCCTCCATCACCGGCTCGGTGCGGGCCGGCATCGAGGTGGCGGGCTCCGCCGCCAAGGACGTCAAGCGGGTCCACCTGGAGCTGGGCGGCAAGGCGCCGGTCGTGGTCTTCGAGGATGTCGACATCGCCAAGGCCGTCGAGGACATCGCGGTGGCCGGGTTCTTCAACGCCGGCCAGGACTGCACCGCCGCGACCCGCGTGCTGGTGCAGGAGTCCATCCGCGAGGAGTTCACCGCCGCCCTCACCAAGGCCGCCGCCGAGACCAGGACCGGCCGGCCCGACGACGAGGACGTGCTCTACGGCCCGCTGAACAACGCCGCGCAGCTCGCCCAGGTCAGCGGTTTCATCGAGCGGCTGCCCGCCCACGCCAAGGTCGAGACCGGCGGCCACCGGGTCGGCGAGCAGGGCTACTTCTACGCGCCCACCGTCGTCTCCGGGCTGCGCCAGGACGACGAGATCGTGCAGCGCGAGGTCTTCGGCCCGGTCATCACCGTCCAGTCCTTCTCCGACGAGGAGCAGGCGGTGGAGTGGGCCAACGGCGTCGACTACGCGCTGGCATCCTCGGTGTGGACCAGGGACCACGGGCGGGCCATGCGGATGTCCAAGCGGCTCGACTTCGGCTGCGTGTGGATCAACACGCACATCCCGCTGGTCGCCGAGATGCCGCACGGCGGCTTCAAGCAGTCCGGCTACGGCAAGGACCTGTCCGCCTACGGCTTCGAGGACTACACCCGGGTCAAGCACGTCATGACGTCCCTCGGCGCGTGAGCGGCGCCGGCCGCCGCGGGCGTCAGCCCCGGCGGCCGATCCGGCGGCGCAGGGCGTCCAGGCGGTTGGAGGTGATCGCGTCGACGCCGTACCCCAGCAGCCGGTCCATCGAGCGCTCCCAGTCCGCGGTCCACGCCGCGACCAGCAGGCCGCGTTCGCGGGCCCACGCCACGGTCGGCGGGTCGACGAGGCCGAACCGCAGGTTCAGCCAGCGGGGGGCCAGCCGGGCCAGCAGCTCCGGCGCCGGCCGCGCCGAGGTCTTCCAGGTCAGCGCGATCTCCGCGGCCGGGTCCAGTGCGCGGACCCGGCCGATCGCGGCCAGCGCCCCGCAGTAGTAGGCGCGTTCGCCCAGCCCGCTCGCGCGGACCGCGGCCACCGCCGCCGCCGCCTGGTCGGCGGCAGTCAGGTCGAGCAGCACCCGCGCCGAGCCGTGCTCGCCCACCGCGGCGAGCGCCTCGGCGAGCGGCGGCACCCCGCCGCCGGTGGCCTTGAACACCTCGTCGGCGGTGAGCGAGGCGACCGGCGCGTCATGCCGCCACAGCCGCTCCAGCGTCGCGTCGTGCAGCAGCACCGGAACCCCGTCCGAGGTCAGCCGCACGTCGATCTCCACCACGTCGGCGCCCTTGCGCAGCGCCGAGCGCAGTCCCGCCAGGGTGTTCTCGCGGTGCACGGAGGGGTCGCCGCGGTGGGCGACGGCGAGCGTCACCGGGTCACGCCCGCGCTGCGGTGCAGGCGTCGATCTCCGCGGCCAGCCGGGCCTTGCCCGCCGCGTCCATGAACGACGCCTCCACCGCGTTCTTCGCCAGCGCCGCGACACCTGCCGCGTCCAGCCCCAGCAGCCGCGCCGCCACGCCGTACTCGGTGTTCAGGTCGGTGCCGAACATCGGCGGGTCGTCGCTGTTGACGGTGACCAGCACGCCGGCCGCGGCCATCTCCCGGATCGGGTGCTCCTCCAGCGAGGCCACCGCGCGGGTCGCGACATTGGAGGTCGGGCAGACCTCCAGCGGGATCCGGTGCTCGGCCAGGTACGCCAGCAGCCGCGGGTCCTGGGCCGAGCTGGTGCCGTGGCCGATCCGCTCGGCGCCCAGCTCGCGGACGGCGTCCCACACCGTCTGCGGCCCGGTGGTCTCGCCGGCGTGCGGGACGCTGTGCAGGCCGGCCGCCCGCGCCCGGTCGAAGTACGGCTTGAACTGCGGCCGCGGCACGCCGATCTCCGGGCCGCCGAGCCCGAAGGAGACCAGGCCGTCGGGCTGCAGGTCCAGCGCCAGCCGCACGGTCTCCTCCGCGGCGGCGAGCCCCGCCTCGCCCGGGATGTCGAAGCACCAGCGCAGCGTCACGCCCAGCTCGGCCTCGGCCGACTTGCGGGCGTCCTCGATCGCCTCCATGAACGCCTCGCCGGGGATGCCGCGCCGGGTGGAGCTGTACGGGGTGACGGTCAGCTCCGCGTAGCGGATGTTCTGCCGGGCCATGTCCCTGGCCACCTCGAAGGTGAGCAGCCGCACGTCCTCGGCGTCCCTGATCAGGTCGACGACCGACAGGTACACCTGGATGAAGTGCGCGAAGTCCCGGAAGCTGAAGTAGTCCACCAGCGCGGCGGGGTCGTGCGGCACCGCCGAGTCCGGGTGGCGCGCGGCCAGCTCCGCGACGATTCTCGGCGACGCCGAGCCCACGTGGTGGACGTGCAGTTCTGCCTTCGGCAGGCCCGCGATGAAGGCGGCGAAGGCGCCGCCGGGGGCGGTGTCGGACATGCGGGGTCCTCCGTGCAGCGGTACGGGACGTCCGCCTCATCGTAGTGCGCGCCCCCGCCGCGCCCTCGGCCCGGCGCGGGCGCCCTGCCCCGGCGTCCCTGCTCCGCCCCCGGGCCCGGAGCGCGGCCCGCGCCGGGTCAGGGGCGGACGGCGTCGAGGGCGAGGAGCGCCACGTGCAGGGAGAGGCAGGACTCGACCTGGTCGAGGTCGACGCCCAGGACGCGCTCGACGCGGCGCAGACGGTCGTAGAAGGACGGGCGGGAGAGGTGGGCGGCCTCGGCGGCGGCCGACTTGTTGCGCCCGCAGGCCAGGTAGCCGCCGAGGACGCGGACCAGATCGGTGCCGTGCTCGGCGTCGTGCGCGAGCAGCGGCCCCAGCTCGCGCTCCACGTACGTCTGCAGCCGCGCGTCGTCGCGCAGCAGGTGCAGCAGGCCGCGCAGCCGGACGTCGGGCAGCCGGTAGTAGCCGCGCGGGGCCGGGCCGCCGTCCCCGGCTGCCGCCGCCTCGGCGACCTGCGCCGCCTCCAGCAGGGTGCGGCGCGCGTCGCGCAGCGCCCCGACCGAGGTGCCCGCGGCCATCACGAACGGCGGGGCGCCCGCCAGCGCCGCCGCCAGCCCTTCGAGCACCGCCCGCTCCTGCTCGTACGGGCCGAGCGAGACCAGCACGCCGACCGCGCCGTCGTCGAGCGCCGCGGTCAGCGCGGACGCCCCGCGCGAGCGCACGGCGCCGGCGACCGTCTCGGTGAGGTCGCGCAGCCGGGCCTCCGCGTCCAGCGCCGCGGAGGGCCGGCCGCCGCGCGGCCGCAGCATCACCCCGACCAGCCGGCGGCCCTCCAGCGGCACCCCCAGCGCGCGGGCCCGCAGCGCCACGTCGGCGAGGCTCAGCGCATGGGTGAGCACCCCGGAGAGCAGGGTGCGGTGGGTCTGCCGCTCCAGCGACTCGCGGTCGCGGTCCAGCAGCCGGCCCAGCGCCAGGGTGGCCGCGGCCCGTTCCAGCAGCACACCGTGCCGCCGTACCGCGGCGCCCGAGCCGAGCAGCACCAGCCGCCCCCAGTCGCTGCCGCGCGCGCCGACGGTGGTGACCAGCCAGCCGGAGCGGGCGTCGTGGCCGGTGCGGCCCGCCGGGGCCAGCGCGCGCGAACGCCGCTCCCAGCCGTCGAGCAGCGGGCCCGGCTCGCGGCCCGCCGGGTCGAAGACCAGCACCTGGTGGGCGAGGTTCTCCAGCACCACCGGCGCGCCCGCCATCACCGCCGCCTGCCGCACCACCGCGGCCGGCTCCGCGCCCTCCACCGCCAGGTCGTGGAAGGTCCTGTGCACCTCCTCCGAGGCCCGCAACTGCGCGAACTGGGCGTCCATCACCATCGCGTGGACCGCCTCGGTGACCGCGACGAACGGCACCTCGTGGCCCAGTGCGACCAGCGGCAGGCGGCGCCGCTCGGCGGCGCGCACGAGCGGGCCGGGCAGCCGCGCGGGGTAGCGGCGGCCCAGCTCCACCACCAGCCCCGCCGCGCCGACGTCCGCCAGCGCGTCGACGTAGGCGGTCAGTCCGGCCGCGGCGGCCGGGAACATCACGCCGGTCGTCAGCACCAGTTCGCCGCCGCGCAGCATGCCCGCGATGTCGGTCAGCTCGCCCACGTGCGCCCAGCGGACCTCGGCGCCCAGGCCCGCCGCGCCCGCCACCACCTGCGGCCGCCCGACGCGCACGGCGTCCAGTCGCAGCACCTTGGCAACGCTCGGCAGCATGGGCGGTCCTCCGGATCGGCGGCGTGCGCACGGGTCAGGCCCGGCTGGGGGCATTGTGCGTGCCGCGGCGGCTGCTCCGCGAGGCCCCGAGTACAGATTTCGTCGTGTAACCAAAAGGCAACAACGGAATCCCTTGTTGTGGTCGGTTACCTCTGCCAGGATCAGCGACCAATCCAGACTTCAGCCACGCTGTAACGCTCGACCGCGAGGTCCGGGAGGCGCAGGATGCAGCACACGACGGAGGGGACCGGCGGGGCGCAGGGCACACCTCCCGGGGAGCCCGTCCCCGAGGTCGCCGGGCGGTTGACCGCGCACTCGACCGCGCGGCTGTCCGCGGCGCTCGCCGAGGAGTTCGCCGAGGGCGCCCAGCACATCGGCGGCGCCGCCAGGCCCGGCACCGGCGACGCGGACTTCACCGTGGTGGACCCGGCGACCGGGCGGCCCGTGTGGACGTACCGCACCGCGGGTCCCGCCGACGTGGACGCCGCGGTGGCCGCCGCGGGGGCGGCGCTGCCCGGCTGGGCCGCGACGCCGCCGGCCGAGCGGGCCGCCGCCCTGCACCGGCTGGCCCGGCTCCTCCAGGAGCGGGCCGGCGACTTCGCCCGCGCCGAGACCCTGCAGTGCGGCAAGCCGATCCGGCTCAGCGCCGGCTTCGACGTGCCCGGCACGATCGACAACACCGACTTCTTCGCCGGCGCCGCACGCCACCTCGAAGGGCGGGCCGCCGCCGAGTACAGCCCCGACCACACCTCGTACGTCCGCCGTGAGCCGGTCGGCGTCGTCGGGTCCGTCGCGCCCTGGAACTACCCGCTGCAGATGGCCGGCTGGAAGATCCTGCCGGCCGTCGCCGCGGGCAACACCGTCGTGCTCAAGCCCTCGGAGCTGACGCCGCTCACCGCGCTGATGCTCGCCAGGGCCGCGGACGAGGCGGGCCTGCCCGCCGGTGTGGTCAACGTCGTCACCGGCACCGGACCGGTGGCGGGCGAGCACCTGGTCGGCCACCCCGGCGTCGCCATGACCTCCTTCACCGGCTCCACCGCGGTCGGCCGGCGCGTCGCCGCGCTCGCCGCGGGCACCGCCAAGCGCGTGCACCTGGAGCTGGGCGGCAAGGCGCCGTTCGTGGTCTTCGACGACGCCGACCTGGAGGCCGCCGTGCACGGCGCGGTCGCCGGCTGCCTGATCAACGCCGGCCAGGACTGCACCGCCGCGACCCGCGCCTACGTCCAGCGGCCGCTGTACGACGCGTTCACCGCCGCCGTCGCCGACCTGATGGCCGGCGTGCGGCTCGGCGACCCCTTCGACCCGGCCACCGACCTCGGCCCGCTGATCTCCGCCGCGCACCGCGACCGCGTCGCCGCCGTCGTGCGGCGCGCCCGCTCCTACGCCACCGTGGTCACCGGCGGCGGCGCGCCCGGCGGCGCGCTGGCGGCCGGCGCGTACTACCGGCCGACGCTCCTGGCCGGCGCCCCGCAGGACAGCGAGGCGGTCCAGCAGGAGATCTTCGGGCCGGTGCTCGCGGTGCTGCCCTTCGACACCGACGACCAGGGCCTGGCGCTCGCCGACGACACGCCCTACGGTCTCGCCGCCTCCGCGTGGACCCGCGACGTGTACCGGGCCGGCCGGGCCGCCCGGGAGATCACCGCGGGCTGCGTGTGGATCAACGACCACATCCCGATCGTCAGCGAGATGCCGCACGGCGGGGCGAAGTCCTCCGGCTACGGCAAGGACATGTCGCTCTACGCCCTGGAGGAGTACACACAGGTCAAGCACGTCATGTACGACAACACCGCGGTCGCCAGGAAGGACTGGCACCGCACCGTCTTCGCAGATCGCTGACCCCTCATCCCGTCATGCCGGCGCCCCGGCCGGTCCCTCGGAAGGCACCACCCATGGAGAGTTACGAGACGATGCCGCCGCCGCTGCGGGCGGCCGTGGCCCGCAGCATGACCAGCGGCCGGGGCGCCCTCGCGCGCCGCAGCCTGCTGCGGGCGGCCGGCCTCGGCGCGATCGGCACCGCGGCACTCACCGCGTGCGGCATACCCGCGGCAGGACGCACCGGCGACGCGACGGCCTCCACCGACCACTCGGCGCAGGAGAAGCTCGTGCACTTCTCCAACTGGACCGAGTACATCGACGTCACCGACGACGGCAAGCACCGCCCCACCCTGGACGCCTTCACCCGGCGCACCGGCATCAAGGTCGCCTACACCGAGGACATCAACGACAACGTCGAGTTCTTCGGCAAGATCAAGCCCCAGCTGTCCGCGGGCCAGGACACCGGCCGCGACCTGATGGTGCTCACCGACTGGCTGGCCGCCCGGATGATCCGGCTCGGCTGGGTGCAGGAGCTGGACCCCGCGCACCTGCCGCACGCCTACGCCAACCTCGCCCAGCGCTTCCGCAGCCCGTCCTGGGACCCCGGCCGGGCCTACTCCTACCCCTGGCAGGGCATCGCGACCTGCATCGCGTACAACAAGAAGGCCACCGGCGGCCGCAGGATCACCTCGATCTCGCAGCTGCTGGACGACCGCTCGCTCAAGGGCAAGGTCGCGATGCTCTCGGAGATGCGCGACACCATCGGGATGACGCTGCTCGACATGGGCAAGCGGCCCGAGGACGTCGACGACGACTCCTTCGACGCGGTGGTCGCACGCATCCAGAAGGCCGTCGACGCCGGCCAGATCCGCAAGTTCACCGGCAACGAGTACACCGACGGGCTCAGCAAGGGCGACATCGCCGCGTGCGTCGCCTGGGCCGGCGACCTCGTGCAGCTGCGGATCGACGACCCGGACATCGAGTACGTCTTCCCCGACGCCGGGTTCATGTTCTCCACCGACAACCTGATGATTCCCGACAAGGCCCGGCACAAGACCAACGCCGAGCGGCTCATCGACTACTACTACCAGCCGCAGGTCGCCGCCCAGCTCTCCGCGTACATCAACTACGTGTGCCCGGTGGCCGGCGTCGAACCGTACCTCGCCAGGATCGACAAGTCGCTCGCCGAGAACCCGCTGATCATCCCGGACGCCTCCATGGACGCCAAGGGGCACGAGTTCCGCTCGCTCGGCGACGCGGAGGACTCGCGGTACGAGGAGAAGTTCTCCAAGCTCATCGGCGCCTGAGCCGCCACCACCCCCGACGAGGACACTCCATGACGACCCCCAGCACGAGCACCGCTCCGACCGGCGACGCCGTCCGGCTCACCGGGATCGGCAAGACCTACGGCTCCTTCGCCGCCGTCCACCCGCTCGACCTCCGCGTGCCCGCGGGCTCCTTCTTCGCGCTGCTGGGCGCCTCCGGCTGCGGCAAGACCACCACCCTGCGGATGATCGCCGGCCTGGAGGACCCCTCCTGCGGCTCGGTCTTCCTCGCGGGCCGCGACGTCACCGCCCTGCCCCCCTACAAGCGCCCGGTCAACACCGTCTTCCAGAACTACGCGCTCTTCCCGCACCTGGACATCTACGAGAACGTCGCCTTCGGACTGCGCCGCCGCGGCATCAAGTCGGTGAAGAAGCAGGTCGGCGACATGCTCGACCTGGTCCAGCTCGGCGCGCTCGCCCGCCGCCGGCCGCACCAGCTCTCCGGCGGGCAGCAGCAGCGCGTCGCCGTCGCCAGGGCGCTGATCAACCAGCCCGAGGTGCTGCTGCTCGACGAGCCGCTGGGCGCGCTGGACCTGAAGCTGCGCCGCCAGATGCAGCTGGAGCTCAAGCGCATCCAGACCGAGGTGGGCATCACCTTCGTCCACGTCACCCACGACCAGGAGGAGGCCATGACGATGGCCGACACCGTCGCGGTGATGAACGCCGGCCGGGTCGAGCAGATGGGCGCCCCCGCCGACCTCTACGAGAACCCCGAGTCCACCTTCGTGGCCAACTTCCTCGGCACCTCCAACCTCATCGAGGCCCAGGTGACCGGCGTCACCGGCGGCGTCATCGCGCTCGCCGCGGGCGGCGTGACGCTGCGGATGCCCGCCGCGCGCTGCCGTACCGAGGTCGCCGCGGGCAGCCGGGTGCTCGCCGGGGTGCGCCCGGAGAAGATCACCCTGGCCCACGGCGACGACGAGGCGGCGATCCCGCAGGGGCGCAACCGCGTGCACGGCACCATCGCCGACTCCAGCTTCATCGGCGTGTCCACCCAGTACGTCGTCGACAGCCCGGTCTGCCCGGGACTCGAGGTCTTCGTGCCCAACGTCGAGCGCGACGGCCGGCTCGTCCCGGGCGCCCCCGTCGTCCTGCACTGGAACCCCGAGCACACCTTCGGCCTCGACGCCGGCCAGGACATCGACGCGGGCACCGACGCCGCCGGCACCGGGGCCGGCGCCCCCGACCCGGCGGGGGCCGCCGTATGAGCGCCGCCACCGCCCCGCTCGCCGAGGCCCCCCCGGCGCCGCCCGCGGCGCCCCCGGCGGCGCTCAGGCGCGCCGCCCGGCGCCGCCGCCGGGTGCCGTACCTGCTGCTGCTCGCCGGCGTCGCCTGGCTGCTGGTCTTCTTCGTCGCGCCGATGGTCTACCAGGCGTCGACCTCGGTGCAGACCGGCTCGCTCGACGCCGGCTTCAAGGTGACCTGGCACTTCGCCACCTACTGGGACGCGCTGCGGTCGTACTGGACGCAGTTCGTGAAGTCGCTGGTCTACTCGGGCATCGCCACCGTGCTGTGCCTGGTGATCGGCTACCCGCTGGCGTACACCATCGCCTTCCGCGCCGGGCGCTGGCGCAACGTGGTGCTGATGCTGGTCATCGCGCCGTTCTTCACCAGCTTCCTGATCCGCACCCTCGCCTGGGAGACGATCCTCGCCGACCAGGGCCCGGTGGTACGGGTGCTGAACGACCTGCACCTGCTGGACGCCACCAGCTGGCTCGGCGTCACCTCGGGCCACCGGCTGATGGCCACCCCGCTCGCGGTGGTCTGCGGCCTGACGTACAACTTCCTGCCGTTCATGATCCTGCCGCTCTACACCTCGCTCGAACGCGTCGACGGCCGGCTGCACGAGGCGGCCGGCGACCTGTACGCGACGCCGTTCACCACCTTCCGCAAGGTGACCTTCCCGCTGTCCATGCCCGGCGTGGTGGCGGGCACCCTGCTCACCTTCATCCCGGCCTCGGGCGACTACATCAACGCCGAGTTGCTGGGCTCCACCAACCAGAAGATGATCGGCAACGTCATCCAGTCGCAGTTCCTGCGGGTGCTGGACTACCCGACGGCCGCGGCGCTGTCCTTCATCCTGATGGCCGTCATCCTCGGGATCGTCACCGTCTACGTCCGCAGGGCCGGAACGGAGGACCTGGTCTGATGCCCGTGATCCGGCTGCTGCGCCGCCACCTCGTGGTGGTCTTCGGCGCGCTCACCCTGCTGTACCTGATCGTCCCCAACCTCGTGGTGCTGCTGTTCTCCTTCAACAAGCCCAAGGGCCGCTACAACTACACCTGGACCCGCTTCTCCACCGACGCCTGGCAGCACCCGTGCAGCGTCGCCGGGATGTGCGACTCGCTCACCCTCAGCCTGAAGATCGCGGTGTACGCCACCATCGGCGCGACCGTGCTGGGCACCCTGACCGCCTTCGCGCTGGCCCGCTACCGCTTCCGCGGCCGCGCCGCCACCAACATGCTGATCTTCCTGCCGATGGCGATGCCCGAGGTCGTCATGGGCGCCTCGCTCGGCACCCTGTTCCTCAACATGCGCATCCAGTTCGGCTTCTGGACCATCCTCATCGCGCACATCATGTTCTGCCTGAGCTTCGTGGTCACCGCCGTCAAGGCCCGGGTGATGAGCATGGACCCGCGGCTGGAGCAGGCCGCGCAGGACCTGTACGCCACCCCGCTGCAGACCTTCCTGCGGATCACCCTGCCGCTGGCCGCCCCCGGCATCATGGCCGGCGCGCTGCTGTCCTTCGCGCTCTCCTTCGACGACTACATCATCACCAGCTTCAACGCGGGCAACACCGTCACCTTCCCGATGTACGTGTGGGGTTCGGCGCAGCGCGGCACCCCGGTGCAGGTCAACGTGATCGGCTCGGCGATGTTCGTGATCGCCGTGGTGCTCGTGCTCGGCGCGCAGCTCGTCGGCGGCCGTAGGAAGGCGCGGACCTGATGGTCGCGCCGCGGAACCCGGCCCGCGCGCTGGCCGCCGCCGAACCCGTCCCGTACTGGCTGGACGACCCGGCGCGGCCCGACGCGCGGCCGGCGCTGGTCGGCCGGGACCACTGCGACCTGCTGGTGGTCGGCGGCGGCTACAGCGGGCTGTGGACCGCGCTGCTGGCCAAGGAGCGCGACCCCGGCGCCGACGTGGTGCTGGTCGAGGCCGACCGGATCGGCTGGGCCGCCTCGGGCCGCAACGGCGGCTTCTGCGCCGCCAGCCTCACCCACGGCCCGCTCAACGGACTCGACCGCTGGCCCGGCGAGTTCGGCCGGCTCCAGGAGCTGGGCGACCGCAACCTCGACGCGATCGAGGCGGCGGTCGCCCGGTACGGCCTGGACTGCGACTTCGAGCGCACCGGCGAGATCGACGTGGCCACCGCGCCCTACCAGTGGGACGAACTGCGCGCCGCGCACGCCCGCGCCGCGCCGTACGACCCCGGCCTGGAGCTCCTCGACCGCGACCAGGTGCGCGCCGCAGTCGACTCGCCGACCTTCCTCGGCGGCCTGTACAACCGCCGCGGCGTCGCCATGCTGCACCCCGCCCGGCTCGCCTGGGGCCTCGCGCGCGCCGCGGTCCTGGCCGGCGTCCGGATCTACGAGCGCACCCCCGCCACCGCGCTCGCCCGCACCGGCGCCGCCCTCGCCGTGCGCACTCCCTACGGCCAGGTGCTGGCCCGCCGCGTCGCGCTGGGCACCGGCGTCTTCCCCTCGCTGATCCGCCGCACCCGCCCGTACACCGTGCCGGTCTACGACTACGCGCTGATGACGGAACCGCTCGACGCCGCCCGGCGCGCGGCCGTCGGCTGGCGCGGCCGGCAGGGGCTCAGCGACACCGCCAACCACTTCCACTACTTCCGGCTGACCGCCGACGACCGCATCCTGTGGGGCGGCTACGACGCGGTCTACCCGCGCGGCGGCCGGCTCAGCGGCTCCTACGAGCACCGGCCGCAGACCTACGAGCGGCTGGCCCGGCACTTCTTCGACTGCTTCCCGCAGCTGGAGGGCGTGCGGTTCAGCCACGCGTGGGGCGGCGCGATCGACACCTGCACCCGCTTCTCGCCGTTCTTCGGCACCGCCTGCCGGGGGCGGCTGGCCTACAGCGCCGGCTTCACCGGCCTCGGTGTCGGAGCCACCCGCTTCGGCGCCGAGGTGATGCTCGACCTGCTGGCCGGGCAGCCCACCGAGCGGACCCGGCTGGAGATGGTGCGCAGGAAGCCGCTGCCCTTCCCGCCCGAGCCGCTGGCCTCCCTCGGCATCGGCCTCAGCCAGTGGTCGCTGACCCGCGCCGACGCCCGCCAGGGACACCGCAACCTGTGGCTGCGCGCGCTGGACAGGGCCGGCCTCGGCTTCGACAGCTGAGCCGCGTGTGACGGGAGATGTGAGCCGCGTCACTGCGCCGGGCGCCGGAACCCGCGTAATGAACGGCCCCCGCCGGTGTCTCCCCCCTGACGGCGATCAACCCGAGCAGGGCGGCAGGGACGGAGGACCGGCATGGGCAGCGGGGCCGGTGCGAAGAGTGCGGTGGACTGGCTGGTCTCGGTGGCGCCCGATCCGGGCGGCTGCCGGTGGGAGTGGGAGCGCAACCCGCTGGGCGTGACACTGCTGCCCGCGGGCAAGGCGTGGGACGTGCTGATCGTCGGGGCGCGGCTCGGCCACCCGGCGCTGCAGGTGCTGCACCGGATGGCCGACCGGCCGGGGCCGGTGCTCGCCGACTTCACCGACGCGCGGATGGGGTTCTTCGTGCCGCCGGGCACCGCCTCCCGCTGGCTCGGCACCGGTGTGCGCGCGGCCGGCGACGGCACCTGGATCGTGGTGCCGTACCCGGGCCGGCCGACCGCCGGAGTGCGCTGGCTGGTGCCGCCCGACGGCAGCGGCCGGCTCACCGACCCGGTCACCCTGGAACTCGCCCTGCACGAGGCGGCCGCCGAGCTGGCCGACGGCTGAGCGGCCGGTCCGCCTTACAGACCGGAAGGCGGACCGGCCCGACGCCGACACCCTGGTGCTTGTGGTGCGGTGCGCACCCTGACGACACTGGGGGGTACCACTGGGGGGACAGAACCACGACGGAGGGGCCACCCGTGACGAGCGAGCGCATCACCCACTGGATCGCCGGCCGGTCCTGGACGGGCACGGCGGAGCGGCGCGGCGACGTCTACGACCCGGCGACCGGCAAGGTCGCCCGGCAGGTCGACCTCGCCGACCGCGAGGTCGTCGACCAGGCGGTGGGCGCGGCCCTCGCGGCGTTCCAGGAGTGGCGGCACACCTCGGTCGCCCGGCGCACCACGGTCCTCTTCGCCTTCCGCGAGCTGCTCAACGCCCGCCGCGAGGAGCTGGCCGCGCTGATCGTCTCCGAGCACGGCAAGGTGCACTCCGACGCGCTCGGCGAGGTCGCCCGCGGCCTGGAAGTGGTCGAGTACGCCTGCGGCATCGCGCAGCTGTCCCGCGGCTCCTACACCGAGCAGGCGTCCACCGGCGTCGACGTCTACTCGATCCGGCAGCCGCTCGGCCCGGTCGCGATCATCTCGCCGTTCAACTTCCCGGCGATGGTGCCGATGTGGTTCTTCCCGCTCGCCATCGCCGCCGGCAACACCGTGATCGTCAAGCCGTCGGAGAAGGACCCGTCGGCGGCGAACCTCCTGGCCGCGCTCTGGCAGGAGGCCGGACTGCCGGCCGGCGTCTTCAACGTCGTGCACGGCGACAAGCCCGCCGTCGACCGGCTGCTGGAGCACCCCGACGTCAAGGCGGTCTCCTTCGTCGGCTCCACGCCCGTCGCCCGGCACGTCTACGAGACCGGCACCCGGCACGGCAAGCGGGTGCAGGCGCTCGGCGGCGCGAAGAACCACATGCTGGTGCTGCCCGACGCCGACCTGGACCTGACCGCCGACGCGGCCGTCAACGCCGGCTACGGCGCCGCGGGGGAGCGCTGCATGGCGGTGTCCGTGCTGGTCGCCGTCGACCCGGTCGGCGACGCGCTGGTCGACCGGATCAGGCGGCGCATCGCCGGCCTGACCGTCGGCCCGGGGTCCGCGCCCGGCTCGGAGATGGGACCGCTGGTCACCGGCGCCCACCGCGACAAGGTCACCGGCTACCTCGACACCGGCGTCGCCGACGGCGCCGCGCTGGTCGTCGACGGCCGCGGCCACCCGGTCACCGGCGAGGCCGCCGACGGCTTCTGGCTCGGCCCGACGCTCTTCGACCACGTCAAGCCCGGCATGTCGGTCTACGACGACGAGATCTTCGGCCCGGTGCTCTCCGTCGTGCGGGTGCCCACCTACGAGGACGGAGTCGCGCTGATCAACGCCAACCCCTACGGCAACGGCACCGCGCTGTTCACCAACGACGGCGGCGCTGCCCGCCGCTTCCAGCACGAGGTCGAGGTCGGCATGGTCGGCATCAACGTGCCGATCCCGGTGCCCGTCGCCTACTACTCCTTCGGCGGCTGGAAGTCCTCGCTCTTCGGCGACGCCCACGCCTACGGCGAGGACGGGGTGCGCTTCTTCACCCGCGGCAAGGCCGTCACCCAGCGCTGGCTCGACCCGTCACACGGGGGCATCAACCTGGGCTTCCCCACCAACAGCTGACCGCGCGGCGACCAGCTGCGCCGCCACGACGCCCGACAGCAGCGTCAGCGTCAGGCACCAGCTGGCCAGCACGTCCAGCGGCCAGTGGTAGTCGCACCACACCAGCGCGAAGCCGACCGCGAACAGCAGCACCGGCGTGCCCGCCAGCACCGTCAGGCGGGCCGCCCGGCCGTGCAGCCACGGCAGCACCAGCAGCGCCGCGGCGCCGAAGGCGACCGCCGACGTCGCGGTGTGCCCCGAGGGGAACCAGCCGTAGCCGCCCGGGTCGGGCACCGTGCTGCCCGGCGCGGGCCGGTGCACCGCGTCCTTGACCACGACCACCACCAGCGGCACCGCGCACATCGCCAGCGCGCCCGCCGCCGGCGGCAGCCACCAGCGCGGCGCCCCCGCGGCGCGCCCGGCCCACCCGGCGTAGCCGACGGCGACCAGCAGCACCGGCACCGCGACCTGCACGTTGCCGAGCTTGCACAGGTAGTGGGCCGGGGTGTCCAGACCGGAGGCCGACGCCGCGGCCCGCTGGAACCAGCGCAGCACGCCGCCGTCGCGCGCGACCAGCGCGCCGCCTGCGGAGACCTGCCAGGTGAGCAGCGCGAAACCGGCGGCGCCGAGGGCCGCCGCCGCGCAGACAAGCGTCAGGAGAAAATTCAGCCGCCCCGGAACAGGGGGGATCGTTCCGGGGCGGCCAGGTCGATCGCCGTACCGCACGTCCCGGGGGGTGTGGGACGAACGGCCGGACGATCGGCGAGAGGTGCCGGGGCCAGGGGACCCGGCGGTGCCGTGCGCGAGGGCACTGCCGTGCCGGTGATGGGGATTCATCGGCACGTTGTCGCCGCCCGTGGATTTCTGGGGAGTCAGCCGCGGGCGGGGTGTTCCTCGGAAACCGTACGTCACGGCAGTCCCGGAAATCCGCCCGCTCACCCCTCCGCCATCAGGCCCGCACACCTTCTTCACGACCCGGCCCCCCTCCTCGCGTCACACTCCCGCGAACGCGTCCTCGATGATGTCGAGCCCCTCGTTCAGCAGATCCTCGCCGATGACGAGCGGCGGCAGGAAGCGCAACACGTTGCCGTAGGTGCCGCAGGTCAGCACCACCAGACCGGCCGCGTGGCACGCCTTGGCGACCGCCGCCGTCACCGCCGGGTCCGGCTGCTTCGTGCCGGGCTCGACCAGCTCCACCGCGATCATCGCACCGCGGCCGCGGACCTCGCCGATGACCGGGAACTTCTCCTGCATCGCGCGCAGCCGCGGCAGCATCACCTCGCCGATCCGCCGCGCCCTGGCGTTGAGGTCCAGCTCCTTCATCGTCTCGATCGCGCCGAGCGCGGCCGCGCACGCCACCGGGTTGCCGCCGTAGGTGCCGCCCAGGCCGCCGGCGTGCGCCGCGTCCATGATCTCCGCGCGGCCGGTGACCGCGGCCAGCGGCAGCCCGCCCGCGATGCCCTTCGCGGTGGTGATCAGGTCCGGCACCAGGCCCTCGTGCTCGGACGCGAACCACTGGCCGGTGCGGCAGAACCCGGTCTGGATCTCGTCCGCGACGAACACGATGCCGTTGTTCTTCGCGAACTGCGCGATCCGCGGCAGGAAGCCCTTGGCCGGCTCGATGAAGCCGCCCTCGCCGGCGATCGGCTCGATCACGATCGCCGCGACGTGCTCCGCGCCGATCTGCTTGTTGATCATGTCGATGGCCTGCGCCGCGGCCTCCTCCGCCGCGTGCTCGGGGCCGGTCAGCCAGCGGTAGCCGTACGCCAGCGGCACCCGGTAGACCTCCGGCGCGAACGGCCCGAAGCCCTCCTTGTACGGCATGTTCTTCGCGGTCAGCGCCATCGTGAGGTTGGTCCGGCCGTGGTAGCCGTGGTCGAAGACGACGACCGCGGGGCGCTTGGTGTGGGCGCGGGCGATCTTGACGGCGTTCTCCACCGCCTCCGCGCCGGAGTTGAACAGCGCGGACTTCTTCGGGTGGTCGCCCGGCGTCAGCTCGGCCAGCCGCTCGGCGACCTCCACGTAGCCCTCGTACGGGGTGACCATGAAGCACGTGTGGGTGAACTCCGCGAGCTGCGCGGCGGCCCGGCGGACCACGGCCTCGGCGCTGTTGCCGACCGAGGTCACGGCGATGCCCGAGCCGAAGTCGATCAGCCGGTTGCCGTCGACGTCCTCGATGATGCCGCCGCCCGCGCGGGTGACGAACACCGGCAGCGTGACGCCCACCCCGTCCGCGACCGCCGCGGACTTGCGGGCCATCAGCTCCTGGGACCTCGGTCCCGGCACGGCCGTGACGAGCTTGCGTTCCTGGGGCACTTCGGTCATGGCGGACGATCTCCCTCACATCAGTCACAGTCGTCTCCCCGCAGGCTAGGCCGCCCCCGCCCACCCCGCACACGCCGATAGGTCGCACTCCACCCCGCCCGCACTCCGCAACGTCCAGTGCGGCCGACGCCCCCGCAAACCGCCAAGATCCTTTTCCCGGGGTAGCGGCTCGACTACATTGAGCGGATCGTCGGAGACGAGGGGCGAGGGGCGAACGCGCCATGGATGCCATGGATCACGAAGGCACGCAGGGCTACGGGCACGAACCCGGCCGCCCGTCCCCCCCACCGCCGACGACGCTGCCGCCCGTCGCCGTGCCGCCGCCTGCCGCGCCGCCCGTGGTGCCCGGGGCCGGCCGGGTCCCGCGGCCCGCACCGCCACCCCCCGCCAAGGCGCCGCCCGCCTCAGACCTGGAGATCTGGCTGCGCACCCCGCGGGAGAGCGACGCCCCCGGCATCTACGGCTTCGGCCACGTTCCGCGCGCGGCCCCCGACGCCGACCGGCTGCCCGCCAGACGGCTGCTCGGCGGGGCCGTCCTGGCCCTGCTGGTCGGGCTGTTCGTCTGGTCGCTGTTCCGCGACGGCTATCTCGACTTCTGGATCTGGCCGGTCATATGGTTCACCCCCGACCACTGGCGCAGCGGAGCGGGCGGCGACACCAACGCGTTCAATTTCGTCACCCGGGCCTGGGCCACCGTGTGCACGGCGCTGCTCGCACTGATCTTCGGCCGTCTCGGCAACTGGGCCGAGGTGTGGCGCCGTTACCTCCGCCCCGCGCTGAGCCGGCTGTGGGACGAACCCGAGCGAGGAACCGCCCCTGAGGACCGCCCCGACCCTGTGCAGTGGCCCGAGCTGCGCGAAGCGCGCCAGCACGCGCTGGCCGACCGGCTGGCCGCGGAGGTCAGGACCGGCCGGATGAACGACGTGGACTACGCTCGCATCCGGCGCGCCTGGACCGGGGTCCTCGCCGACCCCGCCCGCTTGGACGCCTTCGCCGACGCCGTGCTGCGCCAGGGCGCCGAGGCGTGCACGCATCCTTCCGGGGCGCGCGACGTGAGCCACCGCTCCGCCCCGCACGACCTGTTCGCCGGCCAGGTCCGGATCGGCCGGGGCCTGGACGACGCGCGCAACCCGTACCAGCACCGCGGCTCCGCGATCGGCCTCGACGCCGCCCTGCTCGGCACCGGTCTGCTGGTCGTCGGCCCCCCCGGGTCGGGGAAGACCCGGCATGTGGTCCGCCCGGTCGTGGAGACGCTGTGCCTGCAGGCGCTCGCCGGCCAGGCCGCGGTCGTCGCCGTCGGATCGGCGGGCGCCGACCTCGGCCCCGCCGACGCGTACGACGTGGTCATCTCGCTGGCCGACCCCTCCTCCCGCTACGACCTCGACCTCTACGGCGGCAGCAGCGACCCCGACACGGCGGCCGGCGCACTCGCCGAAGCCCTGATCGACCCGCACGCCGGCGAGGAAGGGGAGCTGCGCCGCGCCACCACCGCGCTCAGCCAGCTCCTCGGCCCTTACGCGGCCGCCCACGGTCGCTTCCCCTCCGTCCCCGAACTGCGCGAGCTCCTCGACGGAACGCCCCACGCGCACGCCGCCTTGCGGGACGCCCTCGACGCGGCCGGCGCACCCGGCATGGCCCGGGAGTTCGACGCCCGCACTCGGCAGGCCGGCCGCCCCGGCGACATCGGCCCGCGACTTGCCGAACGGGTCGCACTGCTCGACCGGCCCGCGTTCGCGGGTTTCTTCGACGTCACCGGCCGCTCCCGGCCGTTCTCCATGACCGCGCTCGAACACCCGCTGCGGGTCCGTATCGACCTGCCGGAACGCGGCCATACCGAGGCGTCCCGGATGCTGACCCGGCTGGTTCTGGCCCAGTTCACCGCGGCCGTCGCCGCCCGTCGGGACCGGTCGCTCTTCGCGTGCCTGGTCCTGGACGACGCCGCCCACGCGGTGACCGCCGACGCGGTGCGTGGCCTGGCCCGGTTGCGGTCCGCCAACGCCGGTGCGCTGCTCACCCTGCGCACCCTCGACGACGTGCCGGAACGGCTGCGGACCGCCCTGCTCGGCTCCGTCGGCTGCCGGATGGCGATGTCCGGGGTGACCACCTGGGACGGCCGGCGCTTCGCCGAGGCATGGGGCACGACCTGGGTCGAGACCCGCGACATCACCCGCACCCCCGACCAGTCAGGCGGCATGCTCCGCCGTGCCTCCCGCGGCGTCCGCCGCCTGTTCACCGGGGAGGCGGTGACCACCGAATCGGTGACGGTGCGCGAGGTCGAGCGGGAGCGGTGGTCCGCGTCGGATCTGGCGCACGGGGTGCCGGCCGGGCACGGGGTGCTGTCGCTGACGACGACGTCGGGGGAGCACGCGCCGCCGATCCTGCTCGACCTGCGGGGGTGAGACCGGGTCGCGGAGCGGGAGGCGGGGATGTACGGTGCGGCAGGATCGAAGGGGCCGGCCGTCACGGCCCGGCCACCTCCCGCGGACGCGCCCAGCCGCACCCGCGGACCCGAGCCGACCCGCACCGCCAGCCCAGCCGCCGCCCAACGGGACCAGGTCCGTATGCCCCTCACCCTCGCGTCCCTCGCCCACCACTCGGCGCTCAAGCTGTCCGTCCTCGCCGGAGGCGACCGGCTGGACGCGGAGGTCCGCTGGGTGCACACGAGCGAACTGGACGACCCGGGCCCGTACCTGGAGGGCGGTGAGCTGCTGCTCACCACCGGCCTGAAGCTGGACGTCGAGGACGCCGGCGCGATGCGCGGGTACGTACGGCGGCTGGCCGCCGCCGGGGTGGTGGGCCTGGGGTTCGGCGTGGGCGTCGGCCACGACACGGTGCCCGCCGCGCTGGTCGCCGCGGCGGCCGAGGTGCCGCTGCCGCTGCTGGAGGTGCCGCGCCGCACCCCGTTCATCGCGATCAGCAAGGCCGTGTCCGCGGCCATCGCCAAGGACCAGTACCGCGCCGTGACGGCCGGCTTCGACGCGCAGCGCGAACTGACCCGCGCCGCGCTCGCCCCCGGCGGCACCACCGCGCTGCTCGCCCGCCTGGCCGCCCACCTCGACGGCTGGGCCGCGCTCTACGACGCCTCGGGCTCCGTGCTCGCCGCCGCCCCCGACTGGGCCGGGCGCCGCGCCGCCCGGCTGGCCGGCGAGATCGACCGGCTGCGCGACACCCCGGCCCCGGCGAGCGCCGCCGTCGAAGGGGCCGCCGGCACCGAGGACCGGGTCGAGCTGCAGTCGCTGGGCAGCGGCCGCCGCCCCCGCGGCTTCCTCGCGGTCGGCACCGAGGAGCGCCTCGACACCTCGGCCCGCTACGTCGTGCACGCGGCGGTCGCCCTGCTCACCCTGTCCCTGGAGCAGTCCCAGACCCTGCGGGACGCGCAGGCCCGGCTGGCCGCGGCGCTGCTGCGGATGCTGCTGGCCGGCGAGCCGGAGCACGCCCGCAGCGTCGCCGGCGACCTCTACGGCACGCTGTTCGAGCAGCCGGTGCGGGTATTGATCGCCGAGCCGTCCGACCCGCACGCCGGGCCGGACGCCCTGACCCTGCTGGCGGAGCGGGCGGACGCCGCCGCCGTACGCTGCGGCGAACCGCTGCTCGCGGTCCGCGACGGCGGCCGGCTGGTCGTGCTGGCCGCCGAGGACGCGGCCGCGCTGACCACCGCCGCGGACCTCGCCGACGCCGAGGACTCGCTGGCCTCCGGCCTGTCCGCGCCCGCCGACGCGGCCGACGTCCCCGAGGCCCACGCCCAGGCGGAGCGCGCGCTGGCGGTCGCCCTGCGCCGGGGCCGCAACCTCGTCGAGCACGACGAGGTCGGTGAGGGGTCGGTCATGCCGCTGCTGTCCGACGAGGCGGTCCGCGCGTTCGCCGAGGGCCTGCTGCGGCCGCTGCGCGAGCACGACGCGACCTCCCGCGGCGACCTGGTCGCCTCCCTCGCCGCCTGGCTCGCCCACCACGGCCAGTGGGACGCCGCCGCGGCCGACCTCGGCGTGCACCGCCACACGCTGCGCTACCGCATGCGCCGCGTCGAGGAGATCCTCGGCCGCTCCCTCGACGACCCGGACGTCCGGATGGAGCTCTGGCTCGCGCTCAAGGCGTCCTCGGGCTGAGGCGGCGCCCCGGTCGGCATCTGCGCCCCGAGCGGGACCTGTGCGGCGGCCTCCGCCTCCTTTGGGCCGAGGAAGGCGCGCAGCGCGGAGACCGGTGTGAACCAGCCGCCCTGGACGTGCCGGTAGGACCTGCTGCCCTTGACGACGCCGCCGACCAGGCCGGTCGCGTCGGACACCAGCGTGCTGCCGCTCAACCCCGCGTGTACCCCGTCGCCCAGCACCCGCAGGTACGCGCCCGAGCGGCCGCCGACCCGCAGCGACAGGGTGTCCGGCTGGACGCCCGGCGAGGGCGTGTCCGTCGAGTGGCCGACCGCGGTCACCGCGGCGCCGGGCGGCGGATCGGCCGGGGCGAGCCGGGCCGCGGGCAGCCCGGCGCAGCAGGGGACGGTCAGCAGCGCCAGGTCGGGGAAGGGGTGGAAGCGCGTGCGCGGTGCCGGGGGCGCGGGCGGTGTGGCCCGCGCGGCGGTCACCGAATGGGTGGCGCCGCCGCCGCCGACGGCCAGCGCGGTCGCCGGTTCGCCGCCCGTCACCACGTGGGCGGCGGTGACGACGCTGCCGCCGCCGAGGTGGAAGGCGCTGCCGCGGAAGCCGTCCGCCCCGCCGACCCACAGGGCCGGTTCGGCCCCGTCGGGAGCGGCGGTCATTCAGCCGCGCCCGCGGGGTGCGCGGAGGCGTCCGCGCCGGCCGCGCCGCCGCCCTGCGCGTCCGCGCTGACGGCGCCCTGCGCGGTGGCCGCTCGCGCGGCGCGGCGGCCGGCGACGTCCCAGGACATCCGCACGGTCAGGCTCGCCTCGCTGCCCGCCTCCGCGATGACGCCCAGCAGCCGGCCGGACTTGACCGCGAGTCTGAGGCCGAACTCGACCTCGAAGGTGTCGGGCGCGCCCGCCGCGTCGGTGACCGTCTCGGCCGCCCAGCGCCCCACGCCGCGCACCGTGTCGCGGACCTGCTCCATGGTCATCGCGACGGCGGTGCCCAGCTCTGCCACGTGGCGGCCGACGCCCACGTCGCCGTACATGTCCCCGTCGAGGTCCTGGAAGGGCAGGTCGCCGATCACCTCGGCCACCACCGTCTCCCCGTGGCCCAGGTCGATCGTCACGGTCTCCGTCACAGCGGCTTCCTCCCCTTTTGCCGCCAGCAGGATAGAGGTGCCGCCCGCGGCCGCGCGGGATCTTCCCAAGGTCCGCCCACCCGCCGCTGCCGCAGGCCCCCCGCCCTGGCCAATCCGTAGCGCCCGCCGCGGCGCGCACTCCGTCGTGGACAAGCGGGGCCCGGCGGCCGCGTGCCTACGGTGGTCGGGACTCGCGCGCACACCAGAAGGGCGGACCCACCGTGACAACCTCAGCCGCAGCCCCGACCGCGTTCTGGCTCGCGGGGAGCCCGGCCACCGGCGCGGACAGCTTCGACGTGACCAGTTCGTGGGACGGCGCCACCGTCGGCCGGGTGAGCGTGCCGACCGAGGAGCAGGTCGAGTCGGCGGTGGCCGCCGCGGCCGGCGCGCAGCACGCCTTCGCCGCCACCCCCGCGCACGTGCGCGCCGCCGCGCTGGACCACGTGGCGCGGCGGCTGGCCGAGCGCGCCGAGGAGATCGCCCGGCTGATCACCGCGGAGAACGGCAAGCCGGTGAAGTGGTCGCGCGGCGAGGTGGGCCGCGCGGTGTCGGTCTTCCGCTGGGCGGCGGAGGAGGCGCGCCGCTTCAACAGCGGCGAGGCGCAGCGGCTGGACACCGACCCGGGCGGCGTCGGCCGGCTCGCGCTGACCCGGCGCTTCCCGCGCGGCCCGGTGCTCGGCATCGCGCCCTTCAACTTCCCGCTGAACCTCGTCGCCCACAAGGTCGCCCCGGCGATCGCGGCCGGCGCGCCGATCATCCTCAAGCCGGCGCCCGCGACCCCGCTGTCCGCGCTGGTGCTGGGCGAGATCCTCGCCGAGACCAGCGGCCTGCCGGCCGGGTCCTGGAGCGTGCTGCCGGTGCCGAACGACCGGATGCCCGCGCTGGTGCAGGACCCCCGGCTGCCGGTGATCTCCTTCACCGGCTCCGACACCGTCGGCCACCAGATCGCCGACTCGGTGCCGCGCAAGCACGTCACGCTGGAGCTGGGCGGCAACGCGGCGGCCGTGGTGCTCGCCGACTGGTCCTCCGAGCAGGACCTGGAGTGGGCGGCGGCGCGTATCGCGACCTTCGCCAACTACCAGGGCGGGCAGTCCTGCATCTCCGTGCAGCGGGTCATCGCCGACGCCTCGGTGTACGACGCGCTGGTGGAGAAGGTCGTGGAGAAGGTGCGCGGGCAGGTCACCGGCGACCCGGCCGACGACGCGACCGACGTCGGCCCGCTGGTCAGCGAGGCGGCGGCCGAGCGGGTGGGGCAGTGGGTGGAGGACGCGGTCGCCAAGGGCGCGAAGGTGCTCACCGGCGGCGTCCGCGAGGGCGCGAGCTACGCCCCCACGGTCCTCGCCGAGCTGCCGGCCGACGCGATCCTGGCCTCCGCCGAGGCGTTCGGCCCGGTGCTGTCGCTGCACCGGGTGAACGGCGCCGACGAGGCGTTCGCGGCGGTCAACGACTCGCGCTTCGGCCTGCAGGCGGGGGTGTTCACGCACGACCTGCAGCTGGCCTTCCGCGCCCACCGCGAGCTGGAGGTCGGCGGTGTGATCATCGGCGACGCGCCCTCCTACCGCGCCGACCAGATGCCGTACGGCGGCGTGAAGGACTCCGGCAGCGGCCGCGAGGGCGTGCGGTACGCGATGGACGACTACACCTACGAGCGGGTGCTCGTCCTCACGGGCCTGGACCTGTAGACGGCCTGGACCTGTAGACGGCCCGGACCCGTGGGCGGCCCGGACCCGTGGGCGCGGCGGCCGGCCGTCATGCCGCGGCCCCGCCCCGGGCCACGGCATGACGCACGGTCAGCGGCGGCGGGCCCCGGGTCCGCCGCCGCTCTGGCTGGCTCGGCGGAATTCGGGTAGTACGGACAGGTAGCACCGGTCGGTAACCGGCTACCCGGAGGTGACGCAACCGTGTCCGCAACCGCCGCAGCACGCAAGGTGTCCGAACGCGAGGCCCGCCAGGTCGCGGAGGCCGCCAGAGAGCAGGACTGGCGCAAGCCCAGCTTCGCCAAGGAACTGTTCCTCGGCCGTTTCCGGCTCGACCTGATCCATCCCCACCCGCTGCCCTCGCCCGAGGCGGTGGAGAAGGGCGAGGCGTTCCTGGCGCGGCTGCGCGAGTTCTGCGAGACGAAGGTCGACCCCGGCAGGATCGAGCGCGAGGCCCGCATCCCCGACGAGACGATCGTCGGACTCAAGGAGCTGGGCGCCCTCGGCATGAAGATCCCCGAGGAGTACGGGGGCCTGGGCCTCACCCAGGTGTACTACAACAAGGCGCTGGCGCTGGCCGGCTCCGCGAGCCCGGCGATCGGCGCGCTGCTCTCCGCCCATCAGTCGATCGGCGTACCGCAGCCGCTGAAGTTGTTCGGCACCGCGGAGCAGAAGAAGCGGTTCCTGCCGCGCTGCGCCAGCACCGACGTCAGCGCCTTCCTGCTCACCGAGCCGGACGTCGGCTCCGACCCGGCGCGGCTGGCCACCACCGCGGTGCCCGACGGCGACGACTACGTGCTGGACGGCGTGAAGCTGTGGACCACCAACGGCGTCATCGCCGACCTGCTGGTCGTGATGGCCCGGGTGCCGAAGTCCGAGGGCCACAAGGGCGGCATCACCGCCTTCGTGGTCGAGGCGGGCTCCGAGGGCATCACCGTGGAGAACCGCAACGCCTTCATGGGCCTGCGCGGCATCGAGAACGGCGTCACCCGCCTCCACCAGGTCAGGGTGCCCGCGGAGAACCGGATCGGCCCCGAGGGCGCGGGCCTGAAGATCGCCCTGACCACCCTCAACACCGGCCGGCTGTCGCTGCCGGCGGGCTGCGTCGGCTCCGGCAAGTGGTGCCTGAAGGCCGCCCGCGAGTGGTCGGCGGCCCGCGAGCAGTGGGGCAAGCCGGTCGGCGAGCACGAGGCGGTCGGCGCCAAGATCGCCTACATCGCGGCCACCACCTTCGCCCTGGAGGCGATGGTCGACCTGTCCTCCCAGATGGCCGACGAGGACCGCAACGACATCCGCATCGAGGCCGCGCTCGCCAAGCTCTACGGCTCCGAGGCGGCCTGGCTGATGGCCGACGAGCTGGTCCAGATCCGCGGCGGCCGCGGCTTCGAGACCGCCGACTCCCTCGCCGCCCGCGGCGAGCGCGCGGTGCCGGCCGAGCAACTGCTGCGCGACCTGCGGATCAACCGGATCTTCGAGGGCTCCACCGAGATCATGCACCTGCTGATCGCCCGGGAGGCCGTCGACGCCCACCTGTCGGTGGCGGGCGACCTGATCGACCCCGACAGCACCCTGTCCGACAAGGCGAAGGCCGGCGCGAAGGCCGGCGGGTTCTACGCCCGCTGGCTGCCCAAGCTCGTCGCGGGGCCCGGCCAGCTGCCCACCTCCTACGGGGAGTTCGGCCCGCTCGCGGCGCATCTGCGGTATGTCGAGCGCAACGCCCGCAAGCTGGCCCGCAGCACCTTCTACGCCATGTCGCGCTGGCAGGGCCGGATGGAGCTGAAGCAGAACTTCCTGGCCAGGATCGTCGACATCGGCGCGGAGCTGTTCGCGATGAGCGCCGCCTGCGTGCGCGCCCAGCACCTCGCCGCGACCGGCGACCACGGCCGGGAGGCGGCGCAGCTGGCCGACGTCTTCTGCCGGCAGGCCAGGGTCCGCACCGACGAGCTGTTCGCGCGGCTGTGGACCAACACCGACGACGCCGACCGCAGGCTCGCCGCGAAGGTGCTCGCCGGCGAGGACGGCTGGCTGGAGGCGGGCATCGTCGACCTGACCCGTGAGGGCGCCTGGATCGCCGACGCGGCCCCCGGCCCCTCGGAGAAGGAGAACGTGCACCGGCCGGTGCACTGACGCCGGCAGGGCGGTAGCGTGCGGGCCTGAGCCGGGCCCGTGCGTGGAAAGCGGCCCCGGCAGGACAGAATGAGGCCATGACGGACGCTCTCGCAGACCCGCACCACCGCCCGCACGTCACGCCGGAACCCGGCGGCGGCCCGCGCGACATCGTGCTCCTCGGCTCCACCGGCTCGGTCGGCACCCAGGCCGTCGACGTGGTGCTGCGCAACCCCGACCGCTTCCGGGTGGTCGCGGTCTCCGCGGCGGGCGGCCGGGTGGAACTGCTCGCCGAGCAGGCCCACCGGCTCGGTGTGCGGACCGTCGCGGTCGCCGACGAGCACGCGGTGCGGCCGCTGCGCGAGGCGCTCGCCAGGGCGTACGGGACGGCGCCGGTGCCGGAGATCCTCGCCGGCCCCGACGCGGCCACCCTGGCCGCCGCGCTGCCCTGCCACTCGGTGCTCAACGGCATCACCGGCTCCATCGGGTTGCGCCCCACGCTGGCCGCCCTCCGGGCCGGCCGGGTGCTGATCCTGGCCAACAAGGAGTCGCTGATCGTCGGCGGGCCGCTGGTCAAGGCGCTCGCCAGGCCCGGCCAGATCGTGCCGGTCGACTCCGAGCACTCCGCGCTCTTCCAGGCGCTGCTGGGCGGCTCGCGCGCCGAGGTCCGCAAGCTGATCGTCACCGCCTCCGGCGGCCCCTTCCGCGGCCGCACCCTCGCCGAGATGGCGGACGTCACGCCCGAGCAGGCGATGGCGCACCCCACCTGGGATATGGGCCCGGTCATCACGATCAACTCCGCGACCCTGGTCAACAAGGGCCTGGAGGTCATCGAGGCGCACCTGCTCTACGACATCCCGTTCGAGCGGATCGAGGTCGTCGTCCACCCCCAGTCCGCCATTCACTCGATGGTGGAGTTCGTGGACGGCTCCACCCTCGCCCAGGCCAGCCCGCCGGACATGCGCATGCCCATCGCGCTGGGACTGGGCTGGCCGGAGCGGGTGCCGGACGCCGCGCCCGCCTTCGACTGGCGCAAGGCCGGCTCCTGGGAGTTCTTCCCGCTGGACGAGGAGGCCTTCCCGGCGGTCGCGCTGGCCCGCCATGTCGGTAGCCTCGGGGGCACGGCACCGGCGGTGTTCAACGCGGCCAACGAGGAGTGCGTCGACGCGTTCCGCGCGGGCCGGCTCTCCTTCACCGGCATCATGGACACCGTGGCCCGGGTCGTCGCCGAGCACGGCACCCCCGTGGCGGGAACCTCGCTCACGGTCGAAGACGTCCTCGAAGCGGAGGACTGGGCCCGCGCACGGGCCCGGGAACTGGCACAGGCATCGGAGGCAGCACGCGTATGACCGCACTCATGACGGTCCTCGGCATAGTGGTCTTCGTCGTGGGCCTGATGGTCTCCATCGCCTGGCACGAGCTCGGCCACCTGTCGACCGCCAAGCTCTTCAGGATCCGGGTGCCGCAGTACATGGTGGGCTTCGGCCCCACCCTGTTCTCCCGGCACAGGGGCGAGACGGAGTACGGCTTCAAGGCCATCCCGCTCGGCGGCTACATCCGCATGATCGGGATGTTCCCGCCCGGCGAGGACGGCCGGATCACCGCCCGCTCCACCTCGCCGTGGCGCAGCATGATCGAGGACGCCCGCTCGGCGGCCTTCGAGGAGCTGAAGCCCGGCGACGAGGACCGGCTGTTCTACACGCGCAAGCCGTGGAAGCGCGTCATCGTGATGTTCGCCGGCCCCTTCATGAACCTCATCCTGGCCGTCGCGCTCTTCCTCGGCGTCTTCATGGGCTTCGGCGTCACCGCCCGCACCACCGTGATCGGCCAGGTCAGCGACTGCGTGATCTCCCAGTCCGACACCGCCAAGCGGGACGCGAAGAACCCCTGCCTGGCCACCGACCCGGTCGCCCCCGCCAAGACCGCGGGCTTCAGGGCGGGCGACGAGTTCGTGGAGTTCAACGGCAGGCCGGTGAAGAACTGGGCGCAGCTGTCCGACGACATCCGCGAGAACCCCGGCAAGGCCGAGATCGTGGTGCTGCGCGACGGGCACCGGGTCACCCTGACCCCGACCATCACCACCAACACCGTCGCCAGGACCGACGGCGACGGCGACTACGTGAACGGCACCGTCAAGGCCGGCTTCCTCGGCTTCAGCCCCGCCACGCACATAGAGCAGCTCGGCGTCGCCGACTCCTTCGGGCACATGCAGGACATGGCACGGCAGGGCGTCGACTCGCTGGTGTCGCTGCCCAAGCGGATCCCCGACCTGTGGAACTCCGCGTTCAACGGCGCCCCCCGCAAGGCCGACTCCCCGATGGGCGTGGTCGGCGCGGCCCGTGTCGGCGGCGAGGTCTTCGCGCTCAAGGAGCCCGCGATCGACCGGATCGCGACCATGGTGATGCTCGTCGCCGGGTTCAACCTGTCGCTCTTCCTCTTCAACATGCTGCCGCTGCTGCCGCTGGACGGCGGGCACATCGCAGGCGCCCTGTGGGAGTCGATCCGCCGGCACACCGCGCGGGTCTTCCGCCGTCCCGACCCCGGGCCGTTCGACGTGGCCAAGCTGATGCCGATCGCTTATGTCGTGGCCGGAATCTTCGTGTCGTTCACGCTGCTGGTACTGATCGCCGACGTGGTCAACCCCGTCAAACTCAGTTCGTGACCGCCCGAGCCGGATGAAGACGGCGGGCCCGGTGCCGTAACCTCGATGCCGGAGCCCGCCCACGACGGGACCTCGTTCAACCTTGGGGATGCCACGCTGATGACCGCGATTTCGCTCGGTATGCCAGATGTTCCGACCAGGCTCGCCGACCGGCGCAAAAGCCGTCAGATCCAGGTCGGAAGCGTCGCAGTGGGCGGCGACGCGCCGGTCTCCGTCCAGTCCATGACCACCACCAGGACCTCCGACATCGGCGCCACCCTGCAGCAGATCGCCGAGCTGACCGCGTCCGGCTGCCAGATCGTGCGCGTGGCCTGCCCGACGCAGGACGACGCCGACGCGCTGTCCACGATCGCCCGCAAGTCGCAGATCCCGGTCATCGCGGACATCCACTTCCAGCCGAAGTACGTCTTCGCCGCGATCGACGCGGGCTGCGCGGCGGTCCGGGTCAACCCCGGCAACATCAAGCAGTTCGACGACAAGGTCAAGGAGATCGCCAAGGCGGCCGGCGCGGCCGGCGTGCCGATCCGCATCGGGGTCAACGCCGGCTCGCTGGACCGACGGCTGCTGGAGAAGTACGGCAAGGCCACCCCCGAGGCGCTCGTGGAGTCCGCGCTGTGGGAGGCGTCGCTCTTCGAGGAGCACGACTTCCGCGACATCAAGATCTCCGTCAAGCACAACGACCCGGTCGTGATGGTCAACGCCTACCGGCTGCTCGCCCAGAAGTGCGACTACCCGCTGCACCTCGGCGTCACCGAGGCCGGACCGGCCTTCCAGGGCACCATCAAGTCCGCGGTCGCCTTCGGCGCGCTGCTCGCCGAGGGCATCGGCGACACCATCCGGGTCTCGCTCTCCGCGCCGCCGGCCGAGGAGGTCAAGGTCGGCATCCAGATCCTGGAGTCGCTGAACCTGCGCCAGCGCCGGCTGGAGATCGTCTCCTGCCCCTCCTGCGGCCGCGCCCAGGTCGACGTGTACAAGCTCGCCGACCAGGTCTCCGCGGGGCTCGACGGCATGGAGGTGCCGCTGCGCGTCGCGGTGATGGGCTGCGTCGTCAACGGTCCCGGCGAGGCCCGCGAGGCCGACCTCGGCGTCGCCTCCGGCAACGGCAAGGGGCAGATCTTCGTCAAGGGCGAGATCATCAAGACGGTGCCCGAGTCCAAGATCGTGGAGACGCTGATCGAGGAGGCCATGAAGCTCGCGGAGCAGATGGAGGCGGCCGGCGCCGCCTCGGGCGAGCCGCAGGTGAGCGTCTCCTGACCCCGCTGCCCGACCCCGCCGCCCGGTCGCCCCGAGCCGTGTTCCGGCCGCCCTTTCCCGGTCGCGGGGCAGGGCTCTGCGCTGCGGGGTAAGGTGCGGGAACCTTCTTTCGCCGTCGCTCACGGCCCATACGGTGAGGTGCCCCCGTGTTGACCCACTCGACAGCCCGCGTCCTGGAGCCGGGCGATCTCGACGCCGCTTTGGCGGTGCTCGACCGCGACCCGGTGGCCAACGCGTTCGTCACCTCGCGGGTCAACGTGGCCGGGCTCGACCCGTGGCGGCTCGGCGGCGAGATGTGGGGCTGGTACTCCGCGGGCCGGCTCACCTCGCTGTGCTACGCCGGCGCCAACCTGGTGCCGCTGTGCGCGACGCCCGAGGCGGTCCGCGCGTTCGCGGAGCGGGCCCGCAGGGCCGGCCGCCGCTGCTCGTCCATCGTCGGCCCTGCGCAGTCCACCGCCGACCTGTGGGCGCAGCTCGAACCGCACTGGGGGCCGGCCCGCGAGGTCCGCGCCCACCAGCCGCTGATGACCACCCGCGCGCTGCCCGCCGACGTCGTCCCCGACCCGGGGGTGCGCCGGGTGCGGCGCGAGGAGATGGACGTCCTGATGCCGGCCTGCGTGGCGATGTTCACCGAGGAGGTCGGCGTCTCCCCGCTGGCCGGCGACGGCGGGCTGCTCTACCAGGCGAGGGTCGCCGAACTCGTCACCAACGGCCGCGCGTTCGCCCGGATCGAGGACGGCGAGGTGGTCTTCAAGGCCGAGATCGGCGCCGTCACCCGGCACACCTGCCAGATCCAGGGCGTGTGGGTCGCCCCCTCGCACCGCGGCCGCGGCCTGGCGAAGACCGGCATGGCCGCCGTGCTCCACTACGCGCTGCGCGACGTCGCCCCCGTCGTCAGCCTCTACGTCAACGACTACAACGCCCCCGCGCGCGCCGCCTACCACCGGGTCGGCTTCACCGAGGTCGGCGCCTTCATGAGCGTGCTGTTCTGAGCACCGGCGGCCGGCCCCGCCGCCGCGACCCGCGCGGCGCCCCCGCGCGCGACCGCTGAGACGTGCCGGCCAGACGCACGGGCGGGAGGCCGGAACGGGATGCCGCAGCGGCCGGTGCGCCGCCACGGGTAGGGTCCCCGCATGGAGCATGTGGTGGTCGCCCCGGCCGACCTCGCCGCCCGGGTCGACGAGGCCCTCGCCGTCCAGGCCGTCGCCTTCGGGCTCGGGCCCGAGGAGGTGGCGATCCGGCGTCAGATCGTCCTGAGGCACCTGTCCTACCCGGGCGCGCGGGCGCTCGGCGCGCACGGCGACGACGGCCGGCTCGTCGGCTTCGTCTACGGGCTGCCCAACGACCGCTCGCACTGGTGGTCCAGTGTGGTGCAGCCCTATCTGCGCCGGCAGGGCACCGACGGGTGGCTCGACGACTCCTTCGTGATCACCGAGCTGCACGTGCTGCCCGCCTACCAGGGCCGCGGCATCGGCCGCCGGCTGATCACCGAGATCACCGACGGCGCGGACGAGCCGCGCAGCATCCTCTCCGCGATCGACGGGGACAGCCCGGCCCGCCGCCTCTACCACACCCTGGGCTACCAGGACCTGGCCCGGCCGGTGCACTTCCCCAGCGCCACCCGCCCGTACGCGGTGATGGGCGCGCCGCTCCCGCTGCCGCGGCCCCCGCACCCGGCCGGCCCGGCGGACGCCGGCGCCGGCGGATAAACGGTTTCCGGACCGCGGCGCGCGCTGGCTATCCTCGCCGCACCCCGCGATCCCAGGAGAACGCCATGGCCCAGCCCCCGGTCCTGCGCATGTCCCGTCTGCTGCTCAGGACGCTGCGCGACGACCCGGCCGACGCCGAGACCGCCAGCCACCGGCTGCTGGTCAGAGCGGGATACGTGCGCCGCTCCTCGGCGGGCGTGTGGAGCTGGCTGCCGCTCGGCAAGCGGGTGCTGGACAACGTCACCCGCGTGGTCCGCGAGGAGATGGACGCCATCGGCGGCCAGGAGGTGCTGCTGCCCGCGCTGCTGCCCCGCGCGACCTACGACGCGACGGGCCGCGCCGCCGAGTACGGCGACCTGCTCTTCCGGCTCCAGGACCGCAAGGGCGCCGACTACGTCCTCGGGCCCACCCACGAGGAGGTCTTCACCCAGCTGGTCAAGGACCAGGTCGCCTCCTACCGGGACCTGCCCGTGATCCTCTACCAGATCCAGACGAAGTACCGCGACGAGGCCAGGCCCCGCTCCGGGGTGCTGCGCGGGCGCGAGTTCCAGATGAAGGACGCCTACTCCTTCGACACCTCGGCGGCCGGGCTCGCACAGGCGTACCGGCTGCACCGCGAGGCGTACGCCCGGATCTTCCGGCGGCTCGGGCTGGACTTCCGGATCGTCTCCGCGGTGTCGGGCGCGATGGGAGGGTCGGCCTCCGAGGAGTTCCTGGCGCCCGCCGCGGCCGGCGAGGACACCTTCGCCCACTGCTCCGGCTGCGGCTACGCCGCCAACACCGAAGCCGTCGCCTTCACCGCGGACGTGCCCGCGGCCGTCCACCCCGGTCCGCCGCGGGAACTGGACACCCCCGACACCCCCACCATCGAGTCGCTCGCCGCCCACCTCGGCGTGCCCGCCTCCGCCACCCTGAAGAACCTGCTGGTCACCGTGGACGGCGAGATCACCGCGGTGGGCGTCCCCGGCGACCGCGAGGTGGATCTCGGCAAGCTCGCCGCGCACCTGGCGCCCGCCGACGTCCGGCTCGCCACCGCCGAGGAGCTCGCCGCCCGGCCCGACCTGGTACCCGGCTACGTCGGCCCCCAGGGCCTGGACCTCCCCTGTCTCGCCGACCCCCGGGTGGCTCCCGGCACCGCGTGGATCACCGGCGCCAACCGCCAGGGCCGGCACGCGGCCGACGTCGTCTGCGGCCGCGACTTCACCGTCGACCGCCACCTCGACGTGGTCGCCGTCCGCACCGGCGACCCCTGCCCCGAGTGCGGCGCCGGGCTCACCCTGGACCGGGCCGTCGAGATCGGGCACATCTTCCAGCTCGGCGCCAAGTACACCGACGTCTTCGAGGTCGACGTCCTGGGCCAGGACGGCAGGCCGGTGCGGCTCACCATGGGCTGCTACGGGATCGGCGTGTCCCGGGCGGTGGCCGCGCTCGCCGAGCAGACCGCCGACGACCGCGGGCTGTGCTGGCCCGCCGAGGTCGCGCCCGCCGACGTGCACGTCGTCGCCGCCGGCAAGGCGGCCCAGCTCACGCTCGCCGAGGAGGCCGCGGAGGCGCTCGCGGCGGCCGGCCTGCGGGTGCTGCTCGACGACCGCGCGCTGTCGCCGGGAGTCAAGTTCGCCGACGCCGACCTGCTGGGCGTGCCCGTGCACCTCGTCGCGGGCCGCCGCACGTCGGAGGGCGTCGTGGAGCTCAAGCACCGCGCCACCGGGGAACGCGAGGAACTGCCGCTGGCCGAGGCCGTCGCCCGCCTCGCCGGGTAGCGCGGCGCGGGCCTACAGCCAGCTGGCGAACTCCAGCAGCAGCTCGCCGTCCTCGCGGCCGCCGACCGACAGGTACCACACGCCCGCCTCCACGGCGCGGAACAGCGCCCAGCCGCGCAGCCGCTCCGGGTCCACCTCCAGCGAGGAGGCGAGCTTCGCCACCCGCCGGCGGGCCGCGGCGCGCGAGCCCGGCTGGGCGGCGAGCGTCGGCAGCCGGTCGCGGGCCAGCCACGCGAGGTCGTACGCCGGCTCGCCCACCAGCGGCTTGGGGTCGATGGCCAGCCAGGGCATCCGCTCGCCCGAAAGCACGTTGCCGTGGTGGAAGTCGCCGTGCAGCAGCACAGGTTCCGGCGCGGAGGCGGTCAGCTCCTCGCGCAGCGCGAGCGCCTCGTCGACGAGGTCGCGGGCGTCCGCCGCGAACTCCTGCTCGCGCCGCTGGCGCAGCACCGCGCCGAGCGCCGCGGTGCGGTCGGCGACCGAGGCGAAGGGGTGCCCTTCCGCGGGCGGCACCCACAGCCGCTGGACGATGCCCGCCGCCTCCAGCATCGCCTTCGGCTCCGCCAGCGACCGCAGGCTCACGTCGGCCCGCAGCCGCTCCTCCAGCAGCACGCCCTGCGCGGGGTCCGCCCGCAGCAGCCGCACCGCGCCGCGGCCGCCCCAGTGCGCGAGCGCCGCGTGCTCCTGCGCGGTCTCCTGGTTCACCATGCCGACCTTGAGCACGGCCGGCGTTCCGTCCACCGCCCTGACCAGCACGATCATGCTGATCTGGCCGCCGGCCGCGAAGACCCGCTCGGGCGTCAGCTGCCAGCGCTCCAGATATCCGGCCACCCGCCCTGGCAGCTCCGTGAGCCACACCCGGCCGGCCTCGCCCTCCCAGGCCGCGACGGTCCGCGCCAGCCGCTCGGGCGGTTCCAGATCCACAGCGCTGCCATCCCTCCGCGACGTCCCCCGGCCGGCGGCCCGGTGCCGCTCAGCGGCGTTCCGCCAATCCCGGGAAGGCTACGCTGCCGCCGCGCCACCGCACCGCGCGCACCGCCGCGGCCCGCAGCCCCGCCGCCGCGTCACGCCGTACGCCCCCGGTGGCCGCCCCGACCAGGTCGCCGTACGCGCCGGCCACCCGGTCCTCCAGGACCGCGGCCAGCCGCACCGCGGCAGCCGGCCCCGACACCGCGAACGGCAGCTCGTACGCGGCCGCCGCGGCCACCGGCGTGCCGCCGAGGTCGGTCACCGTGCGGATCAGCGCGTCGCGCGCCACCCGGTGCGCGTCGTACGCCTGCCGGGCCTGCGCCTCACGGGACGCGGCGACCCGGCCGCCGACCGCGCCGTAGCCGTACACCGCGGCGTGCTCCGCGGCGAGCGCCGCCTGCGCGGCGGCCAGGACGGTGCTGCTCATGAGTCCTCCGTACGGTCGGTGGGCGCCGTCAGCAGCACCACGTGGCCCGCGCCCGCGGCCGACACCGAGGCCAGCAGCCGGGCCAGGTCGCCCGGCGCGGCGGCCAGCGCCGCGGCCCTGCGGTCGGCGAGCGCCCGCTCGGCCGCGGCGAGCCACGACAGCGCGGCGCGGGGGGCGGCGGGCACGCCGGGCACCGGCGGCGCGGACGGCCTCGCCGGGGCGGACGCCGACCGGGCCGGCGCCGGCCCGGGGGGCGCCGACCGGGGCGACGCGGAGCCAGGCGGCACGGCGGGGGCACCGGGCGGCCGGACGCCGAACGCCTGCGCGTGCCGGGCCACCTCCGCCCGCAGCGGCGCCAGCCGCACGGCGAGTCCGGGGTGGGCGGAGGCCACCGCGTCGTACCGCCGCAGCAGGGTCAGGCTGTCGGCCGCCGCCCGTGCCCTCGCGGCCGCGCCGGGGGCCGGCGGGCGCCGCGGCGCGGGGGCCTTCCCACCGCCGGAACAACCGGTCAGCGCCCCGGCCGCCGCCACGCCCACCACTCCGCGCCGGCTCAGCCGGGCCACCTCGGGGATCATGCGGGCAGTCTAAGGGCGGCGAAAAAGGGGTCCCGAACTCAGGTAGCCTTGTCCACGCGAAACACGCGACCTTCCATGACAACAGCAGACGCGGCCGAGGAGTCACCCGGATGAGCACCACCCAGAGCGAGAGGCTGCGCGCGCTGCTCGAGCCGCTCGCCGTCGCGGCGGGCCTGGACCTGGAAGAGATCACGGTGACAGCCGCCGGCAAGCGCCGTCAGCTGCTCGTCGTGGTCGACGCCGACGAGGGCGTGCAGCTGGACGCGGTCGCGCAGCTCAGCCGGGAGATGTCCGAGGCGCTGGACGCCTCCGACGCCATGGGCGAGAGCGAGTACCTGCTGGAGGTCAGCTCACCCGGCACCGACCGGCCGCTGACCGAGCCCCGGCACTTCCGGCGCAACGCGGGACGCCTGGTCAAGCTGCAGCTCAAGGAGCGCGGCGAGCTGATCGCACGGATCATGACGGTGGACGACACCGGCCTCGACCTGGAGGTCCCGGGCGTCAAGGGACGCAAGCCCAAGCCGGCCCGCGCGGACTTCGCGGAGATCGCCCGGGCGCGCGTCGAGATCGAGTTCAACCGCACGGCGGACGGCGGGACCGACGGCGACACCGCCGAGCAGACCGGCGCCGACGAGAGCACCGAGGAGGCGTAGCCGTGGACATCGACATGAAGGCCCTGCGGGGTCTGGTCACCGAGCGGCAGATCTCGTTCGACCTGCTGGTCGAGGCGATCGAGTCGGCCCTCCTCATCGCCTACCACCGCGAGCCGGGCAGCCACCGCCGGGCCCGCGTGGAGCTGGACAAGCAGAGCGGGCACGTCACCGTGTGGGCCACCGAGGAGCCGGAGGAGGCGGGGGAGGGCGCCGAGCCGCGCGAGTTCGACGACACCCCGACCGGCTTCGGCCGGATCGCCGCGTCCACCGCCAAACAGGTGATCCTGCAGCGGCTGCGCGACGCCGAGGACGACGTCACCTTCGGCGAGTACGCCGGCCGTGAGGGCGACATCGTCACCGGCATCGTCCAGCAGGGCAAGGACCCCAAGAACGTGCTGGTCGACATCGGCAAGCTGGAGGCCATCCTGCCGGTGCAGGAGCAGGTCCCCGGCGAGGACTACGGCCACGGCGCCCGCCTGCGCTCGTACGTCGTCCGGGTCGCCAAGGGCGTGCGCGGCCCGTCCGTGACGCTCTCGCGCACCCACCCCAACCTGGTGAAGAAGCTCTTCGCGCTGGAGGTCCCGGAGATCGCCGACGGCTCGGTGGTCATCGAGGCGATCGCCCGCGAGGCGGGGCACCGCACCAAGATCGCGGTGAGGTCGGCGCGCTCCGGGCTCAACGCCAAGGGCGCCTGCATCGGCCCGATGGGCTCGCGGGTGCGCGCGGTGATGGCCGAGCTGAACGGCGAGAAGATCGACATCGTGGACTGGTCGGACGACCCCGCCTCGATGGTCGCCAACGCGCTCTCCCCGGCCCGGGTCTCCCACGTCGAGGTGGTCGACATGGCCGCCAGGTCCGCACGGGTGACCGTGCCGGACTACCAGCTGTCGCTGGCCATCGGCAAGGAGGGCCAGAACGCCCGGCTCGCCGCCCGGCTGACCGGATGGCGGATCGACATCCGCCCGGACACCGAGCAGGCGGAGCCGGCGCAGGACTGAGCCGCACGACTGGGCCGGGTGGACCCCCGGCTGGACCCTCGTCAGGGGGGTGGCCGGAAGGCTGCCGCAGGGCTGAATCCGGCCATCCGGCGGCCGTATGGCACACGAACAACCGTCCGTCGGCTTACTCGAAGGAGTGAGGTCGGCGCGGGGAGGTAGACTTAACGGTGTCTGGTCGGACGTCGGACCCAGCATGCCCGGAGCGAACCTGCATCGGCTGCCGGCAGCGTGCGGCCAAGAGCGACCTGCTGCGTGTGGCGGCGGTCGGGGACGCGTGCGTTCCCGATCATCGCGGTACGCTGCCCGGTCGGGGTGCTTATCTGCATCCCGCCCTTGCCTGCTTTGACCTGGCGGTCCGCCGCCGGGCGTTCGGCCGGGCCTTCAAAGGCCCGGTGGCGCCCGATACCGCGGAGTTGCGCCGGTTCGTCGAGCAGGCAGCCCCGTAAGAAGAAAGCAGTACGGCACGGGCCAAACCGTGCGGTCAGGTACCTCGCGAGATGGAAGTAGGTCGAGATTGCGATGAGCACTCGATGAGTACGCGATGAGTACGCCCATGAAGTAGCGACGGTCCGGCGGACGACCACCCCGGACCTAGAAGGAGCGAAGTGGCTAAGGTCCGGGTATACGAACTCGCCAAGGAGATGGGAGTCGAGAGCAAGGTCGTCATGGCCAAGCTCCAAGAACTCGGCGAATTCGTCCGTTCGGCGTCCTCGACCATCGAGGCACCGGTTGTCCGAAAACTGACTGACGCTTTCCAGGGACCCGGCGGCGGCGCCGGCAAGTCCGCTGCGAAGCCCTCGGCGCCCCGCAAGGCGGCGCCCTCGAAGCCGGCCCCCACCCCGGGTGCGTCGGCTCGTCCTGCTGCCCCGGCGCCCAAGCCGGCCGGCGGCCCCGTCACCCCCGCGGCCCCGTCCGCCCCGAGCACCGGCTCCGCGCCGGCGCCCGGTCCGCGTCCGGGCCCCAAGCCGGCCCCGGCTCCGGCCCCCGCCCCGGCGAAGGCCGCCCCGGCGGCCCCGGTGCCCGCGGCGGAGTTCCAGGCACCCCCGGCGGCGCCCGCCGCGCCGACGACGCCGGCGGCCCCGCGCTCCGGCGCGACCCCCGGTCCCCGTCCGGCCCGTCCGGCCGCCGGCGGCCAGGGCGACTCCCGGGAGTCCCGCGACTCCCGCGACTCGCGGCCGCAGCGTGACGGAGGCGCCCGTCCGGGCGGCCGTCCCGCCCCCGGCCAGGGCGGTGCCCGCCCCGGCGGCGCGCGCCCCGCGGGCCCGCGTCCCGGCAACAACCCGTTCACCTCCGGCTCCACCGGCATGCCGCGCCCCGGCGGCGCGCCGCGTCCCGGCGGCGGCCAGGGCGGCGCCCCGCGTCCCGCGGGTCCCGGTGGCGCTCCGCGTCCCGGCGGCGCCCCGCGTCCCGGTGCGCCCGGCGGCCAGGCAGGCCCCGGCGGCGGTCGTCCGGCGCCCGGCGGCATGCCCCGTCCGCAGTCCTCGGGCCCCCGCCCGAACCCGGGCATGATGCCCCAGCGTCCGGCGCCGTCCCCCGGCGGCCGTCCCGGCGGCCCCGGTGGCCGTCCCGGCGGTCCCGGCGGCGGTCGTCCGGGCGGTCCCGGCGGTCGTCCCGGTGGCGGCGGCGGCTTCGCCGGCCGTCCCGCGGGTCCCGGCGGCGGCGGTCGTCCCGGTGGTGGCGGCGGCGGCTTCGGCGGCCCCCGTCCCGGCGGTGGCGCTCCCGGCGGTGGCGGCGGCTTCGGCCCCCGTCCCGGCGGCTTCGGCGGACGTCCCGGCGGCCCCGGCGGCCGTGGCGGCACGCAGGGCGCGTTCGGTCGCGGCCCCGGCGGCCGTCCGGCGCGCGGCCGCAAGAGCAAGCGCCAGAGGCGCCAGGAGTACGAGGCCATGCAGGCCCCGTCCGTGGGCGGCGTGCTGCTGCCCCGCGGCAACGGCCAGACCGTGCGCCTGTCGCGCGGCGCCTCGCTCACCGACTTCGCCGAGAAGATCAACGCCAACCCGGCGTCGCTCGTCCAGGTGATGCTCAACCTCGGTGAGATGGTCACGGCGACCCAGTCCGTCTCCGACGCCACCCTCGAGGTGCTCGCCGGCGAGATGAACTACGTGCTGGAGATCGTCAGCCCGGAGGAGGAGGACCGCGAGCTGCTCGAGTCGTTCTCCATCGAGTTCGGTGAGGACGAGGGCGGCGAGGAGATGCTCGTCTCCCGCCCGCCGGTCGTGACCGTCATGGGCCACGTCGACCACGGCAAGACCCGCCTCCTCGACGCGATCCGCAAGACCAACGTGGTCGCGGGCGAGGCCGGCGGCATCACCCAGCACATCGGCGCCTACCAGGTCGCCACCGAGGTCAACGGCGAAGAGCGGGCCATCACCTTCATCGACACCCCGGGCCACGAGGCGTTCACCGCCATGCGTGCCCGCGGTGCGAAGTCCACCGACATCGCGATCCTCGTGGTGGCGGCGAACGACGGTGTGATGCCGCAGACGATCGAGGCGCTGAACCACGCCAAGGCGGCCGACGTGCCGATCGTGGTCGCGGTCAACAAGATCGACGTCGAGGGCGCCGACCCGACCAAGGTGCGCGGCCAGCTCACCGAGTTCGGTCTGGTGGCCGAGGAGTACGGCGGCGACACGATGTTCGTCGACATCTCCGCCAAGCAGGGTCTGCACATCGACTCGCTGCTCGAAGCGGTCATCCTGACCGCCGACGCCTCGCTCGACCTGCGGGCCAACCCGGAGCAGGACGCGCAGGGCATCGCGATCGAGGCGCACCTGGACAAGGGCCGCGGCGCCGTCGCGACCGTCCTGGTGCAGCGCGGCACCCTGCGGGTCGGCGACACCATGGTGGTCGGCGACGCGTACGGCCGCGTGCGGGCGATGCTCGACGACAAGGGCGACAACGTGGAGGAGGCGACCCCGTCGACTCCGGTGCTCGTCCTCGGTCTGACCAACGTGCCCGGCGCCGGCGACAACTTCCTGGTCGTCGACGAGGACCGCACCGCCCGGCAGATCGCCGAGAAGCGTGCCGCCCGCGAGCGCAACGTCCGCTTCGCCCGCAAGGGCGTGCGGTTCTCCCTGGAGAACCTGGACGAGGCACTCAAGGCCGGCCTGGTGCAGGAGCTCAACCTCATCATCAAGGGCGACGCGTCCGGATCGGTGGAGGCTCTCGAGTCCTCGCTGCTCCAGCTCGACGTCGGCGACGAGGTCGACATCCGCGTCCTGCACCGCGGTGTGGGTGCGGTCACCGAGTCGGACATCGACCTGGCGACCGGCTCCGACGCCATCGTCATCGGCTTCAACGTCCGAGCGGCCGGCCGGGCCGCCCAGATGGCCGAGCGCGAAGGCGTGGACGTCCGCTACTACTCGGTGATCTACCAGGCCATCGAGGAGATCGAGGCGGCCCTGAAGGGCATGCTGAAGCCGGAGTACGAGGAGGTGGAGCTCGGCACCGCCGAGATCCGCGAGGTCTTCCGTTCCTCCAAGCTCGGCAACATCGCCGGTGTGCTGGTCCGCTCCGGCGAGGTCAGGCGCAACACCAAGGCGCGCCTGCTGCGCGACGGCAAGGTCATCGCGGAGAGCCTCAACATCGAGGGCCTGCGCCGCTTCAAGGACGACGTCACCGAGATTCGTGAGGGTTACGAGGGCGGTATCAACCTCGGCAACTACAACGACATCAAGATCGACGACGTCATCGCGACGTACGAGATGCGCGAGAAGCCGCGCGGCTGATCGCGTGCGGACCGGCCGGGGCCGGTCGGCGGAAGTAATTCCGTCGATCGGCCCCGGCCGTCGCCTGTACCGTCGTAGACATGTATGCAGGCACGTTGTGCTTCGACCTGCTCCTGGGTGACGTACGGTCCCTGAAGGAGAAGAGGTCCGTGGTCCGCCCGATCGTCGCCGAACTGCACCGCAGGTTCGGGATCAGCGTGGCGGAGACCGGAGAGCAGGACCTCCACCGCAGGGCGGAGATAGGAATCGCGGTGGTGTCAGGGGACGTGGCACACATCAAGGACGTACTCGACCGGTGCGAGCGGTGGATGGTCGCCCGGCCCGAGGTGGAGCTGCTGTCGGCACGGCAGCGGATCCACGGCGACGACGACTGAGCCGTCTCCCGGGGCCACGACAGGCCCCGGCGGCCGAAACCGGAGAAGAGAGAAGAAGAACGATGACCGACACCGCGCGGGCGCGCAAGCTGGCGGACCGCATCCGGGTCGTGGTCGCCGAGACCCTGCAGCGCCGGATCAAGGACCCCCGGCTGGGCTATGTGACCATCACCGACACCCGGGTCACCGGCGACCTGCGGGAGGCGACGGTCTTCTACACGGTCTACGGCGACGACGAGGAGCGCGCCGCGTCCGCGGCCGCCCTGGAGAGCGCCAAGGGCGTGCTCCGCTCGGAGGTCGGGCGGCAGACCGGGGTGCGGTTCACGCCGACCCTGGCCTTCGTGGCCGACGCCCTGCCGGACAACGCCCGCACCATCGACGACCTGCTCGCCAGGGCCCGCGCGGCCGACGAGGAGGTCCGCAAGACGGCCACCGACGCGCAGTACGCCGGCGACGCCGACCCGTACCGCAAGCCGGTGGACGAGGACGCGGACGACGACGAAGACGCGGACCTCGACCTGGACGCCGGCGCCGGCGCGGCTCCCGAGAAGGACGCCGGCCAGGACGGTCCGTCGGCGGGATGACACGCGCACAGCAGGCCCCCTCCGGGCTGGTGATCGTCGACAAGCCCGGCGGGCTCACCTCGCACGGCGTGGTGTCCCGGATGCGCCGGCTGGCCGGCACCCGGCGGGTCGGGCACGCCGGCACGCTCGACCCGATGGCGACCGGCGTGCTGGTGATCGGCGTCGAGAAGGCCACCCGGCTGCTCGGCCACCTCGCGCTCACCGAGAAGGAGTACGCCGCGACGATCCGGCTCGGCCAGAGCACGGTCACCGACGACGCCGAGGGCGAGGTCACGGCGACCGCGCCGGCCGCCGGGGTCACCCGGCAGGCCGTGGACGCCGGGATCGCGGCGCTCACCGGGCCGATCCAGCAGGTGCCCTCGAAGGTCAGCGCCATCAAGGTGAACGGGGTGCGGTCCTACACCCGGGTGCGGGAGGGCGAGGACTTCGAGCTGCCCGCCCGGCCGGTGACCGTGCACTCCTTCACCGTGCGCGAGGTGCGGACGCCGCAGGACGCGCCGGACCTCCTCGACCTCGACGTCACCGTCGTCTGCTCGTCCGGCACCTACATCCGGGCGCTGGCCCGGGACCTCGGCGCCGCACTCGGTACTGGCGGCCACCTCACGGCGCTGCGCCGCACCCGGGTGGGCCCGTACGGCATCGAGGGCGCGCGCACCCTGGAGCAGCTGGAGGAGTCCCTCGCCGTGCTGCCCATCGAGGACGCGGCCGCGGCGGCCTTCCCGCGCTGGGACGTCGACGCCGACCAGGCCCGGCTGCTGGGGCACGGCGTGCGGATCGAGGCGCCCGCGCTCGCCGGTGGCCCGAACGCCGTCTTCGGCCCCGACGGGCGCTTCCTCGCACTGGTCGAGGAGAAGGGCGGCCAGGCGAAGATCGTCGCCGGCTTCGCCTCCTGAGCCCCGGAGACGGGCGCGGTCCCCGTCCGTGGGACCGCGCCCGTACCGTCGCGGAGGTCCCGCCCTCGCGCGGGCCCGTACCGCGAGGAGCCGCGTACCCCCACGGGGTACGCCCGGTGAGGGCACCGAGCAGCGGGACCGCCTGTCCCCTGAGCGGTCCCGCTCCACGATCCCCTCCGCCCCCCTGACCTCTCCCTATCCACCTGGCGCCGCGAAATCACTCCAACGGGCAGGCGCTCGGAGTGAACAGAGGGAGCGCAAGGGGGCGCTTTCGTCCCGTGATCTAGGCGGGAGATCACCGCACACCTACCGTCGAAGCGGGACGAAACGGGGCGCTTCCGCAGCGGCGGGGGCAGGTCGCGGGGAGGGCGCCGCATGGCGGCACGCCAGGACGCAGCGGGACGACACCGTACGGCCGCGGACGCGCTGATCCGCGTCCGCGACCTCGCCGGACGGCCGCGCGGCACCGGCTTCCTCGCCGACGCCGAGGGCACGATGGTCACCAGCCACGAGGCGGTCGACGGGCTGGCCCGGCTGGTCCTGCACGGCCCCGGGGACCAGGTCTGCCTGGTCGAGGCCGCGGCCGTCACCGCGCTGCCGGAGACCGGCCTCGCCCTGGTCGCCACCGAGGGGCTCGGCCTGCCGCCGCTGCCCATCGCCCCCTCGGGACCGGCCCACCCCGACCGCCGGGCCGTCGTCCGGCTGCCGCAGCCGGTCGCCGGCACCGTCGTCGGCACCACCGCGGTCACCTACACGGCCACCGACCGCTTCCACCTCCTCGACGAGGTCTACGAGATCGCACTCGACGGCCTCGACCTGCACACGGTGCCGCCGCAGGTGTCCGGCGCCCCGCTGCTGGACGCCGAGACCGGCGCGGTGCTCGCCGTCGTCGCGTCCGCCCTCGCCCTGCACGCGGGGCACCGCGCCGGCGGCTTCGCGCTGCCGCTGCGGGCCCGGCGCACGCCCGCCGCGCTCGCCGCGCTCCTGGCGCGCAACGCCGCCACCGTGCCCTGCTACGGCGCCCACCTGAACCTCGCCGGGGCGCTCCGGCTGACCGGCACGACGACCGGCTCCGCGGCGGGCCCCGCGCCGTGGCGTGAGCCGGTCGAACGGCCCGAAGTGGCGACGGCGCTGGAGGAGTTCCTCACCGCGCCGGGCGAGCCCGCGCCCCTCGTGCTGGGCCTGGTCGGCGAGCCCGGCACCGGCCGCAGCACCGAACTGGCCCGGCTGGCCGCCCGCCGCGCCGAAGCACCCGCGCCCGCCCCCACCCTCCGGCTGCGCGGCGCCGACCTTCGGCCGGGCGACGGCGGCATCAAGGACGCCGTCGAGCGGGCGCTGCGCACCGCGGCGCGCGTCGTCACCGCCGCCGGAGTCCCGGGAGCCGTCGGCGCCACCGATCCGGGCGAGCCGTTGTACGCCTCGCCAGACGCTCTCGCCGGACTGGCCCGCACCGCGGGCCGCCCGCTGCTCGTGCTGCTCGACGCCCCCGAGGAGATGCCGCCGGTCCTCGCGCACGCCCTCCCCGACTGGACCGCCGCCACCGCGGCCTGGCTGCGTACCGGCCGCACCCGACTCGTCGTGGCCTGCCGCCCCGAGTTCTGGGAGCAGGCCGGGGCGCTGCTCCCGCCGGAGATCCTCCACGACCCGGCCTCCGCCGGGCCGGCGGCTTCGGCGGCTTCGGCGAGTCGTGCCGAGGACGGGCCGGGGGGAGCCGGGGGACGGGAGCTGCCGGCGTGTCTGCGGTTGGGCGATCTGACCCCCGGACAGGCCGCGCGCGCCCGCGCGCGCTACGGCCTGCCGGCCGGCTCGGTGGCGGCCGCCGACGCCGCGCACCCGCTCACCCTGCGGCTGCTGTCGCAGGTGCGGGCCGCGCTGCCGCAGGACGAGGACGACGAGCAGCCCGAGGACGCCGTCGCGGGCGGCGGCACCCCGGCGCCCGGGGACGCGGACCGCGGTCCCGCGCCGACCGGGCCCCCCAGCCGGGTGGAGATCTTCTCGGCGTATCTCGACCTGGTGTGCCTGCGGATCGCCCTACGGCTCGCCGCCGCCTCGGCGGCGCAGCCGCAGGCGCGCGGCACCGCGGTGCGGCGGCTCGCGGCCAGGGTGACCGGCGCGGCGCACGAGGCGGCGAGGCGCTGCCTCGGCCCAGGACAGGGCGAGCTGGACCGCGAGGCGTTCGAGGAGCTCTTCCCCTGGCGCACCGGCTGGGCGTCGGCCGTGCTCACCGAAGGGCTGCTGGTGCCGGCGGGAGCCGGCTACCGCTTCGCGCACGAAGGGCTGGCGGACTGGCTGCAGTCCCTGCACCTCGACGTGGACGCCGCGCTGCACGCGCTGGTGCACCGCTGGTTCGCGCAGTCCTCGGCGGCGGCCGAGGCGCCCGTCCGGCTGCCGTCCCGTCCGGCCGCGCGCGCCGCCGCGCCGCCCTGCGTGCCGCCGGCTCCCCCGGTCGCGCCACCGCACTTCCCGCGGTCGCTGCCGGTGCCCCGGCACCGCGCGGGCGCGGTCGTCGAGGCGATGCTGCTCACCCCGCCCGGCACGCTGGCCGCCCAACTGGGCGCGCTCGTCCGGGTCCTGGACCGGCACACTCCACCGCCCACCCGGGTCACGCCCGCGCCGCCGGCCCCGGCGCCCGCCGCGCCGCCGGCCGACCTGGACGCCGACACGGTGCCCAACCCCCGCCCCCAACGCCCCGGCGCCGCGGCCCCGCCGCAGACAGGGCCTTCGACCGAGCCTCTTACCGGGCCGCCGACCGGGCCGCCCACCGCGGGACTGCCCGGCTGGATCGGCCGGCTGCCGGGCGCCGCGCCCTGCGACCGCCGCCCCGAAGGCCGTACGCCGGGGGAGACCCCGACGACTGCGGCGGCGGGCGCGCCGCGACCGGGCCGGGCCTGGCCGGCGCAGGCCGTACGCCAGGCGGAGGCGGTGTGGTGGGCCGCGCACCTGCTGCGCGAGGTGCTGCTGCGGGTCGCGGACGCGGCGCCGCTGCGCGAGGTCCTCCGCGACCTCGCGGGGAGCGTCGTCGTCGGGGCGGTGGACGCCGGCGGTTTCCACGCGGCGGGGATGGGCGGCCTGGGCGGGTTCGGGCCGTGGTTCTGGCGCCGCGTGCCGCTGCCGGCCGCCGAACGGCTGGACCTGCTGCGCGTCCTGCTGCCCGCCGACCCGCCGCCCGCGCCCCCCGCGGGTGACGGCCGGGCGCGGCGCGGCGACGGGCCGCGAGGCGCCGACCGCTACCTGGACGCCGTCGCCGCGATGCTGCGCGAGGACCCGGCGCGGGCGCTGCCCGTCGTGTGCGGATGGTTCACCGACGACCGCCCGCTGCGGACGGTGCGGCCCGCACCCGGCCGGCTCACCGTGGCGACGGCCACCCAGGCGCTGCTGTACGCGCACCGGCGGCCGGCCCTGGACGACCTCACCGAGGCGCTGGTGGCGGCCGGACACCCGGGCGCGGACGAGGTGCTCGGCGTGCTCGCCGAGGACGAGCCGTCCGCGATGTGCCGGGCGGTCGACCGCTGGGCGCACGACCCGCGGCCCGACCGCCACGTCGCGGCGGCGACCTACGGTCCCCGCGCCGCGCCGTTCGCACCCACGCGGGCCGACCGCGAACTCCTCCGCTACGCCGCCCTCACCCTGCTGGCCAGGCCGGGCGACTGCACGCTGCACGGAGTGGCGCTCGGGCTGCTGGTGCGCGACCCGGACACCCGGGCGCGCCATCTTCCCGCCGCACTGCGGCACTTCGGCTCCGCCGGGGCCGCCGGTGACGCCTGCGGCGGCCTGCATCCCGCAGCGCTGACCCAGGCGCTCGCAACGGACCCCGAACCGGTGCTCGCCGCCTTCGCCGCCCGGCTGCGGCACGCCGACGAGGCCACCGCCCGCGTGGTGCTCGCCGAGCTGGCCGGACCCGCGCAGCCGGCGCTCGCCCGGCGCACCGCGGCCCTCGTGGAGGAGCACCTGCGGCGCCGGCCGGAACACGCCGCGGCCGTCGCCCACCATCTGGACCTGCGGCTGGAACAGGGGCCGGACGCGCGCCCCGTGCTGCTGCCACTGGCCGCCGCGCTGCTGCGCGACCACCCGGCGCAGGTGCGGCGGACGCTGGCGGCGGTCTTCGCCGCTCCCGGCAGCCATCTGTCGCGTCCGCTGCGCCAGGAGCTGCTCGACTCCGTGCTGGCCACCGAACGCGACCCCGTGGTGCTGGACGCCCTGCTCACCGCGGCGGCGGACGGCGCCCGCCGCCGCCACCCGCTGCTCACCCGCGACCTCGTGCACCGGCTCGGCCTGCTGATGGGCCGCACCCCCGAGGGCACCGCCCGCTTCGACCGCCGGATCGTGGAACTGGCCGCCGCCGCGCCGACCTTCGCCGGCCAGGTCAGGGAATGGCTCGCGGACGGCGGCAGCTGGGACGCGCTGATCGGCCCGAGCGCCCGCCGCCGCCTGGACACCGTGGCGTGAGAGCCGACCGCGCCGCCACGGCCCACCGGCGGCCCGCCGGCGGCACGGCGCCGGTGCGCGGCCGACGTCACACTGGCGGCGGTCCCGCAGGTCGCCGCCGCGGCGGCGGGCCGTGCGGGACGTGCCGATGGGCACGGCCACCGGGCGGCATGGCAGGCTTGGCCCAGCAGGTCTGTGAAAACGGCGAAGAGAACAAGAAACAAGAAGCGGAGCGTCAAGGTGCAGCGCTGGCGGGGCTTGGAGGACGTTCCCGGTGACTGGGGCCGCAGCGTCGTCACGATCGGCTCGTACGACGGGGTGCACCGCGGCCACCAGCTGATCATGGGGCGGGCCGTGCAGCGGGCCCGTGAGCTGGGGCTGCCGTCGGTGGTCGTGACCTTCGACCCGCACCCGAGCGAGGTCGTACGCCCCGGCAGCCACCCCCCGCTGCTCGCCGCCCACCACCGGCGCGCCGAGCTGATCGCCGAACTCGGCGTGGACGCCCTGCTCATCCTGCCTTTCACCAGCGAGTTCTCGAAGCTCACGCCGAGCGAGTTCATCCGCACGGTGCTCGTGGACGGCCTGCACGCCAAGCTCGTCGTCGAGGGCCCCAACTTCCGCTTCGGCCACCGCGCCGCCGGCGACGTCGACTTCCTCTCCGCGCTCGGCCTGAAGTACGACTACGACCTGGAGGTCGTGGACCTGTTCGTACGCGGCGAGGCGGGCGGCGGCGAGCCCTTCTCCTCCACGCTCACCCGGCGCCTGGTCGCCGAGGGCGACGTGGAGGGCGCAGGCGAGATCCTCGGCCGGCCGCACCGCGTCGAGGGTGTCGTCGTCCGCGGCGCCCAGCGCGGCCGCGAACTGGGCTACCCGACGGCCAACGTCGAGACCGTCCCGCACACCGCCATCCCCGCCGACGGCGTCTACGCGGGCTGGCTGCACGTCGCAGGCGAGGCCATGCCCGCGGCGATCTCCGTCGGCACCAACCCGACCTTCGACGGCACCGCCCGCACCGTCGAGGCGTACGCCATCGACCGCGTCGACCTCGACCTCTACGGGCTCCACGTCGCCGTCGACTTCGTCGCCTACCTGCGCGGCATGGAGAAATTCGACACCATCGACGCCCTGCTGGAGCGGATGGCCGACGACGTGAAGCGGGCCCGCGAACTGGTCGACGTGACCGCGTCCCAGTCCTGACCCCTCTCCCGTCCCCGCCCCCCTTCCCGTCAGGCCGGGCGGACCAGCCGGGTCTCGTAGGCGAAGACCACCGCCTGGACCCGGTCGCGCAGTTCCAGCTTCAGCAGGATCCGGCTCAGGTGTGTCTTCACCGTCGCCTCGGCGAGGTGCAGCCGCCCGGCGATCTCGGCGTTGGACAGCCCGCGGCCGACCTCCACCAGGACCTCGCGTTCCCGCGCGGTCAGGCGGGCCAGCCGTCCGTCGGACTGGCCGCCGTCCGCCGCGCCGGACCCGGGCAGCCGGTCCGCGAAGTGCTCCAGCAGCCGGCGGGTGATGCGCGGCGCCACCACGGCGTCCCCCGCGGCCACCGCGCGGATCGCCCCGAGCAGCTCCTCGGGCAGCGCGTTCTTCAGCAGGAACCCGGAGGCCCCCGCCCTGAGCCCGGCGAACGCGTACTCGTCCAGGTCGAACGTCGTCAGGATCAGCACCCGCGACTGCGGGCAGCTCTCGATGATGCGGGCGGTCGCCTCGATGCCGTCGGTCCCGGGCATCCGCACGTCCATCAGCACCACGTCAGGACGCAGCGCCCGCGTCTTGCGCACGGCCTCCGCGCCGTCGCCCGCCTCGCCGACCGCCACCATGTCGGACTGCGCGTCCAGCACCATCGTGAACGCCAGCCGCAGCAGCGGCTCGTCGTCCACCAGCAGCACCCGGATCGTGTCCCGCCCCGCGTCCCTCTCCGCCACGTCCTCCCTTGCCGTCGTGTCCTCCGCGACCTCGCGCGGGACGTCGGCCGGTGTGCGCTCAGCCGTCCCGGTCATGGCACCTCCACCGTGGTCAGGTCCAGCTCCGCGGCCACTCGCCAGCCGCCGCCGGGCTGTGGTCCCGCGGCCAGCCGGCCGCCGTAGGCCGCCGCCCGCTCCCGCATCCCCGGCAGGCCGTGCCCCAGCGCGCCGGACGGGTCGCCGCCGACGACCCCCGCGCCGTCGTCGGTCACCGTGAGGGAGACCGCGTCCGGCCGGCAGCTGAGCCGGACCTCCGCCCGGGCCCCCGGTGGCGCGTGTTTGAGGGTGTTCGTCAGCGCCTCCTGGACCAGCCGGAAGACGGTCAGCTGGGCCGCGCCGCCCACCGCGGCAGGCTCGCCCGCTATCTCCAGCCGGGTCGGCAGACCGGCCGCCCGCACCTGCTCGGTCAGCGCCCCCAGCTGCGCGATCCCGGGCATCGGATGACGCAGCGCGTCCGGTTCGTCGGCCCGCAGCACCCCCAGGAACCTGCGCATGTCGGTGATCGCCTGCCGCCCGGTGACACCCACCTGCCGCATCGCCGCGCCCGCCCGCTCCGGGCTGGCGTCCTGGGCGAACACCGCGCCGTCCGCCAACGCCACCATCACCGACAGGTTGTGGGTGACGATGTCGTGCATCTCCCGTGCGATACGGGCGCGTTCGCCCGCGACGGCGAGCTGGGCCCGCTGATCCCGCTCGCGCTCCAGCCGCACCGCGCGGTCCTCCAGGAACGTCATCCGCTCACGCCGTCCGCGGACGTTCGCGCCGATGACCGTCGCTGCGACGGCCATCGCCGACAGCGAGACGAACATCGCCGTCGGGCGAACGTGCAGCGACCAGCGAAGCGTGGCCAGCAGGATGCCGGCCTCCAGCACCGCGAAGGCCGCCAGCATCCGGCCCCGGTCCCGGGTCGCCGCCACCGTGTAGAGGGCCAGCAGGAGAGCGGCGTCGGCCGGCGTCCGCACATCCGCCAGCCACTGCACGAACGCCGCCCCCGCCACGCACCCGAACACCACGAGCGGCGCCTGCCTGCGCCAGGCCAGCGGCACGACCAGTGCGAGATGGGCCGGCACCAGCACCGCGGTGTGATGGATCATCGGCCCGCGCAGCACAGCGCTCAGCAGCGCGAACAGGCCGCCTGCCAGGCAGGCGTCCACCACCCACGGCGACGCCGCCACCCCCACACGGCGCCGCGCTTCCCCGACCAGCCGCCGGCCTGCGGTGTACGCCCGACCGGCCGCCGACCCGGCTGTCCGCCCGGGGCGCGGGGCGCGGGAGCCGGCCGGCAGGACTCCCAGCGGGAGCGCGCCGGCCGCCCCAGCCGCACCGGCCACCCCGGCCGGCGCAGCGTTCACCCGTCCCTCCCCCTGCATCTCCCCACCCTCTCAGGCGTCGCGGCGCTTCAGCAGGACGGCCGCGCCGGCCAGCGCCACCACCGCATAGAGGCAGAAGACGGCGAACCCGGTCCACGGCTGCAAGGTGTGCGCCTCGTGGTGCACGGTCAGCAGGGACTGTCCCGCGTTGCTCGGCAGCCACTGGTTCACGTGGTTCGCCCAGGACGACGGCAGCGCCTCGGCCAGCACCGGGACGACGAGGAGCAGCCCGAAGACCGTCGCGATGCCGCCCGCCGTGTTCCGGATCAGCGCGCCGATCGCCACCCCCAGCACGCCCACCACGGTCAGGTAGAGCGGCACGCCCAGCACCACCCGCAGCACTCCCGGGTCGCCCAGGGAGGCGCCGATGTGCCGGGACGACATCAGCGCCTGGCCGGCCAGGAAGGCGACCAGCGCGCTCACCGTCGTCAGCGCCCACACCACGACCGCGTACAGCGCAGCCTTCGCCCACAGCACCGGCAGCCGGCGCGGCACCGCCGCCAGCGACGCGCGGATCATGCCCGTCGCGTACTCGCCGCTGATCACCAGCACACCGAGCACACCGACCGCGAGCTGCGCCAGGAAGTAGCCGCGCAGGCTGGTCAGCGAGGGGTCGAACGTCGCCCGCTCGTGCGCCGGCATGCTCGTCCAGTGGCTCGCGGTGAAGGACGAGAACAGCGCGCCCAGGCCGATCAGGGCGACCATCGCGGCCAGCAGCGTGTAGAAGGTGGAGCGCAGGGTCCGCAGCTTGATCCACTCGGAGTGCAGCACCCGCAGCGGGGTCACGTGCCCGCGCGGGGGCGTGACGGAGGTCTGCGGCGCCGGGGCCGCAGAGAGCGTGGTCGTCGTCATGCCGGCTGTCCTTCCTTCTCGCGCACGGGCGCGTGGTACTCCACGGCGTCCCTGGTCAGCTCCATGAACGCCTCTTCCAACGAGGCCTGCTGCGGGGTGAGTTCGGCCAGCGCGATGCCGGCGTCCGCGGCGATGCGGCCGATCCGGTCACTGCTCAGCCCGGTCACTTCGAGCACCTGGGAGTCGACCGAGGCGACCGCCACGTCCGGCCCGGCCAGCAGCCTGCGCAGCGACTCCGCCTCGTCGGTGCGCACCCGCACCGACGTCCCCGCCGCGGCGTGCACGAACTCCGCCACCGAGGTGTCGGCGATCAGCCGGCCCCGGCCGATCACGATGAGGTGCTCGGCGGTCAGCGCCATCTCCGACATCAGATGCGAGGACAGCAGCACCGTGCGGCCCTCCGCCGCCAGGTCCTTCAGCAGCGTCCGGATCCAGAGGATGCCCTCCGGGTCCAGGCCGTTCACCGGCTCGTCCAGCACCAGCGTGGCCGGATCGCCGAGCAGCGCGCTGGCGATGCCCAGCCGCTGGCCCATGCCGAGGGAGAAGCCGCCGACGCGCTTCCTGGCCACCTCGCGGAGACCCACGATGTCGATGACCTCGTCCACCCGGCGACGCCCTATGCCCGTGGTGGCCGCCAGCGCCAGCAGATGGTTGTAGGCAGTCCGCCCGGTGTGGATGGCGCGGGCCTCCAGCATCGCGCCCACCTCGTGCAGCGGCGCACGGTGCTGGACGTACTGCTTGCCGTTGACGGTGACCGAGCCGGACGTCGGGGCGTCCAGGCCCAGGATCATCCGCATCGTGGTCGACTTCCCCGCGCCGTTGGGCCCGAGGAAGCCGGTCACGACTCCTGGGCGGACGGTGAAGCCGAGGTCGGTCACAGCGGCGCGCTCGCCGTAGCGCTTGGTCAGAGCGTGGGCTTCGATCATGGGTGGTCCTCGGATCGTGCGTCGATGGACGGTGGAGTTCCATCGTCTCCGCCACGACCCCGCCCGCACGACGATCTACGGGCGGATTCTGCTCGCGCCCATGTGCCACCCCGGTCTTACCCCACGTACGACCCGCGGTGTACGGCTCACCCGAACGGCGCAGGGGCCGTCGCGCGGTCCGCGCGACGGCCCCTGCGGCAGGGCGGCTACTGCTGTGCGGGCGGCGGCGGGTAGCCGTAGCCCTCGGGGTCCTGCGGCCGCTGGTGCGGCGGCAGCTGGGCTGACCCATCCGGCTGACCCTGCGGCGGGGTGCCGGGTTGCGCGGGCGGACCAGGCTGTCCCGGGTACGGCGGTTGCCCCGGCTGCGGCCAGCCCTGCTGCGGCTGCGGCGCCTGGGGTTGCAGCGACTGCGGCTGGAACGGCTGCGGCGCCGTCCCCGGCTGGGCCGGCGGATACGGCTGCGGGGCCTGCGGCGGCACCCCGTACTGGCCCGGCGGGACCTGCCCGGGCGGCAGCGCGTACTGCGGCTGGCCCGGTTGCTGGGGGAACGGCCCACCCGGCTGGCCGGGTTGACCGGGCCGGCCCGGCTGCTGCGGCGCCTGCCCCGGCTGCGCCGGATAACCGCCCTGCTGCGGGTAGCCCGCGGGCGCACCCGGCGCGACGCCCCCGTAGGGCCCCGGCGCCCCGCCGTAAGGACCGGCCTGCCCGCCGTCCTGGCCGCCCTGGTGGCCCGGCATCGGCGGAGCCTGCACCGGCGGCGGGTTGGAGCCGTCCTGCGTCCACAGCCCCTGCGCCTGCTGCGCGCGCACGAAGTCCTCGGCGACCATCGCGGAGAGGTTGAAGTACGCCTCGCGCGTCTTGGGCCGCATCATGTCGAGGTCGACCTCGGCGCCCGCGGCGAGGTGCTCGTCGAACGGCACCACCTGCACGCCGCGGCAGCGCGTCGTGAAGTGCGACACGATGTCCTCGACCTTGATCATCTTGCCGGTCTCGCGCACCCCGGAGATGACCGTGATGCTCCGCGCGACCAGTTCCGCGTATCCGTGCGCGGACAGCCAGTCCAGCGTGGTGCTGGCGCTGGAGGCGCCGTCCACCGACGGCGTCGAGACGATGATCAGCTGGTCGGCCAGGTCCAGCACGCCGCGCATCGCGCTGTAGAGCAGCCCGGTGCCGGAGTCGGTGAGGATCACCGGGTACTGCCGGCCGAGCACGCCGATCGCCCGCCGGTAGTCCTCGTCGTTGAAAGCCGTCGAGACCGCCGGGTCCACGTCGTTGGCGATGATCTCCAGACCGGAGGGCGCCTGCGAGGTGAACCGGCGGATGTCCATGTAGCTGTTGAGGTAGGGGATCGCCTGCACCAGGTCGCGGATCGTGGCGCCGGTCTCGCGGCGCACCCGGCGGCCGAGCGTGCCGGCGTCCGGGTTGGCGTCGATCGCCAGGATCTTGTCCTGCCGCTCGCTGGCCAGCGTGGCGCCCAGCGCGGTGGTCGTGGTGGTCTTGCCGACGCCGCCCTTGAGGCTGATCACCGCGATCCGGTAGCAGGAGAGCACCGGCGTGCGGATCAGCTCCAGCTTGCGCTGCCGCTCCGCCTCCTCCTTCTTGCCGCCGATCCTGAACCGCGACGGCTGCGCGTTGGCGCCCGGCTTCCTCGGCTTCGGCTGGTTGCGCAGCAGGCGGTCGGAGGACAGCTCGACGGCCGCCGTGTAGCCCAGCGGCGCACCGCCCTGCGCGGTGCGCTGGCGCTGGTCCGGCGTGACCGTCGGCCAGCCCCCGGCGCGCGGGTCGACCGGCGGGGTGTAGCCCTGCGGCTGCTGCGGCGGCCCCGGCACCTGCGGAGGCTGCGGTGCCGGCGGGACCTGCTGGACCTGCGGGACCTGTGCGGGGGGTGCGGGCTGCTCGGTGCGGCCCGGGCCGGCGGCCGGGTCCTGCCGCTCGGGCTGCTGCTGCTGCTGTTGCTGCTGCGGGAAGCCGTAGCCGCCCTGGGCGGGCAGCGGCGGCAGCGGGCCGGGCTCCGCCTGCGGCGGCGCCTGCTGCGGGAAGCCGTAGCCACCCTGCCCCGGCGGCAACTGCGGCGCACCCGACTGCGGCGGCCGGAACTGCTCCGCCTGCGGCTGGGGCTGAGGCTGCGGCTGGGGCGGCTGACCCGGCCAACCGGACTCGGGACCCTGCGGCTGGTGCGGGATACCGGCCGGCGGCACCGGAGTCGGGCCGTGCGCCGCGTCGGACGGCCGCGGGTCGGCCGGGGGATACCCGTACGGGCCGGGCGCGGGCAGCCGGTCCTCGGCGGCCGGCGGCTGCGCGGGCCCGGGCTCGGCCTGCGGCGGCGGTGCCTGCTGCGGGAACCCGTAGCCGGCCTGCGCGGGCGGGAGGGGTTGCGGATACGGCTGCGGCTGCGCGTCGGGCGCGGGCCGCGGCGGCTGCTCCTGCCCCTGCTGGGGCTGAGCGGTCGGCGGCTGTTGCTGCTGCGGGAAGCCGTAGCCGCCCTGGCCGGGCACGGACGCGTTCTGCTGCGGTGCGTTCTGCTGCGGTGCGTTCTGCTGGGGTGCGGCGGGCGCCGGGAAGGCGGGCCCCGGCTGCCCGTGCGGCTCCTCCACCGGCGGCGCGGGCGCGGGGGACTGGACTGCCGCGGACGGGGCCGCGGGGGACTGGGCGGCAGGAGGCAGCGGCGCGGGCGGCGGGAAGGCGTAGCCGCCCTGGGGCCCTGGCTGCGGGACGCCGTACTCCGCGGGGATCACCGGACTGCCGGTGGGCGGCGGGAAGTCGAGCCCCGGCGCGGGGGCGGCCGGCGGCTGCGGCTCGGGCCGCGGCGCCTCGGGCCGCGGCGAGAAGTCCTGCGGCGGCTCGCTCGCGGGAGGCGTGAACGGCTGCCCGCCCTGCGGCGCGGGCGGGTTGTGGCCGCCGGGGTGCATCGGCGCGAGCGGCCGGCCCGTCGGCGGGGGATAGGCGGGACCGTCCTGCGGCGCCGGCGGATTGTGGCCACCCGAGTGCAGCGGGACGTCCGCACGCTCGTACGCCGGCGGCAGCGGCGGTACCGGGCCCTGCGGCGGCGCGGGCGCCCACGGGTTCGCGCCGGGCGGCAGCGGAGTCCAGACCGGGGCGCGCTTGGGCGGCGCGGCCTCAGCGACCTCCGCGGCCTCCTCCTCCTGGGCCTCGGCGGCGGCCGCCTCCACCGGAACCTCGCCCGCCTCGCGGTACGCCTCGTGCTCGTGCTCGTGCTCCTGCTCGCGGCCGTGTTCGCGCTCGGGCTCGTCCACCGGCTCCGCGTCCTCCGCCCTCCCGGGGAGCTTCTCGCCCGCCCGCTCCTCGATCTCCCGGCGCAGCGCGGCCGCGGAGAAGCGCATGGTGGCGTCGGCCCGCGGCTCCGCGGGCTGCGGCGCATCCGGTGCCTCGTCCGGCGCGGCGTCCCCGCCCTGCGGCCCCGCCTCGTCGGCCGCCGGCTGCGCCGCCCCGGGCCCGAGCGGAACGGACGACGCCGACCAGGACGACGCCGACCACGACGGCTCGTCGTGCGCGGGCTCCGGCTCGACCTCGCGCGCGGCCTCGTGAGCGGACTCCTCGGCGGTGGCCTCCGGTACGGACCGCTCCCGTACGGGCTCGTCGCCGGCGGCCCCGTCGTCGGTCCCGTCGGCCGCCGACTCGGGCGCGAACACGGTCCCGGGCTCCGCCGGCGGGGCGGTCGGCAGCGGGATCGACGGCACGGACGCGGCCGACCAGCTCTGCGGCGACGCGGAGCCGCCGGCGGGCGCGGGCGGCACGGAAGAAGTCGGCACAGAAGAAGGCGACGCGGAAGGGGGCGGCGCGGCCGCCCGGTCCGCGGCAGGCGGCCCGAACGCCGGTGCGGGCCGCGGTTCCTGACCCGCCCCCGGCTGCGCGTCGCGGCCGGATGAGCCGCGCTGCGACCGGTCCGCGTCCTCATCAGCGGACCGGTCGGCCGTCTCCTCCTGCGACCCGTCCGCCGACTCCTCCTGCGACTCCTCCTGTGACGCGTCCTGCGATGTGTCCGAACGGCTCCCCGAGTCCTGCATGTACCAGGCGGGCAGCCTCGGGCCGAGGCTGAACTCCCCGGTGTAGTCCGACTCGGACGCGTCCTCGACAGGGGCGGCCCCGGCCACGCGGTTCTCGTCCCGATCGCTGCTCACTGTGCCTCCTGGTCTTTTGCGGCCGAGCGCCCCGCGACGCGCCGTACCCAGCGCCGCACTGCCCGTCGACCCTCCCCGTTCAGGGCAAGACTAATCGCCGGTCCCCGGTGGGCGTCAGGCCCGCCCGGCACGAACACCGCCGTCCCGCAAGGGCCGGTACCCGCCCCGTACCCGCCCTGCGCGGCGGCTCACCACAGCCCGCGCCTCCAACTCCCGCCGCCCGCGCACCGACAGGCCGTCGATACGATGATCGGTATGCGGCGTGGTCGGATCATCTTCCTCAACGGCACCTCCAGTTCGGGCAAATCGGCCATCGCCGGTGAGCTGCTGCGCATTCTCGACGGCGACCCCTACTTCCACCTGGCGGTCGACGCCGTCGGCGCGATGCGGGCCGACAGGGAGGTCGCGCCCGAGCGGCTGGACGACGTGCTGCGGCGCACCCGGATGGGATACCACCGGGCGATCGCCGGGATGGCCGCGGCGGGCAACGACCTCGTCGTCGACCACGTGCTGAGCGAGCCCTGGCGGCTCGCGGACTGCCTGGAGGTGCTGGCCGGCGCCGACGTCTTCCTCGTCGGCGTGCACTGCCCGCTCCCGGAGCTGGAGCGCCGCGAGCGCGCCCGCGGCGACAGGCCGCGGGGACTGGCAGCACTGCAGTACGGAAAGGTGCACGCGCACGGCGTCTACGACGTCGAGTGCGACACCGGCGCGGCGTCCCCCCGCGCCTGCGCCGAGCTGGTGAAGGCGCACGTCGAGTCGGCCGTCGCCCGCGGCGAGGCGCCCACCGCCTTCGCCCGGCTGCGCGCCGCGGGACACGGCGCGGCGCCGGAGATGACCCGCGGGTAAGGAGGCCGTCGCGGGCTGGTACTCTGGGTGACGGTCACGCGTGTGCTCACCCGCGTGGCCTCGCCTCGCGAGTTCCGTGAGATTCCCCCGCGATGAAGACCGGGGGCGCTCGGAGGCCACACAAAACCTGAGGAGTCCGTATGTCGCTCGACGTCGAGACGAAGAAGCAGATCATCGCCGAGTTCGGCACCAAGGAGGGCGACACCGGCTCCCCCGAGGTCCAGGTCGCGCTCCTGTCGCGCCGGATCTCGGACCTGACCGAGCACCTCAAGACCCACAAGCACGACCACCACAGCCGTCGTGGTCTGCTGATCCTGGTCGGCCAGCGCCGCCGTCTGCTGCAGTACCTGGCCAAGAAGGACATCACCCGCTTCCGTGAGCTCCGCGAGCGCCTCGGCATCCGTGCCGGCGCGGCGGGCGTTCGCTAGGACGCCGTGGAGGGAGCGGTCCCCGTCTCGACGGGGCCGCTCCCTTTGGCATATGTGCCGGACACGCCGGTCCCGTATGCACATGGCGACGGCCTGTGCACATGACGTGCGCGATCCCCGCGTCGTCTGGTGCAATGGTGCCGTTGACAACGAATGAGGAGGAGCGTCCTCCTATCCGCCGCATGCGCCGGTCCTCGGTAGTGGCCCCCGGGTGGGAACACCCCCGGAGGCTTCGATCGAAGACCGGCCCCGGCAGGACGCCCCTCCACCGATGGCCCGCCAGGGAGACGCCCTGCGGGCAAGGACGAGGAGAAACCCCATAGTGGAGAACGAGACCCACTACGCCGAAGCCGTGATCGACAACGGCACCTTCGGCACCCGCACCATCCGCTTCGAGACGGGCCGCCTGGCCCGTCAGGCCGCCGGTTCCGCCGTGGCCTACCTGGACGACGACACCATGGTGCTGTCGGCCACCAGCGCCTCGAAGCAGCCCAAGGAGCACTTCGACTTCTTCCCCCTCACGGTGGACGTCGAGGAGCGCATGTACGCGGCCGGCCGGATCCCCGGGTCCTTCTTCCGCCGCGAGGGCCGTCCCTCCGAGGACGCCATCCTGACCTGCCGGCTGATCGACCGCCCGCTGCGCCCGTCCTTCGTCAAGGGCCTGCGCAACGAGATCCAGATCGTCGCCACCGTCATGGCGCTCAACCCCGACCACCTCTACGACGTGGTCGCCATCAACGCCGCCTCCTGCTCCACGCAGCTGGCCGGCCTGCCCTTCTCGGGCCCGATCGGCGGCGTCCGCGTCGCGCTGATCAAGGGCCAGTGGGTGGCGTTCCCGACCCACACCGAGCTCGAGGAGGCCGTGTTCGACATGGTCGTCGCGGGCCGGGTGCTCGACGACGGCGACGTCGCGATCATGATGGTCGAGGCCGAGGCCACCGACAAGACGATCAAGCTCGTCGAGGGCGGCGCCGAGGCGCCGACCGAGGAGATCGTCGCCTCCGGCCTGGACGCCGCCAAGCCGTTCATCAAGGTGCTCTGCAAGGCGCAGTCCGAACTGGCCGCCAAGTCCGCCAAGCCCACCGCGGAGTTCCCGATCTTCCTGGAGTACCAGGAGGACGTCTTCGAGGCGCTGGAGTCCGCGGTCACCGGCGAGCTGGCGCAGGCGCTGACCATCGCCGGCAAGCAGGCCCGCGAGGCCGAGCTCGACCGGGTCAAGGGCCTGGCCGCCGAGAAGCTGCTGCCGCAGTTCGAAGGCCGTGAGAAGGAGATCTCCGCGGCCTACCGCTCGCTGACGAAGAAGCTGGTCCGCCAGCGCGTCATCCGCGACAAGGTCCGCATCGACGGCCGCGGTGTCACCGACATCCGCACCCTGGCCGCCGAGGTCGAGGCGATCCCGCGGGTGCACGGCTCGGCGCTGTTCGAGCGCGGCGAGACCCAGATCCTGGGCGTCACCACCCTCAACATGCTCCGGATGGAGCAGCAGCTCGACACGCTGGCGCCCGAGACGCGCAAGCGCTACATGCACAACTACAACTTCCCGCCGTACTCCGTCGGCGAGACCGGCCGCGTCGGCTCCCCCAAGCGCCGCGAGATCGGCCACGGCGCGCTCGCCGAGCGCGCCCTGATCCCGGTCCTGCCGACCCGCGAGGAGTTCCCCTACGCGATCCGCCAGGTCTCCGAGGCGCTCGGCTCCAACGGCTCCACGTCGATGGGCTCGGTCTGCGCCTCCACCATGTCGCTGCTGAACGCCGGTGTGCCCCTCAAAGCCCCCGTCGCCGGTATCGCCATGGGCCTGATCTCGCAGGAGATCGAGGGCGAGACGCACTACGTCGCGCTGACCGACATCCTCGGTGCCGAGGACGCCTTCGGCGACATGGACTTCAAGGTCGCCGGCACCAAGAACTTCGTGACCGCCCTCCAGCTGGACACCAAGCTCGACGGCATCCCGGCGTCCGTGCTGGCCGCGGCCCTCAAGCAGGCCCGCGACGCCCGCCTGCACATCCTCGACGTGATGATGGAGGCCATCGACTCCCCGGACGAGATGTCCCCCAACGCGCCGCGGATCATCAGCATCAAGATCCCGGTGGACAAGATCGGCGAGGTCATCGGCCCCAAGGGCAAGATGATCAACCAGATCCAGGAGGACACCGGCGCCGACATCTCCATCGAGGACGACGGCACGGTGCTGATCGGCGCGACCGAGGGCTCCCAGGCCGAGGCCGCGCGCACGATGATCAACCAGATCGCCAACCCGACCATGCCCGAGGTCGGCGAGCGGTACCTGGGCACGGTCGTGAAGACCACCACCTTCGGCGCCTTCGTGTCGCTGATGCCCGGCAAGGACGGTCTGCTGCACATCTCGCAGATCCGCAAGCTCGCCGGCGGCAAGCGCGTCGAGAACGTCGAGGACGTCCTCGGCGTCGGCGCCAAGGTGCAGGTCGAGATCGCCGAGATCGACCAGCGCGGCAAGCTCTCCCTGATCCCCGTGATCGACGGCGAAGGCGAAGCCGCAGACGGTGACGACGACGCGAAGGACGAGTCGGCCAAGTGACGACCCGCTCCACCGCTGCGACGGCCCGCCCCTCGACCGAGGGGCGGGCCGTCCGCACGCGGGCCACCCGCACCCGCACCCTGCTGCCCGGCACCGACGGTGTCGGCACGGTGCGCCGCAGCGTGCTCCCCGGCGGCCTGCGGGTCGTCACCGAGACGCTGCCCACCGTCCGCTCCGCCACCTTCGGCATCTGGGCCGGCGTGGGCTCCCGCGACGAGACACCGGTCCTCAACGGCGCCACCCACTACCTCGAACACCTGCTGTTCAAGGGCACGCAGCGGCGCAGCGCGCTGGAGATCTCCGCCTCCGTCGAGGCCGTGGGCGGTGAGATGAACGCGTTCACCGCCAAGGAGTACACCTGCTACTACGCGCGGGTCCTCGACACCGACCTGCCGCTGGCCATCGACGTGGTCTGCGACATGCTCACGTCCTCGCTGATCCGGCAGGAGGACCTCGACGCGGAGCGCGGCGTCGTCCTCGAAGAGATCGCCATGACCGAGGACGACCCCGGCGACCAGGTGCACGACCTGTTCACCACCGCGCTGCTCGGCGACTCCCCGCTCGGCCGCCCGGTGCTCGGCACCGTCGAGACCATCAACGCGATGACCCGCGACCAGGTGGCGCGCTTCTACCGCAAGCACTACGACCCGACCCGCCTGGTCGTCGCCGCCGCGGGCAACGTCGACCACGCCAGCGTCGTGCGCCAGGTCCGCCGCGCCTTCGAGCGGGCCGGGGCGCTCGGCGACGGCGACGCCGTCCCGGTGCCGCCGCGCGGCGGCTCGCGGGCGCTGCGCGCCGCGGGCCACGTCGAGGTGCTGGACCGGCGCACCGAGCAGGCCCACGTGGTGCTCGGCATGCCCGGCCTGTCCCGTACCGACGACCGCCGCTGGGCCCTCGGCGTCCTGAACGCCGCACTCGGCGGCGGCATGAGCTCGCGGCTCTTCCAGGAGATCCGCGAGAAGCGCGGCCTGGCCTACAGCGTGTACTCGTACACCTCCTCCTACGCGGACTGCGGCATGTTCGGCGTCTACGCCGGCTGCCAGCCGCGGCGGGTTCCCGAGGTGCTGAAGATCTGCCGCGACGAGCTGCAGCAGGTCGCCGAGCACGGGCTGACCGACGAGGAGCTGCGCCGCGCCATCGGGCAGCTCTCCGGCTCGACGGTGCTGGGCCTGGAGGACACCGGCGCGCTGATGAACCGGATCGGCAAGAGCGAGCTGTGCTGGGGCGAGCAGCTGTCCGTGGACGACCTGCTGGCCCGCATCGCTTCGGTGACCCCGCAGGAAGTGAGCGAGGTGGCCCGCGATGTACTGGGACAGCGGCCCTCGCTCGCGGTCATAGGGCCGGTGAAGGACAAGCAGGCCGCACGCCTGCACGAGGCACTCGCGTGACCGCGTGAGCGCGCGGCGGCCCGCGCGCGTGTAATACCCGCGCACCATAGGTGCGCGGTCCTTACGACCCGGAGGACCGGACAACGATGAGCAAGCTCCGTGTGGCCGTCATCGGCGCCAGGGGCAGGATCGGCTCCGAGGCGGTACGCGCCGTCGAGGCCGCCGACGACCTGGACCTGGTCGCCGCCCTCGGCCGCGGCGACCGCCTCGACGCCCTCACCGAGGCCGGCGCCGAGGTCGTCGTGGAGCTGACCCACCCGGACGCCGTCATGGGCAATCTGGAGTTCTGCGCCGGCCACGGCATCCACGCCGTGGTCGGCACCACGGGGTGGACGCCCGAGCGGCTGGCCACCCTCGAAGGGCAGCTCGCCGGCTCGCCCGGCACCGGCGTCCTCATCGCCCCGAACTTCTCCATCGGCGCCGTCCTGACCATGCAGTTCGCCCGCCAGGCGGCCCGCTGGTTCGAGTCCGTCGAGGTCATCGAACTGCACCACGACAAGAAGGCCGACGCGCCCAGCGGCACCGCCACCCGCACCGCCCAGCTGGTCGCGGCCGCCCGCCGCGAGGCCGGGCTCGACGCGCAGCACGACCCCACCACCCACGGCCTCGACGGCGCGCGCGGCGCCGACGTCGACGGCGTCCCGGTGCACTCCGTACGGCTGCGCGGCCTGCTCGCCCACCAGGAGGTGCTCTTCGGCGGCACCGGGGAGACCCTCACCCTGCGGCACGACTCGCTGCACCACAGCAGCTTCATGCCGGGCATCCTGCTGGCCGTCCGCACCGTCCCCGGCGTGCCCGGGATCACCTTCGGCCTCGAGCACTTCCTCACCGGCGTGACCGCGGAGACCGGGACGGCCGGGCCCGGCGACGGCACCGGCGCCGGCGAAGGAGCCTGACGTCATGCGCTCCCGAATCGGCTACGCGGCCTCCGCGATCGCCCTGCTCTTCTACTTCGTCCTGGTCGGCGACCGCGGCGTGCTGCTCATCGCCGACGGCCGCCCGGTCACGGTGGCGTTCGGCGTCGCCGTGCTGGTGCTGCCGCTGATCGGCGCGTGGTTCCTGTGGCACACCACGCAGTTCGCCCGGCACGCGGGACGGCTCGGCCGGGAGCTGGAGGCCGAAGGAGGACTGCCCGTCGACGAGCTGGTCCGCACACCCAGCGGCCGCATCGACCGGGACTCGGCGGACGCCGTCTTCGCCAAGCGCCAGGCCGAGACCGAGGCCGCCCCTGAGGACTGGCGGAACTGGTTCCGGCTGGCGGTCGCGTACTTCGACGCCCGCGACACGCCGCGCGCCCGCAAGGCCATGCAGCGGGCCATCGCCCTGCACGACGGGGACCGGCAGGCCGCCCGCTGACCGGCCCGGAGCCCCGGGGGAGGCCGCGAACCGGCCGGCCCCCGAAGCCCCGCCGGTCAGCGCAGCTCGGTCGACCAGCCCTCGATGGCGTCGGCTGCGATGTCGAACGCCTCCACCCGGCCCAGGAAGTCCGCGTTGTGGTCGGTCACCATGGTGCGCAGCTGGCCGCCGCCACGCCGGGTGATCAGCAGCGCCTGACCCATCACGGTCCGCGGCAGCCCCAGCACCTTCACCGGCTGCTGCGCCGTACGCACCGTGTCGACCTTCGACCACGGCACCGTGACCGTGCCGAAGAAGGACACCTGACGCAGCCCCTTGCCGCTCAGCCACAGCCCCACCCGCAGCAGCCGCAGGGTGCAGACGATCACCGCGAGGGCGACGACCAGGCAGGTGGCGGCCCCGTTCACGCTGCCGGCGGCGACCATGATGAGCGAGGCGAAGAGCATGTAGGCGGCCAGCATCAGGGCGAGGGCCGCGAGACCGACCCGCCACGGCCCCGGTCGGTACGGCCGCATCCAGCGGTCGTGGACATCGTGCGGCAGCGGCCGTCCGGTCGCGAACTCGTCGTCGACGGCGGTCGGGGAGCGGTAGGGCAGGGACACGCGGAGATTCCTCTTCCGGATTCCGGCAGGGGCTATGACCGGTGAGGCTAGCCGTCAACCCGGCGACGGCCAACCTCCGGGTCGCGCAGGCCGCGTACGCCCCACTGTCGGGCCCACCGCTTAGGCTGGGCGGCGCACTGAAGCCAACAGGAAGGACCCGCCGGTGTCCACTGATCAGCCCGCCGCCCCCGACACCCCCGTCCGTTTTCGCGACGACGTGAGCGTCGAGCTGGTGAAGCACAGCGCGTCGGACTCCGACGTGCTCTGGGCGGCCCGGGTCTCCACCGCGGGCGAGCAGTCCCTGGCGGAGCTGACCAAGGACCCCGAGCGCTCCAAGGGCCTGATCAACTACCTGATGCGCGACCGCCACGGCAGCCCCTTCGAGCACAACTCCATGACCTTCTTCGTCAGCGCCCCGATCTTCGTCTTCCGCGAGTTCATGCGCCACCGGGTGGGATGGTGCCTGGCCGGTGACACCGAGGTGACACTGGAGAGCGAGGACGGGAGCCTGCGGCACCGGAAGATCGCCGACCTCCACCGCCTGTGGCACCACGGTGCAGAGGACCGCACGGGGCTGTCGGCCGACGGGGCGACGCGGCACTCCCAGGCCGGGGTCGCATCGGTCCGCGGCGCCCATGTCCGCTGCTACGAGGAGGACACCCTGCTCGCGCAGCGGGCGCAGATCGTCGACGTGATGGAGTCCGGGGTCAAGGCGCTCCTGCGTCTCACGACAGAGAGCGGGCGGACGCTGCGCTGCTCCGTCGATCACGCCGTCCTCACGCCGGAAGGGTGGCGCAAGGCCGGCGAGCTGGCGGCAGGTGACGCGGTCATGGCGGCGGACACCGCCCCGCAGCCGCCCGCCGACCTCGTTCCGCCCGGCGTGCGCCGGGACATCGGGGTAGGGACCTCGAACCAGCGCGACCGCCCCAAGGTCGCACCGGCCGTGCCGGACCGCATCGTGGCCGTGGCCGAGGACGGCGAGGAGATGACGTACGACCTGTCCGTCGCCGGTCCCTGGCACAACTTCCTGGCCGACGGAATCGTCGTGCACAACTCGTACAACGAGGAGTCCGGCAGGTACCGCGAGTTGCAGCCGGTGTTCTACGTGCCGGGGGAGGACCGGAAGCTGGTGCAGCAGGGGCGGCCCGGCAAGTACGAGTTCGTGCACGGCAGCCCCGAGCAGCACAAGGCGGTGGCGGCGGCGATGGAGGAGTCGTACACCCAGTCGTACGCCGCCTACCAGGAGATGCTGGCGGCCGGAGTGGCGCGCGAGGTGGCCAGGGCCACTCTTCCGGTCGGTCTGTTCTCGTCGATGTACGCGACGTGCAACGCGCGCTCACTGATGCATTTCCTCGGGCTGCGGACCCAGCACGAGCTGGCGGCCGTCCCGTCCTTCCCGCAGCGGGAGATCGAGATGGTCGGGGAGAAGATGGAGGAGCTCTGGAAGGAGCTGATGCCGCTCACCCACGCGGCATTCAACGCGAACGGCCGAGTCGCCCCGTAAAATCTGTCCGAAGTGCCCGAATTGCAGGCGTTCGCGAAGTTCATCTACGCTGCAGAAACGGTCTCCGGCGCTGCTTGAACCCCCGAGCAGGCAGCGCCGGAGTCCTTTCCGCAGGTCCCACGGCTGCGTCCGTACACACCCACCCAGTACCGTGGGAGACATGGCTCCGACCTCCACCCCCAAGGCCCCCTTCGGCCGGGTGCTGACCGCAATGGTCACGCCGTTCACCACCGCCGGTGCCCTCGACCTCGACGGCGCACAGCAGCTGGCCACCCACCTCGTCGACGCCGGCAACGACGGCCTGGTCGTCAACGGCACCACGGGAGAGTCGCCGACCACCAGCGACCAGGAGAAAGAGCAGCTGGTCCGAGCCGTACTCGACGCGGTCGGCGACCGCGCACACGTCGTCGCCGGCGTCGGCACCAACGACACCGCGCACAGCATCGACCTCGCCCGCCAGGCAGAACGCGCCGGGGCGCACGGACTGCTCACCGTCACGCCGTACTACAGCAAGCCCCCGCAGGAGGGCCTGTACCGGCACTTCACCGCCATCGCCGACGCGACCGGCCTGCCCGTGATGCTCTACGACATCCCCGGCCGCAGCGGCGTGCCCGTCGACACCGAGACGCTGGTCCGGCTCGCCGAGCACCCGCGCATCGTGGCCAACAAGGACGCCAAGGGCGACCTCGGCGCTGCGAGCTGGGCGCTCGCGCGCAGCGGCCTCGCCTGGTACTCCGGCGACGACATGCTCAACCTGCCGCTCCTGGCCATCGGCGCCACCGGCTTCGTCTCCGTCGTCGGCCACCTCGTCACCCCGGAGCTGCGGAGCCTGATCGAGGCGTACGCCGGCGGCGACGTCGCCAAGGCCGCCGAGATCCACCAGCGGCTGCTGCCGGTCTACACCGGCATGTTCCGCGCCCAGGGCGTCATCACCACCAAGGCCGCCCTGGCGCTGCGCGGACTGCCCGCAGGACCCCTCCGGCTGCCCCTGGTGGAACTCACCGGGACCGAGACCGACCAGCTCAGGAGGGATCTCGCCGCGGGCGGGGTACACCTCTGACAACAGACTTCACAACTGAATACGCAGCACCGGAAGACAAGAATCCGAGAAAACGACCAATGCATGTCGCACACGCCACGGCCCCTCAGAGGAGACCCTCTGGCGTGCGCGGTAGGGAGAAAAACCTTTGAGCCATCCGCATCCTGAACTCGGTCCTCCGCCTGCCCTGGCCGAGGGCGGCCTCCGCATCACCCCGCTCGGCGGCCTCGGCGAGATCGGTCGCAACATGACCGTCTTCGAATTCGGCGGGAAGCTGCTGATCGTCGACTGCGGCGTCCTCTTCCCCGAAGAGGAACAGCCCGGCGTCGACCTGATCCTGCCCGACTTCAGTTCCATCAGGGACCGCCTCGACGACGTCGTCGGCATCATCCTGACCCACGGCCACGAAGACCACATCGGAGCCGTCCCCTTCCTCCTCAGGGAGAAGGACGACATCCCGCTGATCGGTTCCAAGCTGACCCTCGCCCTCATCGAGGCCAAGCTCCAGGAACACCGCATCAGGCCGTACGCGCTGGAGGTCAGGGAAGGCGACCGAGAGCGCATCGGCCCCTTCGACTGCGAGTTCATCGCCGTCAACCACTCCATCCCCGACGCGCTGGCCGTCGCCATCCGCACCCCGGCCGGCATGGTGGTCGCCACCGGCGACTTCAAGATGGACCAACTGCCGCTGGACGGACGCCTCACCGACCTGCCGACCTTCGCGCGGCTCGGCGAGGAGGGCATCGACCTGCTGCTCGCCGACTCCACCAACGCCGAGGTCCCGGGGTTCGTCGCGCCCGAGCGCGACATCTCCCAGGTGCTCCGGCAGACCTTCGGGCGCGCCGACAAGCGCATCATCGTGGCCAGCTTCGCCAGCCACGTGCACCGCATCCAGCAGGTCCTGGACGCCGCCCACGCCCACCGCAGGAAGGTCGCCTTCGTCGGCCGCTCCATGGTCAGGAACATGGGCATCGCCCGCGACCTCGGCTATCTCAAGGTGCCCGGCAACCTGGTCGTGGACGTCAAGGTCCTCGACGACCTCCCGGACGAGCAGGTCGTCCTGGTCTGCACCGGCTCCCAGGGCGAACCCATGGCCGCCCTCAGCCGGATGGCGAACCGCGACCACCAGATCCGGATCGTGGAGGGCGACACCGTCATCCTCGCCTCCTCCCTGATCCCCGGAAACGAGAACGCGGTCTACCGCGTCATCAACGGGCTCACCCGCTGGGGCGCCAACGTCGTCCACAAGGGCAACGCCAAGGTGCACGTCTCCGGGCACGCCTCGGCCGGCGAACTGCTGTACTTCTACAACATCTGCAAGCCCCGCAATCTGATGCCGATCCACGGCGAATGGCGCCATCTGCGCGCCAACGCCGAACTCGGTCAGCTCACCGGCATTCCCAAGGAACGCTGCGTCATCGCCGAGGACGGCGTCGCGGTCGACCTCGTCAACGGCGTCGCCAAGATCGCCGGCAAGGTCACCGCCGGATACGTCTACGTCGACGGCCTGTCCGTCGGCGACATCACCGAGTCGTCCCTCAAGGACCGGCGCATTCTCGGTGAGGAGGGCATCGTCTCGGTGTTCGTCGTCGTGGACACCGCCACCGGCAAGATCGTCGGCGGTCCGAACATCCACGCGCGCGGTTCCGGCATCGAGGACGAGGCGTTCGCCGCGGTCATTCCCAAGATCGAGGAGGGGCTGTCCCGTTCGGCCTCCGACGGGGTCATGGAGACGCGGCAGATCCAGCAACTCATCAGGCGCTCCGTCGGCAAGTGGGTCTCCGACACCTACCGCCGCCGGCCGATGATCCTGCCGGTGGTCGTGGAGGTCTGACCTGCCTCCCGCACGGGCGTCCTGACGCACCGTCAACCACATGGCCGAGAGCGGGCCCCCGGATTTGCATCCGGGGGCCCGCTCCAGTACGTTGGCACAACCGCCTCGACGAGACCCGCGGAAACGTGTGTGTTCGCAACGGGGTTGGTAATTCCGACCGGAAAGCATCTGCTAAAGTCGGAACACA